>NZ_CAXRAZ010000033.1:0-167608 GCF_964229035.1 Nocardioides sp. | reverse complement strand
TGGGGGGGGCCGAGCGCAACCTCGCCGGCACGGGGTGCGAGCTCCACCACGGCGACCTCGCCACCGCCGTCCCCGAGCTGGCGGGACAGGTCGACGTGCTGGTCAGCAACCCGCCCTACATCCCGCTGGAGGCGTGGGAGTCGGTGGCGGCCGAGGCGCGCGACCACGACCCCCACCTCGCCCTGTTCTCCGGTGACGACGGGCTGGAGGCGATCCGCGCGCTGGAGCGCCGCGGCCGCGGTCTGCTGCGGCCCGGCGGGGTCGTCGGGATCGAGCACGCCGACGTGCAGGGGGAGAGCGCCCCGGCGGTCTTCGCCGCCACCGGGCACTGGGACGCCGTGCGCGACCATCGCGACCTGGCGGGCCGTGCGCGCTACCTCACCGCGCGGCTGGCACGATAGGCCGGTGATCTGCGAGCGCTTCACCACCGGGAGCCCCGAGGAACTCGAGGACGCCGTCGAGGCGGCCGTCATGGCGATCCAGCGCGGCGACCTGGTCGTGCTCCCCACCGACACCGTCTACGGCATCGCTGCCGACGCCTTCGACAAGGAGGCGGTCGCCGGCCTGCTGGAGGCCAAGGGGCGGGGCCGGGAGATGCCGCCGCCGGTGCTGGTGAGCAGCACCGCGACCCTCGACGCGCTCGCCACCCGCGTGCCCGGCTACGCGCGGGCGCTCGTGGAGGCGTTCTGGCCCGGTCCGCTGACGGTGATCTGCCACCAGCAGCAGTCCCTGCAGTGGGACCTCGGCGACACCCGCGGCACCGTCGCGGTGCGCATGCCCGACCACGAGGTGGCCCGCGAGATCCTCGAGCGCACCGGCCCGCTGGCCGTCAGCTCGGCCAACCTCACCGGCATGCCCGCCGCCACCGACGCCGACCAGGCCGAGGAGATGCTGGCGGCCTCCGTCGCCGTCGTCGTCGACGCGGGGGAGTCGCCGGGGGGAGAGGCCTCGACGATCGTGGACTGCACCGGCGACCAGGGCCGGATCCTGCGCCGCGGGGCGCTGTCGCTCGAGCAGCTCAACGAGGTGCTCGAGCCGCTCGGCGCGACCCTCACCGACCTGGACTGAGACGGGGGAGCGGGCGTGCGCGAGTACCTGGTCGTCTTCCTCGTCGCGGCGGCGATCACCTACCTGCTCACCGTCGTGGCCCGGGAGATCGCGGTGCGCACGGGCGCCGTCGCCGCCGTCCGTGACCGCGACGTGCACGCCGAGCCGATCCCCTACCTCGGCGGCATCGCCATGCTCGGCGGGCTCTTCGCCGCGTTCCTCGTGGCGCGGGAGCTGCCGTTCCTCTCCCGCAGCGACCCCTTCGTCTTCGCCGACGCCCAGGCGGTGCTGGTCTCGGGGGCGGTGGTGTGCGCGGTCGGGGTGGTCGACGACATCTTCGACCTCGACGCCCTGAGCAAGTTCGGCGGCCAGGTCGTGGCCGTCGGGCTGCTGGTGTACTCCGGCATCCAGTTCCACTTCTTCTTCCCCGCCGACGGCGAGCAGTTCGTGCTCGACTCCGGCCAGGGCGCCCTGCTCACCGCCTTCCTGGTGCTGGCCACCGTCAACGCCGTGAACTTCGTCGACGGCCTGGACGGCCTGGCGGCCGGCGTGGTGGGCATCTCGGCGCTGGCCTTCTTCGTCTACTGCTACGAGCTCTCCAGCGCCAACGGCATCACCCGCGCCACCACCGGCGCCCTGCTGACGGCCGCGCTGGCCGGCGCCTGCGCGGGCTTCCTGGCGCACAACTGGCACCCGGCCCGCCTGTTCATGGGCGACTCCGGCTCGATGCTCCTGGGGCTGGTGCTCTCGGCCTCGGCGATCACCGTCACCACGCAGTTCTCGCCCGAGGACATCGCGCTGGGGGCCGACGGCACCCGCGCCAGCCTGCTGCCGATGCTGCTGCCCGCCGCCCTGCCGATCCTCATCCTCATCGTGCCCCTGGCCGACCTGGTGATGGCGGTCGTGCGGCGCACCCGCGCCGGCCGCTCGCCGTTCGCCCCCGACAAGCAGCACCTGCACCACCGACTGCTCGAGATCGGGCACTCCCACCGCCGGGCCGTGGCGATCATGTGGCTGTGGGCGGGCCTGATCGCCTTCTCCACCGTGTTGGCGAGCCTGCGCACCGGTCCCTCGGTCTGGCTCAGCATCGCCGGCTGCTTCGGGCTCACCCTGGTGCTCACGTTCGTGCTGCCGGTGCTGCACCGTCCCGGTCAACCGGCGCCGGAGGGCCCGGTCGCCACCCCGTCCGGTGAGAGCGGCGGACCCGATGCCGGGGCGCCGGAGACTTTGTGATAACTTTCACGAGCACCTGAGGAACACCTGAATCCCCCCTCCCAGACCGCACAGATCGGCCGCCGACGATGACGACCGCCACCTCCCGCACCGACCCGCAGTCGCGGGTCGTCGCTGCGCGAGTGCTGTTCGGTTCGGCGCTGGTCACCCTCGCCGGGGGCCTGGTCGTGGCGGTGGCGGGTCTGGTGCTCGACGGTCCCGGGGCCGCCGGCGCGGCCCTGGTCGGTGCGCTCGCCGCGACCCTGGTCATGGTCACCGCCGCGATGGCGGTCGACGTCGTCGCCACCGTGCGGCCCGCGTGGTCGCTGCTCGTGGCGATGCTGACCTACCTGCTCGTCGTCGTGGCGCTGGCGGCGTCGCTGACCGTCGTCTCCGACGCCGAGCGGTGGCCCGAGGGCCTCCCGGTGTCCTGGCTCTCGGCCGGGATCCTCGGCGTCGCCCTCACGTGGACCGTCGCCCAGGTGCGCCTGGCGACCACCGCGCGCATCCCGGTGTTCGACCTCCCGCAGGCGGGTGAACGATGACCCGGACCGGCTGCTATTGTCCGGCTCGCGATGAGTCAGTCGGACGACACCCCGAAGGGCGACCCGTGGCTGGCCTTCGGCTACCTCGTGTCGGGCGTACTCCTGTACGGAGGCGTGGGGTGGTTGCTCGACCGATGGTGGGGCACCGAGTTCATGGTGATCCTCGGCATCCTGCTGGGCGCCGGCCTCGCGCTGTACCAGACCTTCGCACGATTCCGAGCCCCCTCGGACCCGAACTAGTCCAGAAACAGGAGTGCCCATGCTGAGCCTGGTCCTGACCGCCGCGAGCGGCGAGGGAGAGAGCGAGGGGTTCACCCCTCCCAGCCCGGCCGACTTCAACCTGCCGCCCATCGGCGGGAGCACGAGCTCGAGCACCTTCGAGTTCCTGGGCCAGGCCAACTACGCCGGCGTCACCAAGCCCATGGTCCAGCTCGTGCTGGTCGCGATCCTGGTCTTCGCCCTCTTCTACGCCGCCTCGCGCAAGCGCGCGATGGTGCCCGGCAAGCTGCAGTACGTCGGTGAGGAGGCGTACGGCTTCGTGCGCAACTCCATCGGCCGCGACATCATCGGCAGCCACGACTTCCAGCGCTTCGTGCCCTACCTGTTCGCGCTGTTCTTCTTCGTGCTGTTCAACAACTTCGCCGCCACCGTGCCGTTCCTCCAGTTCCCGACGTTCTCCCGATCGGGCCTGGTCTACAGCCTCGCCCTGCTCTCGTGGGTCGTCTACAACGGCGTCGGCATCAAGAAGCACGGCTTCGTCGGCTACTTCAAGCTGCAGAGCGTGCCCTCGGGCGTGCACGGCCCCATCCTGGCCCTGCTGATCCCGCTGGAGTTCCTCTCCAACATCCTGGTCCGCCCGGTCACGCTGGCCCTGCGTCTGTTCTGCAACATGTTCGCCGGCCACCTGCTGCTCATCCTGTTCGCTCTCGGCGGCGAGTACCTCATCGCCGAGATGGGTGGCGCCTACATCGGCGTCGGCCTGCTCTCCTGGGTGCTCTTCATCGCCGTCGCCTTCCTCGAGGTCCTGATCCAGTTCCTCCAGGCGTACGTGTTCGTCCTGCTCACCGCGATGTACATCGCCGGTGCGCTGGCCGACGAGCACTGAGCACCACCACGCAGCACCCAGCCCGCCCCAGTTCTGCACCACCCCAGTAGTTCCAAACCGAAAGGGATCCCATGATCAACGCGCTCGCGATGACCGGTGAGCTGAACGGCTCGCTCAACATGATCGGTTACGGCCTGGCCGCCATCGGCC
The DNA here is from genome assembly GCF_964229035.1 of Nocardioides sp. Classification (GTDB taxonomy): domain Bacteria; phylum Actinomycetota; class Actinomycetes; order Propionibacteriales; family Nocardioidaceae; genus Nocardioides. Next base: position 163,549 of record NZ_CAXRAZ010000033.1, on the reverse strand, counting down.
CGGGTATCGGTATCGGTCTGATCTTCGCCGCCTACATCGCCGGTGTCGCCCGCCAGCCGGAGGCCCAGAGCCGCCTGCAGTCGATCGCCATCCTGGGCTTCGCCCTCGCCGAGGCGCTCGCCATCATCGGTATCGCCCTTGCGTTCGTCCTGAGCTGACCAAGCCCTCGTAGGACCTGGAAGGACCTGCCATGCAGATTCTCAACGCACCCCTGGTGCTGCGGGCGGCCGGGGAAGACCTCAACCCGCTCGTGCCGCACCCGGTCGAGCTCGTGCTCTCGATCGTCGTCTTCGGTCTGCTCTTCCTCGCGGTCAAGAAGTTCATCGTCCCGAACTTCGAGGCCACCTTCGAGGAGCGCACCAAGGCCATCGAGGGCGGCCTGTCCGCCGCCGAGAGCAAGCAGGCCGAGGCCGACGCCAAGCTCGCCGAGCTCGAGGCCCAGCTGGCCGAGGCCCGTCACGAGGCCGCGCGCATCCGTGAGGAGGCGCGCGAGCAGGGCGCCGCGATCGTGGCCGAGATGCGTGAGCAGGCTCAGACCGAGGCTGCCCGGATCGTCGAGCACGGCAAGACCCAGATCGAGGCCGAGCGCCAGCAGGCGGTCACCTCGCTGCGGGCCGAAGTCGGCACCCTCGCCACCACCCTCGCGGGTCGGATCGTGGGGGAGAGCCTGGAGGACGACGAGCGCCAGTCGCGCGTCGTCGAGCGGTTCCTCGCCGACCTCGAGACCGGTAAGTCCGGGGCCCAGTGATGGATCTGCGGGGCGCCTCCGCGGAGGCCCTGGTCACGCTGACCGAGGAGCTGGCGGGTCACACCGCCGACGCCGCGGCAGCGACCCAGGTCTCGGCGGACCTGTTCGACCTGGCGCAGACGCTGCGCCGTGAGGGGGCGCTCCGGCGCTTAGCGACCGACGCCTCGGTGCCGGTCGCGGCCAAGCAGGGCCTCGTGGCCGAGGTCTTCGGGCCCCGGTACGGCGCCGGCGCGGTGGCGGTGCTCAGCGCCGCCGTCGCGCGCCGGTGGACCGCCACCCGTGACCTCGCCGACGTGCTCGAGCACCTCAGCGTCGTCGCCACGGTGACCTCCGCCGGTGCGGAGTCGGGTCGCCTGGTGGACGAGCTGTTCTCGGTCGGCCAGACCATCCGGACCACCCCGGAGCTGCGCGACGCGCTCTCCGACCCGGCCCGGTCCGAGGCCGACAAGGTGACGCTGCTGTCCTCGCTGCTCGAGGGCAAGGCGCTGCCGGCCACGGTCACCCTCGCGGTCCGCTCCCTGGCGGGCACCTACCGCACCGCCCTCGCGGCCCTCGCGGCCTACGAGAAGGTCGCGGCCCAGGTGCACGGTCAGAGCGTGGCCACCATCCGAGCGGCCCGCCCGCTCTCGGAGGCCGAGCTCGACCGGCTCGGCGGCGCCCTGGCGTCGCAGTACGGCCGACCGGTGCACCTCAACCTGGTCGTCGATCCCACGGTGCTCGGTGGCATCCGCGTGGAGATCGGTGACGACGTCATCGACGGGACGGTGTCCAGCCGCCTCGACGACGCCCGCCGGCGACTCGTCGGCTGAACCCACGTACCCACATTTCAAGGTCAGAGAGAAGGAAGACGATGACGGAGCTCTCGATCCGTCCGGAGGAGATCCGGGACGCACTGCAGAAGTACGTCGCCGACTACAAGCCGGAAGCGGCCAGCAAGGAGGAGGTCGGCACCGTCTCGCAGGCGGCCGACGGCATCGCCCGGGTGACGGGCCTGCCCTCGTGCATGGCCAACGAACTCCTGGAGTTCGAGGACGGCACGCGCGGCCTCGCCCTCAACCTGGAGACCCGCGAGATCGGTGTCGTCATCCTCGGTGACTTCGACAAGATCGAGGAGGGCCAGACGGTCCGCCGCACGGGCGAGGTGCTCTCCGTGCCCGTCGGTGACGCGTTCCTCGGTCGCGTCGTGGACCCGCTCGGCACCCCGATCGACGGCCTCGGCGAGATCGCCGCGTCCGGCCGCCGCGCCCTGGAGCTCCAGGCGCCGACCGTGATGCAGCGCAAGTCGGTGCACGAGCCCCTCGCCACCGGCATCAAGGCCATCGACTCGATGACCCCGATCGGCCGTGGCCAGCGTCAGCTGATCATCGGCGACCGCGCGACCGGCAAGACGACGATCGCGATCGACACGATCATCAACCAGAAGCAGAACTGGGAGTCGGGCGATCCGACCAAGCAGGTGCGCTGCATCTACGTCGCCATCGGCCAGAAGGGCTCCACCATCGCCTCGGTGCGCGGTGCCCTCGAGGAGGCCGGCGCGCTGGAGTACACCACCATCGTCGCCTCCCCGGCCTCCGACAGCGCCGGCTTCAAGTACCTCGCCCCGTACACCGGCTCGGCCATCGGCCAGCAGTGGATGTACGACGGCAAGCACGTGCTGATCGTCTTCGACGACCTCACCAAGCAGGCCGAGGCCTACCGTGCGGTGTCGCTGCTGCTGCGTCGTCCCCCGGGCCGTGAGGCCTACCCCGGTGACGTCTTCTACCTGCACAGCCGGCTGCTCGAGCGCTGCGCGAAGCTCTCCGACGAGCTCGGCGCGGGCTCGATGACCGGTCTGCCGATCATCGAGACCAAGGCCAACGACGTCTCGGCGTTCATCCCGACCAACGTCATCTCGATCACCGACGGTCAGATCTTCCTCCAGTCCGACCTCTTCGCGGCCAACCAGCGCCCCGCCATCGACGTGGGCATCTCGGTGTCGCGCGTGGGCGGCTCGGCGATGACCAAGGCGATGAAGGCCGTCACCGGTTCGCTCAAGGTCGACCTGGCTCAGTTCCGCGCGATGGAGGCCTTCGCGATGTTCGCCTCCGACCTCGACGCCGCCTCGCGCCAGCAGCTCGACCGTGGCCAGCGCCTCATGGCGCTGCTCAAGCAGCCGGCCTACTCGCCGTACCCGCTCGAGGAGATGACCGTCTCGCTGTGGCTCGGCACCACCGGCCGCCTCGACGTCCTCGACGTGGCCGACGTGCTGCGCTTCGAGGCCGAGTTCCTCGACTACCTGCGTCGCTCGCACGCCGGCCTGCTCGCCGGCATCCGGGAGACCACCAAGTTCGAGGACGAGGCCGGTCTGGTCGCGGCGTACGACGCGTTCCTGCCGCAGTTCCAGAGCGAGGGCTGAGCATGGCCGTCTCGCTGCGCGAGTACCGCGCGCGGATCAGGTCGACCGAGTCGATGAAGAAGATCACGCGTGCCATGGAGCTCATCGCTGCGTCGCGCATCATCAAGGCCCAGCAGCGGGCGCAGGCGGCGGCGCCGTACGCCCGCGAGCTCACCCGGGCGGTGTCCGCGGTGGCGACGTACTCCAACGTCGACCACCCGCTCACCACCGAGGTCGCCGAGCCCACCCGGGCCGCGGTGCTGGTCGTGACCAGCGACCGCGGCCTGGCGGGTGCCTACTCCTCCAACGTGCTCAAGGAGGCCGAGCGCCTCGGCGAGCGCCTGCGGGGCGAGGGCAAGACCGTCAGCACCTACGTCTGCGGCCGCAAGGGCGAGGCGTACTTCAAGTTCCGCCAGCGTCCGATCGTGCAGGCCTGGACCGGGTTCTCCGACCAGCCCGACTACGACACCGCCGCCGAGGTGGGTCAGACCCTGATCGACGCCTTCCTCGCCGAGGTGGCCGAGGGCGGGGTCGACGAGGTGCACGTCGTGTACACGCAGTTCAAGTCGATGCTGACCCAGGAGCCCGCCGCCATCCGGCTGCTGCCCCTGGAGCTGGAGGACGGCGACGCGCCGGCCGACGGCGAGGTGCTGCCGCTGTACGAGTTCGAGCCCTCGGCCGAGGCCGTCCTCGACGGCCTGCTCCCGCAGTACGTCCAGAGCCGCATCTTCTTCTGCCTCCTGCAGGCGGCGGCCTCCGAGCTCGCCGCCCGTCAGAAGGCGATGAAGTCGGCCACGGACAACGCCGAGGAGCTGATCAAGAAGTACAAGCGGATCGCCAACCAGGCCCGACAGGCCGGCATCACGCAGGAAATCAGTGAGATCGTCGGTGGCGTGAACGCGCTGGCCGACGCGACGTCCGCCAGCGAGTGACCCGAAGGTAAGTGAGAGACATGACCGCAACGGTTGAAGAGACCACCCAGTCCGGTTCGGGCAGCGTCGGCCGTATCGCCCGCGTGATCGGCCCGGTCGTCGACATCGAGTTCCCCGTGGACTCGATGCCCGAGATCTACAACAAGCTCGAGGTCGAGGTCACCCTCGGCGGCGAGACCACCATCCTGCCCCTCGAGGTGGCCCAGCACATCGGTGACGGCATGGTCCGCGCGATCTCGCTGAAGCCCACCGACGGCCTCGTGCGCGGTGCCCAGGTGTCCGACACCGGCGGCCCGATCACCGTGCCCGTCGGCGACGCCACCCTCGGCAAGGTGTTCAACGCCACCGGCGACTGCCTCAACCTCGAGGCCGGTCAGACCCTCGAGGTCAACGAGCGCTGGGGCATCCACCGCAAGGCCCCGGCCTTCGACCAGCTCGAGTCGAAGACCCAGATGTTCGAGACCGGCATCAAGGTCATCGACCTGCTGACCCCGTACGTGCAGGGCGGCAAGATCGGCCTGTTCGGCGGCGCCGGCGTGGGCAAGACCGTGCTCATCCAGGAGATGATCGCGCGTGTCGCCAAGGACCACGGTGGTGTGTCGGTGTTCGCCGGTGTGGGCGAGCGCACCCGCGAGGGCAACGACCTGATCGTCGAGATGGAGGAGGCCGGCGTCATCGGCCAGACCGCCCTCGTGTTCGGCCAGATGGACGAGCCGCCGGGCACCCGGCTGCGCGTCGCGCTGTCCGCGCTGACGATGGCGGAGTACTTCCGCGACGTCCAGAACCAGGACGTGCTGCTGTTCATCGACAACATCTTCCGGTTCACCCAGGCCGGCTCGGAGGTCTCCACCCTGCTCGGCCGCATGCCGTCCGCGGTGGGCTACCAGCCCAACCTGGCCGACGAGATGGGTCAGCTCCAGGAGCGCATCACCTCCACCCGTGGTCACTCGATCACCTCGATGCAGGCGAGCTACGTGCCGGCCGACGACTACACCGACCCGGCGCCGGCCACGACGTTCGCCCACCTGGACGCCACCACCGAGCTGTCGCGCGAGATCGCCTCGCTGGGCATCTACCCGGCCGTGGACCCGCTGACCTCCACCTCGCGGATCCTCGACCCGCAGTACATCGGTCAGGCGCACTACGACTGCGCGATCCGGATCAAGCAGATCCTGCAGCGCAACAAGGAGCTGCAGGACATCATCGCGATCCTGGGTGTCGACGAGCTGTCCGAGGAGGACAAGATCATCGTCTCCCGCGCGCGCCGCATCCAGCGGTTCCTGTCGCAGAACACCTACGTGGCCAAGCAGTTCACCGGCATCGAGGGCTCGACCGTGCCCGTGGCCGACACCATCGAGGCGTTCAACAAGATCGCCGACGGTGAGTACGACCACGTCGCCGAGCAGGCGTTCTTCATGTGCGGTGGCCTCGACGACGTCGAGGCCAAGTGGGCCGAGATCCAGAAGAACCTCTGATCATGGCCGACGCTGAAGTCCTGCAGGTCGAGCTCGTCGCCGCCGACCGGACCGTGTGGTCCGGCTCGGCGACGATGGTGGTGGCCCGCACGGTGGAGGGTGACGTCGGGATCCTGCGGGGCCACGCCCCGCTGCTCTCGCTGCTCACCGACGCCACCGTGGAGATCCTCGCGGTCGACGGTCCGGCGGTCATCGCCGTCGCCGACGGCGGGTTCATCTCCGTGGCCAACGACCGGGTCTCGATCCTCTCCGAGCACGCCGTGCTCGCCGAGGAGATCGACGTCGACCAGGTGCGCATCGACCTCGAGGAGGCCCAGGCGCACGCCCTGGACTCCGCCGACGAGGGCGAGCGCCGCATCCGCCAGGCGGAGGCCCGGCTGAGGGCGGTCGAGAAGGCGCGAGCCTGACCCGCTAGTGTTCCCAGGGTCGAGAGGGGGCGCAGCGTGGCGTGGTGGCAGTGGGTCATCGATGCTGCCGGCGTCGTGCTGCTCCTCGTCCTCCTCGGCCTGGTCGCCCTGGTGGTCCGCCGTCGCCTGATCGGGCGTCACGGCGGCACCTTCGAACTCTCACACCGCGTCCGTCCCTCCGGGGACGGGCGCGGTTGGGTTCTCGGGATCGGCCGCTACTCCGGCGAGCGGCTGGAGTGGTTCCGCATCTTCACCCTCTGGCCCGGTCCGACCCGGGTCTGGGAGCGCGACGAGCTGACCTACGACGGTCGTCGCGAGCCCGTCGGCGCCGAGCAGGCGCTGCTCTACCCCGACCACCTGGTCATCCGCTGCCAGGGGTCCACCGGTGAGGTCGAGCTCGCGATGAGCGTGGCCTCCCTCACCGGCTTCCAGGCGTGGCTCGAGGCGCGCCCACCCGGCACGGACTGGGATCAGTCGCTGCTGCGCTGACCGCCCGGCACCCACAGCACGTCGCCGCTGCCGCGGTTGGCGTACCGGGCCAGGATGAAGACCAGGTCGCTGAGGCGGTTGAGGTACGTGATCGCCAGGACGTTCATCGACTCGCCGTGCACCTCGTAGGCCGCCCACGCCGCCCGTTCGGCGCGGCGGATCACGGTGCGGCACACGTGCAGCTGGGCGGCGGCCGGGGTGCCGCCGTTGAGGATGAAGGACCGCAGGGCGGGCAGGTCCTCGTTGTAGTGGTCGCACCAGGCCTCGAGTCGGTCGACGTAGTCCTGCGTGATGCGCAGCGGCGGGAAGTCGGGCTCGGCCACCACCGGGGTGCAGAAGTCGGCACCGACGTCGAACAGGTCGTTCTGCAGGTGGGTGAGCACGCTGACGACGTCGTCGTCCAGGCCGCCCGTGGCCAGCGCGACGCCGAGGTGGGCGTTGGCCTCGTCGACGTCGGCGTAGGCGTGCAGTCGCAGGTCGTTCTTCGTGGTCACGCTCATGTCGCCGAGGCGGGTCTCTCCGGCGTCGCCGGTGCGGGTGTAGATGCGGGTGAGGTTGACCATGGTCCGACCGTAGCGCGTCGGACGGGGTACCGATCGGGTGGTCAGGCAACCGGAACGGCCTCCAGCACGTCTGAAGGAGTGAGGGCTGTCATCGGACTCGGGAGGACCCATGGACGTGAGCACCGACGGTGCCGTGGTGATGTTGCACGGCGACTTCGACGCGCGCTCGACGCACGAGGTGCGCGACGTCGTGTACGACACCCTCGACCGGCACCGCGCCGTGGTGGTGGACCTCTCGGACGTCCGCGCGGTCGACGTCACCGCCCTGCGGCTGCTCGCGGCGGCGACGTTCGTGGCGCACCGGGCCGAGCGCCGGGTCACGCTGCGGGGCTGCAACGGGTCGGTGCGGCGGCTGCTGCACCGCACGCACCTGATCCGGCTGGTGCACCTGGACCGCGCTACCGCGTGCTGAGCACCGGGCGGGCCTCACCGACCCGCAGGGTCGCGGCCGGGCTCACGACGTCGAGCGTGGCCGGGATCGTGCTCCAGGGGCCGTTCCCCAGGCGGTAGCGGCCCTCGTAGGTGGTGGTGAGCCCGAGGCTGACCCGGCCCGGGGTGGTGTAGGTGTGGGCGAGGTCGAGGTGGGGGTAGCCGCGGCCCGGGGCCGTCGTGGAGCGGGTCGTCCCGTCGCCGTGGCTCCAGGTCCAACCGACCGCCGTGGCCTCGATCGTGATCCGCTGCCCGAGGAGGGTGAGCGTGCGCCGGTGGGGCTCGGTGTTGGTCGTGAACAGGTTGGTCGGGAGGTTCACCAGGGTGCGACCGTTGGTCGGCTGGACCTGCAGGTCGCTCGCCGGCCAGTCCAGGGCCCGGAACTCCCGCTCGATGCGGGCCGGGGTGAGCACCGGGGCCGCGGGCTGGCCGGGCGCGTCGGTCACGCAGGTCTGCCCGAGGTACGTGTCGCCGCGGTAGATGTCGTAGAGGAAGCCGTCATACCCGTCCTCCACGCACGCGGAGCGTGCGAAGCAGAGGGCATCGCCTCCGATGTCGCAACTCGGCTCGTATCGGATGGGTTGCGATCCACCAGTACCGACGGTCTCCAATCCTGGAGTGCCCTCAGGAACTTGACCCTGCGAGCCGGAGACACTCTGAAGGCTGGCGTCTACGTCGATGGGGCTCGGATCCGCAGAAAGCATCAGAATCCAGGCGGCTGCCGCAATCACACTCATGCTCGGTCCACCTCGCCGAACCTGACAATGAACCAGCCGCCACGCGATCTGACCACGTTGACCTGGAAGCGCTCCACGCCCCCGGGAAATCGCTGGTCGACCTCACCTTGCGAGTCCCTTACGACTGTCGGCGCAGTCTCTAGGTCGTACTCCAGGATCGTGACCTTCCCGGGGGTGCCCACCAGGCTTAGGTCCTCAATCTTGGGGAGCTCGACCTCGATCTCGCCGCCCTCCCGATAGATCGAGGTAACGGAGTCGGCCAGATCTGAGCACTGACGACACTCGCGAGACATCGCAAGGTACTGGGAAGTGTCTCCCGTTTGCTGCATGCGAAAGGCTTCCACTTGCCATCGCACGACGAATTCTTCCGCGGTTTCGGGCGGCAGATCTGATGCGACCGGATCGGTAGGCCGTGGGCTGGTCGATCCAGCGGTGTCGCTGGGCTCCAGGGGTGGCGGCTTGGGGGCGGGCGAGCTGGTGCAGGCCGAGAGGGCCAGCAGGAGGGCCGTGAGGGTGGGCAGGGTGGTGTGGAGGCGTGTGCGCATCGTGGTGGTGCCTTCCGAGAAACGATGTGCGACGACCCTAGAACGGGTCGGGCCGGGCGTCCATGGAGTCGGGGTGGGGCTGTGGACGCGGTCGTGCGGCGCGGGCGGCCCTCGGGGAGTGGCCTATCTCCCATCAAGACAGCGGTTACTAATGGTTAACAACGTCGTAGGCTTCGCGCCATGGCTGAGAAGGACCGTCCCTGGGTGATGCGGACCTACGCGGGGCACTCGACCGCCGCGGCGTCCAACAAGCTCTACCGCACGAACCTCGCCAAGGGGCAGACCGGGCTGTCGGTCGCCTTCGACCTGCCGACGCAGACCGGGTACGACCCCGACTCGGTGATGTCGCGCGGCGAGGTCGGCAAGGTGGGTGTGCCGGTGCCGCACCTGGGTGAGATGCGCAAGCTGTTCGACCAGATCCCGCTCACCGAGATGAACACCTCGATGACGATCAACGCCACCGCGATGTGGCTCCTGGCGCTCTACCAGGTGGCGGCGGAGGAGCAGAACCCCGACCTCAGCCCCGAGGCGGTGGCGCACCAGCTGGCCGGCACCACCCAGAACGACATCATCAAGGAGTACCTCTCGCGCGGGACCTACGTGTTCCCGCCGGAGCACTCGCTGCGGCTGATCAGCGACATGATCGCCTACACCGTCCACCAGATCCCCAAGTGGAATCCCATCAACATCTGCAGCTACCACCTGCAGGAGGCCGGCGCGACGCCCACCCAGGAGCTCGCCTACGCCCTGTGCACCGCCATCGCGGTGCTCGACCAGGTCAAGAACTCCGGCCAGGTCTCCGAGGCCGACTTCCCCAAGGTCGTGGGCCGCATCTCCTTCTTCGTCAACGCCGGGGTGCGGTTCATCGAGGAGATGTGCAAGATGCGCGCCTTCGTCGAGCTCTGGGACGAGATCTGCCGCGAGCGCTACGGCGTCGAGGACCCCAAGATGCGTCGCTTCCGCTACGGCGTGCAGGTGAACTCCCTGGGCCTCACCGAGGCCCAGCCCGAGAACAACGTCCAGCGCATCGTGCTGGAGATGCTCGGGGTCACCCTGAGCAAGAACGCCCGCGCGCGGGCCGTGCAGCTGCCCGCCTGGAACGAGGCGCTGGGCCTGCCGCGGCCCTGGGACCAGCAGTGGTCGCTGCGCCTGCAGCAGGTGCTGGCCTTCGAGTCCGACCTGCTCGAGTACGACGACATCTTCGACGGCTCCACCGTGGTGGAGGCCAAGGTGCGCGAGCTCATCGACGGCGCCCGCGCCGAGATGGACCGCGTGCAGGCCATGGGCGGTGCGATCGCCGCCGTCGAGTCCGGCTACATGAAGCAGGAGCTCGTCTCGGCCCACGCCGCCCGCCGCGCCCGGATCGAGAACGGCGAGGAGATCATCGTCGGGGTCAACAAGTTCGACACCACCGAGCCGTCCCCGCTGACCGCCGACCTCGACGGCGCGATCATGGTGGCCGACCCCGCCGCCGAGCAGGCCGCCCGTGACTCGGTCGAGCAGTGGAAGGCCGGGCGCGACGAGGCCGCCGTCGCCGAGGCCCTGGCCAAGCTGGCCGCCGACGCCAAGACCGACGCCAACCTCATGGCCGCCACCCTGGCCGCCGCCCGGGCGGGCGCCACCACGGGGGAGTGGGCCGGCACGCTGCGCGAGGTGTTCGGCGAGTTCCGTGCCCCCACGGGCGTGAGCGGCGCCGTCGGCGTCGCCGAGGCCGGTGCCGAGCTCACCGCCGTCCGCGAGCGGGTCACGGCCACCGGCGACGAGCTGGGGGGCCGGCTCCGCCTGCTCGTCGGCAAGCCGGGCCTGGACGGGCACTCCAACGGTGCGGAGCAGGTGGCGGTGCGCGCCCGTGACGCCGGCTTCGAGGTCATCTACCAGGGCATCCGGCTGACCCCCGAGCAGATCGTCGCCGCGGCCGTGGCCGAGGACGTGCACTGCGTGGGTCTCTCGATCCTCTCCGGCTCGCACATGGAGCTCGTGCCGGCGGTGCTCGACGGCCTGCGCGCCGCGGGCCTCGACGACGTCCCGGTGATCGTGGGCGGCATCATCCCCGAGTCGGACGGCAAGCGGCTTCTCGAGCAGGGTGTCGCCGCGGTCTACACGCCCAAGGACTTCGGCCTCACCGAGATCATGGACGGGATCGTCAGCGTCATCCGTCGCGCGAACGACCTGGACTGATCCGGTCCTTCGGCCACCCAGGAAGGCTTGCCTCACATAAGTGAGGCAAGCCTTTCCTTTGTGTCGTATGCTGTGCTCATGGGCAAGAAGAGCAAGGGCAAGGCGAAGGTGCCGAAGCTCAAGTGCTGCGAGTCGAAGTCGAAGTGCGGGCGCTGCCCGCTGCGCATGCTCAAGGAGGGCTCCCTGCCCTCGGGCTACACCGTCAAGCGGCGCGTCGTCGTGCGCCTCGACGGCGGCAAGGTCACCAAGAAGAAGCTGGCCAAGGCCGCCTGAACCCTGCGTCGGGGGTGAGGCGACCCTTCGCGGTCCCCGCCTTCCCCGTGCTGAGAGAATTCCTGACGTGACTGCAACCCGATTCGCCGAGGCGCTCAACGCCCAGATCGGCAACGAGCTGGCCGCCCACAACCAGTACCTCGCCGTGGCGGTGCACTACGACGCCCTGACGATGCCGCGCCTGGCGTCGTTCTTCTACGCCCAGGCGCTGGAGGAGCGCGAGCACGCCATGATGATGGTGCAGTACCTCCTCGACACCGACGCCGAGGTCGTCATCCCCGGCGTCGAGGCGCCGGTGCCGAGCTTCGACGGCGTCGTCGCGCCGATCGAGCTGGCCCTCGCGCAGGAGAAGCGCGTCACCGACCAGATCAACAACCTGCTGCGGATCGCCCGCGAGGAGAGCGACTTCGCCTCCGAGCAGTTCATGCAGTGGTTCATCAAGGAGCAGGTCGAGGAGGTCGCCACGATGAGCGACCTGCTGACCGTCGCCACCCGCAACGCCGAGAACCTCGAGCGCATCGAGGAGTACGTGGCCCGCGAGCAGGGCGGCGAGGGCGAGGACGCCACCGCCCCCAAGGCGGCCGGCGGCGCCTGAGCCGTCCCCGGACACCGATCGGGCCCCGCAGCAGCCGCTGCGGGGTCCGATCGCGTCACGGCGCGGTGTGGGGGCTCAGAGGTCGTCGAGCTTGGTGTCGGGGTCCTCGCCGTCGCAGCCGGTGAGGGCGGCGTCGGCGGCGATCTTCTTCTGGTCGTCGGTGAAGGAGTCCCACTGCTCCTTGTCGCTGTCGGACCCGTTCTGGTCGACCTCCTGGTCGATGAGGTCGATGCGCTCGGAGTCGGACATCTTCGTGAACTCACCGCAGGTGGTGTCGCCGGGGGAGTCGGAGCAGGCGGTGAGCGAGGAGCCCAGGAGCACGGCGCCCAGGACCATCGCGGCGGGGGTGCGCAGCAGCACCCGGGTGTCGGGGATCGAGATCATTGGCGGAGCCTAGCCCGCCCCGGACCCGCTGTCTGCGGTGCGCGCCGCGCTCAGTCGACGATCTCGGCGAAGGTGGTGTCGGGGTCTTGGTCGGCGCACACCGCACGGCCCTCCGCCGCGGCCTTCGCCTGCTGCTCGGGGGTCAGGGCGTCCCACTGCGCGCGGTCGGCGTCGTTGCCCTTGCGCTGGACCTCCCGGTCGACGAAGGCCACCTGCTCCTCGACGGTCATCGCGAGGTACTCCCCGCAGGTCGTGTTCGCCGCCTCGGTCGTCATGAGGTCGGACTCGGTGGTCACGGCCTCGGACGGGGTGGGGTCGTCGGAGGCCACGGTGTCGTCGCCGCCGCAGGCGGCGAGGGACAGGAACAGCAGGGTCGCCGCGGCCACAGGGGCGAGGGAGCGTCGCAGGGAGGTCACCGCAGCAGGGTAGTCGGCGCGACTCACTGCAGGTCCGCGAGTGCCGGATCGTCGGTCGCCGCCCTGCACCGGGTGACGTCGGCCTTCACGGCCGCCGCTCGTGCGTCGTCGTCGAGGGCCTCCCAGGCCTTCCGGGCCTCGTCCTGCAAGTCCTCGGCGATGTCGTCGAGGGTCGCCAGGCGCTGCGTGGGCGCCTGGGCGAGGAACTCGCTGCAGGTGACCTCGCGCGCGGTGTCGCTGCACGCCGCGAGGAGGGGCAGGGCCACGGCCACGGCCGCCACCGCGGATCGGAGCCGGGTGCGGGCGGGCTGCGTGGTCACGCGGCGAGCGTAGCCAACGCCCCGGGGGCACCGATCTCCCCGTCGTCCACAGGCCCGGCTCTCCCCGTTCGGAACTGGCGGTGCTTGCGGGTGGACTGGCCAGATGCAGATGGGCGCGGGTGGGGTGCGGGAGTGGGCACGGGTTGCCGATGACGCGCTGGCCCACGCCCTGGCTGCGCCGGCGTGGTCGACCGGTGCGGAGGACACGCGGGAGGCGTTGCTGGAGCTCGCGCGGGTGGAGGCTCGTGCGGCGGCGCTCAAGGCGCGGCTCTTGGTGCACGCCGAGGAGATCGGGGCGCATCAGGAGTCGGGTGCGGAGTCGGTCGCGGTGTGGCATGCCCGCGCGACGCGGACCACGGTCGCTCAAGGTCGGGCGGCGCTGCGGGAGGCGGTGGCGCTAGAGGCGCGGCCGGACGTCGCCTCGGCGTTGGCCGGCGCGGAGATCAACCCGGCGCAGGCGAAGGTGATCGTCGACGCGGTCGCGGAGGTGCCGGAGGAGGACCGCGACCGGGCCTCGACGTACCTGCTGGAGAAGGCGGGGACGCATCACGCGAAGGACCTGCGGGTCCTGGGCCGCCGCGTGTGGGAGGTGCTGGACTCGGTCGCGGCGGATGCGCGGGAGTCGGCGGCGTTGGAGCGGCAGGAGGCGCGTGCTGCGCAGCGGGTGCGGTTCTCGATGGTCGAGCACGACGACGGCACGATGGAGGGCTGGTTCCGGGTGCCCGTGCTGCATGGCGCGATGCTGCGGAAGATGCTCATCTCGATCGGTGCCCCGAAGGCTCGTCGTGCGGCGGAGGGTGCGGGTTCCTACGACCCGACTATCAAGACCCCGGCGCGGTGGGGGCAGGCGTTCTGTGACCTGATCGAGCGGATCGAGGACAAGGACCTCCCCGACCGGGCCGGGTGCGGCGCGACCGTCGTGGTGACGATGACGATCGAGAACCTCCAGGGACAGTTGGAGCAGGCCGGGCTGCTGGACACCGGCGAGAAGATCTCCGCCACCGCTGCCCGGCGCGTCGCTGCGAGGGCCGGGATCATCCCCGCCGTGCTCGACGGCACCGGCATGGTGCTCGACTGGGGCCGGACCCGCAGGTTCCACACCAGGGCGCAGCGGATGGCGATCGCGACGGTGCACCGCACGTGCGTCCACCCCGACTGCGACGTCCCTGCCAGTCACTGCGAGATCGACCACGACCCACCCTGGGAGTCCGGCGGCGGCACCGACCTCACCGGCAAGCCACGATGTCCCCGCCACCACCGTGAACGACATCGGGACAGGGGCACCGACCCGCCGGACGACTGAGCGCGGGTGATCTCCGCACTTCCTCGACGAACGTGGGGAAGGACGGTCGTCGAGGAGCGAGCGCAAGCGAGTGTCACGAGACGCCCGCACCCGACAGGCCGCCGTCCCCCGACGCCGACTCTTCCCTCGCCGCGCCCTGTGACGGCGCCGGGGCGCCTCCTCGACAAACGTGCGTGGCCCGGTGCCGAACACCGTGGAGAAAGACGGTCGTCGAGGAGCGAGCGCAAGCGAGCGTCACGAGACGCGCGCACCCGGCAGACCGCCGTGGCTCGACACCGACTCTGGTCTCGCCGCGTCTCGTGACGGCGCAGGGCGCCTCCTCGACGAACGTGAGTGGGCACGGTCGGCGGAGTGCGCGCGGGGCGGTCCGGTCAGAACAGACGCTCGGTCGGGTCGTCCAGACCTCGTAGCGCGTCACAGTCCATGAGTGCGCACGTGATGCCCTTGTCGGTGGCCAGCACTCTTGCCTGGGGCTTGATCTCCTGCGCCGCGAAGATGCCGCGCACCGGCCCCGTGACGGTCAGGAGCGGGTCTCGGTTCAGCAGATCCACATACCTTTCCAACTGGAGAACGCCTCAGCTGCGGCGGCCTACTCCCAACCGTTCTTGGCATAGGACTTCATGTCCCAGTCAAGGTCGGTCGTGTAGGTGCCCCAACCTTGATATTCGTAGTACTTCGTCATCGCCTCGACGTGGGTGGAGGCGTCGACGGTCCACACGACCTTCGCATCCGATGACAGCAGCGCACGGGCTTGGTCTCCGTGAGGTCCTGCGAGGCAGAACATGAACCGGCCCTCTTCGAGTGGGTCGTCCCAAAGTTCGTGAAGCACGACGTCTTCTAGGTCAGAACAACCGCTCCGTGGGGTCGTCCAGCCCGCGGAGTGCGTCATAGTCGACGAGCGCGCACGAGATGCCCTTGTCGGTCGCGAGCACGCGCGCCTGGGGCTTGATCTCCTGGGCGGCGAAGATGCCGCGGACCGGGCCCTTGGCGGTCAGGAGGGGGTCGCGGTTGAGGAGGTCGAGGTAGCGCTCGAGTTGGAGGACGCCGTCGATCTCGCCGCGGCGCTTGATCTCCACCGCGACGCTGAGGCCCTCGGAGTCGCGGCACATGAGGTCGACGGGGCCGATGGCGGTGGGGTACTCGCGGCGCACCAGGGTGAGGCCGTCGGCGAGGGTGGCGGGGTGGTCGGCCAGCAGCTCCTGGAGGTGCTTCTCGACGCCGTCCTTCTGCAGGCCCGGGTCGACGCCGAGGTCGTGCAGGGAGTCGTGCTCGATCGACTCGATGGTGATGCGCAGGGTGTCGTCGGTCTTGGAGGTGACGACCCACTCGATGCGGCCGTCCTCGGTGGTGCCCTCGCGCAGGGTGCAGGGCGGCGACATCCAGTTCAGCGGCTTGTACGAGCCGCCGTCGGAGTGCACCAGCACCGAGCCGTCGGCCTTGAGCATGAGGACCCGGGTGGCCATGGGGAGGTGGGCGGAGAGCCGCCCGGCGTAATCGACCTGGCAGCGAGCGACGACGAGTCTCACGCAGGTGACCCTAGACGGTGACGCCGACGGGGCCGGCCGCGGTGTGCGGCCGGCCCCGTCGGGAGGTGCTCAGGAGTCCTGGCAGAGGGTGAAGGTCTTCTCGAAGAACGCCGAGATCTTGTCGAGGTCGTCCTTCGGGAACACGTCCTGCGGGTCGCCGCTCTCGCTGAGCTTGGTGACGTCGTCGCCCTCGATCCCGGACAGGAAGTCGACGAACGCCACGAAGCCGTCGCGGGCGTCGCCGCTGATCTCGGCCGGCGTGCCGACCTCGGCGAGCTTCTTGCCGTAGTCCTGGATCTGCTCGGCCGACGGGTCGTCGAACTGGCTGTCCGCGTTGAAGGCGGTGCAGTAGTCCTCGACCGAGGCGTTCTCGGGGGAGCCCGCCGCGTCGTCGCCGCCGCAGGCGGTGAGCGAGAGGACGAGCAGAGCGGGTGCGGTGGCCGCCGCGAGGCGGCGGAACGTGCTGGTCATGCGCGCACCATCTCAGAATCCCCCGATCGGCGCCATCAGGGGGTGACCTCGGGCATCTCCGGCATGTCGGGCATGTCGGGCATGTCCTCCATCATCTGGTCCGCGCAGAGGGAGAAGCCCTCCGTGAGGTACGACTCGACCTTCGTGCCGTCCTCCTCTCCGAACACGTCGGCGGCGTTCTCGGCGTCGTCCACGGCGTTGACGTCGTCGACGTCGCTGAAGTAGCCGAAGAAGATCTCGAAGCCGTCGCGGGCGTCACCGCTGATGTCGGCGGGGGTGCCGACCTCGATCACCTTGTCGGCCCACGCGTTGACGGCGTCGGCGTCGGGGTTGTCGGAGTCCAGCGGGCTGTTGTCGAGCAGGGCCGCGCAGTAGTCCTCCACCGAGGCGTCGGTGGGGGAGTCCTGCGCGGCGGCCTCGCCGCCACCGCCGCACGCGCCGAGGGCGAGGAGGAACGGGACGGCCGCGATCGCGAGGCCGCGGCGCTGGGTGACAGTCATGGTGAACCTTTCCTAGGGGGTCGGCGCGAGCCTCGCGGTCGTACCGACCGAGGTCAACCCGTCGCGGGTGAACGGCGTGCGTCGCCGCGACGGATCCCGGGCTGGGGCGCCGGGACCATGCCCCGTCGGCGGCGGCTGACACCTCCCCGCCCGTGTCGGTGGCGCCTAGGGTGGCGGGATGGAGGTGCGCGTGATGTCCGCCCGGCCCCGCGACCTGCGGGCCCTGGCCGCGATCGAGGACGCCGGTCTGGCGTTGTTCCTCGACTGGTTCGGCCCCGGGGTGCAGGAGGGTCCGCTGGCCGGCCCGGCGCCCGACGGTCGGGACCGCGCGCTCGTCGGACGGCTGCTGGTGGCGGTCACGCCCACCGACGACGTCGTCGGGTTCGCGCACGTCGTGCCCGGCGACCCCGACGACGCCGGGGACTCCGCCCACCTCGAGCAGCTCTCGGTCCACCCGGCGGCGGGCCGCCGCGGCGTCGGCGCGCGGCTGCTGGCCGCCGTCCACGAGGAGGCCCGCTGGGACGGCGTGCGGCACCTGACGCTGTGCACGTTCCGCGACGTGCCGTGGAACGCGCCGTTCTACCGGCGGCACGGCTACGCCGAGGTGCCGGAGCCGCAGGGCGCCCTCGCCCGCCGGCGTGACCACGAGCGGCGGATCGGACTCGACGACGTCGGCGCCCGGGTGGCGATGGACAGGCTGCTCGCGCGGGCGTGACGTATCACACCCTGAACGCGGTTACCCGTGGGTAGAACTCATGTCATCCTTCCGTGCATGACCCAGGCTGAGCAGTTCACGGACACGTTGGTCCTGCCGTACCTCAACCACGCGGTGCGGATGTACGAGGCGTCCTACGCCTCCCGCGGTGACATCGACGCCGCCATGCGCTTCGGCTGCGGCTACCCCAAGGGTCCGCTGACCACGCTGGACGAGCTCGGCCTCGACACCGTGCGCGACGCGCTCGCCGCCCGCTACGCCGAGACCGGCGACCACCTGCACCAGCCCGCCGACCTGCTCGAGAAGCTGGTCGCCGAGGGCCGCACCGGCGCGAAGTCCGGCCGCGGGTTCTACACCTGGGCCGAGGGCGCCGTGGTCGCCGACGACGAGACCCCCTCGGCCGACGACGCCCCCCAGCTGCGCCACGAGATCACCTCGGTCGGCGTCGTGGGCACCGGCACCATGGCCTCCGGCATCGTCGAGGTCTTCGCCAAGGCCGGCTACGACGTCGTCTACGTGGGTCGCGGCGAGGACAAGGTCGCCGGCGTGCGGGCCTCGATCGAGAAGTCGCTGGACAAGGCGATCGCCCGCGGCAAGCTGGAGGAGGCCGAGAAGGCCGCCGTCCTGGGTCGCCTCACCGGCGCCACCGAGCGCAGCGCCCTGGCGGGCGTCGACCTCGTGGTCGAGGCGATCGCTGAGGACCTCGAGATCAAGAAGCAGCTCTTCCGCGACCTCGACGCCATCTGCAAGCCGGGCGCGATCCTGGCGACCACCACCTCCTCGCTCCCCATCGCCGAGTGCGCGGCCGTGACCGAGCGCCCCGCCGACGTCATCGGCATGCACTTCTTCAACCCCGCCACGATCATGAAGCTGGTCGAGGTGGTCACCACCGAGCTCACCGGCGCCGAGGTGGACGAGACCGTGCGGGCGCTGTGCGCGAAGGTCGGCAAGGTGGCCGTGTCCTGCGGCGACCGCGCCGGCTTCATCGTCAACGCCCTGCTCTTCCCCTACCTCAACGACGCCGTCACCCTGCTGGAGTCCGGTGTCGCCGACGTCGTCGAGCTCGACGCCGCGGTCAAGGAGGGCACCGGCTTCCCGATGGGTCCCTTCACCCTGCTCGACGTCGTCGGCAACGACGTGTCGCTGGCCATCCAGAAGGAGCTCTTCGCGGAGTTCAAGGAGCCCGGCTTCAAGCCGGCCGCCTCCCTGGAGCAGGCCGTCGCCGAGGGCCGCCTGGGCCGCAAGACCGGCGCCGGCTTCCTCACCTACTGATCCGCTGCTGAACCGCTGCTGATCCGCCCGCGAGCCCGGGTGCCCCGTGTCACACTCCTGACATGAGGCGCTCGGGCTCGTTGCGGTCGGTGGTCCTGCTCCTGCCGGTGATCCTGCCGGTGATCCTGGTGGCGGGCCTGCTCGCCGCGTCCGCCACGCCGGCCGGGGCGTGGGAACCGCTGCCGGCCGACGTCGACGCCGACTACCAGCTCGGTGGCAACGCCGCGCTGCCCGACGACGTCGGCGTCGTCGTGCGCGACCGCCGGGCCGCCCCGGCGCCCGAGCGCTACAACGTCTGCTACGTCAACGCCTTCCAGACCCAGCCCGACGAGAAGGCGTTCTGGCAGGCCCGACCCCGGCTGCTGCTCACCGACGCCGACGGGGACCGCGTGGTGGACGCGGCCTGGGGGGAGTGGCTGCTCGACCTGCGCTCCGCCCCCGACCGCCGCGACCTCGTGCGCATCGTCGGACGCTGGATCGATCGCTGCGCGGCCGACGGCTTCGACGCCGTGGAGTTCGACAACCTCGACTCCTTCACCCGCAGCCGCGGCCTGCTCACGCGCGCCGACGCCCTGACCTACGCGCGGGCGCTCGTGGTGCGCGCCCACGCCGCCGACCTGGCGGTGGCCCAGAAGAACCTCGCCGGCTACGACGGCCGCCGCCTCGGCTTCGACTTCGCGATCGCCGAGGAGTGCGGCCGCTACCGCGAGTGCGCCGCCTACGTCGAGGACTACGGCGACCAGGTGCTCATGGTGGAGTACGGCGACGCGGGGTTCGCGCGGGCGTGTGCCGAGTTCGGGGACCGGGTCTCGGTGGTGCGCCGCGACCGCGCCCTCGCGCCGTCGTACCGACCGCGGTGGTGCTGAGGTCCGGGACCGTTCAGCGGTAGCGGGTCGTGCAGGCGTACCCGAGGATCTTGTCGGGCCCGGAGAGGCGGCGCTTCGCCGAGGCGATCGCCGCGGGACGGGTACGTCCGTAGCCGTAGTCGATCTTGCTGATGAAGCCGTCGGCGCCGGTGCGGTAGGCGATCGCCGCGCAGGCGTTGCGGAACC
The DNA here is from genome assembly GCF_964229035.1 of Nocardioides sp. Classification (GTDB taxonomy): domain Bacteria; phylum Actinomycetota; class Actinomycetes; order Propionibacteriales; family Nocardioidaceae; genus Nocardioides. The sequence goes on along the minus strand of NZ_CAXRAZ010000033.1, from coordinate 143,845 downwards.
ACACGATCTTGCGGCAGGTGCCGGGGAAGTCGGCGGTGCGCCGGCACGTGGCGTAGGCGTCGCGGATCGCGCCGGACTTGGTGCGGCGGTCCAGCGCGTAGGCGAACGCGCCGTCGGCGGAGACCGAGATCGAGCCGTAGTAGTCGCGCGCCCGCTCCAGCGGAGCCGGCGCGGCGACGGCCACGGTCGGGGACGTCGTGGTGACCAGCGTGGCGAGCAGGGCCGCGAGGAGCGCGGTCACCAGGACCAGCGGCAGGCGGTGGAAGGGGATCGTCATGGCGGTCGTCCTTCCCCCGGGGGCGGGGGTCCGAACCGGCCTCAGGACCCGCCGGTCTGCTCGCCGGTCTGCTCGGCCTGGCGGGCGCGGTAGGCGGCCACGGCGTTGCGGTTGCCGCAGGCGGTGGAGCAGAAACGGCGCGAGCGGTTGCGGGAGAGGTCGAGCACGATGCCCTCGCAGCCGTCGTCGGCGCAGGTGCTCAGGCGTGTCATCTCGTCGGCGCGGATGACGTCGACCATCGCCATCGCGGCCTCGACCAGGATCCTCACGTGGAGGGGCTCCTCGGTGGACACCGCGTGCAGGTGCCAGTCGAACTCGTCGTGGCGCTGCAGCTGGGGGAGTGCACGGTTCTCGCGCAGGAGGTCGTTCACGTGCTCGACGGCGGCGTCGCGGTCGGCGGTGAGCAGGGCGTACAGACGTCCGCGGATCGCCCGGACACCGTCGAGCTCGGAGTCGTCGTGGTCGCGTCGACCGGAGTAGCGGTACTCGGTGCAGAACGCGTCGAGCTCCTCGCGCTCGGTGAGCGTGTCGGGCTCCAGGCCCGAGTTGGCGAGGTGGACCGCCGCCTGGAGCGCGAGCTCGGTGTCATGGGTGAAAACCACTTTGACATCTTACCGCCTCGCGCGTAGCGTCATGACCCATGGCGACGATGACTCATGACGCGCGTGCGACGGCGCACCGCACCCCGGCCGCCGGCGGTCTGCTGATCGCGCTGGCCTCCGCGCTCTCCTTCGGCATGTCGGGCGGTCTGGCCCGCCCGCTGCTCGAGGCCGGCTGGACCCCGGGCGCCATCGTCACCGTCCGCATCGCGCTCGGCGCCGCCGTCGTGGTGCCCTTCGGCCTGCGCGCCCTCGGCGGCCGCTGGCACCTCGTGCGTCGCAACGCCGGGCTGATCGTGCTCTACGGCCTGCTCGCCGTGGCCGGGGCGCAGTTCTGCTACTTCTCCGCCGTCTCGCACATGCAGGTCGGCCCGGCCCTGCTGATCGAGTACACCGCCCCCGCGGCCGTCGTCGTGTGGCTGTGGCTGCGCCACGGCCAGCGTCCCGGCGCGATCACCCTGGTCGGCGCCGTGATCTGCGCCGTGGGTCTGATGCTCGTGCTCGACCTGTTCTCCGGGGCCGACCTGAGCCTGGTCGGCGTCGCCTGGGCGCTGGGAGCCATGGTGGGCTGCGCCGCCTACTTCATCATCTCCGCCGACGACACCACCGGCCTGCCGCCGCTGACCCTCGCGGCCGGCGGCCTCGTCGTGGGCGCCGTCCTGCTCGGCGGCCTCGGCGCCGTGGGTGTGCTGCCGCTGGCGGCCTCGACCGCCGCGGTCACCTATGCCGGCGTCGACGTCGCCTGGTGGGTGCCGCTGCTGGTGCTCGGGCTCGTGACCGCCGCGCTCGCCTACGTGCTGGGCATCGCCGCCGGGCGCGCGCTCGGCTCGCGGCTGGCCTCGTTCGTCGCGCTGAGCGAGGTCGTGGCCGGCGTCGGCTGGGCCTGGCTGCTGCTCGGCGAGCTGCCCGGTCCGGTGCAGCTGCTCGGCGGACTGCTGATCCTGCTCGGCGTCGTGGCGGTCAAGCTCGGCGAGCCGGGCGAGGACGGCGCGGCGGGCCCGCTGGACACCGCCGAGCCGGTCCTGACCTGAGACGCGGCCCGGGGCGCAGCGCGCTCAGCGCTCGTCCTGGCGGGCCACGACGACCTCGCGCACGAGCAGCAGGATGGCCGCCGCGGTCGGGATCGCGAGCAGGGCGCCCACGATGCCCAGCAGGGCGGTGCCGACCAGGGCGGCGATCACGGTGACCGCCCCGGGCACGTCCACCGACCGCTTCATCACGCGCGGGTAGAGCACGTAGTTCTCGACCTGCTGGTAGATGACGTAGAAGACCACGCAGGCGATGCCGATCTGCACGTCGGTGGCGAAGCCGATCGCGCACACCACCACGGCGCCGAGCGTGGCCCCGATCATCGGGATCACGTCGAGCAGGGCGACGACCACGGCGAGGGCGACGGCGTACTCGGGGAGGCCCACGACGAGCAGGAAGACCAGCGAGGACACCCCGGCGCACAGCGCCACCACGAACGCACCGGAGACGTAGCCGCCGATGCTGCGGATGATCTGGTCGGTGATCCGGGTGACGCGGTCGCGCCGCGAGGCGGGCGCGAGCTGGTAGAGGGCGTGGGTGGTGGTCTTGAGCGAGGCCAGGAAGTACAGCGTCAGGACCAGCACGATGAAGGCGTTGAACAGCACCGAGAGCACCCGCAGGCCGAAGCCGAGCGCACCGCCGAACAGGCCCGAGATGAAGTCGCCGTTCTCGATGTAGTCGCGCAGCTTGGTGAGGAGGTCGTACTCCTGGTCCAGCTGCTGGATCGTCTCGTTGCCCTGCAGCTGGTCGATCCAGATCGGCACGTTGTCGTTGAGGGCGGTGATCTGGTCGGTGATCACCGGCACGAGCGCCACGACGAACAGGGCGACCGCCCCGAGGGCGGCGACGATCACCGCCGCGCACGCGAGGGAGCGCCGCAGGCCGCGGCGCTCGAGGAACTCCACCGAGGGGTTGAGGCCCGCGGCGAGGAAGAACGAGACCACCACGAGGATGAGCACCGAGCTGATGCCCGCCAGAGCGGAGGCGAGGAAGAAGGCGAGCATGGCCCCCAGGCCGCCGACCAGCCCCATGTAGAAGGGGCTGCGGCGGTCCAGGGGCGCCCCGAGCCGGCCGAGGGCGGGCTCGGTGTGCTCGGTGATCTGCTCGGCGACCTGGTCGACGGTGTGCTCGACCTTGCCGACGGCGACGTCGAGGTGGTGCCCGCTCTCGGCGAGGTCCTCGGCGACGTGCTCGACCCGGTCGGCGGCGTCCTCGACGCGCTGCGCGGCGTCGGTGACCCGGGCGGCGGCCTGCTCGGCCGGGCCCGGCTCACTCACTCCGATTCCTCGCCGAACCCGGCGACGACGTCGCGCAGTGAGGCCAGCTGGGCCGTGATCGCGTCGCGGCGCTTGGTGAGCCGCTCGAGCTCGGCGCGGGTGGCCGCGATCTTGCGCTCCTGCTCGTCGTCGGCCGCGGTGGTGATGGACTCGGCCTTGAGCTCGGCCGAGGTCACGATCTGCTCGGCCTCGCGGTGGGCCCGCTGCAGCAGCTGCTCGGCCTCGGTCTGCGCCGCGGCGCGGGCGGCGGCGGCGGCCTTGGTGGCCTCGGCGGCCCGCTCCTCGGCCGCCAGGGCGCGCTGCTCGGCCTCGGTGACCAGCCGCTGGGTCTCGGCCACGGCGGTGCGGTGGTGGTCGGTGGCCTCGCGGGCCAGCCGCTCCTTCTCCACCGCCAGGGTGCGCCGGGCCTCCTGCACCTCGCGGTCGACGGCGGCGCGGGCCTGTTCGACCTCGCGCTCGACGCCCGCCCGCTGCTGGGAGGTCTCCTGCTGGGCGGCGAGCCGGACCTGGTCGGCCTCGCGGCGGGCCGCGCCCTTGAGGTCCTCGGCCTCGGCCAGGGCGACCGCGCGCGCCTGGTCGGCCTCGGCCTTGAACCGCTCCCGGGCCTCGTCGAGCTCCTTGAGCTGGACCATCTTCATGTCCTGCGCCTCGCGCTGGGCGTCGGCGCGCACGGCCTTGGCGTCGCGCTCGGCCTGGGCCCGGATCTCGGTGGCGTCGCGCTGGGCGATCTCGCGGATCTGGTCGGCCTCCTCCTCGGCCAGGCGCAGCATCGTGCTGGCCCGTCCGCCGAGGCCGGCGTAGGTGGGGGAGGTGGCCTCCTTGAGGTCGGAGCGCAGCTGCGCGAGCTGCTCCTCCAGCTCCAGCACCCGCTGCTCGGACTCGGTGAGGCTGGCGCTCAGGCCGGCCTTCTCCGAGGACAGCTGGTGGAGCTTGACGTCGACCGCCGCGCGGTCGTAGCCGCCGCGGCGCACGATCGGGAAGGCGTCGACCAACGGGCGCGAGACGCCGCCGATCGGGGCGCCGCCGGCCGCAGGGGCCGGTGCGGCCGCCGCGGGGGCGGCCGGGGCCGCGGGGCGCGCGGCCGGGGCGGCGGGGCGTGTGGTGGGGGCGGCCGGCTTGGTCACCGGGATGACCTGGGTCTTCTCCGCGTCGGGGTCCGCGCCGGCGGGGGTGGGGGAGTCCTCGTCGAAGATGGACAGGCCGTCGTCGGTCATGGAAGAAAACCTCTTCGTTGCAGGGGTGGGTGTGCTCATGATCCCCGATGGTGGTGACGACGCGCGACCCGGCCACGCCGGGCCGAGACGACTCGGCCCCCACGGTCCCGGTGTTCCGGGGCCGTGGGGGCCGAGCGGGTGGATCAGCGCCGGTCGCGCGCGGGATCAGACGCCGCGGAAGCGGTTGATCGCCGGCAGGTGCTTCTCGCGCAGCTCGTGGTTGCGCACACCCAGGCCCTCCTCGGGGGAGAGGCAGAGCACGCCGACCTTGCCCTGGTGGGCGTTCTTGTGCACGTCGAGCGAGGCCTGGCCGACCTCCTCCAGGGCGTAGGTCTTGGACAGGGTCGGGTGGATCTTGCCCTGCGCGACGAGGCGGTTGGCCTCCCACGACTCGCGGTAGTTGGCGAAGTGGCTGGAGACGATCCGCTTGAGGTTCATCCACAGGTAGCGGTTGTCGTACTCGTGCATGTAGCCCGAGGTCGAGGCGCAGGTGGTGATGGTGCCGCCCTTGCGGGTCACGAACACCGAGGCGCCGAAGGTCTCACGGCCCGGGTGCTCGAAGACGATGTCGATGTCCTCGCCGCCGGTGAGCTCGCGGATCTTGGCGCCGAAGCGCTTCCACTCCTTGGGGTTCTGGGCGGTGTTCTCCTCGTTCCAGAACTTGTAGTCCTCCTCGGAGCGGTTGATGACCAGCTCCGCGCCCATGCTGCGGGCGATCTGCGCCTTCTCCTCGTTGGAGACCACGCAGACGGGGGTGGCACCGCCGTTGAGGGCGTACTGGGTGGCGAAGCCGCCCAGACCGCCGGAGGCGCCCCAGATCAGGACGTTGTCGCCCTGCTTCATGGCGCCACCGTTCTTGGAGACCAGCTGGCGGTAGGCGGTGCAGTTCACCAGACCCGGCGACGCGGCCTCCTCCCAGGTGAGGTGCTCGGGCTTGGGCATGAGCTGGTTGGCCTTGACCAGGGCGAGGTCGGCCAGGCCACCGAAGTTGGTCTCGAAGCCCCAGATGCGCTGCTCGGTGTCCATCATCGCGTCGTCGTGGCCGTCGGGGCCCTCGAGCTCGACGGAGAGGCAGTGGGCGACGACGCGGTCGCCGGCCTTCCAACGGGTCACGCCCGGGCCGACGGCCAGCACGACGCCGGACAGGTCGGAGCCGACCACGTGGTAGGGCAGGTCGTGGCGCTTGGTGAGCTCCGAGACCCGGCCGTAGCGCTCGAGGAAGCCGAAGGTGGAGACGGGCTCGAAGATCGAGGTCCACACCGTGTTGTAGTTGATGGCCGAGGCCATCACGGCCACGATCGCCTCGCCGGGGCCGAGCTCCGGGGTGTCGACCTCGCCGATGTGGATCGACTTGCGCGGGTCCTTCTCGCGCGAGGTCAGACCCTCGAACATGTCCACGTCCTCCTTGCGCACGTAGGCGGCGCGGTAGGACTTCGGGATCTCGAGGGCGGCGAAGTCCTGCGACGTGGCGTCGTCGGCTTGGATCGCATCGAGGATGTGCTGCACGGGTGTTCTCCTAGCAGGGGCCGGGGCGTGACCCGGGAAAGATACCGGTCGGTAACCCCGTCGTGGGTTCGGTGTGTCGGACGTCTCAGGGGGTCAGTGGTGCGAGGCGGCCGGCTGGACGATCTCGACCAGCACGCCGCCGGCGTCCTTGGGGTGCACGAAGTTGATGCGCGAGTCGGAGGTGCCGCGCTTCGGGGCGTCGTAGAGCATCCGCAGGCCGCGCTCGCGGAGGAGGGCGGAGACCTGCTCGACGTCGGTGACGCGGTAGGCGATCTGCTGGCAGCCGGGGCCGTTGCGGTCGATGAACTTGGCGATCGTGGACTGCTCGTTGAGCGGGGCGAGCAGCTGCACGCACGAGGTGGAGTCGCCCACGGCCATCATCGCCTCGCGCACGCCCTGCTCCTCGTTGACCTCCTCGTGCGCGAGGGTCATGCCGAAGACGTCGCGGTAGAACGCGATCGCGGCATCCAGGTCCGGCACGGCCATGCCGACGTGGTCGATCGCGGTGAACAGGTGCTCGGGCAGGTCGAGGGGTGCGCTCATGGCCCCCATGATGACCGAGGACGAGTGTGAGGCGCGCCTCACGGCTGCTCGCCGGACACCCTCCCCTTCCGGGCGTACCCGTCGGTAGTGTCCACGGCATCGGCACAGCGCCGTCACGCCCGCGACGGGCGTGCCGCGGCGCTTCTCAACTCTTCCTGCGGAGGCACCATGTCCGGATCCGTCATCGTCGCCGGAGCGCGTACGCCCATCGGCCGCCTGCTCGGTGGTCTGAAGACCCTCTCGGCCGCCGACCTCGGTGGCGTGGCCATCAAGGGCGCGCTGGAGAAGGCCGGCGTCAGCGGCGACCAGGTCGACTACCTGATCATGGGCCAGGTCATCCTCGCCGGTGCCGGCCAGAACCCGGCCCGCTCGGCCGGTCTCGCGGGCGGCATCCCGTGGAACGTCCCCTCGATCACGATCAACAAGGTCTGCCTCTCGGGCCTGAACGCCATCGCGATGGCCGACCAGATGATCCGCGCCGGCGAGGCCGACATCATCGTGGCCGGCGGCATGGAGTCGATGACCAACGCCCCGCACGTGCTGCCCAAGTCCCGCGAGGGCTACACGTTCGGCGACACCAAGCTGATCGACTCCATGGCCTACGACGCCCTCTACGACCAGGCCACCAAGCAGGCCATGGGCGGGCTCACCGAGCAGATCAACGCCAACAAGCTCTCCCGCGAGGAGCAGGACGCCTTCGCCGCCGCCTCGCACCAGAAGGCCGCCGCGGCGCAGAAGAACGGCGTCTTCGACGACGAGATCGTCCCCGTGTCGATCCCGCAGCGCAAGGGCGACCCGATCGTCGTCACCGCCGACGAGGGCGTGCGCGGCGAGACCACCGCCGAGTCGCTCGGCAAGCTGCCCCCCGCCTTCGCCAAGGACGGCACCATCACCGCCGGTTCGGCCTCGCAGATCTCCGACGGCGCCTGCGCCGTCGTCGTGATGAGCAAGGCCAAGGCCGAGGAGCTCGGCCTGGAGTGGCTCGCCGAGATCGGCGCGCACGGCATGGTCGCCGGTCCCGACTCCAGCCTCCAGCTGCAGCCGGCCAACGCCACCGCCAAGGCCTGCGAGAAGGAGGGCATCACGCCCGCCGACCTCGACCTGGTCGAGTTCAACGAGGCCTTCGCCGCGGTGGGCATCGAGTCCGCCCGGGCGCTCGACCTCGACGACGCCAAGGTGAACGTCAACGGCGGCGCCATCGCCCTGGGTCACCCGGTCGGCATGTCCGGTGCCCGCGTGGTCCTCCACCTGGCCCTCGAGCTCAAGCGGCGCGGCGGCGGCATCGGTGCCGCGGCGCTGTGCGGCGGCGGTGGCCAGGGCGACGCCCTGATCGTGCGTGTCCCGAAGAACTGAGTCCGTCCAGGACCTGATCGCGCGCGCCCGGGGCGGTGAGCCCCGGGCGGTCGCGCGGTTGATCTCGCAGGTCGAGGACGAGTCCCCGAGCCTGCGCGAGGTGATGGCCGGGCTCGCCCCCCACACGGGGCGGGCCCAGGTCATCGGACTCACGGGGGCTCCCGGCGTCGGCAAGTCGACGTCGACCAACGCCCTGATCCGCGCCTTCCGCGCGCGCGGTCGCACCGTCGGCGTGCTCGCGGTCGACCCCTCCTCGCCGTTCTCCGGCGGGGCCCTGCTCGGCGACCGGGTGCGGATGGGCGACCACGCCCTGGACGCCGGGGTCTACATCCGCTCGATGGCCTCGCGGGGCCACCTCGGCGGTCTCGCCTGGTCGACGCCGCAGGCGATGCGGGTGCTCGACGCGGCCGGCTACGACGTCGTGCTGGTGGAGACCGTCGGCGTGGGGCAGAGCGAGGTCGAGATCGCCGGCCTCGCCGACACCACGGTCGTCCTGCTGGCCCCCGGCATGGGGGACGGCATCCAGGCCGCCAAGGCCGGCATCCTGGAGGTCGGTGACCTCTACGTCGTCAACAAGGCCGACCGCGAGGGGGCGCCCCGCACCGCCCGCGAGCTGCGCGGCATGCTCGCGCTGGCCGATCGTGCCCGCGACGCCTGGACCCCCCCGATCCTGCTCACCACCGCCCAGGCCGGCACCGGCGTGGACGAGGTGGTCGAGGCCCTCGACGCCCACCACGCGTGGCTGCACGAGACCGGGGAGCTGCGACGACGCCGCGAGCGGCGGGCCGCCGCGGAGATCGAGGCGATCGCCGTCGCGTCGCTGCGCGCGCGCTGGGCCCACCTGGACGGCCACCGCGACCTCGCGTCGCTCGCGGCCGCGGTCGTGTCCGGCGCCAGCGACCCCTACGCCGCGGCCGACACGCTGCTGGGCACCGACCGAGGCTGAGCCCGTCGGTTTCAGCCGCTGCCAGGCGGGCACCGCCCTGGGGGGAGGTGGCCGTGTACGGAGACACGACGGTGATCCGCCGACTGGCGGGACGGATGGACGAGCGCGCCGGCGAGCTGCGGCGCACCGCGACGCGGCTGGGCGCCGCCGCCGAGGGTGCGCACTGGTGGTCGGTGAGCGCGGAGGCGATGCGGGCCCGCGTGGAGGAACGGGCGGCGGTGCTGGAGCGCCTCGCCGCCGACTACGAGGAGGCCGCGGGCGCCCTGCGGCACCACGCCGACGAGGTGGACGAGGTCAAGGCGCTGATCGCGCACATCGAGCGAGCCGTCGGCAACCTCGTCGAGGGCGCGATCGACCGCCTCCGGGCCGCGGGGCACACGATCGTCGAGGGCGTCAAGGACGGCGTGAAGGCCGTGGGGCGGCTGGTCGGGATCGGCGACGACGAGCCCGATCCGCACGACGTGCGACTGGCCGGCTTCACCCCACCGCCGCCGGGGGACCGGGCCTGGCTCGAGGCGCCCGACCAGCTGGGGGTGCGGGTCTGATGCCGGTCGTGACGCTGGGCCGCGTCGGCCCCCCGCGCGACGTGGTCGTGCCCGGACGCGAGCGCCTCGAGCTGGTCGAGGTGGTGCGCCTGGCCCGCGAGGTCGGGGTGGTGCTGCCGTGGCGCACCGACCTCGTCGACGCCGTGCTGGACCGGCCCGACCTCCGGGCCGTACGGACCGGGGAGGCGCGTCGTGCCTGGTTCGCGCGGCTGGGGGAGGACGCCCGGCCGCCGGAGGACGCCGTGGCCGCACTGCTGGAGGAGCAGGCCCGCCGGGTGGAGGAGCGGGCCGAGGAGCGGGCCCGCGACGACGCCGACGCGGGGGCGCAGGCCCGGCGCGCGGCGCTGAGCGCCTTCGGGGCGGCCGAGGTGCTGATCGAGCTCGACGTCGCCCTGGCGCTCGGCCCGACGCACCCCGACCGGATCCGTGCCTGGGTCGGGGCGCACGGCGAGGCGGCGGTGTCGCTGGCGACGCTGACCGGTGTCGACGTCGAGCTGGCCTGGGGCGCGGTCGGCGCGCTGCCGGAGATGCTCGCGCACCTGGTGCGGCTGCCCGCCACCACGAGGGACGCCGACCCCGAGGACGACCGCGCGCCCCTCGGCGCGTTCACCCTGCCGGTGGAGCTGATGGCCGCGGCCGACACCGGGGAGCGACGCGACGACCTGCTGCCCGCCCTCGCGGCGCGGTTCCCCGGCGGCTCGACGCGCGACGGCGCGCCGGTGGACGCCGCCGGCGCCGCGGCGCTCGCGGTCCGGCTGCGTGACGGCCTCACGGCGCGGCTGCGCGCCGTCGTGCGTCGTCGCGACGACAGCGAGCGGGCCGGCCTCGTGGTGTGGCTGCGCGTGGAGGACCGGTGGTTCTCGCTGACCCCCGGGCGCACCGCGACGGGGGTCGCGCTCGCGCAGGGACGCGCGGTGGATCCCCGCGACCTGGCCCGCGACCTCGGCCCGGTGCTGGCCGGGGTGTGGGGCCGGGACGCAGGTGCGCCGTGAGTGAGCCGCCGATCGTCTCGGTGACCGGCGGGGCCGGTGGCATCGAGGCGCGCTACGAGGACCTGGAGACCCTGGCCCGACTCTTCGACGACACCGGCGACGGTCTGCGATCCGCCGCGTGGGACGACAAGGCGATCGCCGCGAACGGCGACCTGCTGGAGTCGGCGGTCCTCTCGCCGGGCTCCTTCGCCGACGCCGAGGGTGCCGTGCTCGGAGCGACCGTGGGCCCGGACGGTCTCGCGGTCTCGGCGGTCGGCTTCGAGGTCGACGCCCTCGGCATCCGCGCCAACGTCGGCATCCTGCGCGGAGTGGACGACCTCCAGCGCCGGCTCTTCGAGGGCCTGGACTACCTCGCCGGCCGGGCGCTGGGCACGATCCTGCCCGGCCTGCTGCTGGTCGGGGGTGCGGGGCTGCTCACCCTCGCGGCCAGCAACCCCGCCCTGGCGGCGCTGGTCGCGGCGCACCGCGACGAGCTCGCCGGGATGGGGAAGGAGGAGCTGATCGCCTTCCTCGAGGACCATCCCGAGGTGGTGCAGCACCTCATCAACGGCAGCGGCGGTCTGCTGGACGGACTGCTGAGCAACGTGCCCCCCGGCCTGCGGGGACCGCTGCTGGCCGGTCTCGGGCTCGACCCCCTCCACCCCACCCTCAACGGTGCCGCCGGCGACCTCGCCGGGCTCTTCGGCGACACCGGGTACGAGGTGACCCCCGGCGGCGCGGCGGACGCGCAGCGCGAGTTCGGGGCGCCGACCTCGCTCGCGGACCTGATCCGGTCCCTGGACGCCACCAACGGCGGCATGCCGGACGCCACGGGGGAGGTGCCTGCGGAGAGTCGGCCCGGCGACGGCGAGATCGACATCATCACCATCGGCGAGCCTCCCGACGTGCGCTACATCGTCAACCTGCCCGGCACCGACGACTTCGGGGTGACCGGCGACGCCGTGCGCGACTCCCGGGCCAACCTGGAGCTGATCGGCGGTCAGGGCACCGCCTACGCCGCGGGGATCCGGGCGGCGATGGAGCAGGCCGGCATCCCGCCGGGCGCACCGGTCGCGCTGGTCGGCCATTCCCAGGGCGGCATGACCGCCGCCTACCTCGCGAGCGACCCCGGGTTCCGCGACGCCTACGACGTGCGGCACGTCGTCACCGCCGGCGCCCCCACCGCGCAGATCCCGGACCTCCCCGACGACGTGCAGGTGCTCTCGCTGGAGAACACCGGCGACGTCGTGCCGCTCACCGACGGCGAGGACAACCCCGACGAGCCCAACCGCACCACGGTGCGGTTCGACGGCGCGACGGGCGACATCGCCCGCAACCACGGGCTGGACGTCTACACCGAGGGCGCGGCCGCGGTGGACGCCTCGACCGACCCGTCGCTGACCGAGTCGCTGGACCAGCTGCGCGAGGACGGCTTCCTCGGCAATCCCGGCCCGACCTCGACCTCCACCTACACGATCAGCAGGTCCGGCGGATGAGGGCGACCCGGACCGCGGTGACGGGTCTGACTGTTCTGACGGGTCTGCTGGCCCTCGCCCTGACCGGCTGCGGCACCGACGAGCGCGACCGGTTCGACGACCGGGTCGACGAGCTCACCGGCGCGGTGCCCTCGTGCGTCGCCGACGGGTGCGTGCCCGAGGTCGACGCCCTGCGGGCCCCGCTCGCCGCGCTGCCGGGCGTGGAGGGCATCGAGGCCCTGGGCTACCTCGAGGCCAGTGCGACCGACGGGGCGTCGGTCGGCGGCCGGCTGGTCGTCGCGCCGGGTGTGGTGTGCCAGGACCTCGCCGAGCGGGTGGCCGAGCTCGCGTGGCGCTCGTCGGTCGCGCCGCTGGACGCGGTGCAGTTCCAGTGCGTCGAGCCCGGGGCCGCACCGCAGGACGGTCCGGCGAACAACCTCTCCGCGCTGGTGCGCCCGGCCTCCGAGGACCAGCTCGCGGCCTGGGGGGAGCGGGGCACGCTGGGCCGGTGAGGGCGCCGAGGGGGCGCCACTAGGATCGTCGTCATGACGCAGCAGCCGTTCACCCGACGTGGCGCCATCGACCTCTCCGCCCTCAAGCGGCCCGCTCCGGCGGCCCCCGCCGGCGCCCCCGCGGCCGGCGGCGGTGCGCCCGCAGGAGCCGGCGCGTACACCGTGCAGGTGAGCGTGGAGTCGTTCCAGGCGGTGCTGGAGGCCTCGATGACCGCCCCGGTGCTGCTGGTGCTCTACTCGGCCGCCCGCTCGCCCGAGACCGCGCAGTACGCCGCCGACGTGGCGGCGCTCGCGGAGTCCTACGACGGCCGGTTCCTGGCCGCGCTGGTCGACGTCGACACCGCGCCCGAGATCGCCCAGGCGCTGCAGGTGCAGCAGATCCCGCAGCTGCTCGTCGTCCTCGACGGCCGCCCGGTCACCCAGCCGCTGCCCGGCATCATCCCCGGCGCCGAGCTCTCGGCGCTGCTCAACGAGCTCGGCCAGCAGCTCACCGCCCAGGGCGTCACGGGCCGGCACCAGCCGCAGGCGGGGGCGCCCGCCACGGAGGCCGGCGAGGACGACGGTCCGGTCACCGACCCGCGGTTCGTGCCGGCCGAGGACGCGCTCATGGCCGGCGACGTCGACGGCGCCGTGGCCGCCTACCAGAAGCTCGTCGACGCCCACCCCGCCGACCACGAGGCCGCCGCGCGCCTGGCGATGGTGAAGGTGCTGCAGCGCACCCAGGACGCCGACCTGCAGGCGGCCCGGGCGGCGGCGGCCGCCGCCCCCGACGACGTCGACGCCCAGCTGCTGGTGGCCGACCTCGACCTCGTCGGCGGCCACGTGGAGGACGCCTTCGCCCGCCTGATCGGGCTCGTGCAGCGCACCGCCGACAAGGAGCGCGACCGGGTCCGCGAGCGGCTGCTGGAGATGTTCGCCGCGGTCGGCAACGACGACCCGCGGGTCCTCAAGGGCCGGCAGGGCCTGGCCTCCGCCCTCTTCTGAGGCGACCCCCGGCGATGGAGCGCTCGCTCACCCGGGTCCGGCAGGAGGCCGGCGACTTCCGGCGCGGGGTGTCCTACCTCGGCCGCGGCTTCGAGCTGCTGCGCTCCCGGCCCCGGCTCTACCTGATCGGGATCATCCCGGCCCTGGTGGTCTTCGTGGTGCTGGCGGCGGCGTTCGTCGTGCTGCTCGTGCACCTGGACGACGTGGTGGCGTGGCTGACGCCGTTCGCCGACGGCTGGTACGACCTCCTGCGCCGGATCCTGCGGATCGGTCTGGGGATCGTGGTCGTGCTGGGGGCGGTGATCCTGTGGTCGGCCACCTTCACCGGCCTGACGCTCACCCTCGGGGACCCCTTCTACGAGCACATCTGGAAGCAGACCGAGCAGATGCTGGGCCCGGAGCCCCTGGGCGACGGACTGGGGTTCTGGGACTCCGTGCGCGACGGCCTGGTGCTCACCGCGATCGGCCTGGCCACCTCGCTGCTGGTGCTGGTGAGCGGCTTCATCCCGGTGATCGGGCCGTTCCTCGGGATCGCCCTGGGCGTGACCCTGTCGGGACGGATCCTGGCCCGTGAGCTGGTGAGTCGGGCCCTGGAGGGACGCGGGATGCGGGCCGCGGAGCAGAAGGCGCTGCTCGCCCCCCACCGCCGCACCGTGCTCGGCTTCGGCGTGGTGACCCAGGCCTGCTTCCTCATCCCCCTGGGCGGGGTGCTCGTGATGCCGGCGGCGGTGGCCGGTGCCACCGCCCTGGCGCGCGACGTGCTGCCGCCCCCGCACCTGCGGGCCACGAAGGTGCGCCGCTGAGCCTGCTGGCGGCCCGTGTCGGTGTCGGCCCGGCTCAGGCGCCGGACTCGGTGTACGCGGCGCGTCCGGTGCGGCGCGCCTCCAGCGCGGCCCGGATGCGGCGCGCGGTGAAGTCCGCGCAGTGCTCCTCGACCTCGGCGAGGGTGCAGAACCGGGCGTCGCGGATCTCGCGGGCCTGCTTGACGACGGCGTCGACCAGCGAGGCCGGGTGGGTGCCGCCGTCGAAGACCAGGCACACGGCGTCGTCCCAGCCGCCCCAGGGCGGCAGCCAGTCGGTGAGCAGCAGCGCGCCGGCCGGGACGTCCAGGCCCAGCTCCTCCTCGACCTCGCGCGAGACCGCGAGCCGCGGGGACTCCCCGACCTCCACGACCCCGCCGGGCAGGTCCCAGTCGCGCTTGTAGGTGAGCTGGCACAGCAGCACGCGGTCCTCGGCGTCGCACACCAGCATCTGACCGATCGCGCGCTTGCGTGGCAGGAAGGAGTTGAGCAGCGTCCGGAACGCGCCGGGGTCGGTGAGCGGAGGGTCGGTGGCCAGGCGCGCGAGCACGACGTAGGACTCCGCGGCGGCGCGGGCCCCGGTGCCGGGCACGATGCGGCGCAGCCCCTCGCGCTGCAGGCCGCTGCGGGTGGCCACGCGCAGGGAGCTCTCGTTGCCGGGCTCGAGGTGGGCCTCCACGCGGCTGAAGCCGCCGCCGCCCTCGCCGGCACGGCTCAGTGCCCAGTCGACCGCCACCCGCACCCCGCGGGTGGCGAAGCCGCGGCCGCGACGACCGGCGTGCAGCCAGTAGGACAGGGTGGCGCTGTGGGCGTCGGTCGGCTCGAGCTCCACGACGCCGACCGGGGCGTCCTCGGCCTCGATGACGAAGCTGAACCGGCGGCCCTCGGCGTGCTCGACCCGCCACTGCGCGACCAGGGCGTGCCAGCCCTCCACCGAGTCCGGCACGGGGGCGTCGGACCACCGGGCGGCGTGCTCGTCGTGCCCGGCGTGCGCGGCCGCGGCGTCGGTGTCGCGCCAGGGGCGCAGGGTCACGACGCCGTCGGTGAGCACCGGCGGGGGAGTCCCGGGGGTCGCAGCAGGCACGGGTCCACCCTAGCCAGCCGCCGGTGCACCTCCGGGTGCCCGCAGCCACACGGTGCCCAGCGGAGGCAGGACGACGTCGGCGTGCGCGGGCCGGCCGTGCGCCCCGCCCTCGACCGCCAGGACGGCGCCGAGGTTGCCGACGCCGGAGCCGCCGTAGTCGGGGGCGTCGGTGTTGAGGACCTCCGCCCAGCGACCGGCGCGGGGGAGCCCGATGCGGTAGCGGTCGTGGGGCACGGGGGTGTAGTTGGTCAGGCACACCAGGTCGGCCTCCCCGGGGGCGCGCCGCAGGAAGGCGTACACGCTGGCGTCGGTGTCGTCGGCCTGGAGCCACTCGAAGCTCGCCGGGGTGTCGTCGGCCGCCCACAGTGCGGCCTGCTCGCGGTAGCGGTGGTTGAGATCGCCCACGAGCCGCTGCAGGCCGCGGTGCTCGGGATGGGCCAGCAGCCACCAGTCGAGCTCGCGCGACTCGGCCCACTCGGCCTCCTGGCCGAACTCGTCGCCCATGAAGAGCAGCTGCTTGCCGGGGTGGGCCCACATGAAGCCGTAGGTGGCGCGGAGCGTGGCCAGCTGCTGCCACCGGTCGCCGGGCGCCTTGCGCAGCAGCGAGCCCTTGCCGTGCACGACCTCGTCGTGCGAGAGCGGCAGCACGAAGTTCTCGGTCCAGGCGTAGCTGCTGGCGAAGGTCAGCTCGTGGTGGTGGTGGCTGCGGTGCACCGGCTCCCGGCGCAGGTAGCGCAGGGTGTCGTTCATCCAGCCCATGTTCCATTTGAAGCCGAACCCGAGGCCGCCCTGCGAGGTGGGCGCGGTGACGCCGGGCCACGACGTCGACTCCTCCGCGATCGTGCAGACCCCCGGGGCGCGCTTGTACACGGTGGCGTTCATCTCCTGGAGGAACTGCACCGCCTCGAGGTTCTCGCGTCCGCCGTGGATGTTGGGGGTCCAGCGGCCCTCCTCGCGCGCGTAGTCGAGGTAGAGCATCGAGGCGACGCCGTCGACCCGCAGCCCGTCGACGTGGAACTCCTCCAGCCAGTACAGCGCGTTGGCGTAGAGGAAGTTGCGCACCTCGGGACGGCCGAAGTTGAAGATGTAGGACCCCCACTCCTCGTGCCAGCCGCGCTGGGGGTCGGGGTCCTCGTAGAGGGGCGTGCCGTCGAAGCGGGCCAGCGCCCAGGCGTCGGTGGCGAAGTGCCCGGGCACCCAGTCCAGCAGCACGGCGACGCCGGCGGCGTGGAAGGCGTCGACCAGCCGACGGAACCCGTCGGGGTCGCCGAAGCGGGCGTCCGGGGCGAAGTAGGAGGTGACGTGGTAGCCCCACGAGCCGCCGAAGGGGTGCTGCATGACCGGCATCAGCTCGACGTGGGTGAAGCCGAGCTCCACGACGTAGGGCACCAGGTCGGCCACCAGCTGGTCCCAGGTCCACAGCCCGCCGCCGGGGTGGCGCTTCCACGAGCCCAGGTGCACCTCGTAGATCGACATCGGCTCGGCGACAGGGCGGCGGGCGGCTCGGGCGGCCAGCCAGTCGTCGTCGGTCCAGACGTGGTCGGACTCGTGCACCCGCGAGGCGGTGCTGGGCGCGACCTCGGCGTAGCGGGCCATCGGGTCGGCCTTCTCGTGCCACGCGCCGTCGGCCCCGAGCAGGCGGTACTTGTACGCCGTTCCGCTGCCCACGCCGGGCACGAACAGCTCCCACACCCCCGAGGTGCCGAGCTGGCGCATCGGGTGGGCGCGGTCGTCCCAGGCGTTGAGGTCGCCGGCCAGCCGCACCGCCCTGGCGGCGGGGGCCCAGACGGCGAAGGAGGTGCCCGAGATCGTCTCGCCCCACGGGTCGCGGTAGTGGTGCACCCGGGCGCCCAGCACGCTCCACAGCTGCTCGTGGCGGCCCTCGTTGACCAGGTGCAGGTCGATCTCGCCGAGCGTGGGCAGGAACCGGTAGGGGTCGTCGAGGACGACGGGACCCTCGCCGTAGTCGACCTCGACGCGGTAGTCGGGCACCTCGGCCAGCGCGGCCGCGCCGCACCACACGCCCTCGTACTCGTGCTCCAGCGGCACCCGCGCACCCTCGGCCAGCACGGTGACGGTGCGGGCCAGGGGCCGCAGCACCCGGAAGGTGACCCCGCCGTCGTGGGGGTGCGGGCCCAGCACGTCGTGGGGGGCGCCGTCGCGGCCCTCCACCAGCGCGGCCAGCCGCTCGGCGGGCACCGGCCGCACCGCCGGGGTGCTCATGCGCCGATCCGGGCGAGCGAGGCCAGCGGGATCGCGACCCAGTCGGGCCGGTTACGGGTCTCATAGACGGTCTCGTAGACCGCCTTGTCGGCGAGATAGGCCTCGACCACGGTCTGCTCCTGTTCGTCCAGCTCCCCGCCGGCGTAGGCGGTGAGGAAATGGTGCTGGCTGCGCTGCGCCCAGGCCACCCCGCTCCCGCTCGGCCCCGTGATGGACCCGGTGCCAGCTCCCGGGCCGGCGCCGTGGACGCCCGCCACCGCCGCCGGCACGTAGTCGAAGGAGCGCAGCATCCCGGCCACGTCGCGCCACGGCGAGTCCGGACGACGACGCTGCGCCGCCGGGCGGGCCGGCTCGCCCTCGAAGTCGACCAGTCGCCAGCCGTCGGCGGTGCGCAGGGTCTGGCCCAGGTGGAGGTCGCCGTGCACCCGCTGCGGGTGCAGCCCCGGCACGTCGGGCAGCGCCGCGAGGCGGTCGTAGAGGGCGCGCAGGCGGGGGGCGTGCTCGGCCAGGTCGGGCACCAGCCTCAGCGCGTCGTCGAGCCGGGCGCGCATGTCGGCCGCGGCCTCGGCGGGGGTGGGCCCGCCGGACGCCGCCGAGGCGCCGAGCAGGTCGTGCACCGCCCGCACGGCCTCGCCGAGCCGCGCGGCCTCGGGGCCGAAGTCGCCCCCGGCCTCGGCGGGGTCCTCGGCGTCGCCGCCCATCAGGTCGCGCACGCTGGCGCAGGCCAGGTCCCAGCCGTCGGTGGCGGTGCGCAGGAACTCCTGGAGCATCCCGAGGCAGGTGCCGTCGACCTCGAGCCAGCCCCACAGCTGCGCGACGTGGGGGGAGTCGGCCTCGGTGAGCACCCGGTGCAGCTCGACGTCGGGGTGCTCGCCCGGGGTGAGCTTGCGGAACAGCTTGAGCACGGCGGTGTCGTCGAAGAAGACCGAGGAGTTGGACTGCTCGCCGCTGAACAGGCTGCCGACCGCGCCCGGGTCGAGCGCCGGGCCCGCCACGCGGTGCACCCGCAGGCCTCCCGCCGTGCCGACCTCGCCCGGGGCGAGGTCGGCGAAGGAGCGCCACCACAGCGCGAGCGCCGCGGGGTCGTGGGCGGCGTCGTAGGCGTGCCAGTCGCCGCCGCCGGTGCCGGAGTGGGGGCGCACGGGCCCGATCAGCGCGTGCTCCAGGCGGGGCTGCGGCGCGGGGTAGCAGGCCAGCGGCACCTGGTAGCGCTCCGGCTCCCCGGCGTCGGCGTAGGCCACGTCGACGGCGAGCACCAGGAGCACCGGGGCGGGGTCGGCGGCGAGCCTGGCGAGCACCGTGGCGCCCACGACGTCGGCGTCGCGGCCCTTGCCGCCGAACCAGCGGGTGCGGGGGAGGTAGGCCGCCAGCAGGGCGGGATCGATCACCGCAGCGGTCACAGCAGCCCCCGGTGGTCGACCGCCGGGCCGGGCTGCAGCTTGAACCAGTAGAAGCCGTGCCCGCCGAGGGTGAGCAGGTAGGGCGGCTCCCCGATCCGGGGGAACTCCACCCCGCCGAGCAGCTCGGTGGGCACCATCCCGGCGAAGCGGCGCAGGTCCAGCTCGACCGGCTGCGGGAACCGCGAGAGGTTGTGCACGCACAGGATGACGTCGTCGGCGTACTCGCGGGTGTAGGAGAGCACCGAGGCGTTGGAGCCGCCGAGGTCGTGGAACTCCCCGAGCCCGAAGGCCAGGTGCTGGCGGCGGGTGTGGATCATCCGCCGGGTCCAGTGCAGCAGCGAGGAGGGGTTCTCCAGCTGGGCCTCGACGTTGACCGACTGGTAGCCGTACACGGGGTCCTGGATGGTGGGCAGGAACAGCCGCCCCGGGGTGGCGGCGGAGAAGCCCGCGTTGCGGTCCGGCGTCCACTGCATGGGGGTGCGGACGCCGTCGCGGTCGCCGAGCCAGATGTTGTCGCCCATGCCGATCTCGTCGCCGTAGTAGAGGACCGGCGAGCCCGGGAGCGAGAGCAGCATCGCGGTGAACAGCTCGATCTGGTTGACGTCGTTGTCGAGCAGCGGGGCGAGCCGGCGCCGGATCCCGATGTTGGCTTTCATGCGGGGGTCCTTGGCGTACTCGTCCCACATGTAGTCGCGGTCCTCGTCGGTGACCATCTCCAGGGTCAGCTCGTCGTGGTTGCGCAGGAAGATGCCCCACTGGCACCCGTGGGGGATGGGCGGGGTCTGCGCCAGGATCTCCGAGACGGGGTAGCGCGACTCGCGGCGCACCGCCATGAACAGCCGCGGCATCACCGGGAAGTGGAAGCACATGTGGCACTCGTCGCCGCCCACGGCCGGGTCGCCGAAGTAGTCCACGACGTCGGCCGGCCACTGGTTGGCCTCGGCGAGCAGGACCCGCCCGGGGTACTTCTCGTCGACGAAGCGCCGCACGGTGCGCAGGAACTCGTGGGTCTCGGGCAGGTTCTCGCCGTTGGTGCCGTCGCGCACGTAGAGGTAGGGCACCGCGTCGAGCCGGAAGCCGTCCAGACCCATCTCGAGCCAGAACTCCAGGGCCTCCAGGATCGCCGCGTGCACGGCGGGGTTCTCGAAGTTGAGGTCGGGCTGGTGGTGGAAGAAGCGGTGCCAGAAGTACTGCCCGCGCACCGGGTCCCAGGTCCAGTTGGACGGCTCGGTGTCGATGAAGATGATCCGGGCCTCGGGGTAGCGCTCGTCGGTGTCGGACCAGACGTAGAAGTCGCCGTAGGGACCCTCGGGGTCGCGTCGGCTGGCCTGGAACCACGGGTGCTGGTCGCTGGTGTGGTTCATGACGAAGTCGATGATCACGCGGATGCCGCGCTCGTGGGCCGCGGCGACGAAGGCCCGGAAGTCCTCGATCGTGCCGACCTCGGGCAGGATCCCGGTGTAGTCGGCGACGTCGTAGCCGCCGTCGCGCAGCGGCGAGGTGAAGAACGGCGGGATCCACAGGCAGTCCACGCCGAGCCACTGCAGGTAGTCGAGCTTGTCGGTGAGGCCGCGGAAGTCGCCGGTGCCGTCGCCGTCGGCGTCGCGGAAGCTGCGCACCAGGACCTCGTAGAACACCGCGGTCTTGAACCACTCCGGGGTCTGGTTCACCGGCTCGCCGGGAGGTCCCGGCAGCACCGGCTGGTGCACGGGCAGGTCCAGGGTCGGGGGGCCGGCGGCACTCACGGGCGGCCCCGCAGGGTGAGCAGGTGGGCCGGTTCGTGGTGGGGGTCCAGCCGGACGTAGTTGTGCTCGCCCCAGGCCCACTCACCGCCCGTGATCTCGTCGTGCACGACCACCCGGTCGCCCCAGTCCAGGCCGAGGGCCGGCAGGTCGAGGTGCACCGTGGTCTCGCGGGTGCCGTGGGGGTCGAGGTTGAGCACCACCAGCACGACGTCGTCGCCGTGGCGCTTGCTGAACACCAGCACGTGGTCGTCGTCGGCGCCGTGGATCGCGAGGTTCCGCAGCTGCTGCAGGGCGGGGTGGGCGCGGCGCAGCTCGTTGAGGCGGGTGAGGTAGGGCGCCAGCGTGCGCCCCTCGGCCTCGGCGCCCGCCCAGTCGCGGATGCGGATCTGGTACTTCTCCGAGTCCAGGTACTCCTCGCTGCCCGGCTTGACCGCCACGTGCTCGAACAGCTCGTAGCCGGCGTAGACCCCCCACGACGGGGAGGCCATGGCCGCCAGGACCGCCCGGATCTTGAACGCCGGCGGCCCGCCGTACTGCAGGAACGCGTGCAGGATGTCGGGGGTGTTGACGAAGAAGTTGGGTCGCATCAGGTGGTCCGAGAGGCCGGTGACCTCGCGCAGGTAGTCCTCGATCTCCGCCTTGGCGGTGCGCCAGGTGAAGTAGGTGTAGCTCTGGTGGAAGCCCACCGCGCCGAGGGCGTGCATCATCGGCGGCTTGGTGAAGGCCTCGGAGAGGAAGAGCACGTCGGGGTCGGTGGCGCGGATGTCGGCGAGCAGCCGCTCCCAGAACGCCACCGGCTTGGTGTGGGGGTTGTCGACGCGGAAGATCCGCACCCCCAGCCCCATCCAGTGCCGCACGACCCGCTCGACCTCGGCCGCGATCCCCGCGGGGTCGCGGTCGAAGTTCACCGGGTAGATGTCCTGGTACTTCTTCGGCGGGTTCTCCGCATACGCGATCGAGCCGTCGGCGCGCACCGTGAACCACTCGGGGTGCGCGCTCACCCAGGGGTGGTCGGGGGCGGCCTGCAGCGCGAGGTCGAGGGCCACCTCGAGGCCGAGGTCGTGCGCCCGGTCGACGAACGCCGTGAAGTCGGCCTCGGTGCCGAGGTCGGGGTGGATCGCGTCGTGACCGCCGTGGCGGCTGCCGATCGCCCAGGGCGAGCCGACGTCGTGGGGGCCGGGGTCGAGGGTGTTGTTCGGGCCCTTGCGGTTGACCTCGCCGATCGGGTGGATCGGCGGCAGGTAGAGCACGTCGAAGCCCATCGCGGCCACGGCCGGCAGCCGCTCGGCGGCGGTGCGGAACGTCCCGCTCCGGACCGTGCCGTCGGGCTCGCGCACCGCACCCTCGGAGCGGGGGAAGAACTCGTACCAGGAGCCGTACAGCGCCCGTTCGCGGTCGACGGACAGGGGGAAGGGCCCCTCGACCGTGAGCAGGTCGCGCAGCGGATGGGACGCCAGCACCTCGGCGAGCTCGGGGGACTGCAGCTGGGCCAGCCGCGCGGGTGCGGGTCGTGCGGTGTCGCGCGCCGCGGCGAGCGCGGCCTTCACGACGGCCCGCGCCGCCGTGCCCGGGCGCCCCTTCGGCAGCTCCGTGCCCAGTTGGGTGAGCAGCCGGGTGAGCAGCAGCACGGCCTCGGCGAACATCAGCTCGACGTCGATCCCGGCCGGCACCTTGATGCCGGCGGCGTGGTCCCACGTGGCCCACGGGTCGGACCAGGCGTGGATCTCGAAGCCCCAGGCACCGACCTCGTCGGGCACGACGAACGCCTCGTGGCGATCGACCGGGTGGGGGAGTCGCCGCATGCGCACCGGGGCCCGCCGACCGCCGTCGGGGCCGACCAGCACGACCTCGGCGCCGAGGGCGTCGTGACCCTCGCGGAACACCGTGGCCCGCACGGGGATCGACTCCCCGACCGTCGCCTTCGCCGCCAGCCTCCCGTGGTCCACGAGCGGCATGACCTCCATCACCGGGATGCGTCCGACCATGCCTCCACCCAACCGGCATCCCCCGGGTGGTGCAAGAAGGCGGGTCGGCTCAGCGCCGGATCGAGCGCTCCGGGGCGAGGATGCCGTAGGAGGAGCGCCAGGAGCCGAAGCGCGTCGTGAACGCCTGCAGCTCCGCCACGTGGCTGGTCAGCCCGCTCTCCGAGGCCGTGCGGCAGTCGGTGTCGTTGAGCGGGTCGGCGTCCAGCTCCCCGGCGTAGCCGCGGTAGCCGGTGCACTGGTTCTCCAGCACCACCAGGCGCACCGCCGCCGCCCGCGTCGGCCGGATCGCGAAGGCGCGCATCACCAGGTTCGGCGCCACCGGACGGGGCCGCAGTGCCGGGAACGCGGCGGGGGAGGAGGTGTAGACCCGCTTCCAGCGCGCCGACGGGCTGCCGCAGTGGGTGAGGCAGGACTCGATCGCGAACCGGCGCAGCGCGGTGAACCGCGAGCCGGCCTTGTCGTCCTTGCTGAACGCCGGGCGCAGCATCGCACTGACCGCGACGGTGCGCACGGTGTGCACCTTCCCGGCGAGGTCGACCGCGATCCGCGGGTGCACGACGTCGACGTTGCGCTCCCCGCTCCAGCGCCAGGAGAACTCCTCGGTGCCGTCGATGAGGAAGCCCGGGTTGCGCGAGCCCGGGGTCGCGGCGATCACCCGGGCGCCGGAGGCCTTGGCCGCCAGGTTGGGGCTGGTGGCGACCGTGACGGTCTGCTTCCCACCGCCGGCCGGGACGGTGAGGGTGAAGCGCATGAAGCCGTGCGTGCGACCGACGTAGAGCAGGTCGTAGGTGCCGGGCGTGAACGCGGTGCGCGAGGTGAGACGGGTCGAGCGCAGCGTGTCGGCCACCGGGGTCACCCGGGCCTCGTAGTCGCCGACGAAGATCTCGCCGGGGGCGGCGGTGCGGAAGGTGATCAGCCGGTTGCCGCGCCCGGGGGCCCGGAAGCTCGGGCGCGGGTCGGTGTCCTCGGCGTCGCTCACCTTCGCGCCCTCGCCCATGCCGCGGCGGGCGAAGGCGGCCCACAGGGTCGGCACGTCGGCGCCGCCGAAGCGCATCCGGTCCGCGGCGAGCATCGCGTCGCGGGCGTCCAACATCGACGTCGCGCCCTGCTGGAGCAGGAAGGAGTCGAACATCAGCTGCACCCAGCGCCGGTTGCCCGGGCACTGCTGGGCCGGGACGACGCCGGTGGTGGCGTCGGCGTTGGCGCAGGCCAGCTGCGCCTTCCGGTCCCCGTAGGGGTGGCTGCGGCGGTACTTCTCGACCAGCGCCTGCCGGACCTCCCACTGGGTGCCGTTCCAGATCTCGCCGTCGGAGTGCACCTCCGCGCCGGTGGTGTCGAAGCCGTAGTCGGAGAAGTTCAGCGGATTGTGGTCGATCGAGTAGTCGCGGATCGCGACGTCGCGGTTGCCGGTGGCGTACACCCCGACCGCCCAGATGTTCCCGCCGTTGCGGTAGCCGTGGGAGAACTGGTACTCCGCGGCCACGAGGTCGCTCCAGCTCTCCCCCATCGCGCCGCCGTGCTCGCTGGTGAGGCCCTCGTCGGGACCGCCGACCATGCGGTTGCTGATGGCGTGGGTGTACTCGTGACCGACGATGCCCATGTCGAGCCCGCCGTCGGTGCAGGGGGCGTAGAAGGCACCCGCGATGGGCTGGAACAGGTACTGGTTGGTGATGCCGGGCACGCCGTCCTGCAGGGCGATCTGGTTGGCGTTGTCGCGGCCCAGGAAGCTCGGCTGGCCGCCGGTGAGGGCCCCGGCCTGGGCGTTGCCGATCTCCTGGTCGCCCTCGGTGCCGCCGCGGCCGAGGTTGTCCAGCTGGAGGTTGTAGTTCTCCTCGGTGAAGCCGAGGTAGTAGGCGTAGTCGTGCATCCGGTTGTGGCTGGCGAACAGGTTCTGCACCGAGAAGTCGATGTCGTTGCCGCCGGGCACGAGCTCGGTCGGGTTGCACCGGGAGTTGTTCCAGGCGTCGGTGAACCGGGTGGTGTAGCTGCCGGTGGCCGAGATGGGCGCCTGGGCGAGGCCGCCCGGGGTCAGCGGGCTGACCCAGGCCTCGTGGGTGTTGGCGTTGTTGCCCACGGTGGTGTTCGAGGGCAGGCCGACCGCGGTGAGGTAGTCCCACGGACCCGGGGCGGCGACGTTGCGCAGCTCGCCGCTGGGCTCGGAGCACCCCGTGGTGCGCCGCCAGCAGCCGACCACCGAGTTGCGCGGCGTCTGCGTGGGGGAGTCCAGCCGCGGGTTGGCGGCGAAGTAGCGCCAGCGCGGGTTGTAGTCGGTCACCAGGTCGGGCGAGGGCGCCTCGGCGTCGCTGGTGACCACGGTCATCGCGTAGTTGAACGGCGGCAGCAGCGGCGTCGTCGGGCTCTCGAAGGGGCAGACCTGCGCGGCGTAGGTGCCGGCCGGGATCGAGGCGGCGCTGTAGCTGAGCACCTCCGGGCTGGTGGCGAGGTCCTGGCTGGCCAGGGTCGCCCCGCCGGGGCCCAGGAGGGAGAGGGTCAGGTCGTTGGCCACGTTGAGGTAGGAGGCCACGACCTGGATCGACCTCGTGGCGCCGTCGGTGACCTCGAAGGAGTGGCGCGGGCCGCAGGCGGTGGCGGTGGTCGCCCCGCTGAACGGGAAGGCGTCGCTGGAGTTCTCCACCTGGTTCTCGCGGTGCAGCACGGTGCCGTCGACGGCGTCGACCATCACGGTGTACGCCAGCGCCTGGCCGGCCACGACGTCGACGACGTTGGACTCCAGCACCGGACGCACGCGGCCGTCGCCGAGGGCCAGGGCGCGCAGGCGCACCTGCTGCTCCTGCAGCAGCCCGGGGACGTCGAGCCGCGTCCAGCCGTCGGCGACGGTGGTGGTGATCCCGGAGATCCGCGCGAGGCCGAGGTCGAGCCCGACGTCGCGGGCCGCGGCGAGCCAGCCCTCCCGGGGCGTGAGCACCGCGGCCGGCGCCGCGCCGCCGCGGGTGAGGGAGGAGGAGACGTAGCGGATCGCGCCGTCGGAGACGCCCACCGTGACGGCGCTGCCGAGGGCGGGCAGCAGTCCACCGAAGCGCTGGCGCAGGAAGACGGCGGTGGCGTCGGTGCCGACCAGCGGCTGGGCGATCGCGTCGAGACCGCGCACCTGGGCCGCGCTCAGGCCGAACAGCGTGCGCTCGCGGGCGAGGTAGGCGCGGGCCGCGGCGACGGGGGAGCGGCCACCGGTGCGGGCCAGCACGCCATCGCGCGGCAGCAGGGAGGTGGGCGTGCCGAAGCGGCCCCAGCGCACGTCCCCGAGGTCCTCCCGGGCCTGGAGCGACCGCAGTGCACGGCGCTGGAGGGCGGTGGGGGCGACGGCGACCCGCGCGTCGACGTCGGACAGGCCCGCGACGGGGTCGCCGAGCGTGCGCACGTCCTCGGCGAGCGTCGAGACGGCGCTCGCCGCCGTGGGTGCGACGGCGTCGGGGCTCTCGGCCAGGGCCGGGAGCGAGAGCAGGCCGGGCACCGCGGTGGCGGCGAGGACGGCGGCGGTCAGGGTGAGGCGGGTGCGCCGGGCCAGGTGTGTCGCCCGGTTCCGCGGGTCCGAGGTCATGACGTGCCCAACGCGGGAATCGGTGTGCCGTTATGCGAGACATTCCACGCACGGGACTTGGAACGATCCAATCCGTGGGTCTACCGTCCTCCCATGCGCGCGATCCGACGCTTCACGGTGCGTCCCGTCCTCCCTGCCGAACTGGCCGCCCTGGGCGAGCTGGCCCTCAACCTGCGGTGGTCCTGGCACCCCCCGACCCAGGACGTCTTCGCGGAGGTGGACCCCGAGCTGTGGGACGCCACGGGCCACGACCCGGTGCGGCTGCTGGGGGCGGTGGGCCGCGAGCGCTTCGACGCGCTGGCCGCCGACGCCGGCTTCCGCGCGCGGCTCGAGGCGGCCGCGGCCGACCTGCGCGCCTACCTCGACACCCCGCGCTGGTACCAGCAGCGCGGCCCCCAGAACGGCCCCGCCGCCGTCGCCTACTTCTCCCCGGAGTTCGGCATCACCGCCGTGCTGCCGCAGTACTCCGGCGGCCTGGGCATCCTGGCCGGCGACCACCTCAAGGCCGCCAGCGACCTCGGCGTCCCGATCATCGGCGTCGGCCTGCTCTACCAGCACGGCTACTTCAAGCAGTCGCTCTCCCGCGAGGGCTGGCAGCAGGAGACCTACCCCGTGCTCGACCCCGACGAGCTGCCGATCTCGATGCTGCGCGAGGAGAACGGCGCCCCCGCCACGATCACCCTCGACCTCACCGACGGTCCGCTCGTGGCCCGGATCTGGGTGGCCAGCGTCGGTCGGGTGCCGCTGCTGATGCTCGACACCGACGTGGAGGGCAACCCCGACCACTACGTGGGGATCACCGACCGGCTCTACGGCGGCACCACCGAGCACCGGCTGCGCCAGGAGCTGCTCCTCGGCGTCGGCGGCGTGCGGGCGGTGCGCGCCTACTGCCGCATCACCGGCCACCCCGCGCCCGAGGTGTTCCACACCAACGAGGGCCACGCGGGCTTCCTCGGCATCGAGCGCATCCGCGAGCTCACCGCCGCCGAGGGCGGCCCCGGTCTGGACTTCGACACCGCGCTCGAGGTCAGCCGCGCCTCCACGGTCTTCACCACCCACACGCCCGTCCCGGCCGGGATCGACCGCTTCCCGCGGGTCCTGGTCGAGCAGTACCTCACCGCGCCCGGTGCGACCCCCGGCGTGCCGGTGGACCGGATCCTGGCGCTGGGCACCGAGGACTACGCCGGCGGCGACCCGTCGGTGTTCAACATGGCCGTCATGGGCTTCCGGCTGGCCCAGCGCGCCAACGGCGTCTCGCTGCTGCACGGCGAGGTCAGCCGCGGCATGTTCAACGGCCTGTGGCCGGCCTTCGACGAGGCCGAGGTGCCGATCGGGTCGATCACCAACGGCGTGCACGCCCCGACCTGGGTCGGGCGCGAGGTGTTCGCCCTGGCCGGCGACCACGGCGTCGTCGACGCCGACGACCCCGACGGTTACTGGGCCGCCGTCGACGCCATCCCCGGCGAGCGGATCTGGTCGGTCAAGCGCGAGCTGCGCGAGCACCTGGTCGCCGACGCCCGCCGCCGCCTGCAGCGCTCGTGGGAGAAGCGCGGGGCCGCGCCGGCCGAGCTCGGCTGGATCAGCGAGGCGCTCGACCCCGACGTGCTCACCCTGGGCTTCGCGCGCCGGGTGCCCTCCTACAAGCGGCTCACCCTGATGCTGCGCGACCCCGAGCGGCTCAAGCGCCTGCTGCTGCACCCCGAGCGTCCGGTGCAGCTGATCATCGCGGGCAAGTCCCACCCCGCCGACGACGGCGGCAAGCGGCTGATCCAGGAGATCGTGCGCTTCGCCGACGACCCCGAGGTGCGCCACCGCATCGTGTTCCTGCCCAACTACGACATCGCGATGGCCCTGCCGCTCTACCCCGGGTGCGACGTGTGGCTCAACAACCCGCTGCGGCCCTACGAGGCCTGCGGAACCTCCGGCATGAAGGCCGCCCTCAACGGCGGGCTCAACCTCTCCATCCTCGACGGCTGGTGGGACGAGTGGTTCGACGGCGAGAACGGCTGGGCGATCCCGTCGGCCGACGGCGTCGAGGACCCCGACGTGCGCGACGACCTCGAGGCCACCGCGCTCTACGACCTGCTGGAGAAGGAGGTCGCGCCGCGCTTCTACGACGTCGACGCCTCCGGGGTGCCGCTGCGCTGGGTCGAGATGATGCGCCACACGCTGAAGTCGCTGGGCCCCAAGGTGCTGGCCACCCGCATGGTGCGCGACTACGTCGCCCAGCTCTACGCCCCGGCGGCCGGCAACGCGCGCGCCCTCAACGCCGACTACGCCGGCGCCCGCGCGCTGGCGGCCTGGAAGCAGCGCGTGCGCGGCGCCTGGGGCGAGGTCCGGGTCGAGCACGTCGAGGGCTCGGGTGTCGGCGACGCCCCCGAGGTGGGCGCCACGCTCGCCGTGCGGGCCTTCGTGGCCCTCGGCGCCCTGACCCCCGACGACGTCGAGGTGCAGCTGGTGCACGGCACGGTCCGCTCCGACGACACTCTCGCCGACACCACCGCCGTGGCGCTGAGCGCCGCCGAGCACTACGACGGCGGCCGGGTGCGCTTCGACGGCGAGGTCACCCTCGCCCGGAGCGGGGCGTTCGGCTACACCGTCCGGGTGGTGCCGCGTCACGGTCTGCTCACCTCGGTGGCCGAGCTCGGGGTCGTGGCGCTGGCCTGAGGGCCCCGTGGACTGGTCACGGGACGCGGTCGGGCTGCTCGCGGGCTTCCTGGTCGCGGTGCTCACCACCCCGGTGGGCGTGTCGGGGGCGGTCTTCCTGCTCCCCGTGCAGCTCTCGGTGCTGCAGGTCCCGCAGCCGCGGATCACCCCCACCAACCTGCTGTTCAACGTCGTCGCCGGGCCCGGGGCGCTGCTCCGGTACCGGCGGCGCGCGCCGCTGGACCGGACGCTGGCGCGCCACCTGATCCTCGGCTCGGTCCCGGGCGTCGTCCTGGGCTCGGTCGCCCGCGCGTTCGTCGCGGCGGACCCCGACGTGTTCCGGGTCATCGCCGCGGCGGTGCTGGCGCCGCTGGGATGGTCGCTGGTGCGACGACACGACCCCGCGCCGCGGGCCCCGCGCACGCCGCTGACGCCGCGGCGGGTGCGGTGGCTCGCGTTCGCCGTCGGGGTGGCCGGCGGCCTCTACGGCATCGGCGGCGGCTCGGTGCTCGGACCGCTCCTGGTGGGGTCGGGCCTGGCGGTGGCCACGGTGGCGCCCGTCGCCCTGCTCGCCACCTGGGTGACCTCGCTGGTCGGGGTGGCCACCTTCGTCCTGCTCTCGCTGGTGGCCGAGGGGCCGGTCGCGCCGGACTGGTCGCTGGGGATCTGCCTCGGCCTCGGGGGTCTGGTCGGTGGGTGGGTCGGTGCGTCCCTGCAGCCGCGGGTGCCGGAGCAGGCGCTGCGCCGGATGCTCGGTGGTCTCGCGCTGCTGCTGGCCGCGGTCTACCTCGCGCAGGCGCTCGCCTGAGGCCCTCCCGGATCAGTCCGAGGCGCGCAGCACGACCGTGCTGCGGGCGTCGAGCAGGAGGTCCTCGCCCACCCGCAGCCGGCGGCCGAGGGCGACGTCGGGGTCGGTGCTGAGCACGACCTCGGCCTCGCTGACCCACTGGTTCACCGGGTGCTGGACGGACACCGCCTCGGTGCCCCCGTGGATCCAGACCACCAGCGAGGCGTCGACCTGCTGCTCCCCGCGGGGGCCGGGGGAGCGCAGCGGACGGCCGTTGAGGAACACGCCGAGCGTGCGCAGGCCGCCGTCGTGCCAGTCGGCCTCGGTCATCTCCCGACCCGCGGGGTGCAGCCACACCAGGTCCTTGGGGCCGCCGACGACGGTCGGCACGCCCTCGAACCAGTGGCGCTGGCGCAGCACGTGGTGCTCGCGACGCAGTCGCAGCGCGGTGCGGGCGATGTCCCAGACCTCGGGCCAGGCGTTCTCGGGTGACCAGTCGATCCAGGAGATCGGGTTGTCCTGGCAGTAGGCGTTGTTGTTGCCGCCCTGGGTACGGCCCCGTTCGTCGCCGGCGGTGAGCATGGGCACGCCGTTGGACAGGCACAGCGCGGCCATCATGTTCGCCGCGGTCCGGCGCCGCAGCCGCTGCACCTCGGGGTCGTCGGTCTCGCCCTCCACGCCGAAGTTCTGCGAGCGGGAGTGGTCGCTGCCGTCGCGGTTGTCCTCCCCGTTGGCCTCGTTGTGCTTGTGCTCGTAGGTCACCAGGTCGCGCAGCGTGAACCCGTCGTGGGCGGTGAGGAAGTTGACCGAGGCGTAGGGCGAACGGCCGTCGTCGGCGTAGAGGTCGGAGGACCCGGCCACGCGGGTGGCGAGGGTGCGCACGCCGTCGGAGGCGCCGCGCCAGAAGTCGCGCAGGGCGTCGCGGTACTGGTCGTTCCACTCCACCCAGGGTGCGGGCACCTGCCCGACCCGGTAGCCGTCCATGGTGGCGTCCCAGGGCTCGGCGATCAGCTTCACCCCGCGCAGCACCGGGTCCTGGGCCACCGCCGACATGAACCGTCCGGCGACGTCGAGCTCGCGGTCGGTGCGCGTGAGGGCGGAGAGCAGGTCGAAGCGGAAGCCGTCGACGTGCATCTCGGTGGCCCAGTAGCGCAGCGAGTCCAGGATCAGCCGCAGCGCCGGCGGGTGGTTGGTGTCCACGGTGTTGCCGCAGCCGGTGGCGTCCCAGTAGGTGTCGGGCGGGGCCTCGGCGTCGGGGTCGATGCGGGTGTAGTAGCCCGCGTCGTCCAGGCCGCGCAGGCTCAGGCAGGGGCCGTCGGGGCCGGCCTCGGCGGTGTGGTTGTAGACGACGTCGAGGAACACGTCGAGGTCGGCCTCGTGGAAGGCGCGCACCATCTCCTTGAACTCCCGCACCTGCTGGCCGCGGTCGCCGGCGGCGCTGTAGGCGGCGTGCGGGGCGAAGTAGGCCAGGGAGTTGTAGCCCCAGTAGTTGGTCAGCCCCCGCTCCATCACCCCGGGCTCGGACACGAAGTGGTGCACGGGCAGCAGCTCCACCGCGGTGACGCCGAGCTCCTTGAGGTGCCCGATCACCGCCGGGTGCGCGAGGCCCGCGTAGGTGCCGCGCAACTCCTCGGGAACCAGTGGGTGCAGCGCGGTCATGCCCTTGACGTGCAGCTCGTAGATCACGGTGTCGCGCCAGCGCCGCCAGCTGGGGGTGTCGCCGCGCCAGTCGAAGTCCTCGAGGTGCTCGGGACCCACCACGACGCCGCGGGGCACGTAGGGCGCGGAGTCCTCCGGCCCGGGGCGGGTCGGGTCCTCGGGGTCGTGCGCCGCCAGCGCCGGGTGCGGCACGAGCTCGCCGCACACCGCGCGGGCGTAGGGGTCCAGCAGCAGCCGCTGCGGGTTGAAACGGGCGCCGGTGGCGGGGTCCCAGGGGCCGTCGAGCCGGTAGCCGTAGCGGGTGCCGGGCGCGACGCCGGGCACGGCGCCGTGCCAGGTGCCCATGGTGTGCTCCGGCAGCGGATGCCGGGTCTCGGCGCCGTCGTCGTCGAACAGGCACACCCAGGCGGCGGTGGCCCGCGGGGCGTGCACCGCGAAGTTGGTGGCCTGCTCGCCCCAGGTGGCGCCGCGCGGCTCGTACCGGCCGGGCCAGACGTCCGACCGTTCCCCGAGCACCTGCCACGTCCTGGCTCTCACCCTCGTAGATGATAGGGATCCACCACCCCCTCCGGCACCGTGTTCACCGCAGTGCCCGGACCCCCTCGTCGAAGGAGCAGGACATGTCGGAGTTCGTGCGGCTCGAGGTCGCGGACGGCGTCGGCACCATCCGGCTGGACCGGCCGAAGATGAACGCCATCAGCACCCAGGTGCAGGCCGAGCTGCGTCAGGCCGCCGCCGAGGCCACCGAGCGCGACGACGTCCGGGCCGTGGTCATCTACGGCGGCGAGCGCGTGTTCGCCGCCGGCAACGACGTCAAGGAGATGGCCGACCTCTCCTACGCCGAGATGGTGGTGGTCAGCGAGTCCGTGCAGTCCGCCGTCGACGCCGTCGCCGCGATCCCGAAGCCGACCGTCGCCGCCGTCACCGGCTACGCCCTGGGCGGCGGCTGCGAGCTGGCGCTGGCCGCCGACCTGCGCTTCGCGGCCGACGACGCCACCTTCGGGCAGCCCGAGATCCTGCTCGGCATCATCCCCGGCGCCGGCGGCACGCAGCGGCTCTCGCGGCTGGTCGGTCCCAGCCGGGCCAAGGACCTCATCTACACCGGCCGGTTCGTCAAGGCCGCCGAGGCGCTCGAGATCGGGCTGGTCGACCGGCTCTTCCCGGCCGACCGGGTCTACGCCGAGGCCGTGGCGTGGGCCTCGCAGTTCGCCGGGGCGGCCGCCCTCGCGCTCCGGGCGGCCAAGACCGCCATCGACCGGGGTCTGGAGACCGACCTCGCGACCGGCCTGGAGATCGAGCGGATGCAGTTCGCCGGGCTGTTCGCCACCGAGGACCGCGAGCGCGGCATGACCTCGTTCGTGGAGAACGGGCCCGGCAAGGCCGTCTTCGTCGGTCGCTGAGTACCGGACCCGGACCCCGCGCCGATGACCACGTCCTCCCCGGCCGCCTCGGCGGCGACCGCCGTGCGCTGGGCCACCCGCGTCGCGGCGGCCCTGCTCGCGCTCGTCGGTGCCGTCCTGATCCTCGACCCGAGCGAGGAGAACCGGGCGGTCCGGGCCTGGAGCGAGGGCTCGTCGACCTCGCCGGTGTTCGCGGTCGCGGTGGAGACCGGGCAGCTGCTCGACCTGGGCCTGTTCGACCTCGGCACCTCGCCCCTGGGGGCCGAGGACCCGTCGGCCTCCTCCTTCTTCATCACCGACAGCGGTCCCGACCTCGCGGACCTCGACGTCTCCGCGGTCGACAGCCACGCCGCCCCCGCCGATCGGGTCCTGCTGAACTACGGCCTCGCCGCGCTGGTGTGGCTCGGCCTCGGCCTGGGCCTCGCGCGGGTGCTCGAGCGCGTGGCGACCGACACGGCGCCGGCGTGAGCGACGCGAGGTCCCCGGGGCGCGCGCGGCGGGTGCTCGGGCGCCTGGTCTGGGGGACCACCCGGGTGTTCGCGCTCGCCCTGGCGGCTGCGGCCCTGGTGCTGGTGCTCGACGTCGACGCGACGGCGTCGCCGGCACGGCAGCTGCTGACGGTGGCCGACGCGCTCGATCTGGGTGCGTTCGACCTCACCGACCCGGTGGTCGTGCTCGGCGACGGTCCGCCGCCCACCCCGGCCACCGTGCTGGTCTGCTACGGCCTCGCGGCGGTGGTGTGGCTGGGGCTCGGCTCGGTGGGGGAGCGGCTGGTGCGGGGGCGGCCCGTCGACGCCGACGTTCATCCCTCCGGGTGAGCGCTCCGCGTCGGCGAGGCACGGGTGCCCGCTGACCTGCCGCGGAGTGTGAGGTAGTCGTCCTCGGACGACCGTTCAACAGATGGTGACCCGGCGGTAATCTAGGAAGACCCATCAGCCGCTTCACCTCGGCGCGGTCCGGACACGGACCACGCCGACCCGAGTGCATCAGGAGGGGCCCCCGGGCCACACCACCATGAACATTGTCGTCTGTGTGAAGTACGTCCCCGACGCGACCGCCGACCGGCGGTTCGAGGCGGACAACACCGTGGACCGCGTCGGCGTCGACGGCCTGCTCTCCGAGCTCGACGAGTACGCCGTCGAGCAGGCCCTGGTGCTGAAGGAGAAGGCCGAGGGCGAGGACGTCAAGGTCACCGCGCTGTGCGTCGGCCCCGACAAGGCCGTGGACGCCGTCCGCAAGGCCCTGCAGATGGGCGCCGACGAGGGCGTCCTGGTGTCCGACGACGCCATCGCCGGCTCGGACGCGATCGCCACCTCGCTGGTGCTCGCCAAGGCGATCGAGAAGATCGGTGCGACCGAGAAGGTCGACCTCGTGATGTGCGGCATGGCCTCCACCGACGCCTCGATGTCGGTCGTGCCTGCGATGCTCGCCGAGCGCCTCGGCCTGCCGCAGGTCACCTTCGCCGCGCTCATCGAGCGCCAGGGCGACCAGGTCCGCATCAAGCGCGACGGCGACACCGCCACCGAGGTCATCGGCGGCACCCTGCCCCTGGTCATGTCGGTCACCGACCAGACCGGTGAGGCCCGCTACCCCTCGTTCAAGGGCATCATGGCGGCCAAGAAGAAGCCGCTGGAGACCTACTCGCTGGCCGACCTCGGCGTCGACGCCGCGCAGGTGGGCCTCAGCGTCGCGTGGACCACCGTGGCCGACACCGCCGCGCGTCCGCCCCGCAGCGCCGGCGAGATCGTGAAGGACGAGGACGGCTCGGGCGCTTCGGCGCTCACCGACTTCCTCGCCTCGAAGAAGTTCATCTGAGGAGCGAAGAAGAGATGTCTGAAGTCCTGGTTCTGGTCGACCACGTCAACGGCGCGGTCCGCAAGCCCACCCTCGAGCTGCTCGCCCTGGCCGCCAAGCTCGGCTCGCCCTCGGCCGTGTTCATCGGTGGCGCCGACGTCGCCGGCGCCGCGGCGGAGAAGCTCACCGCCTTCGGCGCCGAGAAGGTCTACGTCGTCGACGACGCCGAGATCAAGGGCTACCTCGTGGCCCCCAAGGTCGAGGCGCTGCAGCAGCTCGCCGAGAAGACCTCCCCGGCCGCGGTCCTCATCGTCTCCGGCTACGAGGGCAAGGAGATCGCCGGCCGCCTGGCGATCCGCCTCGAGTCCGGTCTGATCACCGACGCCGTGGACCTCGCCGAGGACGGCACCACCACGCAGAGCGTGTTCGCCGGCAACTACACCGTGCAGGCGAAGGTCACCAAGGGCACCCCGATCATCACGGTCAAGCCCAACTCCGCCGCCCCGGTGGAGAAGGCCGGTGCCGGCACCGTCGAGCAGGTCGCCGTGACCATCTCCGACGCCGCCAAGACCGCTCAGATCGTGGCCTCGCAGCCGCGGCAGTCCTCGGGCCGCCCCGAGCTCACCGAGGCCGCGATCGTGGTCTCCGGCGGCCGTGGCACCGGCGGCAACTTCGAGCCGATCGAGGGCCTCGCCGACGCCCTCGGTGCCGCCGTCGGCGCCTCGCGCGCCGCCGTCGACTCCGGCTGGATGCCCCACACCTTCCAGGTCGGCCAGACCGGCAAGACCGTCTCGCCGCAGCTCTACGTGGCCAACGGCATCTCCGGTGCGATCCAGCACCGCGCCGGCATGCAGACCTCGAAGACCATCGTCGCGGTCAACAAGGACGAGGAGGCGCCGATCTTCGAGCTCGTCGACTTCGGCGTCGTGGGCGACCTCCACGCCGTGCTCCCGGCCGCCACCGAGGCGATCAACCAGCGCAAGGGCTGAGCGCCCCCGCCGCTCATCGGCACGCCGAACGGCCCGCCACCTCACTCAAGGTGGCGGGCCGTTCCGCGTGGACGTCAGGGGTGTCCGGGGCGGCCGAACGCGACCTCGTCGGGCTCCTCGATCCGCCCGACCTTCTCCACCTTCACGGTGCGCGCGGCGCCCGTGCCGCCCAGCACGATGCGGCGCAGCGAGACGTTGTTGGTCTCGTCCGACTCCACCAGCGTGCTGTTGGGGTTGCCCTTGACCTCGATGTAGTAGACGCCGTTGGGCAGGTTGTCGATCCGGAAGGACTGCCCGGCCCGGAACTGGCCGTAGGTGTCGCCCCAGCCGGCGGAGAGCACCTCGCGGATCGAGCGGGAGGTGTACTCCCCGCACGCCGTGGTGAGGTCGTCGGAGTAGACCTTCCAGTCCGCGCCCTCCACGGTGAGGTCGACGGCGTCGGTGTTGGCCAGGCAGAAGGCCTCCTTGCGCGACTTCACGATCGCGGTCCTGTCCGCGCGCAGCAGGGTGTAGGAGGCGAAGTCGCGGAAGTGCCAGTGCTGGTGGGTCGGCTTGCCGTCCCACTCGAACGAGCCGACGGGGGAGTACCCCACCTGCTGCCCGTCGGCGTCGAAGAAGTACTGGTAGCCGTCCATCACGTCCTCGCCGCTGCGGCGGAAGCCGTCGACCACCAGCGGGCTGTCGCCGGCGTTCCAGACCGTGGCGGAGAACTGGAGGTACTTGCCGCTGGGTGAGACCTGGATGCCCCAGGCGGGCAGGGAGCGCAGGTCGGGCTGCGGGCCGTCCACGGCGGGGGCGGTGGCGGGTCCCGACGGCGCCCGGCCGGCCGGGCGGGGCCCGACGCCCCCGGGCCGGTGGCCGTGGTCGTCCTCGCCGTGTCCGGCCTCGGCGTCCTTGACCGTGAGTCGCACGGTCGTCGTGGGGTCCTCGATCCCGAGCGCCGCGGCGACCTTGGGCCGCAGGTCGATCGTCACCTCGTAGCGGCCCGGCGCAGCGCGGAACTGGGTGTAGGGCTGGATGAGGCTGGCCGACCAGCCCTCCTGGACGCCCTGCACGGCGCCGAGGCTGTACGGGTTGTAGTAGCAGTTCTGGGGGTACGGCGAGGTCGGCGCGGCGTCGGGGTTGTCGCGCTCGGTCACCTCGCCGATGCACGCGGTGCGGCGCACCGTGGTCGGGGTGCCGGTGGGGGTGCCGGCCGAGGTGAGGCGCTGGAGTCGCAGCCGCACCAGGTTGTCCAGGCCGCCGAAGGTGGTGGTGGACCCGGCCGGCAGCACCGTGCTGCGCTCGCCCTGGGTGGCGGTGACGACGAGTCCGTCGTCGTAGGAGGGCCGCACGGTGCGCAGCTCGAAGGGCGCGCCCTCGGCGATGACCCGCAGACCGAGGTCGGTGAAGACGCGGCCGTGATCGCTGAACACGGTGAGCTTGGCGGGCGCCTCCAGGCGCAGGCTCGGGGCGGCCGGGTCGGCCTCGGCAGTGCCGACCGCACCGAGGGGCACGGTCGCGGCGAGCGCCGCGACGGCGGTGAGGGCGCGCAGGCGCGGGTGCGGACGGGACGGGATGGGGCGTGGGGACACGACGTTCTCCTGCTGATGGGGGTGACCCGATCGGGGCCGGTTCACCTGTGTGGACGTCCCGCAGCGCCGTTCGGTTGCCGAGGACGCTACGCGAGGTCCGTCGACCGCGGGCGGACGTCGGGCGCGGAGGGCCGCGTGCCACGATGGACCCGTGGTGTCGCGTCTCCCGGTGGTGGCCCTGACCGGACCGCTCGGCTCGGGCAAGACGACCCTGCTCAACCACCTGCTGCGCCGTCCTGCGGCCCGGGTCGGGGTGATCGTCAACGACCTCGGTGAGATCAACGTCGACGCCGGCCTGCTCACCGGCCACATCGACGCCGCCGCCTCGCTGGCCGGGGGCTGCGTGTGCTGCCTGGACGACTCCGGCGGCCTCGACGAGGCGCTGGAGCGGCTGAGTGACCCCCGGCTGCGCCTCGACGTGGTGGTCCTGGAGGCCAGCGGTGTCGCGGAGCCGCTGACCCTGGCCCGGCTGATCCGCTTCAGCGGGGTGGAGCGGGTGCGCCCCGGCGGGCACGTCGACGTCGTGGACGCCACGCGGGCCGAGGAGGTGCTGGACGAGCGCGGCGCCCCGCCGGCGCGCTTCGCGGTGGCCACCCTGGTCGCGATCACCAAGACCGACCTGCTGCCCGCCGAGGCGCGGGACGGCGTCGTGGCGCGCCTCCGGGCCCGGATCGCCGAGGTCAACCCCACCGCGCTGGTCGTGGAGGCACCGCGGGGTCGGCTCGACCCGGAGCTGGTCTACGACGTCGCCGCCGACGCCGCACATCCGGCGGTGGAGGAGTCGGGGCAGTACGTCCTCGACCTCGGCGCACCCGGTCGCGACGGCGGGCACCACGTCCACGCCGTCGCGGTGAGCGTCGACGCCGCGGGTCCGGTCGCCCCGGGGGCGGTGCTGGACGTGTTGGAGGACCCGCCGCCGGGGGTGTACCGGATGAAGGGGGTGGTCGAGGTCGCCACGCCCCGCGGCACCCGCCACTACGAGCTGCACCGGGTGGGCACCCAGCTGCACGCCGCGACCCACCGGGGCGCGCCGCCCGCGCGCA
The DNA here is from genome assembly GCF_964229035.1 of Nocardioides sp. GTDB lineage: Bacteria > Actinomycetota > Actinomycetes > Propionibacteriales > Nocardioidaceae > Nocardioides. Next base: position 105,929 of record NZ_CAXRAZ010000033.1, on the reverse strand, counting down.
GCCACCTGGTCGCGATCGGCGAGCGGCTGGACCGCGACGAGGTCCACCGGGCCCTGGTCCGGGCGCTCGCCCCGGCGTCGGGCTCGGACGCGGCCGGCTTCGCCCGGCTCCAGCGTCGTCGTCGGCTCAGCCTGTGACAGCGCCGGTCCGGCGCGCCCCGACCGGCCTACGATCGGGCTCGTGTCCAGCGCCTCCACCAGTACCGATGTGATCCGCGATCTCGGCGCCCGGGCGCGCGTGGCCAGCCACGAGCTCGCCCTGGCCACCCGGGCCACCAAGGACGCCGCGCTGCACGCGATGGCGCAGGCGCTGCTCGACCACGAGCCGGCGATCCTTGCCGCCAACGCCGAGGACGTCGCGCGCGCCGAGGCCGGCGGCACCCCGGCCAACGTGGTCGACCGGCTGCGGCTCACCCCGGACCGCCTCGCCGACATGGCGCAGGGCCTGCGCGACGTCGCCGGGCTGGCCGACCCGGTCGGGGAGGTGGTGCGGGGCTCGACCCTCGCCAACGGTCTCGAGCTGCGTCAGGTGCGGGTGCCCTTCGGCGTCGTCGGCATGATCTACGAGGCGCGCCCCAACGTCACCGTCGACGCCGCCGGGATCTGCCTGAAGTCCGGCAACGCCGTGCTGCTGCGCGGCTCCTCCTCAGCGTCGTCGTCGAACCTCGCGCTGGTGGGGGTGCTGCGCGCGGCGATCACCGCCGCCGGGCTGCCCGCCGACGCGGTGCAGGCGGTGCCGGCCGACTCCCACGACACCACCAAGGCGCTGATGCGGGCCCGCGGCCTGGTGGACGTGCTCATCCCGCGGGGCGGAGCCGGCCTGATCGCCACCGTGGTCGAGGAGTCCACCGTGCCGGTGATCGAGACCGGGGTGGGCAACTGCCACGTCTACGTCGACGTGGCCGCCGACCCCGCGCGGGCGCTGCCGATCGTGCTCAACGCCAAGACGCAGCGCACCAGCGTGTGCAACGCCGCCGAGTCGCTGCTGGTGCACCGCGGTCTCACCGACACCCTGCTGCCGGTGCTGGTGAGCGCCCTGCAGGAGGCGGGGGTCACCGTGCACGGCGACCCGACCGTCGCCGCCCTCCCCGGCGTGGTGCCGGCCACCGAGGAGGACCACGCCACCGAGTACCTCTCGATGGACATCTCGGTGGCGGTGGTCGACGACGTCGACGGCGCCATCGCCCACATCCGCCGCTACTCCAGCGGCCACACCGAGGCGATCCTCACCGAGGACCTCGCCACGGCGCGGCGCTTCACCGCGGCCGTCGACTCCGCCGCAGTGGTGGTCAACGCCAGCACGCGCTTCACCGACGGCGGGGAGTTCGGGTTCGGCGCCGAGATCGGCATCAGCACCCAGAAACTGCACGCGCGGGGCCCCATGGGCCTGCCGGAGATGACGAGCACCAAGTTCGTCGTCACCGGCGACGGCCACGTCCGTTGACGGGTCCGGTGATCAGTGCGGTGATGAGTGCGGTGATCGCGTACCCCGCGCGGTAGCGTGCCGCCGTGCCTTCACGACCCCACGCGACGCACGCCGACCCCGCGGCCGAGCGGCTCTGGACCGGCGCGACGGTCATCACCGCCGTCCGCACGGTCGCCTCGTTCGCGCTGTGCCTGATCGGCGCCTGGCAGGACGAGCTGGTGCTGCTCGTGATCGGGCTGGGGGTGTACTGGGTCGGTGACATGGCCGACGGCGCCTACGCGCGCTGGCGCGACTGCGAGACCCGCACCGGGGCGGTGATCGACATGCTGTGCGACCGGCTGAACTGCGCCACCTTCTACCTCGGCTTCGCGTTCGTCGAGCCCTCGATGTTCCTGCCGGTGGCGGTCTACCTGCTGGAGTTCATGGTCGTGGACATGTTCTTGTCCCTGGCCTTCCTGGCGTGGCCGATCCGCAGCCCCAACTACTTCTACGAGGTCGACGAGCGCATCTACCGCTGGAACTGGTCCAAGCCGGCCAAGGCGGTGAACTCCTCGCTGTTCGCGGTGCTGCTGCTGGTCACCGGCTGGTGGTGGCTCGGGCTGGCGATCGCGGTGGGGCTGCTCGTCTTCAAGTGCGTCTCGCTGCACTGGCTGCTCCGGCTCGGCCTGCCCGTGCCGGTGGCCGCCGCACCTGCCGCTCCCGCGGTCCCTGCCGGCTGAGGGCGCGCCGATGGTGCTGTGGCTGACGACGTTCGCGTTCAGCTTCGTCTCGGCGATGGTGCCGTTCCTGCCGATCGAGATCTACATCCTCGGCGCGGCCGCCGAGGCCGACACCCCCACCGAGGCGTGGGTGTACGGCTTCGCCGCCGGCGCGGGCGCGACGGTGGGCAAGATCATCTGGTACGAGGCGGCCCGTCGCAGCATCGACAGCCCGTGGGTGCAGAAGAAGCTGATGAAGCCCAAGACCCGGGCGGCCTTCGAGCGCTGGACCGAGCGGATGGACGGGCGGCCGGTGTTCTCGGTCGTCCTGATGTTCGTCTCCGCGGCCGCCGGGGTGCCGCCGCTGCTGGCGATGGCTGCCGTGGCCGGCCTGCTGAAGATGCCGCGCTGGCTCTACATCCCCACCGTGCTGGCCGGGCGCACGGTGCGTTTCGGGCTGCTGTTCCTCGGCGTGGACTTCGCCCTCCACTGATCTCGGCCTGCACCGATCTCGGCAGCGCCCCGGCGAGGCGGGGGAGGGTCGGCGCCCCGGTACACTCGCCGTCATGACGCTGAGCCTGGTCTCCACCGCTGTGCTGCGCGCCTCCGAGGCGGGCGCCGAGGACCCCGCCCTGCCCGCCTGGGCGGTGGGTCTGATCGCCCTGGGCATCCTGCTGGCGCTGCTGCTGGCGCTGATCGCCTTCGGCGGGGGCCGCGAGCACTCCTGAGGTGCCCGCCCGCCGCCGCGTCGGCGTCATGGGCGGCACCTTCGACCCCGTCCACCACGGCCACCTCGTGGCCGCTTCCGAGGCGCAGGCGTGGTTCGACCTCGACGAGGTCGTGTTCGTGCCCACCGGGCGGCCCTGGCAGAAGGCCCACCGGTCGGTGTCGCCGGCCGAGCACCGCTACCTCATGACGGTGATCGCCACCGCCTCCAACCCGCGCTTCCGCGTCTCGCGGGCCGACATCGACCGCGCCGGTCCGACCTACACCGTCGACACCCTGCGCGACGTCGCCGCGGAGGTGCCCGACGCCGACCTCTACTTCATCACCGGCGCCGACGCGCTCACCGAGATCTTCTCCTGGCGCGACGCCGAGGAGCTGTTCACCCTCGCCCACTTCGTGGGCTGCACCCGCCCCGGCGCGGAGATGGACCCCGCCACGTTGCGGGCTCTGCCGGCCGATCGTGTGACGATGTTGGAGATCCCCGCCCTGGCGATCTCCTCCACCGACGTCCGTGAGCGCCAGCGCCGCGGCCAGCCGGTGTGGTACCTCGTCCCGGACGGCGTCGTGCAGTACCTCGGCAAGCACGACCTCTACCCGCACACCACGCACTGATTCGGACCCACCTATGCCTGCCACCGATCACGCCGTCGAACTCGTCGTCGCCGGCGCCCGCGCCGCCAGCGACAAGCTCGCCCAGCAGATCCTCGCCTTCGACGTGAGCGAGCAGCTCGCGATCACCGACGCCTTCCTGCTCGCCTCCGCGCCCAACGACCGTCAGGTGCGCGCGATCGTGGAGGAGATCGAGGACCGCCTGCGCGAGCTCGGCGCCAAGCCGATCCGCCGCGAGGGCCACCGGGAGGGCCGCTGGGTGCTGCTCGACTTCGGCGACGTCGTCGTGCACGTGCAGCACGAGGAGGAGCGGCAGTTCTACGCCCTCGAGCGGCTGTGGCGCGACTGCCCCTCGATCCCGCTCCCCGCCGACGTCGTCTCGCACGAGCGGTGACCCGCCGCCTGGTCCTCGTGCGCCACGGGCGCACCGCCTGGAACCACACCAAGCGGGTGCAGGGCCAGACCGACGTCGACCTCGACGACGTCGGGCTCGCGCAGGCCGAGCAGGCCGCGACGGTGCTCGCCGGCTACACCCCGGACCTGGTGTGGTGCTCCGACCTGCGCCGCGCGCGCCAGACCATCGCCCCGATCGCCGCGGCCTGCGGGCGCGAGGTGCACTACGACGCCCGGCTGCGCGAGTTCTCCCTCGGCGAGCGCGAAGGGCTGACCCACGACGAGTACCGCGCGATCGACGCGGAGGAGTTCGACCTCTTCCGCGCCGGCTACTACGACCGCGCCCCCGGTGCCGAGCCGACGGCGGTCGTGCGCGCCCGCATGCACGAGGCCCTCACCGAGCTGCTCGGTCTGCTCCCGGCCTCCGGCGGCACCGCCCTGGCGCTGAGCCACGGCGCCGCCATCCGGGTGGCCGTCGGCGCGCTGCTCGGCTGGCCCGACGACGCGTTCCACACCCTGCGCGCCCTCGGCAACTGCGGCTGGGCCGAGTTCGTCGAGCACCCCGAGGTGGGCGGGCTCAAGCTCGAGGCCTACCACCGCAGCCCGTTCCCGCCGGCCGGCGCCGCGCCCGCCCGGCCCGACCAGGCCTTCTGATCCGGCGTTCCGACACCCCGATTTCACACCCGCCTCACTCGCCCGCTATTGTTCTCAACGTCTTCCGGCGACGGAAGCAAGGTCCGGGGCTGTGGCGCAGCTGGTAGCGCACCTGCATGGCATGCAGGGGGTCAGGGGTTCGAGTCCCCTCAGCTCCACCGGATCGAGAGCCGCCCGCACCGGGCGGCTCTCGTCGTTTTCCCCGCGGTGCGCCTCGGTGTCCCACCGGCGGTGCCTGCGTGCCGGACCAGCGGCCGCGGACCGGCATACTTCGGCCCGTGGACACGACGGCGGGCGGCGGGCTGCGCGTGCTGCGCGCCGTGCTGCTCGCGCTCGTCGTGCTGGCCACCGGCACGGTCGCACACGCCGGTGCGGGCGGGCTGCTGCCCGGCGCGCCCGACGTGGTCGCGCTGTTGCTGCTCGTCGCGGCGGCCGCCTGGCCGCTGCTGGGGCGTGAGGCCTCGGCCCGACGCCTGATCACCGCCACCGTCGTGGGCCAGACGCTCGTGCACGTCGCCCGGTCCGCGCTGGCGGGCCACGCGGCCGTCGTCCCCGTCGGATCCCATGCCGCGCACGCCCCTCACGCGGAGCCCTCGTGGTTCGCCCACGGCCTGGGCGAACTGGTCCACCAGCCCGTGATGGCGCTGCTCCACCTGCTCGCCGCCGCGGCCGTGGGGGCCTGGTTGCGGCTGGGGGAGCGGGCGCTGTTCGCCCTGCTCCGGCTGGGGGTCGCGTCTCTGCGTCGGCTCTGCGCGAGCGTCCCGCTGGCGCTCGGCGTCGTGCCGACGCCGTGGCGCGGCGCCACCGGCGTCCGGGCGCGTGCCGCCTCCGCGCCACGCCCCGCGCTCCCGGTCTGGGCGCGCGGTCCGGTCCGCCGCGGCCCGCCGCGGCTCCTCCCCGCCTGCTGAGCCCGTCGTCGGCGACCCCGCGGTCGCGGCCACCCCTCGCAGGCGCGTCCACCACCGCACCGGCGTCCGCCGGCGCGGTCCCTCGACGTGCGCGCCCCGAGCGCGCGAGGAGTTCCCATGACCGTTCTGCACGACCCCACCCCGCAGGCGCGCCGCCCCGGCCGCGCGACCCCGTCGGGACTGTTCCGCGCCTTCTGGCGCTGGCACTTCTACGCCTCCTTCCTGGTGGTGCCGATCTTCGCGATGCTGGCCGCCACCGGCCTGATCTACCTGTTCCGGTTCCAGCTCGAGCCGTTGCTGCACGCCGACGTGATGCGCGTCGAGGCCCCCGCCGACGCCGCGGCGGTCCGGGCGCCGCTGAGCCTGCAGGAGGACGCGGTGCAGCAGGCCTACCCCACCGCCGAGATCGGACTGGTGCGGGAGGGCCGTGACGCCGACGACGCCACCGCCTTCTCCATCGTGCGCGCCGACGGCAGCGGCACCGACGTCTACGTCGACCCGTGGGACGCCGAGGTGCTCGGCACCCTGAACCCCGACACGACCCTGTCCGGCTACGCCGTTCGGTTGCACGGCGACCTGATGTCGGGCCGCTGGGGCGACGGGTTGATCGAGGTCGCCTCGTGCTGGGCGATCGTGATGGCGCTGACCGGCTACTACCTGGTCGTGGCCGGCCGGAAGGCGCGGCTGCGTCGCCGGGCCAAGAAGGCCGCCGGAGCCGCGATGCGGCACCGCCACGCCCTGGTCGGCGCCGTCGCCGGCGTCGGCATCCTGTTCATGGTCGTCACCGGCCTGCCGTGGACCGGCTTCTGGGGCGAGAAGGTGCAGCAGATCGCCACCGACCGCGGCTCCTCGATGTGGAGCACCGACCCGGGGGCCGTCTCCGACCCCGCGTCGCGCCTGGACGAGTCGCTGCCGCACAGCCACTCGGTGCAGGTCCCGTGGGGGCAGGGCGCGTCGGAGGTGCCGTCGTCGACGGTGCCCACCGAGGGAGACCCGGCGTCGGTCGCCACGGTCGACACCGCGGTGGCCGTCGCGGAGGAGGCCGGCCTGGAGCATCCGCTGTCGATCGTGATGCCCGCTGGTGACGACGGCGTGTACTCGGTGATGGGCGACGCCTTCCACGACCCCAGCGACGAGCGCACCGTGCACGTCGACCGCTACTCGGGGCAGATCCGGGCCGACTACGGGTTCGACGACTACCCCGCGCTGGCGAAGGTCGTCTCCCAGGGCATCGGTCTGCACGAGGGTCGCAGCCTGGGTCTGCTCAGCTTCTGGGGCGCCGCGCTGTTCTGCCTGGCGGTGCTGTTCCTGTGCGTCACCGGCCCGCTGATGTGGTGGCGGCGCCGGCCGTCTCGGGCCGGCTCGCTCGGGGCGCCGCGCGGTCGGATGCCGGTGCGCACCACCTGGTGGCTGGCGGGCGGCCTGGTCGTCCTGGGCGTCGTCCTGCCGCTCTTCGGGGCCACGCTCGTAGCCGTGCTGGTGCTCGACCTGCTGGTGGTGCGACGCGTGCCCCGCGTGCGGGCCGCGCTCGACACCGTCGACTGAGCCCCTCGACGAACGGGCTCGGGACCGGGCCTGCGGTTACACTCCCCGCAGGCCCGGTCCCCTTGCCGGACTCTCCCACCCCGCAGTACCGCCGGTGCGATCCACGCAGCGGCGTCTCCCTCTCCCACCCTGGAGCAACTCCCATGACCTCCTTCCGACGTCCACGCGCGCGCTCGAGCGCGCTCGCCCTGGTGCTGGCGGCCGGCTCGCTGGCCGCCGTCGTGGCCGCACCGACCTCGCCGGCGCAGGCTGCCGGCACCACCTCGCCGATCACCGGTGAGACGATCGGTGAGACCACCACCTTCTCCACCGCCGGCGAGTTCACCTACACGATCCCCGCCACGGCCTATGCCCTCGAGGTGACCCTGATCGGTGGCGCGGGCACCGGCCCCACCGCCACCCGCGGCAAGGGTGCGAAGCTCGTCACCGTCGTCCCGACCGTCGGGCTCGACCCGACCCTGTACGTCCGCGTGGCTGCGAACCCCGCCGGCTTGTCGCCGCGTCGCGGTGGCCAGGCCAGCTCGATCCAGACCTGCTCGGGCAGCTCGGAGAGCTGCGTCCTCACCGCCGGCGAGGACGACCCTCGCCTCGCGGTGGCGGGCGGCGGCGGTGGCCACGGCGCGTTCGGCAACAACACCGCGACCGTGGGCGGTGACGCCGGTGTCAGCACGATCAGCGGCCCCGGCAAGGGCGGCAAGGCCGGTGAGGGCCGCGACGGTGGTCTCGGTGCGCTCGGCGAGACCCCGGGCCAGGACGGCGACATGATCCCGACCCAGACCCCGCGCGCGCGTCCCGGCTTCGGGGCCCCCTCCACCAGCGAGATCAACGGTGGCGGCGGCGACGGGTGGACCGGTGGCGGCATGGGCAGCTCCAAGCCCGACTCGGCGACCGGCGCGGCCGGCGGCGGTGCCGGCTCGAGCTACTCCATCGGCAACTTCTCCACGCTCGAGACGAGCGCCGAGGCACCGATGGTCTCGATCGCCCCCGTGTACCGCGGCACCTACATGCGACTGGACGCGACGCCCCAGCGCTTCGTCAGCGGGCAGGCCACCACCTTCAGCACCCAGATCACGGTCAACGCCGGTGACGGCGTGCCGCTGCCCGCGAACACCGGCACGGTCGACTTCACCCAGGGGACCCGCGTGCTCTGCGCCGACGTCCCCGTCGGCGCCGGCGGCGCCGCGAGCTGCCGCGCCGTGCTGTTCCGGACCGACTACATCAAGTACGGCCAGGAGTTCAAGGCGGATTACACCCCGAGTGAGGGCGCGTACGTGACCGGCACCTACAACACCGTGAACGTGATCATCGACGCCGGCGCGACCACGAACACGCTCAAGTACGCGAACAAGAAGCTGACCGCCACGGTCAAGGCCAAGGCGCCCGCCACCGGCACCCCGGCGGGCACCGTCGACTTCAAGGTCAACGGCAAGAAGTTCAAGTCCGTGCCGCTGAAGAACGGCGTCGCCGTGCTGGCCTACACCACCAAGAAGAAGGTCAGCATCACCGCCGCCTTCATCCCGAGCGACATCAACTTCACGGGTTCCGACTCGGCGGCGGTCACCGTCAAGCCCTGACGGTCCCTCCGCACGTCCTCCACGTCGGGGCCCGACGCACGACACCCCCGCCGCTGCGTGAGCGACGGGGGTGCGGGTGGCGCGGTCGTGGGGACCGGCCGGGAGGACCGGATGGGGTCAGATCTTGCTCACGTTCGAGGCCTGCGGGCCCTTGGGGCCGGCGGTGATGTCGAACTGCACGCGCTGGGCCTCGGCGAGCGAGCGGAAGCCGGAGCCGGTGATCGAGCTGTGGTGCACGAACACGTCAGCGCCGCCGCCGTCCTGGGCGATGAAGCCGAAGCCCTTGTCGTCGTTGAACCACTTCACGGTTCCTTCAGTCATGGTGACCTCCTGAGGTCGGTGAGCGGGGCACCCTGCCCGAACGCTCGAGCTGATGACATCGACGCGACGCCTGATGTCCAGCAGAACCGAAGACCAAGTGGGGTGAGGATGAGCGGCGGGGTGAGAACCCCGCCACGAGCCGCGCGAACGGCTCCGACAACTGGCACGAACCTACACTCCCGGCCCCCGGAGCCCTGCTTCCTGGCGGCCGGGGTCACGCGACCCAGCGCGGGAGGGCGCGCACGAGCCCCAGCAGCACGACGAGCTCGACCAGGGTCTGGGTGACCACGACGGCCGGTGCCAGGTCGAGTTCCGGTGGCAGCGTGAGCGCGAGGGGGAGGACCACCAGCGAGTTGCGGGTGATCCCGCTGAGCACCAGCGCCCGCGCCTCGGGGACCGCGAGCCCGGTCAGGCGGGCGGCGAGCAGGCCCACGACGAGCATCGCCGCCGTGAATCCCACGAGGAGCGGCACCGCCGCGGCCACCTCGTCGAGCCGCCCGTCGAGTCGCGGGACCTGGCTCGCGGCCACGGCCAGCAGCACGAGGGCGAGCAGCGGCACCATCGCGGCGTCGGCCCCCGCGCGGAGGCGGCGCGCGGCGGGGCGCGGCCCGGCGCGACGGGGGAGCAGCGCCGCGCCCAGGGGCAGGAGGAGCAGCGCCACGAGTGCGGTCACGAACGGACCGGGGGAGACCAGCGAGCCCGGGTCCGGTCCCGGCCCCAGCAGCCACAGGTAGCCCGGGAGCAGCAGCGCCTGGAGCCCGAGCAGGATCGGGGTGCAGGCGAGCAGCCGCTCCCGATCGCCGCCGGCCACCCCGGTGAACACGACCACGTAGTCGATGCAGGGGGTCAGGAGGGTGAGCAGGAGGCCGACCACGACGGCGTCGGCGGGGCCGGTGCCGTCGAGCCGCGCGAGGCCGAGCAGCGCGGCGACCACGAGCGGGGCCGCCACAAAGTTGACCGCGAGCAGGGTCGGCAGGAACCGACCCTGCCCGAGCGCCGCGACCGGTCGCTCCAGGGGGACCTGGAGGAACGTGGCGTAGAGCAGCACCGCCAGCAGCGGTGTGACGACGTGCTCGAGAGGTCGCCCCAGCGTCGGCGTCAGCACGCCGACGGCGACGCCGATCCCGAGCCCGCCCAGGTAGACCGCCAGCTGGTGACGCTCCCACCGTTCGCGCACGGCGCTACGACGGGGTCAGCGCACGCGGCGGCTGAACTCGGCGGCGCTGTGGCTGCGACCCGCGGTGCCCGCGGAGGCGGCACCGCTGCGGGTGCGACCCTGGCCGCCACCGGCGGACTGGCCGTTGCCCGAGCCCTGCCCGCCGCTGCGACGACGCTGGCCGCCACCCGAGCCCGAGCCGCCCGCAGTGGAGCCGCCCGAGCCACCGGAGCCGCCCGAGCCCGTGCCACGGTTCGGACGCCGGCGCCGGTTGCGGCGCGGGGCGCCCCCCTCGCCGCCGCCGCCGTCGCCGGCGGCGGGCGTCTTCTCGCGAGCGGCGGGAGCCGGCGTCGTCTGCAGCACGAGACCGCCGTCGACGAGCGTGCGCTCGCCGGGCACCAGGGTGGTGAGGATCGGGTGGGAGGGGCCGGTGAGGCGGGTGGTCTGCGGCTTGATGCCGGCGGCGCGGGTGAGGTCGCGCACGTCCTTGGTCTGGTCGCTGGTCATCATGGTGATCACCAGGCCCGCGGAGCCGGCGCGGGCGGTGCGGCCCGAGCGGTGCAGGTAGGCCTTGTGCTCGGCCGGCGGGTCGGCGTGCACCACGAGGGTGACGTCGTCGACGTGGATGCCGCGGGCCGCGATGTCGGTGGCCACCAGCGTGGTGGCGCGGCCGGTGTGGAAGGCGTCGAGGTTGCGCGTGCGCGCGTTCTGGGCGAGGTTTCCGTGCAGCTCGACCGCGGGCACGCCGGCCTTGTTGAGCTGGCGGGCCAGCGCCTTGGCGCCGTACTTGGTGCGGGTGAACACCACGGTGCGGCCCGGCGCGCTGGTGAGGTCCACCAGCACGGGCAGCTTGTGCTCGCGCTCGACGTGCAGCACGTGGTGGTCCATCTTGGCCACCGGGCTCTGGGCGGAGTCGGCCTCGTGGGTGACCGGGTTGCGCATGAACCGCTTCACCAGCACGCCCACGGCGTTGTCGAGGGTGGCCGAGAACAGCATCCGCTGGCCGTCGGCGGGGGTGGCGTCGAGGATGCGGCGCACGCCCGGGAGGAAGCCGAGGTCGGCCATGTGGTCGGCCTCGTCCAGCACCGCGATCTCCACGGCGTCGAGGCGGCAGTGGCCCTGCTTCATCAGGTCCTCGAGCCGGCCGGGGCAGGCGAGCACGATGTCCACGCCCTGCGCCAGCGCCCGCACCTGCGGGTTCTGGCCGACGCCGCCGAAGATGGTGCGGGTGCTCAGGCCGGCGGCCTTGGCCAGCGGCGCGAGCGACTCCTCGATCTGGGTGACGAGCTCGCGCGTGGGGGCCAGCACCAGCGCCCGGGGGCGGGTCGGGGTGGCCGGCAGCGCCGAGGCCTGCAGGCGCGCCACGAGCGGCAGCAGGAAGGCGTAGGTCTTGCCCGAGCCGGTGCGACCGCGACCGAGCACGTCGCGTCCGGCGAGGGAGTCGGGCAGCGTGGCGGCCTGGATGGGGGTGGGGGTGGTGATGCCGCGCTCGGCGAGCAGGCGCACGTGCTCGGCGGGCACGCCCAGGTCGCGGAACGTGGTGGGGGCAGGGGTGTCTGCGGACAAGACGGGATCGCTCGTTTCGGTGCTCACACCCCGCCACCAGGAAGGATCACGGAGTCGGGCTCGGGTGAGCGTCGACTACGACGTGAGTGCAGGACCGGGGCGGGGCAGACGATCCAACGTCTGCGACGGTACGGCACCGGGCGGTCGTGCGACGAAACGTCGCGCGCGATCGGTCGCGTGTCGTGCGTCACGCGCCACTAGTCTCGGCGCCATGAACGAGGAGAAGCCGGCCGTCCTGGTCGAGGCCCGGGACGGCGTCCAGATCATCACCATCAACCGGCCCGAGGCCAAGAACGCGCTCAACGGCGCGGTCGCGCGCGGCATCGCGGCCGCCGTCGACGAGCTCGACGCCTCCGAGGAGCTGTGGGCGGGTGTGCTCACCGGCGCGGGCGGCACGTTCAGCGCGGGGATGGACCTCAAGGCCTTCCTCACCGGCGACGTCCCGCTGGTGGATGACCGCGGCCTGGGCGGCATCACCCAGCGCCCGCCCCGCAAGCCGCTCATCGGGGCGGTGGAGGGCTGGGCCGTGGCCGGCGGGTTCGAGCTGCTGCTGGCCTGCGACCTGGTGGTGGCCGCCGACGACGCCCGCTTCGGCGTGCCCGAGGTCAAGCGGGCCCTCGTGGCCGGGGCGGGCGCCGCGATGCTCCTGCCCCAGCGGATCCCGCAGGCCGTCGCGCTGGAGATGCTGCTGACCGGCGACCCGATCACCGCGGCCCGGGCCGCCGAGCTCGGCCTGGTCAACCGGCTCACCGCGCCCGGCGGCGCGCTGGAGGGCGCGGTGGCGCTGGCCCGCACGATCGCGGCCAACGGTCCTCTCGCCGTCGCGATCACCAAGCAGATCGCGCGCAGCGCCTCGGACTGGACCACCGAGGAGGGCTGGATCAGGCAGGGGGAGCTGATGAGCCCCGTGTTCGGCTCCGAGGACGCCCAGGAGGGGGCGCGGGCGTTCGCCGAGAAGCGGCCGCCGGTGTGGAAGGGCCGCTGACACCCGCCGCGCGGCGGCGACGCGGACGGGCGTAGAGCCAGGGCGCCCGGTGGCGCGTGAGGTCCTCCAGCCGCAGGGAGCACCACACGCCCACCGGCGCACCGAGCAGCGCCAGGCCCAGCTCGGTCCAGGCGTCGAGGTCGGTGCCGGTCACCGCGAGCACGCCGTCCAGCGCCCACCACCAGAGGGCGAGCACGACCAGGTGCCACAGGTAGATCGGCAGCGTGCGGCGTCCGACCTCGGCCAGCACGTCGCCGACGGCGGCCGCCGAGGTGTCCGGACGCACCCGCGCCATCACGCGCTGGGTGCCACCGATGATCACCACGATCCCGGCGATCCCCGCGGCGGCCGTGAGCGGCGCGTGGAAGCGGCCGGTGAGCAGGTGCACCACCGGCGGGGTGAGGGCCACGACGGCGGCGAGCAGCAGCCGGAGGTCGCCCACCTCGCGCCACCACGTGTGGCGGCGCTGCATCGCCACGACCCCGAGCAGGTAGAAGACGTAGTGGCCCGCCACCGACGGCAGCCGGGAGTCCCAGGTGACCATCGCGCCGTGCACCACCGCGAGGTGGACCGCGAGCGCCACGACCAGCGCCGGCACCTCGCGCCCGCGGACGGCGAGCGTCACGAGCGGGTACAGCGCGAGGGCGTAGAGGAACCACACCGAGATCGGCGCGATCGCGACGTGGGTCAGCAGGTCCAGCGCCTCGAGCGGCCGGTGCTCGGTGACCGCGCGCAGCACGAGCAGCGGGACCGACCACAGCAGGTACACGAAGAGCAGGTTCGCGGTGCGCGACTCCCACACCGCCCGCCACCCCCGGGCCAGCACCCCGGCCGAGAGCAGGCCGGAGAGGAAGAAGAACGCGGGCATCCGGATCGGTCGGCCCCACGTGGTGAGCAGGGTCGCGACCTCCAGCGGCCCGCCGTCGCCGTAGACGCCGAGCAGGCGCGGCATCGTCAGCAGCAGGGAGTGGTGCAGCACCACGGCGATGATCAGCAGGCCGCGGGCGACGTCCAGCGCAGGCACCCGGTCCGCGCCCGGGGCCGAGACCCCGGGGCGGAGGGTGTCGGAGCTCATGCGATCAGCAGCGCGTCCCAGTCGACGTCGGCCGTGCGGGTACGGTACTCGGTCACGCGTCCGGGCCAGTTGGTGCTGATGCGGCTGCCGTCGCGGTACCAGCTGGAGCAGGTGCTCCACACCGAGTCGCCCAACCGCTGCTGCATCTCGGCATCGTAGGTCGCGGCCACCTCGGGACGCACGTCGATGCGGTGAGCGTCACGCTGAAGCCGGCGGGCGAGCTGGGCCACGTAGCCGGCCTGCCCCTCGAGCATCGTGATGATCGAGGAGCCGCCCAGGTTGGTGTTCGGGCCGTAGATGCACGCCAGGTTGGGGAACCCCGGGATCTGGATGCCGAGGTAGGCGTGGGCGCCGTCGGACCACACCTCGCGCAGGTCGGTGCCCCCGGCCCCGATCACCTCGATGCCGGCGAGGAACTCGGTGGCGGCGAAGCCGGTGCCCCAGATCAGCACGTCGGCCTCGTGCAGCACGCCGTCGGCCGTGCGCACGCCGGTGGGCTCGACCGCGCTCACCGCCTCGGTGACGACGTCGACGTGCGGCCGGGCCAGCGCGGGGTACCAGGAGTTGGAGAACAGGATCCGCTTGCAGCCCAGCTGGTAGTCGGGCACGAGCTTGGCGCGCAGCCCGGGGTCGCGCACCTGCAGCCGCAGCTGGGCCTTCCAGGAGGCCTCGACCGCCTTCAGCAGCGCCCCGCCGTAGAACGGGCCGCCCTCGAGGGCCGCGTTCAGCTTCTCGGTGACCCAGAACCACGAGCGCCGCTCGCCGGCCATGATCTGGGGGAAGCGCGCCATCGCCTTGTGGTGCAGGCCGCGGTAGGGCTGGTCGGGCTTGGGGATCACGTACGGCGCGGAGCGCTGGAAGACCGTCATGGCGGCGACGTCGTCGACGATGCCGGGCACGAACTGGATGGCGCTCGCGCCCGTGCCCACGACCAGCACCCGCTGGCCGACGAGGTCGACGTCGTGGCGCCACTGGGCGGAGTGGAACGCCGGACCGGCGAAGGAGTCGCGCCCCGGCAGGTCGGGGATGATCGGGTTCGAGAGCTGGCCCACCGCGGGCACCAGCAGATCGGCCTCGTAGGTGTCGCCCGCGGCGGTGGTCACCGTCCAGCGGCCCGTGGCGTCGTCGAAGCGGCACGAGACGACCTCCGCGCCGGTGACGACGAGGTCGAGCAGGCCCTCGCGCGCCGCCGCGCCCTGCAGGTACTCCAGGATCTCGGGCTGCTGGCCGTAGCGGCGGTGCCACCCGTGGTTCGCGGCCCACGACCAGGAGTAGAGCGGGGAGGGCACGTCGCAGGCGGCGTTGGGGTAGGTGTTGTCGCGCCAGACGCCGCCCACCTCGTCGGCGCGCTCGAGGACGACGATGTCCTCGACCCCGGCCTCGCGCAGCGCGCGGGCCGCGCCGAGTCCGCCGAAGCCCGCGCCGATGATGACCACCCTGATGTCTCGCATGGGGCCGAATCTAGGGAACGCGGACGGCCCCGGAGGAGACCCTCCGGGCACCATGATTGATAATTCCGGACATGCTGCCGCGAGAGGGCCGGCTGCCGGCGCCGGCGGTCACCGACTGGGACTTCCCGCGCGCCGCCACCGGGATCGGGGTGCTCGTGGGTTTCGCCCGGGCGCGGGGCATCCCCGCGGCGCGCGTGCTCACCGGCACCGGCCTGGTGGAGGCGGACCTGGTGCCCGCACGCGAGGTCACCGCCCGTCAGGAGCTCACGGTGGTGCGCCACCTGCTGCGCATCGGCGACGAGCCCGGCGCGGTGCTCGGTGCGCGGGTGGGGGAGCGGTACCGCCCGGCGACGTTCGGGGTCTTCGGGCTCGCCCTGCTCGCCGCGCCCACGGTGGGCGAGGCGATCGCCACGACCCTGCGCTACCTCGACCTCTCCTTCGCCTTCACGCGCATGGAGGCGACGGTGGTCGTCGGCGACGACGGTGCCCAGCGCGCCCGGCTGCGCCTGGACGCCGCCGGGGTGCCCGCCGACGTCGCCGAGTTCCTGCTGCACCGCGACACCGTGGCGGTGCACCGCATCCTGGAGTCACTGGTGCCCGGGGGCGTCGGTGCCGTGGTGGAGGTGGACGGCGCCCGCGCCGAGCTCGGGTTCGCCGCGAGCGAGCTGGCGCGGCCGCTCGCGGGCGGTGGGGCCGAGGCGCTGGCCGCCGCCGAGACCGCGTGCCGCGACGCCGTCGACGGCCGCCGTCGGCGCGACGGGCTCGCCCGCGACGTGCGGGTGCTCATCGCCCAACGCCTGCACACCGGGGCGCCGATGCCCGAGGTGGCGGCGATGCTGGCGATGAGCGAGCGCACCCTGCGGCGGCGCCTGGCCGCCGAGGGCGTGGGCTACCAGGAGCTGCTCGACGAGGTGCGCCAGGGCTTCGCCGCGGCCTGGACCCACAGCCACCGCACGCTCCCGCTCGCCGATCTCGCGGCACGCCTGGGCTACAGCAGCGCGTCGGCCTACCTGCACGCGCGCGACCGCTGGACCAGCCTCGTCATCGCCAAGGAAGAAGCAAGGGATCGACCAGGCTGAGGCAAGAGCGGGTCACCCAACGGCTCGGGACTGTTCACCGCGGCGCCACCTGCGGCACGCCCGCCGTCACCGACGGCTTCCTAGGTTCCGTGGCCATGACCACCCTCCCGACCGCCGACCACACCCGCCGCCGCGCCCTGCCGCTGCTCACCCCGCGCGGCCCGCACGGCTCGCGCAGCGCGATGACCTGCCACTTCCGCTGCGGCAACGCCTGCGACCAGCCCGAGCCCAACCCGACCTCGCACCCCCACGTGCAGGAGCACATCAGCGCCGTCCTGGGACGGCGCTCGCTGCTGGCCGGTGCGGCCGCCACGGGCGCGGGGGTCCTGGTGCTCGGCAGCACCGCGCAGGCCGTCGCCGGTCCCACGCCGGTCACCGCCGCGGCTGCCGCGCGGCGCACGGTCGCCGCCGCGAAGTTCGCCCCGGTGTCGCCGAACAAGCGCGACGCCGTCACCACCGCACGCGGGTTCACCTCGAGTGTGATCATCAGCTGGGGCGACGCCGTCGTGGCCGGGGCGCCGCGCTTCGACGCCTACGCCCAGACGCCGGAGAAGGCGCGCCAGCAGTTCGGCTACAACAACGACTACGTCGGCGTGCTCCCGCTCTTCAAGCGGGGCAAGGAGACCGACGAGGCGCTGCTGGTGTGCAACCACGAGTACACCGACGAGAACCTGATGTTCCCCGCCGACACCTACACCGACGTGGAGATCAAGGCGATCGCGATGAGCAATCACGGCATGTCCGTGGTGCGCATCAAGCGCGGGGCCACTCCCGGCTCCTGGAAGCGCGTCACCGACCTGCGCCGCGCCACCGAGAACCGCCGCATCCACATCGAGACCCCGTTCCGGGTGAGCGGCCCGGCGGCCGGCCACGAGCTGCTGCGCACGGCTGCCGACCCCGCCGGTCGCACGGTTCTCGGCACCCTCAACAACTGCTCGGGCGGCATGACGCCGTGGGGCACGGTGCTGTCGGGGGAGGAGAACTTCAACCAGTACTTCGACGCCTCCGACGGTCTCGACCCCCGCTACGCCGCCGCCTACGCGCGCTACGGCATCACCGGCTCGGGGCGTGGTTGGAGCGAGGTCGACTCGCGCTTCGACCTCTCCCGCGAGCCCCACGAGCCGCACCGCTTCGGCTGGATCGTCGAGCTCGACCCCTACCAGCCCAAGGCCGCGCCGGTGAAGCACACGATGCTGGGCCGCTTCAAGCACGAGGGCGCCAACATCACGATCTCCGCCCGCGGCCGGGCGGTGGCCTACATGGGCGACGACGAGCGCGGCGACTACCTCTACAAGTTCGTCTCGCGTGAGAAGTTCGACCCGTCCGGCACCTCCAAGGCGCGCGCCCACAACAAGACCCTGCTCACGGCCGGCACCCTCTACGTCGCCCGCCTCGAGGGCGACGGCGACGCCGACGGCACCTACGACGGCACCGGTCGCTGGATCCCGCTGTGCAACGAGACCACGTCGTTCGTGGACGGCATGAGCGTCGCGGAGGTGCTGGTCTTCACCCGCCTGGCCGCCGACAAGGTCGCGCCCACGCGCATGGACCGCCCCGAGGACGTCGAGCCGAACCCGGTCAACGGCAAGGTCTACGCCGCGCTCACCAACAACTCCAACCGCGGCCGCAGCTACCCCGCCGACGAGGCCAACCCGATCACCTCCTCCCAGGTGCGGGCCTCGCTCGGGGCGCCGCTCACGACCGCCAGCGGCAACCGCAACGGCTACGTGCTGGAGCTGACCCCGGTCGGCGGCCACGCCTCAACCCGCTTCACCTGGACGCTGCTGCTGGTGTGCGGCGACCCCGCGGCCCCGGAGACCTACTTCGCCGGCTTCGACAAGGCGAAGGTCAGCCCGATCAGCTGCCCCGACAACGTCGCCTTCGACTCCGAGGGCAACCTGTGGGTCTCCACCGACGGCAACGTGCTGGGCAGCAACGACGGCATCTTCCGGGTGCCGGTGGAGGGTCCCGAGCGCGGGAACGTGCAGCAGTTCGTGACGATGCCGCGCGGGGCGGAGGCCTGCGGGCCGCTGGTCACCGACGGCGACCGCTCGCTGTTCTTCGCCGTGCAGCACCCCGGTGAGGTCGACGGGGCGACGTTCGAGGCCCCGGCCTCGACGTGGCCGCACACCGACGACTTCCCGCGGCCCTCGGTCTGCGTCGCCTACCTCGACCGCTAGGACACGCCCGGAACGTCGGACGCACGAGGCCCCGCCCGGTACGCCCGGGCGGGGCCTCGTGTCGTCGAACCGGCGGGGGAGCCTCAGGCGTCGCCGCCCTCCTGCTTCACCCCGGCCACCGCCGTGGGGTCGTCGATCCGGTAGGTCGCGACCGCCTTGGCCACCAGGCCGGGGTCGATCTCGCCGGCGTCGGCCAGGGCCTGCAGCGCACGGACCACGACCGACTCGGCGTCGATGCGGAACGAGCGGCGCGCCGCCGGGCGGGTGTCGGCGAACCCGAACCCGTCGGCCCCGAGCACGCAGTAGTCGCCGGGCACCCAGCGCGCGATCTGCAGCGGCACCGCGGCCATGTAGTCGGAGACGGCGACGAACGGGCCGTCGCTGCCCTCCAGGGCGGCGGTCACGTACGGGGTGCGGGGCGCCTGCTCGGGGTGCAGCAGGTGCTCGTCCTCGCTGGCGACGGCGTCGCGGGCCAGCTCGTTCCACGACGTCACCGACCAGGTGTCGGCGTGCACGCCCCAGTCCTGGGCCAGCAGCTGTGCGGCCCGGTCGATCCAGGGGTAGGCCACCCCGGAGGCCAGCAGCTGCACGCGGGGACCGCTGCCCTGCGCCACCGAGACGCGGTGCAGGCCGCGCAGGATGCCCTCGACGTCGACGCCCTCGGGCTCGGCCGGCTGCGGCACCGGCTCGTTGTAGACGGTGAGGTAGTAGATGACGTCCTCGCCGTGCGGGTGCTCCGGCGTGCTGCCGTACATCCGCTCCAGGCCGGCGCGCATGAGGTGGGCGACCTCGTAGCTGAAGGCCGGGTCGTAGTGCACGACCGCGGGGTTGGTGGCCGCCAGCAGCGGGGAGTGGCCGTCGGCGTGCTGCAGGCCCTCGCCGGTGAGCGTGGTGCGTCCGGCGGTGGCGCCGATGAGGAAGCCGCGGGCCAGCTGGTCGGCCATCGCCCAGACGGAGTCGCCGGTGCGCTGGAAGCCGAACATCGAGTAGAAGATGTAGAAGGGGATCATCGGCTCGCCGTGGGTGGCGTAGGCGCTGCCCGCCGCGATCGCCGAGGCCATCGCGCCGGCCTCGGAGATGCCCTCGTGCAGCATCTGGCCGGCCGGGCTCATCTTGTACGACAGCAGCATGTTGCGGTCGACCGACTCGAAGTTCTGCCCGTGGGGGTCGTAGACCTTCGCGCTCGGGAACATCGAGTCCATGCCGAAGGTGCGGTACTCGTCGGGCGCGATCGGCACCAGTCGGGGACCGATGTGCGGGTCCTTCATCCAGTCGCGCAGCAGCCGCACCACGGCCATGGTCGTGGCGACCTTGTGGGTGCCGGCCCCCTTCTTGAGGTCGCCGTAGACGGCGTCGCCGGGCAGGGTCAGCGGGGCGCTGCGCACCACCCGCCTCGGCAGCGAGCCGCCGAGCTGGCGGCGCCGCTCCCTCATGTACTCGATCTCGGGGGACTTCTCGCCGGGGTGGAAGAACGGGGCGGTGCCCGTGGCCTCGTAGGCGGTCTCGAGGTCGCGGTCGCTGATCGGCAGGTAGAGCCGGTCGCGGAAGCGCTTGAGGTCGTCCTGGGTGAGCTTCTTCATCTGGTGGGTGGCGTTCTTGCCCTCCAGCGCGTCGATCGTCCAGCCCTTCACGGTGTGGGCCAGGATCACCGTCGGCTGCCCGACGTGCTTGGTGGCGGCGTCGAAGGCGGCGTAGACCTTGCGGTAGTCGTGCCCGCCGCGGGGCAGCTGCTCGCTCTGCCGGTCGCTCATGTGCGCGACCCTCGCCCGCAGCCGGGGGTCGGGGCCGAAGAAGTGCTCGCGGTTGTAGGCGCCGCTCTCGACCGAGAACGTCTGGAACGCGCCGTCGGGCGTGGAGTTCATCTTGTTGACCAGCACGCCGTCGACGTCGCGGGCCAGCAGGGCGTCCCACTCGCGGCCCCAGACGACCTTGATGACGTTCCAGCCGGCGCCGCGGAAGTTCGACTCCAGCTCCTGGATGATCTTGCCGTTGCCGTTCACGGGGCCGTCGAGCTGCTGCAGGTTGCAGTTGATGACCCAGGTCAGGTTGTCCAGCTCCTCGCGCGCGGCGACGCGGATGGCGCCGAGCGACTCGGGCTCGGCCATCTCGCCGTCGCCCAGGAAGGCCCAGACGTGCTGCTGGGAGGTGTCCTTGATGCCGCGGTTGGCGAGGTAGCGGTTGAACCGTGCCTGGTAGATGGAGTTGATGCCCGTCAGGCCCATCGAGACGGTGGGGAACTCCCAGAAGTCCGGCATCAGCCGCGGGTGCGGGTAGGAGGACAGGCCGGCGCCGGCGCCGTGCTGCACCTCCTGGCGGAAGCGGAACAGCTGCTCCTCGTCGAGCCGGCCCTCGAGGTAGGCCCGGGCGTAGATGCCGGGGGAGGCGTGGCCCTGGATGTAGAGCTGGTCGCCGCCGCCGGGGTGGTCCTTGCCGCGGAAGAAGTGGTTGAAGCCGACCTCGTAGAGGCTTGCGCTGGACTGGTAGGTGGCGATGTGGCCACCGACCTCGAGGCCCTTGCGGTTGGCGCTGGAGACCATCACCGCTGCGTTCCAGCGGATGAAGGCGCGGATGCGGCGCTCGGCGTCCTCATCGCCCGGGAACCAGGGCTCGCGCTCCGGGGGGATGGTGTTGATGTAGTCGGTGCTGCGCAGCGCGGGCACGCCCACCTGGGCCTGCCGGGCCTGCTCCAGCAGCCGGAGCATGACGTAGCGGGCGCGGTCGCGGCCGCGCTCGTCGACGAGGGCGTTGAAGGACTCGATCCAGTCGCGCGTCTCGTCGGGATCGATGTCGGGCAGCTGCGTCGGGAGGCCCTCGTGGATGACCGAGGGCACGGTGCGGTCGGTGTCGGCGGGGGTGGTGCCGGCGTCCGTGGCGTCGTGGGTGTCGGAGGTCACGGACTCCATCCTTCCACTCGGAGGAGAACCGGAAAATCTACCCAGCAGTAGCCCTCGGCGGGGTTCGCCGCAGGCGCGCGCCGCGCCGAAGGGTTGCGCGGGTGGGCGCCACTCCGCTGGACTAGGCCCCACATCGTTCGACGGGGACGTCTCGACGCACCCGCCCGGCGCCGCTAGAACCCCCGACCCTGGAGGACGCAACAGTGACTTCGACCGCCACCGGCGGCACCGCCCCGACCGGCCCGGCTGAGCGCATGGGCTTCAAGCCAGGGCTGGTGGTCCAGGAGCTCGGCTGGGACACCGACACCGACGACGAGCTGCGCGTGGCTGTCGAGGACGCCGTGGACGCCGACCTCGTCGACGGGGACTACGGCAACGTCGTGGACGCCGTCCTCCTCTGGTGGCGCGCGGACGACGGCGACCTCGTCGACGGCCTCGTCGACTCCCTCACCGACCTCGTCGGGGGCGGCGTGATCTGGCTGCTCACCCCGAAGATCGGCCGCCCCGGGGCGGTCGACCCGGCCGACATCGCCGAGGCCGCGCCGATCGCCGGGCTCGCCCAGACCACCGCGGCGACGGTGAGCAAGGACTGGGCGGCGACCCGCCTCGTCGCTCCGAAGTCGCCCGCCTGACAATGGGTGCCATGAGCTCCCTCTCGTCGCGCGTGCGTGATGCACGCACCAGTCTGAAGATCCTCTCGGACTCCGGCATCGTGCGCCCGTACTCGCCGGTCGTGCTCGGCGGCATGGTCAAGGCGCTGAAGCAGTGGAGCACCACCCCCGCGGGCGGCTTCAAGACGATCGCGCTGCGCGCACCCGAGCGCACGGCGATCATCGACGAGCGCGGCTCGCTCACCTACGCCGAGCTGCAGCAGCGCACCAACGCCCTCGCTCGGGGCCTGCGGGCCCGGGGCGTGCGCGCCGGCGACGGCGTGGCCGTGATGTGCCGCAACCACCGCGGGTTCATCGAGGCCTCGATCGCGATCAGCAAGCTGGGCGCCGACGTCCTCTACCTGAACACCGCCTTCGCCGGGCCGCAGCTCGCCGATGTGCTCGAGCGTGAGAAGCCGCGGGTCGTCGTCCACGACGAGGAGTTCACCGATCTCCTCGCGAGCGCGAGCATCGAGGACCGGGTGCTCGGGTGGGTCGAGGGCGAGCCGGGCGACGACTGTCTCGAGGGCATCATCGCCGCCGCCACCGCGCGCGGCGAGACCGCCGACCTCGAGCCCGCCGGACGCAACGGTCGCACGATCATCCTCACCTCCGGCACCACCGGCACGCCGAAGGGCGCCCCGCGCCCCCAGGGCGGCCTGCCCGCCGCGATCTCGCTGCTCTCGCGGATGCCGCTGAAGAGCGGCTGGAAGTGCCACGTGGCCGCACCGCTCTTCCACACGTGGGGCTTCGCGCACTACCAGCTCTCGATGATGCTCGGCACGACCCTGGTTCTCACGCGTCGCTTCGAGCCCGAGGACGCGCTCCGGGTGCTCCACGACGAGCGCTGCGACTCCTTCGCGGTCATCCCGGTGATGCTCCAGCGCATCCTCGCGCTGCCCGCCGAGACCCTCGACCGCTACCCGCTGCCGAACCTCAAGGCCGTCGCGTCGTCGGGCTCGGCCCTGCCGGGCGACCTCCCGATCCGCTGGATGGACCGCTACGGCGACAACCTCTACTCCGTCTACGGCTCCACCGAGGTGGCGTGGGCCTCGATCGCCGACCCCCGCGACCTGCGCGAGGCACCCGGGTGCGCCGGGCGCCTGCCCCACCAGACCGTGGTGCGCATCCTCGACGCCGAGGGCCGCGAGCTGCCGACGGGCGAGTCGGGCCGGATCTTCGTGGGCAACAGCCTGCAGATCGAGGGCTACACCGGCGGCGGCGGCAAGGAGATCATCGACGGCCTCATGTCGTCGGGCGACGTCGGCCGCTTCGACGAGCAGGGTCGGCTCTACGTCGAGGGCCGCGACGACGAGATGATCGTCTCCGGCGGCGAGAACGTCTTCCCGAAGGAGGTCGAGGACTGCCTCGCCTCCCACGAGCGCGTCGCCGAGGTGGCGGCCATCGGCGTGGACGACGACGACTTCGGCAAGCGACTGCGCGCGTTCGTCGTCCGCGTGCCGGGGGCCGAGCCCGTGACCGAGGAGGAGCTCAAGGACCTGGTGAAGGCTAACCTCGCGCGCTACAAGGTGCCGCGCGAGATCGTCTTCCTCGACGAGCTGCCGCGCAACGCCACCGGCAAGGTGCTCAAGCGCGAGCTGGCGCGCGAGTCGTCCGCGTGAGGCCCGGGGTCGGGCAGGGCGAGGAGGTCGACCGGGCGGCGGCGGGCATCGAGCTCGGACGCCCGGCGCCTGACTTCACCCTGCGCGACCAGTTCGGGCAGGACGTCACGCTCTCGTCCTACCGCGGCACCAAGGCGGTCGCCCTGGTGTTCTACCCCTACGCCTTCAGCGGCGTGTGCACCGGAGAGCTCAGCGCGATCCGCGCGCGCCTCGACGAGCTGCTCACCTTCGACACCGAGGTGCTCGCACTCTCCTGCGACCCGATCTACGCGCTGCGCCACTTCAGCGACACCGACGGCCTCAACTTCCCGCTGCTGAGCGACTTCTGGCCGCACGGCGAGGTGGCGAAGGCCTACGGCGTCTTCGACGACGTCGACGGCTGCCCCGAGCGCTCCACTTACGTGGTGGGTCGCGACGGTGTGCTCACCTGGGCGGTCCACAGCACCAAGACCGCCGCGCGCGACGTGGACTCGCTCGTCGCCGCGCTGCACGCGGCCGCCGACCGCTGAGGGGGCCGGCGCCCCGCGATGGTGCTTCGGGGCCACCGCCGGTAGTCCGGATGGATCATTTTTCAACTACTTCGCCCGATCGCCTTCTCTGGCGCTGCGGGGCTCGCTAGAGTTCTCATCGTTGAACCGCTGGTGACCCGAGACGCCAGCGGTTCGACTTGTTTTCGGGTGCGAGCGTGTCGTCGAGCGAGCGCCTCGGGGACCCTCCGGGCCGTCGGGCGAGCGCCTTGGGGGCCATGTGGGCCTTCGAGCGAGTGCCTCGGGGACCACGCGGCCGGTTTGGTGGACGGCGTAGCCGCTTCGGTACTCTTCAGCCGCATCTGCGGGCGTGTAGCTCAGCGGTAGAGCCCTTCGCTTACAACGAAGTGGTCGGGGGTTCGATCCCCTCCGCGCCCACCGACCGGCTCGCGGCGCCTTCCACGGACGCCCCCCTTCGGAGGGGGCGGCGGGTCGTGCCGTCGTCCTAGAGTGGTGGCCGTCACGTCTCGGACGCCCGCCCCAGGAGGCCAGCCCAGTGTTCGTCCCGTTCAGCGTCAACGACTTCCTGCAGCGCGCCGTCGCCGTCTACGGCGAGCGCGTCGGCATCGTGGACGAGCCCGACCAGCCCGCGGCCTCGCTGGGCGACCTGACCTACGCCGAGGTCGGCGAGCTCGCCCGTCGCCAGGCCGCGAAGCTCGACGAGCTCGGCATCGCGGTGGGGGAGCGCGTGGCGGTGGTGAGCCACAACAGCGCGCGCCTGCTCACCTCGTTCTACGGTGTCGCCGGCTGGGGCCGCGTGCTCGTCCCGGTGAACTTCCGGCTCTCGCCCGACGAGGTGCAGTACATCGTCGACCACTCCGGGGCGCGGGTGCTCTACGTCGACCCCGAGCTGAGCGAGTCGCTGGCCGGCGTCACGTGCGAGATGAAGTTCGTGATCGGCGAGGACGACGACCTCTACGCCGCTCCCGGCAGCGAGCCGGTGCCGTGGGAGCACGACGAGAGCGCGACCGCCACGATCAACTACACCTCCGGCACGACAGCGCGACCGAAGGGCGTGCAGATCACGCACCGCAACATCTGGACCAACGCGCTCACCTTCGGTCTGCACGCCCAGATCGGCGATCGCGACGTCTACCTCCACACCCTGCCGATGTTCCACGCGAACGGCTGGGGCATGCCCTTCGCCATGACCGGCGTGGGTGCGCAGCACATCGTGCTGCGCAAGATCGACGGCGCCGAGATCCTGCGCCGGGTGCGCGACCACGGCGTCACCGTGATGTGCGCGGCCCCCGCCGTGGCGGCCGCGGTGCTGGAGGCGGCGCAGACCTGGGAGGGCGAGATCCCGGGCCGCGACCGGGTGCGCATCATCATGGCCGGCGCGCCCCCGCCGACGAAGACGGTCATCCGCGTGCAGGAGGAGCTGGGCTGGGAGTTCATCCAGATCTACGGCCTCACCGAGACCTCGCCGCTGCTCACCTTCAACCGCACCCGCGCCGAGTGGGACGACCTGTCGGCCGAGGAGCGGGCGCAGAAGCTGATCCGCGCCGGTGCTCCGGCCATCGGCGTCACGCTGAGGATCGACGAGTCGCAGGAGGGTTCGGGCGAGGTGCTGGCCCGGTCGAACGTCGTCCTCGAGGGCTACTGGGAGCAGCCGGAGGAGAGCGCGGCGGCGCTGGCCGGTGGCTGGTTCCACACCGGCGACGGCGGCTACCTGGGCGACGACGGCTACCTCACGATCGCCGACCGCAAGAAGGACGTCATCATCACCGGCGGTGAGAACGTCACCTCGATCGAGGTCGAGGACACCCTGTTCTCCCACCCCGAGGTCGCCGAGGTGGCGGTGATCGGCGTGCCGAGCGAGAAGTGGGGCGAGACGATCAAGGCGCTCGTCGTCCTCACGCCGGGGGCCGAGGCCGGGCCCGACAAGGAGGCCGAGCTCATCCGCTGGTGCAAGGACCGGCTCGCCGGCTACAAGTCGCCGACCTCGGTGGAGTTCCGCGACGAGCTCGCGCGCACCGCCACCGGCAAGCTGCAGAAGTTCAAGCTGCGTGCGCCCTACTGGGAGGGCTACACCCGCCAGGTGAACTGATCGGCGGGGACGACCTGCGCCGGCCAGCCGGCCGACGTCCACGCCGCGACGACGGCCTCCGCCCAACCGGGCGAGGCCTCGCTCGCGACGACGTCGACCGCGGTGTCGACGCCCTCCGGGCGAGGTGCGGGTGAGGCCGGCAGGGGCTGCCCCGAGACCGGGTCGAGGACGCCGGGCGCGCCGTCGACGCAGGTGACGTGGACCAGGCCGATGCCCAGGCGGCGCTGGTGCAGGGCCAGGCTGAGGGCGGCGATGCCGTAGGGGCCGTAGCCGACGATCGAGAGTCGGTCGGGCGGGTGCACGGACGACTCGCGGGCGTAGCGGATCGATCGCAGCAGGTCGCGACCACCGGCCGCGGCGTCGATCGTGGGCAGGACGACGCGCAGTCCGTTGCGCCCGCCGATGCGGCTGGCGAGTCGCGCCGCCTGCTCGCGACCGTCGGCCTCGGCGGTGGCCGGATGCCACAGCAGCAGGGTGTCGGAGTTGGGGTGGCCGTGGACGGACACCTGCAGGCTCGGGGTGGAAGCGGCGGTCGGCACGGGCGCGACCCTACGCCGACCGAGGCTCCGACGTCAGGCGAGGTCGAGCGTCGCTCCGGCGGCCGGGCCGACGATCCGGCTCACGCATAGGCACATCCGGTCTCCCGCCCGCTTCTGCGCGGGGTCCAGGAAGACGTCGCGATGGGCGAGCTCCCCCTCGACCTGTCGCACCTCTACGAGGCACAGGCCGCACTCGCCCCTGCGGCACTCCGCCAGGACCGGGACGCCGGCGGCCTCGAGGGCCTCCAGGGCGGTTGCCTGGGCCGGTACGGCGACCTCGCGGCCGAGACCAGGCAGCCGCAGGACGAATGGTCCCTGGTCTCCCGACATGCTCGCTCCGAAGGTCTCGAAGCGCAGGTTGGCGGGCGGCAGCGCATGAGCGCGCCAGGCGGCTCCGACGGCCTCCATGAGGCCGACCGGCCCGCACTGGTAGAGCTCGGTGCGTGCGGCGGCCGGATGGGAGGCGATCTCGCGGACGACGGCCTCGACGTCGAGCGGGGCATGGTCGGCGTCGGCGGCACCGTCGTCGAGGTGCACGCGCAGACGGTCGCCGTGCAGGGCGGTGAGCTCGTCGAGGTAGGGCACGGCCTCGCGCGTGCGACCGGCGACGACGAAGCGGTAGTCGGCCCCGCGGGCGCGCAGCGCCGCGGCCATCGCCATCACGGCGGTGATCCCGATGCCGCCGGCGAGCAGCACGTAGCGGGCCGCGCCCACTCCGAGGGGGAAGTTCTGCAGCGGCTGCGTCGCCACGATCTCCTCGCCCGGGCGGAGCGCGTGCATCGCCAGCGATCCGCCGCGGCTGGCCCGCGCGCGGTGCACGGTGAGCACGAGGCGGCGGCCGTCGTCCTCGGAGGCGACGACCGAGTAGGACCGCACGAGGTCGCGCCCCGGGAGGTTCGGTGAGGGCAGGCGGACGTCGACGTGGCTGCCGGGGCGTGCGGGCACGGCGGTGGCGGGCGCGAGGACGACGCGCCGGACGTCGAGCGCGACGTCGTCCACGGCGAGGACGCGGGCGGAGGCCCAGACTGGGCGCGAGTCGACGGCCACCCCTCAGCTCCCGATCCGACGCAGCGGCGCCGGGGCGGCGCCGACGGAGGCGGCGTCGGGGTCCGGTCCGCGGCCCTCGGCCTGCAGCATCTCGTCGAGGATGCGGCGCACCCACAACCCGCCGCCGTCGATGTTGAGGCTGTAGAAGACGTGCTCGGGGTTGGCGTCGATGGCTCGCTGCTGGGCGATGAGCATCGCCTCGTCCTCGGCGAAGACGCCGTGCACGGCCTCGCGCAGCTGTGTGGTGATGAGCTGGCTCTCGAGTCGGTAGTTGCGCATGAACGCCCAGAAGTAGTGGCTCGTGCGCGTGGTCTCGGGGGTGATGGTGTTCATGACGAAGCCGTTGACCCCGCGGCTGCGATCGCCCTCGGGGGCTCCGGTGCCCGCCTCGGCCACGCCGACGTCGATACAGATCGTGCTCGGTGCCTCGAAGTGGATGATCTGCCAGCGGTCGACGCGTCCGGAGAAGCCGGGGAACCGGTCGCGCATGTTTTTGAGCCAGAACGGCGGCGGCTCGATGTCGCGCATCCAGCGCTCGACGACGACGCGCCGTTCGTCGACGCGACGCACGACGAACTCGGACTCGCTGAGCTCGTCCTGGCCGATGCTGCCGGCGTGAACGAACTCCTCGTGGGTGAGGTCCATCAGGTTGTCGAGGATGAGCTGGTAGTTGCAGCCGGCCGCGATCGTCAGGCCGTCGCCCGCCCAGTCGGGGGAGTCCATCTGGTGCATGTCGGGCACTAGGCGCGGGTCGGCGAGGTCGGGATCGCCGGGCCAGACCCACACGTAGCGGTGGCGCTCCACGACGGGGAACGCGGTGACCATCGCGCTCGGGTTGACCGTGCGCTGCGCCGGCATCGCGGTGCAGCGGCCCGAGGAGTTGTAGCGCAGGCCGTGGTAGGGGCACTGGATCTCGTCGCCGAGCACGGTGCCCATCGACAGCGGGGCCAGGCGGTGCCAGCAGGCATCGGCCAGCGCGGAGGCCGCGCCATCGGAGGTGCGCCACAGGGCCATCGGGGTGCCGGCGATCGTGCGGGCCAGCGGCCGCTTCGCGCTCACCTCGTGGTCCCAGGCGGCGACGTACCAGGCGTTGCGGGGGTGGTCGAACACGGTGGCGGTCACCGGGCGGTCGGGCGTGGTCACGGGCAGCTCCGGTCACTATGGCGATAGGGATGCGATTGCCGTCACAATACCTATCGGGAGAGTGATGGAGCAAGGGGTGTGTCGACACCGTGCCCGGGCTGGCTACGGTGCGGTGCGTGAGCATCCGATTCGCACTGCTGTCGCTGCTGAGCGGCCGGGAGATGACCGGCTATGAGGTCTCACAGCAGTTCGGGCGCTCCGTGGCGCACGTGTGGCACGCGCCCGACTCCCAGATCTACCCCGAGCTGCGGCGTCTGGCCGACGAGGGACTGCTCGACGTGGAGGAGGTGGACGACGGTGCCCGCGCCGCGAAGAAGCGCTACCGGGTCACCGACGCGGGCCTGAGCGCCCTGCGCGACTGGCTCGCCGAGCCGACCCCGGGCCGACGCCAGCGCGACCCCGCCTACCTCAAGGCCGCCTACTTCGAGTGGACGACGACCGCGACCGCGCGCGAGCGCCTGCAGGAGCACCTCGACTTCCACGCCGAGCAGCAGCGCATGCTGGAGGAGGCGCGCGCGACCCTGCTCGACCGCTCGCACCCGACCCTGCGCCGGCGCCTGGAGCGCTACCCCGCCAGCGAGCACGAGCGGATCGTGGCGTGGAAGGTCTTCGCCTACGACGGACTGGTCGACGCCGCTGCGCGGGAGGTGGCGTGGGCGCGTCGTGGACTGGAGCTGGCCGACCGGCTGGGCGATGGGCTGGGCGACGGGCCGGCGGCCGGCAGGCAGGCGTGAGCCGCGACGCTGTGTAGGGTGACGCCCACCTACATCCGTGCGGACCCAGGAACCCGGTGCGACTCCGGGGCGGTTCCGCCACTGTGAGGCCCGAGCGCAGCGTCCGCACCAGCGAACGTCGCGCGAGGGCCGTAGCCAGATACTGACTGCGCGGATCCCACCAACGAGGGGCGAGAACCCCGAGGAGGATCTGATGCGCATCGCGCTGCTCTCGACGTCCGACACCGACCTGCTCTCGGCCCGCAGCTCCGGCGCCGACTACCTGCTGTCCAATCCCGGACGGCCCGCCGTGCCGGGGCTCACCGGCCACACCGACCTCGTCACCGCCATCGAGCAGGCCGACCTCATCGTGGCGCGCGTGCTGGGCTCGCCCCACGACCTGTGCAGCGGCTTCGCGCGCATCCGCGCCACCGGCAAGGCGATGGTGGTGCTGGGTGGCGAGCAGGCCCCCGACGCCGCGCTGATGGAGCTCTCGACCGTGCCGGTGGGCGTGGCCGCCGAGGCCCACCGCTACCTCGCCGAGGGCGGCCCGCGCAACCTCGAGCAGCTGCACCGATTCCTCTCCGACACCGTGCTGCTCACCGGCGAGGGCTTCGAGCCGCCCGAGGCGATCCCGGCGTGGGGCGTGCTCGAGCGCCCGGCCACCACGCCCGGCGACGGCGGGGCCGTCGCGGAGCGCGCGCGGGTCGGCGTCCTCTACTACCGGGCGCACCAGGCGAGCGGCAACACCGCCTTCGTGCACGCGCTGTGCGACGCGATCGACGCGACCGGCGAGGCCGTCGGTGTGCCAATCTTCGCCGGATCGCTGCGCTCGGCGCCCGATGAGCTGTTCGCCGAGCTCGGGCGCCTGGACGCCCTGGTGGTGACGGTGCTCGCCGCCGGCGGGTCGACCCCGGCTGCGGTGAGCGCCGGCGGCGAGGACGAGACCTGGGACGTCGGCCGCATCGCCGCCCTCGACATCCCGGTGCTGCAGGGACTGTGCCTCACCACCAGCCGCGAGGACTGGCTCGCCTCCGACGACGGCGTCAACCCCATGGACTACGCCAACCAGGTCGCCATCCCCGAGTTCGACGGCCGCATCAGCACCGCACCCTTCTCGTTCAAGGAGGTCGACCCCGCCGACCCGAGTGCGCTGCCCACCTATGTGGCCGATGCGGAGCGCTGCGCGCGCGTGGCGGGTCTCGCGGCCAACCACGCCCGGCTGCGCCGCGTGCCCAACGCCGACAAGCGGGTGGCGTTCATGCTCAGCGCCTACCCGACCAAGCACTCGCGCATCGGCAACGCCGTGGGCCTCGACACCCCGGTGTCGGCGGTGCGGCTGCTGCGGCGTCTGCGGGACGAGGGCTACGACCTCGGCGGCGACAACGACGTGACGCGGGCACTCGCCCTGGCCGACGACACGCAGGCCGGCGACGCGCTCATCCACGCCCTCATCGCGGCCGGCGGGCAGGACGAGGAATGGCTGACGCAGGGGCAGGTCACCGACGCCCACGTGAAGGTGCCGGCCGAGGCCTACCGCCGCTGGACGGAGCACCTGCCCACCGACCTGCGCGAGGCGATGACCGAGGCCTGGGGAGAGGCCCCCGGCTCCCTGTTCGTGGACCGCTCCGTCGGTCCCGACGGCTCGCTCGTGCTGGCGACGCTGCGCGCCGGCAACGTCGTCGTGATGATCCAGCCGCCGCGCGGGTTCGGCGAGAACCCGGTGGCGATCTACCACGACCCCGACCTCGCGCCGAGCCACCACTACCTCGCCGCCTACCGCTGGCTCGAGGCCCCGGTGGACGACGGAGGCTTCGGCGCCCACGCGGTGGTGCACCTCGGCAAGCACGGCTCGCTCGAGTGGCTGCCGGGCAAGAACGCCGCGCTGTCGGCGTCCTGCGGCACCGACGCAGCGCTCGGGTCGTTGCCGCTGATCTACCCGTTCCTGGTCAACGATCCCGGTGAGGGGGCCCAGGCCAAGCGACGTGCGCACGCCACGATCGTCGACCACCTCGTGCCGCCGATGGCGAGGGCCGAGAGCTACGGCGACATCGCGCGCCTCGAGGGCCTGCTCGAGGAGTACGACAAGATCTCGGCGATGGACCCCGCCAAGCTGGCGGCGATCCGCGGTGAGATCTGGCAGCTGATGCACGCCGCCGAGCTGCACCGCGACCTCGGGCTCGGGGACAGGGGAGCCGACGACAGGCCGGATGACGAGGAGTTCGACGACTTCCTGTTGCACGTCGACGGCTGGCTCTGCGAGATCAAGGACGTGCAGATCCGCGACGGACTGCACGTGCTGGGTCAGGCGCCCGACGGTGTCGCCCGCGTGAACCTCGTGCTCGCCATCCTGCGGGCGGCCCAGGTGTGGGGCGGTCAGTCGCAGGCCGTGCCGGGCCTGCGGGCGGCCCTCGGCCTGCTGCCGGACGCAGCGACCCCCGAGGTCGACCGGGTGGAGGCCGTCGCCCGCGACCTCGTGGAGTCGATGGACAAGGCCGGCTGGGACCTCTCGCGGGTGGAGGAGCTGCACGACGACCCTGCGGTGCAGCAGGTGCTGCGCTTCGCCGCCACCGAGGTCGTGCCGCGTCTCGCCGGCACGACCGCGGAGCTCGACCACACCGTGCACGCGCTCGCCGGGGGCTTCGTGCCCGCGGGGCCCTCGGGCTCGCCGCTGCGCGGACTCGTGAACGTGCTCCCGACGGGCCGCAACTTCTACACCGTCGACCCGCGCGCGGTGCCCTCCCGCCTGGCCTGGCAGACGGGCTCGGCGATGGCCGAGTCGCTCGTGCAGCGCTACCTCGACGACGAGGGCGCCTACCCGACGTCCGTGGGTCTCTCGGTGTGGGGCACCTCGGCGATGCGCACCAGCGGCGACGACGTGGCCGAGGTGCTGGCGCTGCTCGGGGTGCGCCCCCAGTGGGACGAGGCCTCACGTCGGGTGCGCGAGCTCACCGTGGTGCCGCTCGAGGAGCTCGGCCGCCCGCGCATCGACGTCACCGTGCGCATCTCCGGCTTCTTCCGCGACGCCTTCCCGCACGTGGTGGCGATGCTGGACGACGCGGTGCGGCTCGTCGCGGACCTCGACGAGCCGCTCGAGCAGAACTTCGTGCGCGCCCACGCGCAGGCCGACCTCGCCGAACACGGCGACGAGCGCCGCGCGACCACGCGCATCTTCGGCTCCAAGCCCGGCTCGTACGGCGCCGGTCTGCTGCAGCTGATGGAGTCGGGCACGTGGCGCGACGACGCCGACCTCGCCGAGGTCTACACGGCCTGGGGAGGCTTCGCCTACGGCCGCGACCTCGACGGCGTGCCCGCGGCTGACGACATGCGCGCCAACTACCGCCGGATGAAGGTGGCGGCCAAGAACATCGACACCCGCGAGCACGACATCGCCGACAGCGACGACTACTTCCAGTACCACGGCGGCATGGTCGCCACGGTGCGGGCGCTGACCGGCTCCGACCCGCGGGCCTACGTGGGCGACTCGACCAGCCCCGACGCGGTGCGCACCCGCACCCTGCAGGAGGAGACCAACCGGGTCTTCCGCGCCCGTGTGGTGAACCCGCGCTGGATCGCCGCGATGCAGCGCCACGGCTACAAGGGTGCCTTCGAGCTGGCCGCCACGGTCGACTACCTCTTCGGGTTCGACGCCACCACCGGCGTCGTGCACGACTGGATGTACGCCGCCCTGGCGCAGGAGTACGTGCTCGACGAGACCACCCAGGCGTTCCTGCGCACCTCGAACCCCTGGGCGCTGCGCAGCATCGTCGAGCGGCTGCACGAGGCGGTCGACCGCGGCCTGTGGGCCGATCCCGACCCCGACCTGCTCGCCGCCCTGCAGGCGGCCTACCTCGAGGTCGAGGGCGAGCTGGAGGACCGGTGAGCGCGCGGGGATCCGAGCCGGCCACCGCGCGGGTGCGGGTGCTCGGCATCGGCATGGGTCCGCAGCACGTCACACCCGAGGTGGCCGAGGCGCTGCGCGGCTGCGACTACGCGCTCGCCGTGCGCAAGGGCGACGGGCGCGAGGTCGACCCGCTGCTCGAGGTGCGGCGTGCGGTGGCCGAGGCGCACGACGTCGAGCTGGTCGTCGTCCGCGACCCGGAGCGGGACCGTTCGCCCGGCCTCGACAATGCGGGCTACCAGGGTGCGGTGGCCGACTGGTACGCCGCGCGGCTGACCGCCTATCGCGGCGTGCTCGACGAGCGCGGGGGCACCGCCGCCTTCCTGGTGTGGGGTGACCCGTCGCTCTACGACGGCACCATCCGTCTCGTGCGCGAGCTGGCGGTGCCGTTCGACGTGCTGCCGGGCATCAGCGCCCCGCAGGTGCTCGCGGCGCGCCACGGCATCGTGCTGCACGAGGTCGGGGCACCGGTGCACGTGACCACCGCGCGGCGACTCCGCGACGATGTGGCGCAGGGCCAGCGCAACCTCGTGGTGATGCTCACTGCCGGCGTCGATCTCGCCGGCCTCGAGGACTGGTCGATCTGGTGGGGCGCCAACCTCGGCGGTGCCGGCGAGCGCCTCGTCGCGGGGCGCGTCGGCGACGTCGTGGACGACGTGGCGCGGGCGCGGGCGTCGTCCAAGGCGGAGGCGGGGTGGGTGATGGACCTGTTCCTGCTGCGCGCGCCCGAGCAGCACGGCGCGAGCACCCTCGGGGGTGGGAGCTGATGGCGCTGCCCGACCGCGACGTGCTGCTGTGCCGCGACTGCTGCTGCGGCACCGCCGCCAAGCACGCGGGCGTCGACCACGCCGCGCAGCGCGACGCGCTGGAGGCCCTGCACGACCCCGCAGGACGACGCGGCCCGCGCGTGCGGGTGCGCGTGGTCGACTGCCTCGACGAGTGCGACCGCAGCAACGTGGTGCTGGTGCGCGACTTCACCGCGGGCGGTGGGCGCGGTCGTCGTCCACGGGACACGTGGCTGGGCCGCGTGCTCACGCCGGAGGCCACGGAGGCAGTGGCGGCCTGGGTGCACGAGGGCGGCGACGTGCCCGTGGCGCTGCGGCCCCACACGTTCCGGGGCAAGCGCGGATGAGCGCATCAGTGCCGTCCCTGCCGCCTCGAGGAACCACTTCTGCCACCTCGACGCACCAGGGGGGCCACCTCGGCGGGAGGGCGCTGCTGGTGGCGGGGATGACCTCGGACGCCGGCAAGAGCGTGCTGGTGACGGGGCTGTGCCGGGCGGCGGCGCGGCGCGGGATCCGGGTGGCGCCGTACAAGGCGCAGAACATGAGCAACAACTCGATGGTGGTGCGCGGGCCCGGGGGAGAGCCGGGGGAGATCGGGCGGGCGCAGTGGGTGCAGGCGCTGGCCGCCCGGATCGAGCCGGAGGTGGCGATGAACCCGGTGCTGCTCAAGCCCGGCAGCGACCGACGCAGCCACGTGGTGCTCATGGGCCGTCCGGACGGCGAGGTGAGCTCGCGCGACTGGCACGACGGCCGGGCGCGGCTCGCGCGCGTGGCCCACGCGGCCTTCGACGACCTGCGTGCGCGGGTGGACCTCGTGATCGCCGAGGGCGCGGGCAGCCCGGCCGAGATCAACCTGCGTGCCACCGACTACGTCAACATGGGCCTGGCGCGCCACGGCGACGTGCCCACCGTGGTGGTGGGCGACATCGACCGCGGCGGCTGGTTCGCGGCCGCCTACGGCACCGTGATGCTGCTCGACGCGGCCGATCGGGCGCTGGTGAGGGGGTTCGTCGTCAACAAGTTCCGCGGCGACGTCGACCTCCTGCGCCCCGGCCTGGACGACCTCGCGACCCGCACGGGGCGACCGACCTTCGGCGTGCTGCCCTGGCACCCCGATCTCTGGCTCGACTCCGAGGACGCCCTCGACCTCGACGGGCGACGGGCGCCCGCCTCCTCCGGTGCCGCGCGGGTGGCGGTGGTGCGGCTGCCCCGCATCTCGAACTTCACCGACGTCGACGCACTCGGCCTCGAGCCGGGGCTCGACGTGCGCTTCGTCTCGGACCCCGCGCGACTGGCCGACGCCGACCTCGTCGTGCTGCCCGGCACCCGCGCCACGCTCGCCGACCTCGCCTGGCTGCGCGAGCGGGGACTCGACGAGGCCGTGCGCCGCCACGCCGCCGACGGACGCCCGGTGCTCGGCATCTGCGGCGGCTGCCAGATGCTCGGGCGCCGCATCGAGGACCCCGACGGGGTGGAGGGGCCGGCCGGGGCGGTGGTCGAGGGGCTCGGCCTGCTCGACCTGGTGACGCGCTTCGGGCCGGAGAAGCGGCTCGTCGTCCACGAGCCGGCGGGCTACGAGATCCACCACGGCCGCATCACCGGCGAGACGGAGTCCGGCGCGGTGAGCGGCACGATGGTGCACGGCGCCCTCGAGGACGACGCCACGCGGGCCGCCTTCCTGCAGCGCGCGCTCGGTGTCGCCTCGCGAGCGTCCTTCCCGGCTGCCCGCGAGGCACGCCTCGACCTGCTCGGCGATCTCGTGGAGACCCACCTCGACCTCGACGCGCTGCTGGAGCTCGCCCGATGAGGGTGCTGCTGCTCGGGGGCACCGGCGAGGCGCGGGAGCTCGCCGCGCTGCTGGTGGGGGCCGGGGTCGACGTGGTGTCGTCGCTGGCCGGGCGCGTGCGCGATCCGGCCCTGCCGGTCGGGCAGGTGCGCATCGGCGGCTTCGGGAGAGCCGAGGGGCTGCGGGCGTTCCTGGAGCAGGAAGCGGTGGTGGCGGTGGTGGACGCCACCCACCCGTTCGCTGCCCGCATCAGCGCGCACGCAGCCGCCGCCTGCGCGCAGGCCGGTGTGCCGCTGCTGCGACTGCAGCGTCCCGGCTGGGCAGATCGAGCGACGGCGTCGTGGATCTGGGTCGACACCCACGAGCAGGCGGCGATCGTGGCCGGCGAGCTGGGCGCCCGACCGTTCCTCAGCATCGGCCGCCAGCAGCTCGGGGTGTTCGTGCGCGTGCTCGGTGATCGCGACGAGCTCGACGTGGTGGCGCGCGTGGTCGACGAACCGGAGGTGCCGGTGCCGACTGCCTGGACCCTGCTGCGATCGCGCGGGCCCTACACCCTCGAGGGCGAGCGGGTGGTGCTGGCCGATCGCGACGTGCTGGTCACGAAGGACTCCGGCGGCGGGCTCACGGCGCCGAAGCTGGAGGCGGCCGCCGAGCGGGGGATGCCGGTGGTCGTCGTCCGCCGGCCCGCGGCGCCGCCCGGCGTCGTCCAGGTGGACGACGCGCGCGCGGCGCTCGCGTGGACGCTCAGCGCCCTCGGGGGCCCGTGATCCGCCGCGGCGGCGTCACTCGCCCGTCTCGGGATGGGGCTCGTGCGCGCGCTTGCCCTGGGTGCGGCGGTCCTCCTTCATCTCGGCCTCGAAGAGGTGCCGCTTGCCCTCGACGAGAGCCTCGCGGGCCTCGCGCTCGAGCTGCTTGAAGGTGGAGTAGTAGCCGTCGTCGTACTCCTCGACGATCTGGAAGGTCCAGCGGCCCTGCAGGACGTTGCGGCCCACGAGCTCACGCTCGAGCCGGTCGGCGAGCTCGGTGTGCCCGGCCTCGCGCAGCTGGTCGACGCCTTCGCCGAGCGTGAGGTCGGCGGTGCCGCTGAGGCGGTGGAAGGTGTAGAGGCCCCCGCGGGCGACCTCGACGGCCTCCAGCGCCTCGGAGATCTTGCCCAGCGCCTCGACCGTGGCGTCGTCCACGCCGGCGGGGCGGGTGTGGGCCTCGTCGACGCTCGGCGGTTGGCCGGTGCCGATGGTCTCCGTCTGCGTGCTCTGGTCGCCCTGCTGCTGGTCGTCGCTCACCTGCCCACGGTCTCCCGTCGTCGCCGCGGCATACCTGCGGCGGCGACGGGAGGTGGGCCGGTGAGGCCGGTGCTCAGGCCTGCGGAAGAGCGGCGAGGGCGGCGCGGACGGCGTCCTCGGCGGAGGTGGCGGGGCGCCCGATGAGGCCCTCGAGCACCGCGGGGTCGACCTGCAGCTCGCCACGGCCCAGGCCGCTGTCGGCCTCGGCCAGGGTGTGGGCGAGCTGGGCCGGCAGACCGGCCCCGAGCAGCACCTTCTCCAGCTCGGCCTCGGGCACGTCGACGTAGGCCACCGCGGTGCCGGTGACCTCGGTGACGACGGCGGCCAGCTGCTCGAGGGTGAGCGCGGCGCCACCGAGCTCGTAGGCCTCGGCGGGGGAGTCGAGCAGCAGGGCCGCGGCGGCGGCGTCGCCGTAGTCGGCGCGGGCGGCGGGGTTGTAGGAGGCCCCGCCCGTGGCGCCCAGGAGGGCGCCGTGCTCGAGCTGCACGGCGAGCTGGCCGGTGTGGTTCTCGAAGTACCAGCTGTTGCGCAGGAAGGTGTGCGGCAGCCCGGACTCGACGATGAGCTGCTCGGTCTCCTGGTGCTCGCCGGCCAGCAGCATGGTGGTGGTGCCGGCGTTGGCGATGCTGGTGTAGGCGAGCAGGTCGACGCCGGCGGCAGCGGCAGCCTCGATCACGGCGCGGTGCTGCGTCGTGCGCTGACCGAGCGCGTTCGACGACACCAGCAGCACCCGGTCGATGCCCTCGAGCGCGGCGCTGATGGAGGCGGGGTCGGTGTAGTCGAGGGCGCGCACCGTGACGCCGAGCTCCGCCAGACCGCCGGCGCCCTGGAGGCGGCTGGTGTCGCGGGCGGTGGCGACCACGTGCTCCGCGGGCACGCCCCGCTCCACGAGGGCGCGGACGGCGGCTTCGCCGAGACCGCCGGTGGTACCGGTGACGAGGTAGGTGGTGCTGCTCACGAGGTTGCTCCTGTCGCTGGGGTGTCGGCCGGGCGAGCCGGCCCGTCAGGGATGCCAACCGGCCCTCGTGGCAGGTACTTCCCCAGAGTTAGTACGCACTTCGAAGTAAGGTACTGACATGCAGGTGAGTGAGCGTCCCGCGACGGTGTTCCCCGACGTCTTCCCGGCGAACTGTCCGAGCCGGGTCCTGCTCGATCACGTCACGAGCAAGTGGGGCGTGCTCGTCATCGCCTCACTGTCGGAGGGCACGCTGCGCTGGAGCGAGCTGCGCCGGCGCGCCGAGGGCGTGAGCGAGAAGATGCTCGCCCAGACGCTGCGCACCCTGGAGGCCGACGGCCTGGTGCACCGCGAGCAGCACCCCGTGGTGCCTCCGCGGGTGGACTACTCGCTCACCCCTCTCGGCACCGAGCTCGCGGCGCTGCTGGTGCCGCTCATGCACTGGGTGTTCGAGAACTCCGGCGACTCCTGAGCGGGACGCCGGTCGCCCGGCCGCGGGTTACTGCGCGGTGGCAGTCGCCGGCTCGACGACGGTGCGTCGCGCCGCGGGCGAGTCGGCCTCGGCGAGGTGGGTAAGCGCGAGGAGCAGGTCGGCGGTGCGGGGGAGCACGAGGTTGAGCACCTCGGCCCCAGTGCCGATGAGCCCGTCGACGGTGATGGGGCGGTCCTCCAGCGCGCGCACCACGCGCTCGGCGCAGTGCTCGGCCGTCTCGCCGCGACCCTCGTAGGCGGCCGTCGGGCCGATCATCGGGGTCTGCACGATCGAGACGCGCATGGCGGTGCAGGTGACGTTGTCGAAGAACGCCTCGCGCCCGACGATGCGGCCGAAGACGTCGAGCGCGGACTTGGCCGCGATGTACGCGGCGAACTTGGGGGCCTTGATCTGGTTGCCCCAGGTGACGATGTTGACGATGTGCCCGAACCGCTGGGCGCGCATCGCCGGCAGCAGGCCCATGGTCAGGCGCACGGGGCCGAAGTAGTTGACGGCCATCATCCGCTCGAAGTCGTGGAAGCGGCCGTGGGTGAGCTCCAGCGAGCGGCGGATGGAGTGACCGGCGTTGTTGACGAGGTAGTCGACGGCGCCGTGCTCCTCCAGCACCCGGGCGACGAGGGCGTCGACCGCCTCGCCGTCGGTGAGGTCGAGCACGTGCGCCTCGGCGCTGCCACCCTCCTCGGTGCGGGCGCGCACGACCCGCGCGAGCGCGTCGGCCCGGCGCGCGACCAGCAGCACCCGCGCGCCGCGGCGCGCCGCCGCCTTGGCCGTGGCCTCGCCGATCCCCGAGCTGGCACCGGTGATCAGCACGGTGCGCCCCGCGAGGGGCGAGGGCGCGCCGGTGAGTCGGCGCACCACGCGGCCGGCGCGGGCGCGCGGGCCCTGGGTGAGCAGGGTCGGGACCGGAGTGCTGCGGAGCAGGGAGAGCGCGTTCATCGCGGCCATCCTCTCAGGCTCTCAGGCCCTCGCGACGTTGATGGCGGGTGAGTACCGGCATGAGGGACGCGACCACCGCGGCCAGGCCGGCGGCGGCCGTGTCGACGCGCAGCGCGAGGCGGCGCGCGCCGTGGAGGTCATCGAGCGCCGGAGCCGGTCCGTCGCCCAGGCGGGCCCGGTGCTCGACGCGGCCGCCGTAGTCGTTGGTGCCGCCGAGGCTCACCCCGAGGGCGCCGGCGAAGGCCGCCTCCACCGGACCGGCGTTCGGGCTCGGGTGGGCGGCGGCGTCGCGCCGCCACGTCCGCAGCGCGGCCCGCGGCCGCGGCCCGAGGACGACGGCCAGCGCGGCGCTGAGCCGGGCGCCCGGCAGGTTGGCGGCGTCGTCCAGTCGGGCGGCGGCCCAGCCGAAGCGCGCGTAGCGCGGGCTGCGGTGCCCGACCATCGCGTCGAGGGTGTTGACCGCGCGGTGCCCGAGCAGGCCCGGCACTCCGGCGAGCGCCCCCCACACGAGCGGGGCGACGACGGCGTCCGAGGTGTTCTCGGCCAGCGACTCCAGGGCCGCCCGCACGACCTCGCCCTCGCCGAGCTCGGCGGTGCCG
Source organism: Nocardioides sp. (assembly GCF_964229035.1). GTDB lineage: Bacteria > Actinomycetota > Actinomycetes > Propionibacteriales > Nocardioidaceae > Nocardioides. Next base: position 65,661 of record NZ_CAXRAZ010000033.1, on the reverse strand, counting down.
CGACCCACGAGGTGGGTGAGGCGCTGCCGGGCGGCGGGGAGGTCGTCGTCCTCGAGGTGGGCGGCGACGGCGGCGACCTCGCGGTCGAGGGAGGTGCCGCCGAGCACGGTCCACGTGGCGGCGGCCGTGAGGGTGAGGTGCAGGGCCGGGCGCTCGCGGGACGCACGCTCGGCGGCTGCGCCGAGCACGATCGCCCCACCCACCAGCACCGCCGTGTGGACGACGCCCGGCGCGCGCGCGTCGCGCCACAGCCGGCGCTCCAGGGCACCGGCGAGGGTGCCGAAGCCGGCGACCGGGTGGAGACGTCGGGGATCGGCCAGCACCCGGTCCGCGAGCACTCCCAGCAGGAGGCCCGCGGCCCGGGTGCGGGCCGACGTGCCGTTCAGAGGCTCGCCGCCAGCTCGCGTCGCCGCAGGTCGCTCGCCACCCGGTCGTGCAGGCGGCCGACGAGGGCCACCAGCACGACACCGAGGCTCGCCCACAGCGCGGCGAGGGTGAGCAGCGAGCCGCGGCGGAACGACCACAGCACGCTGGCGGGGAAGTCGCCGAGCTCGTCGACCGTCGGCAGCAGGCCGGCGGCCACCCCCACGACCGTGAGGTATCCGAGGCCGGCGAGCGCGGCCGCCGTCCACGGCTCGACGCCACGCACGGTCGCGAGGTGGCGGGCGAGCACCACCGCGGCGATCATCGCGAGCACCGAGATCATCAGCATCGCGAAGTAGGCGGCCGTGCGACCGCCGATGGTGTCGCCGCTGCCGACCGCCGGGGGTGTGGCGGGGTACTTGGCGAACGGCACGAGGGCCACGGCGACGAAGCCCAGCAGGGCGACGAGCGCCGTGCTGCCCCGCGCGGACAGGCCGCCGAGGCGCCCGACGAGCGCCGCCGCCGCCAGGGCCGCCAGGCCGCCGAGGGCCGGGCCGATCACGATCGCGCCGGTGAGCAGGCCCCAGGTGCGCTGGACGTCGCGGGAGACCTCGACCATGCCGGGGCCGGCTGCCTGCTCGTCGGCCTGCGCGTCGGCAGCACCGTGGTCGTGGCCCTGGTCGTGGCCCTGGTCGTGGTCGTCGGCGGCCGCTCCGTGGGAGTGGCCCCCGGCGCCCTCGAGCGCGATCGCCCGGTCGACGCTGGGCTCGCCGAGGGCGAAGGCCACCACGAAGGTGACCAGGCCGGCGATGAGGCCTGCGGCGAGGCCGCGGACCAGGAAGGCGCCGGGGGTCAGGCGGGGCGGTGCGGGGCGTGCCGCGCTCGTCGTCGCCATCAGTGGCACGGGTAGCCGAGCAGGTGGCGGGCGTCGTGCACCCACTCGTGCACGGCGTTGCCGGCGGGCAGCGACACCGCGCCCTGGTCGGCGCTGACGAAGAAGATCGCGAGCATCGCGAGCAGGCCGAAGAACGCGACCCAGGCGCCGAGGGTCAGCAGCGGCACCGTGAGTGTGCGCGAGGTGAGGGGGCCGACGCGGCCGGCGGGGGTGAGGGGGGCGGATGCGGACATGGGTTCCTCCTGGGTGATGAGTGATGGGTGATGGTGATGGATGCGGGGTGCGGGAGCGGGGTGGTGCGGCGGGCTCAGGGAGCGGCGAGGGCGGCGCGGAGCGCGACGAGGAAGCGGTCGGTGACCTCCGGGGAGCGCACGGCGATGCGGATCCAGCTGTCGTCGAGGCCGGGGAAGGTGTCGGCGCGGCGCACGGCCACGCCCTGCTGGCGCAACCGGGCGTGCACGCCGCGGCCGGGTCGGGCGAGCACGAAGGAGGCGCACGAGGGGTGGGCGGGCACTCCGAGGTCGGCCAGCCCGCGCTCGAGGTGGGCGCGTCGCTCCTCGACGATGACCGCGCGCCGGTGGGCCTCGGCACGGGCGGTCGGCGTGCAGCACGCCTCGACCGCGGCGGCGGCGGTGGTGGCCACCGACCACGGCGTCTGCACCCGCCCCAGCTCGTGGACGACGCCCGCCGACCCGACCAGGTAGCCCGCCCGCACCCCGGGGATGCCCCAGTGCTTGGTGAGCGAGCGCAGCACCACGACGTCGCCGCCCGGGTCGAGGTCGTGCAGCAGGCCCGCCGGGGTGTCGGCGAGGGAGGCGGGTTCGCCGGGCACGGCGTCCATGAAGGCCTCGTCGACCACGAGCAGACGACCCGGCCGGCGCAGGGCCAGCAGGTCGGCGCGCGCGTGGAGCACGCCGGTGGGATTGGTCGGGTTGCCGACGACGACGAGGTCGGCGTCCTCGGGCACGGCCGCTCCGGCACCGAGCGTGAAGGGCGGGCGGAGCAGCACGGTGGTGACCCGGTGCCCGGCCGCCTCCAGCGCCGCGTGGGGCTCGGTGAACTGCGGGTGGATCACCGCCGGGCGGCGCCAGGCCCGCATCCGCGCGACCAGCGTGAACGCCTCGGCTGCTCCGGCGGTGAGGAGCACCTCCGCGACCGGGCGCCCGTGGTGGGCCGCCGCGGCGGCGCGGGCGCGGGTCGGGTCGGGGTAGGCGGCGAGGTGGTCGAGCGAGGCGCGCAGGGCGTCGTCGAGCCAGCGGGGTCGGGGGAGGTCGGCGTCGTCGATCACGTTGACGGCCAGGTCGAGCGTGGCGGCCCGAGCCTCGGTGTCGCCGTGGTGGCGCAGCGGGTCGGCGATCGTGGCGGACGTCGCGGTCGTGCTCATCGCGCGTGCACCGCCTCGGCGAAGCGGGCGGCCAGGTGCGGGTGCCCGGCCCAGTGGGTGTGCAGGTAGGAGGCGTGCAGCGTGGGGGAGGCGAAGCCGATCGGCTCGTCGTCCACGCACCAGGCGGGGGTGGGGCCGGCGCCGGGGCGCACGGCGGTGCGGTGGAACTCGTGGCCGCTCACCTGCTCGCCCGGGCGAGTGAGCAGCGTGGCTCCTGCGGCCCGCGCGATGGGGTAGCGCAGCGTGAGTCGCTCGGTCATCGCGGCGTCGGCGGCGAGCGCTCCGGCCATCGGTGCGCCGTCGAGCGAGCGGCACAGGTAGAGCAGGCCGGCGCACTCGGCCACCGTCGGCAGGCCGTCGCGCACGGCGGCTCCGACCTGCTCGCGCAGGGCGTGGTTGTCGGCCAGTGCCGTCGTGTGGACCTCGGGGAAGCCGCCGCCGAGGTAGAGCCCGGCGGTGCCGGCGGGAAGCGCGGTGTCGCGCAGCGGGTCGAAGCCGACCACCCGGCAGCCGGCCGCGGCGAGCAGTTCGGCGGTCTCGGCGTAGGCGAAGGTGAAGGCCGGACCGGCGGCCACCGCCACGACCGGTGCTCCCCGTCCCGGGGCCGGCACGGGCGGCGCCCAGGGGGCCGCCTCGAGCGGCGGCGCCGAGCGCGCGAGGGCGAGCACGGCGTCGAGGTCGACGTGCTCCTCGACGAGGTCGGCCAGCGCCGCGATCATCGCGTCGGCTTCGGCGTTCTCGGCGGCGGTGAGCAGGCCCAGGTGACGCGACGGGGTGGCGACCTCCGCGGAGCGTGGCACGACCCCCAGCACCGGCAGGTCGACGGCCGAGCGCACCTCGGCCACGTGCCGGGGCGATCCCGCCCGGTTGAGGACGACGCCCGCCACCCGCACGGCCGGGTCCCACGTGGCCAGCCCGTGCACGATCGCGCCGATCGTCCGCGTGGAGCGGGCGATGTCGACCACCAGCACCACCGGGCTGCTCGTCAGCGCGGCCACGTGGGCGGTGGAGGCGAAGCCGCCGGTGCCGACGCGGCCGTCGAAGAGGCCCATCACCCCCTCGACGACCGCGACGTCGGCGGGGCTCGGGGTGCGGGCGCCGTGCAGCAGCAGCGGCACCACGCGCTCCGGTGCGACGAGGTGGGGGTCGAGGTTGCGACCCGGGCGGCCGCACGCGAGGGCGTGGTAGCCGGGGTCGATGTAGTCGGGTCCGACCTTGTGGCCGCTCACCGCCGACCCGCGACGGCGCAGAGCGGCCATGAGGCCCGTGGCGATCGTGGTCTTGCCCTGGCCGGTGGCCGGAGCGGCCACGACGACTCGGGGCAGGGGCAGCGGCAGGGGCGGGTGCAGGTCGCTCACCACTCGATGCCTCGCTGACCCTTCTGGCCGACGTCCATCGGGTGCTTGACCTTGTGCATGTCGGTGACGAGGTCGGCGACCTCGACGAGCTGCGGTGCGGCGCGGCGCCCGGTCACCACCACGTGCTGGCGGCCGGGGCGCTCGCGCAGGGTGGCGGCGACGTCGTCGGCGTCGACCCAGCCCCAGGCGAGGGGATAGGTGAACTCGTCGAGCACGTAGAGGTCGTGGCGCTGCTCGGCGAGCGCCCGCTTGATCTCGGCCCACCCCTCGGCGGCGGCCGCGGCGTGGTCGGCCTCGGTGCCCTCCTTGCGCGACCACGACCAGCCGGCGCCCATCTTGTGCCAGGCCACCGGCCCGCCCTCACCGGTCTCCTCGTGCAGCCGGCCGAGGCGCTCGAGCACGGTCTGCTCCCCGATGCGCCACTTGGCGGACTTCACGAACTGGAACACCCCGACGCTCCAGCCCTGGTTCCACCCGCGGATCGCGAGACCGAAGGCGGCGGTCGACTTGCCCTTGCCGTCGCCGGTGTGGAGCAGGACGAGCGGGCGGTTGCGCCGCTGGCGCGTGGTGAGGCCGTCGTCCGGGACGACGAGGGGGCGCCCCTCAGGCATCGTGCACCTCCTGCCCGGCCCGCACGCCCCATCGCCCGAGGTGCACGGCCTCGGTGAGCGGACGACGACCGCGCCACCCGTGGCGCTCGAGGTCGGGCACGTCCTGCAGGTGGGTGACCGAGCCCAGGCACAGCCACGCGATCGGGCGCACGTCGGCAGGGATGGCGAGCAGGTCGCGCAGGAACGGCTCCTCGTAGAACGACACCCAGCCCACGCCGAGGCCCTCGGCGGTGGCGGCCAGCCAGAGGTTCTGCACGGCGAGCACCGTGGAGAACAGGCCGGCGTCGGCGACGGTGTGGCGCCCCAGCACGTGCGGTCCGCCGCGCTGCTGGCTGTGCGTGACGACGATGCCGACCGACGACTCGCGCACGCCCTCGATGCGGATCGGCTCGAAGCGCGTCCGCCGCTCGGGCGGCAGGGTGGCGGCGAACGCGGCGCGCTGCTCGGCGACGTGGGCCGCGAACGCCGCGCGGGTCGCGGCGTCGCGCACCACGACGAAGTCCCACGGCTGGCTCATGCCCACGCTCGGGGCGCGGTGGGCGGCGCCGAGCACACGGGCCAGCACCGCGTCGTCCAGGGGGCGACCGTCGAACTCGGCGCGGACGTCGCGGCGGCGGGCGATCACGTCGTAGACCGCGTCGCGGGCGGCCAGGTCGCAGGCGGCGTTCATGCGGCCCTGCCCGGCCGACGGGCGACGTCGAGGAGCGCCTGCGCGTCGACCTCGCCGAGCGGCAGGTGCTCGGCGCCGAGGTGGACGGCGAGCCGCGCGGCGAGACCGAGCCGCATCGGGCCGGCCTCGCAGTCGACGACGACGCTGCTGGTGCCGTCGGCGGCCAGGTGCTCGGCGGCGGACTGCGAGCGGGCGATCGCGTCGGGGCCGGCGGTGGCGCGACCGTCGGTGACGACCACGAGCAGCGCGCGGCGGCGCGGGTCCCGCAGCCGCTCGACGGCCAGCACCCGTCGGGCCTCGAGCAGGCCCTCGGCGAGCGGGGTGCGGCCGCCGGCGGGCAGCTCGTCGAGGCGTGCGGCGGCGACGTCGACGGAGTGGGTGGGCGGCAGCGCCAGGCGCGCCTCGGCGCCCCCGAAGCTGATCATCCCGACCTTGTCGCGACGCTGGTAGGCGTCGAGCAGCAGGCTGAGCACGGCGGTCTTCACCTGCTCCATGCGACGGCGCGCGGCCATCGACCCGGAGGCGTCGACGCAGAACAGCACGAGGTTGGTCTCGCGGCCCTCCCGCACGGCCCGACGCAGATCGCTGCCGCGCAGCACCAGGGGGCTGCCGACGACGCGGCCACGCGCCTGCTGGTGCGGCGCCGCGGCCCGGATCGTCTCCACCAGGTGCAGACCGCCGCCCTCCTCGACCCCGCTCCCCGGCGCGGCGGCGCCCACGCGTCGTCCGTTGGAGGTGCGGGCGCGGCTGCGACGCCCCGCGCTGCCGGCGCCCAGGCCCCGCGCGGTGAGGGTGCGGGCGCGGAACGGGGTGCCGGCGGAGGCGAGCGGTGCTCCCGAGGGACCGCCTGCTGCGCTGTCGGTGGACCCCGGCTGGTCGGCGGCCGTCGTCTCGGCGCCCGAGGCCGCCGGCGACTCGGCGGGTGATGGAGCCGGTGCTGGGGCGGGCTCGTCCGCGGAGGAGTCGGCGCCGCCCGAGTCCGGCGCCGACCGATCGGGGGTGGGGTCGGCATCGCGGGGTGAGGTCTCTCCGCCGTCGCCGCCGCCTGCAGGCCCAGGCTCGGGCGGCTGGGGCGGCTCGGGCGGCAGGTCGTCGCCGAGCACCTCGTCGAGGAGCTGCTCGTCGAGGCCGGGGGCGTCGAAGGGCTGGCGGCGCCGACGGTGCGGCAGCGCCAGGCGGGCGGCGACGCGGATGTCGTCGGTGCCCACCTCGTCGCGGCCGCACCAGGCCGCGTGGGCCACGGCGGTGCGCGCGGTGACGATGTCGGCGCGCAGGCCGTCGACGTCGAAGGCGGCGCACACCTCGGCCACCTTGGCGAGGGCGGCATCGCTCAGGCGCACCGAGGCGAGGTGCTCGCGGGCGGTCACGATGCGGGAGCGCAGGGCCTCCTCCGACGGCGCGTAGCGCGCGGCGAAGGCGGCGGGGTCGGCGTCGAAGGCCATCCGCCGGCGCACCACCTCCGCGCGCAGTGCCACCTCGCGGGGTGCGGCGACCTCGACGGTGAGGCCGAAGCGGTCGAGCAGCTGCGGGCGCAGCTCGCCCTCCTCGGGGTTCATGGTGCCGACGAGCACGAAGCGGGCGGCGTGCTCGACCGACACCCCGTCGCGCTCCACGGTGGCGCGACCGGTGGCGGCGGCGTCGAGCAGCAGGTCGACCAGGTGGTCGTGCAGCAGGTTGACCTCGTCGACGTAGAGCAGTCCACGGTGGGCCTTGGCGAGCAGCCCGGGCTCGTACTCGGCGCGGCCCTCGCTGAGCGCGCGCTCGAGGTGCAGGGAGCCCAGCACCCGGTCCTCCGTGGCGCCGACCGGCAGCTCGACCAGCCGCACCGGCCGCGTCTCGACCCCGGCGTCGGCCGGGAAGGGGGCGTCGGGGGAGAGCGGCGAGGCCTCGCGCGGATCGCTCGAGAAGCGGTCGCCGGCCACCACGTCGATCGGCGGCAGCACGGCGGCGAGCGCTCGCACGACCGTCGACTTCGCGGTGCCCTTCTCGCCGCGCACCAGCACGCCACCGACCTCCGGCGAGATCGCGTTGAGCAGCAGGGCGAGGGCCATCGGATCGGGGGCGTCGGGGTCGTCGGCTCCGACGACGGCGGTGAACGGGAAGTGGTGGCTCATCGGGCGGAGTCCTTCCGCAGCGTGGCCTCGCGGCGCACGCGCTCGGGGGAGTAGAGGTAGGAGGAGGCCTCGGACGCCGAGGCGAGGGCGGGGCCGACGAGGATCACCGCGGCCTGGCGCAGGCCGGCCTCCTCCACCGCGTCGGCGATGGTGGCGAGGGTGCCGCGCAGCACGAGCTCGCCCGGCTGGCTGGCCCGGTGGACGACGAGTGCCGGGCAGGTCGCCCCGTAGTGCTCGGCGAGCTCGGCGGCGAGCGTGCGGGTGCGGGTGATCGCCAGGTGCAGCGCGAGGGTCGCGCCGGTGGCGGCGAAGGCTGCCAGCGACTCGCCGTCCGGCATGGCGCTCGAGCGCGCCTGGGTGCGGGTGAGCACCACGGACTGCGTGACGAGCGGCACCGTGAGCTCGCGCCCCACCAGTGCCGCGGCCGCTGCGTAGGCGGGAACGCCGGGCGTGACGTTCCACGGCACGCCCTCGGCGTCGAGGCGGCGGCCCTGCTCGTGCAGCGCGGAGTACAGCGAGGGATCCCCGGAGCAGAGCCGCACCACCGACCGACCGGCCCGGTGGGCCTCGACGATGGCCGTGACGATGGCGTCGAGGTCGAGGTGCTGGGTGTCGACCAGGCGGGCATCCTCGCGACAGTGTCCGAGCACGGCCGCGTCGAGGTAGGTGCCCGGGTAGAGCACCACGTCGGCCGCGGCGAGCAGGTCGACGGCGCGCAGGGTGAGCAGGTCGGCGGCGCCCGGCCCGGCGCCGACGAACGCCACGGGTGCGGCGCTCATCGAGCGTCCCCGTCACAGGCGGCGCGCGCCGTCCACGACCACGACACGACGGCCCGAGCCGGCGTCCACCCGGTGAAGCGGCCGCCGATCGGCGCCGCCTGCTCCACCGAGATGCGGGTGAGCTCGCCGCCGAGCCGCTCGTGGGCCTCGAGCAGCAGCGCCTCGGTCTGGTGCGTCACCCCGTGGACGACGAGCCGCCCGCCGTCGCGCAGCGCCGCCCGGCAGGCGGCGAGCACGCCGTCCTCGCTCGCGCCGCCGCCGATGAACACCGCGTCGGGCTCGGGCAGTCCGGCCAGCGCCGCGGGTGCCCGCCCCTCGACGACCTGCAGGCGCGGCACCCCGAGGTCGCGGGCGTTGCGGGCGATGCGGGCGGCACGGTCGGGGTCGGACTCGATCGCGATCGCCTCGGTGGTCGGGTGGGCACGCAGCCACTCGATGCCGACCGAGCCGGCGCCGGCGCCGACGTCCCACAGCAGGTGGCCCGGGCGCGGTGCCAGCCGGGCGAGAGCGCCGGCGCGCACGTCGCGGCGGCTGAGCTGGCCGTCGCTCTCGAAGGCGTGGTCGGGCAGCCCCGGAGCCCAGGACGTGTGGTCGGCGTCGGCGCCGGCCACCTCGAGGGCGAGCACGTGGAGGCGGGGCAGCGCGCGGCGCTCCTCGGGGTCGAGGCAGAGCAGGTCCACCGCCGCGGTGTCCATCCGCGACTCCTCCGGTGCGCCGAGGTCGCCGAGCACGACCATGCGGGTCGGGGCGTGGCCGGCGTCGACGAGCAGGCGTGCGACGGCGGTGGGCGTGCGCTCGTCGGCGCTGAGTACCAGCAGCCGGCGTCCTCGGGCCAGGTGGCGGCGCAGCCCGGCGACGTCGCGACCGACGAGGGTCACGACCTCGCTCTCCTCGGCCGACCACCCCATCCGGGCGCGGGCCAGGCTCACCGACGACACCGCGGGCAGCACCTCGACCGCGTCGCTCCCGAGCAGGCGCACGAGTGTCGTGCCGACGCCGGAGACGAGCGGGTCACCCGAGGCGAGGACGACGACCCGCCCGCGCGCGCGGGCGTCGTCCACGACGCGGGGCAGGGTCGTGAGGGGGCGCGGCCAGCTGTGTCGCTCCTGGCCGGCGCGCGGCGGCACGAGCGCGAGGTGGCGCTCACCGCCGAGCAGCACGTCGGCCCGCTCGATGCGCTCGCGGCCGCAGGCGCCGACGCTCGCGAGACCGTCGGCGCCGATCCCGACGACCGTGACGGGCGCGCTCATCGCACCCACCGCGGCGTCCACACCGAGCCGTTGGCCTCCACGCGCGTGGAGGAGGCGCCCACGAGCAGCAGGCACTTCATGTCGACGCTGTCGGCGTCGAGGTCGCCGAGGGTCGTGGTGGTGAGCGACTCCTCGGCCCGCCCGACGTCGCGCCCGACGACGACCACGGTGTCGGCGCTGCGGTGCTCGAGCAGGATCCGCCGGGCCTGGGCCACCTGGTCGCGGCGCGACCGCGAGGCCGGGTTGTACATGGCGAGCACGAGGTCGGCCTCGGCGACGGCGCGCAGCCGTCGCGTCACGACCTCCCACGGCTTGAGGCGGTCCGAGAGGCTCATCACCGCGAAGTCGGCGCCGATGGGCGCGCCCGCCCGGGCCGCGACCGCCTGCACCGCGCTCACGCCGGGCAGCACCCGCACCGGCACGTCGGCGTACGCGGGCCGGGCGGTGTCGGCGGCGGCCTCGTAGACCGCCGCGGCCATCCCGAACACGCCGGCATCGCCGCCGGAGACGACGGCCACCCGCTCGCCGCGCAGCGCGAGGTCGAGGGCGGCGCGGGCGCGATCGAGCTCGACGGTGTTGCCCGAGGCGTGGCGCTGCAGCCCGGTGCGCTGCGGCACACGGGCCACGTAGGGCGCGTAGCCGACGACGTGGTCGACCTCGGTCAGCGCCTGCGCGGCCTCGGGGGTGAGCCACCCGTCGGGGCCGGGGCCGAGCCCGACCACCAGCAGCTCGGCGGCACCGCCCGAGGCGGGTGCGTCGTCCTCGACGCGGGCGCGGGGGGCGTCGCACGCCGTCGCGCGGCCGACCCTCAGCCGCTCCGCCGTGGCCGGGCGCGCGGTGTCGCCGGGCACGACCACGATCGAGAAGTACGGCACCGTGGCGGGGTCGACCTCGGCCACGGGCAGCCAGCGCTCGGCCTCCTGCGACGCGCGCTCGACGTACCAGGCGCCGTCGAGTCGCCCGGCCTGCTCGAGGGCGGAGCGCACCGCGGCGAAGGTGCGGCCGAGCTTCATGATCACCGCGCCGTCGGTGTCGGCCAGGCGTCGCGCGAGCTCGGGCTCGGGCAGGGTGCCGGGCAGCACGGTGAGCACGTCGTCCTGGCGGACGAGGGGAGCGGGGATCGTGGCCGTGGCGGCAGCGAACGCCGGCACCCCCGGCACGACCTCCACGGGGAACCGGTCGCGGAAGCGGTCGAGCAGGTACATCGACGAGCCGTAGAAGAGCGGGTCGCCCTCGGCGAGCAGGACGACGTCGCGCCGTGCCTCGAGGTGGGTCGCCAGCCGCTCCTCGCAGCGGTCGTAGAAGTCGGCGAGGGCGCCGACGTAGCCGCCCGGGTGGTCCGTGGTGCCGGTGGTGACGGGGTAGCGCAGCTCCTCCTCGACCGCGTCGGCCGGGATGAGGTGGGCGGCGATGCGGCGGGCGTGCGAGCTGCTGCGCACACCCGCGTGGAAGGCCACCACGTCGGCGGCTGCGATGAGGCGCTCGGCCTTGCGGGTGATGAGCTCGGGGTCGCCGGGGCCGATGCCGACGACGCGGAGACGGCCGCTCACTCCTCCTCCTGGGCGAGGGCGTTGATGGCCGAGGAGGTCATCGCCGACCCGCCGCGACGCCCGCGCACGGTGACGAACGGGATGTCGATGCCGTGCTCGACGGCGAGGTCGGCCAGCGCCTGCTTCGACTCGGCCGCACCGATGAAGCCCACCGGGCAGCCGACGATCGCGGCCGGTCGCGGTGCGCCGTCCAGCAGCATCTCGAGCAGGTGGAACAGGGCGGTGGGCGCGTTGCCGATGGCCACCACGGCACCGTCCAGGTGGGGCTCCCAGAGCGAGACCGCGGCCGCGCTGCGCGTGGTGCCCCAGCGCCGTGCCAGCTCGGGCGTGCGCTCGTCGGTGAGGAAGCAGTGCACCGCGTTGTCGGCCGGCAGCCGCCCGGCGGTGATGCCCATCGCCACCATGCGCGCGTCGCAGAGGATGGGCGCCCCCGCGGCCAGCGCGGCCCGCGCAGCGGGCGCGAGGCGCGGGTGGATCACGAGATCGTCGACGAGGTCGGTCTGCCCGGTGCCGTGGATCATCCGCACCGCCAGCTTCTCGGCGTCGGCCGGCACCCGCGCCAGGTCGGCCTCGCGGCGGATGGTGGCGAAGGAGTCGACGTAGATCGCGGGGCCGTCGTCGATGTAGTCGAAGCGGCGCCGGGGACGCCTCAGGTGGGTGGGTGGGGTGAGCAGCTCGGTCATGCGGGGTCTCCCGAGGTGAGGGGGGCGGGGGCAGGTGCCGGGGAGTGGTCGGGAGCGAGCGTGAGGACGCCGCGCCACGGGGTGATCACGACCTCGCCCGCGCCCAGGCGGTCGGGGCCGGAGTCGGGGCCGGAGGCGAGGTCGCCCGCGGCCCAGGCGCGCACCTCGTCGCGACCGAAGCCCGACTCGCCGACCGGGTGGTGGTGGCCGAGCGTGCGTCCGTCGGCCTCCCCGAGGCAGACCGGTCCGTGGGGAAGCGGAGGCGTGGCCACCTCGGCGCCGGGCTCGGCCGGACGCACGGGTGCGAGGTCGGCCGCCCCGCCCGGCAGTTCGGCGACGTGCCAGGCCGCACCGACGCCCGGTCCGCGGGTCTGCAGGAAGCGGCGGGCGAGGCCGAGCAGCGTCGCCGCGGCCTCCTCGGGCTCGTCCACGGGGACGACGGAGCTCCACGCCTCGCCCACGCGCAGCTGCGCCCGGTGGGCGTCGAGCGCCACCAGGCCGAGGTCGACCCGGGCCCGCTCCTCGCCGCCGATCACGTCGCCGCGGCCGTCGTCCAGCACGAGGAGGAAGCGCCCGGGCAGGTCGGCGAACCCGGGGTCGGCGAGGAGGCCGGCGTCCACCGCGGCGAGCAGGGGGCGCAGGTCGGCGCGACCGCCGGCACGGCCGGTCAGCGGCGACAGCAGCACGTTGCGGGCGCGGTCGTGGGCGCGCGACGGCAGCAGGCCGGTGGCCTCGATCGCGGTCAGCGCCGCGTCGTCCAGCAGGTCGCGGCCGGTGCTCGCGAGGGGCAGGCCGCGCAGCTGCAGGTTGGCGCGTCCGGTCACGTGCACCCGGCCGTCGCCGAAGCGCTCGGCCACCTCGACGAGGGCGGCGAGGTGGGCGAGGGTGAGCCGACCGCCCGGCAGGCGGCCGCCGGGCAGCCGCAGCCGCACGAGCGCGCCGTCCTCGGCGGGCCAGGGCCGCACGACGCCCGGGCAGCGGTCGCGGCGGGTGCGGGCAGCCGTGCTGCGGGCAGCTGTGCTGCGGGCGGGGATGCCGGGGGCAGGGCACGGCGGGTGCCCGAACTCCACGCTCATGCGTCGAGACGTCCTTCGAGGTCCGGGCTCCACGCGTGGCCCGCGGTCGACCTCGCGACAGTGCGCCGCAAGGGCCAGCAGGTCTTCGGACTCGGGATCGTCCGGGTCGGAACGCCTTCCCAGGCCGGCTGGCCCAGTGGCTGGCACCCGCGTCAGATGACGCTGTCCCTGCTCCGCCCGTCACCCATACCGCTGCGCGTCAGTCCCGGATTCTCACCGGGTTCCCTGACCCCCTTCGGAGGTCGACTGGCACCGGCACCGTAGCAGCGATCCGGCGAGGTGGGAACCGCGACCGCGATCGCCGGGTCGCCTGCGCGGCGCCCGCTAGCCTGCCGACCATGGCCACCCTCGAGGACGTCGTCGCGCTCGTGCACGACTGGTACCCGCCCGCCACCGCCGACTCGTGGGACGCCGTCGGTCTGGTGCTGGGCGACCCCTCCAGCACCGTCCGCCGCATCCTGCTGGCGGTCGATCCCGCGCCCGCCGTGGCGGCCGAGGCGCGCAGCTGGAAGGCCGACCTCGTGATCGTCCACCACCCGCTCTTCCTCAAGGGCGTCACCAGCGTCGCGGCCACGACGCCGAAGGGGCGCACGCTCCACACGCTCGCCGGTGCGGGCGCTGCGCTGCTTACCGCCCACACCAACGCCGACCAGGCGGTCGGCGGCGTCTCGGAGTCGCTGGCCCTCGCCCTGGGGCTGCGCGACCTCGCGCCGATCATCCCCGCGCTCGGCCCGGCGCGCGACGTGATCACGGTGTTCGTGCCGGTCGACGCGGCCGCACCCGTGCGCGCGGCGATGGCCGAGGCGGGCGCCGGCCGCATCGGCGACTACGAGGCGGCGTCCTTCACGAGCGCGCCGGGCGAGGGACGCTTCCGCCCGCTCGACGGCGCCCAGCCGCTGATCGGCGAGGTGGGGGAGCTGAGCGTGGTCGAGGAGGTGCGCATCGAGGCGGTGCTCCCGCGCTCGCGCCGTGCTGCGGTGGTGGCCGCGATGCTGGCCGCCCACCCCTACGAGGAGCCCGCGTTCGACGTCACCGAGATGGCCGACCCGGGCCTGGAGCCCACCGGGACCGGTCGCGTGGGCAGCCTGCCGCCCGGCCCTGACGGGCCGCTGACCGTGCGGGCCTTCGCCGAGCGCGTCGCCGAGGCGCTGCCCGGGACGGCCGGCGGGGTGCGGGTCGCCGGCGATCCCGACCGCGACGTGCGCCGCGTGGCCGTGTGCGGCGGTGCCGGCGACTTCCTGCTCGATCGGGTCGCCGGGCTCGACGTCGACGTCTACCTCACCAGCGACCTGCGCCACCACCCGGCGGCGGAGTTCGTCGAGAAGCAGGGGCCGGCGCTCGTGGACGTCGCCCACTGGGCGGCCGAGTGGACCTGGCTGCCCGTCCTGGCCGAGCGCCTGCGCGCGGCGCTGGGCAACGACGTCGAGACCCGGGTGAGCGAGATCGTCACCGATCCGTGGACAATGCGCCTGTGACGACGGCTGCGGTGATGAAGGTGGCAGTGACGATGGCGGCGTTCGGGGTCGGGCGATGAAGGCCGACCCCGCGGCGCAGGTGCGCCTGCTCGACCTGCAGGCGCTCGACGCGCAGGTCGACCAGCTGCGCCACCAGCGCGGCAACCCTCCGCAGGGCGCCGAGATCGCCGAGCTGGCGCGCCGCCGCAGCGACGTCGACGGCCGACTGCGCGACCAGCGCATCGTCGTCGATGACCTCACCGCCGCGCAGACGCGCGCGGAGGCCGACGTGACACAGGTGCGCACGCGCCGCGAGCGCGACCAGCAGCGCATGGATGCCGGCCTCATCACCAACCCGAAGGACCTCGAGCGCATGCAGGCCGAGCTCGTCTCGCTCGAGCGGCGCATCGGCGTCCTCGAGGACGAGGAGCTCGAGGTGATGGAGCAGCTCGAGGAGGCCACGTCGGCCCTCACCGAGCTGACCGCGGCGCTGGAGGAGATCGACGCCCGTCTCGGCGAGCTCACCACCGCACGCGACGAGCGTGCCGCCGAGCTCGACGCCGAGGCCGCCCAGGTCGCCGGCGGCCGCGACGCCATCGTCGCCGACATCCCCGCCGACCTCGTGGCCCTCTACGAGAAGCTGCGCGCCAGCAAGGGCGGCGTCGGCGCCGCGGCCCTGCGCGCGCGCCAGTGCGGCGGCTGCCAGCTCTCGCTCGACGCCGGCGAGATGGCCGAGATCCGCGCCGCCGCGGCCGACGAGGTGCTGCGCCACGAGGAGTGCCAGCGCATCCTCGTGCGCACCGCCGAGAGCGGCGTGTGAGCACCGCCCCCGGCGACGGTGCGCCCGACGCGCCCGAGTCGGCCGCGGAGGAGGCCACCACCCCCGGACCGTTCGACCAGCTCGCGCCGACGACGCTCGTGCTGGTGCGCCACGGCGTCACCCCCCACACCACCGGACGACGCTTCTCCGGCGGCCTCGGCGGCGACAACCCGGCGCTGTCGGAGGAGGGCCGCGCGCAGGTGGGCGAGACCGCCCGCTGGCTGGTCGACCTGCGCGACCAGGTCGACGCCGTGATCGCCTCGCCCGTGCGCCGCACGCGCGAGACCGCGGACATCATCGCCGCCGAGCTCGACCTGCCGGTCGAGGAGGAGGCCGGGTTCGCCGAGATGGAGTTCGGCGAGTGGGACGGCCTGACCTTCAGCGAGGTCGCCCGGCGCGACCAGGCCGGTCTCGACCGCTGGTTCTCCGACATGGCCGCGGCACCGCCCGGCGGGGAGTCCTTCGTGGCGGTGCAGGAGCGCGTGCTCGCCGCGCTCGAGCGGGTGCTGGAGACGCACGCGGGACGCACGGTCGTGGTGACCAGCCACGTGACGCCGATCAAGGTGCTCACCGCGCACGCGCTGGCCGCTCCGCTCGACTCGATCTTCCGCCTCGAGCTGGCGCCGGCCGCCGTCTCCACGATCGCGTTCCACCACGATCCGCGCTCGGGCGCGCGCACGCCGTCCCTGCGCTTCTTCAACGCGCTGCCCCCGGGGCGGCGCACCCTGCGCGACACCGGCCGCTGGTAGCCGGGCTGCCCCGGCTCCGGCTCAGAGGTCGGCGACCACCACGTCGAGCTGGGTGCCGGTGCGACCGGGCTCGCCGAGCTCGACCGTCCAGCCCAGGCGGGTGAGCGCCTCGGCGAGGGCGGCCGGGGTGCGGGGCGTGGCGCCGTCCTCGAGCAGGGCGCGCACGATGCGGCCCTTGGTGGCCTTGTTGAAGTGGCTCACCACCTTGCGCACGCCGCCCTGCTCGTGCAGCACGCGCACCGTCGCCACCCGTGGCGCGAGGTCGGCGTCCGGTCGCCAGAAGGCGGCGTACATGCCCGAGCGCAGGTCGACGAGCAGTCCACCGCCCAGCGCCGCCGCGCCCACCTCGGGCAGCGCCTCGCGCCAGACGCCGGCCACCGAGCCGAGCCCGGGAAGGGTGGCGTCGCCGCTGAGCCGGTACGACGGGATGCGATCGCCGACGCGCACGAGGCCGAACAGGCTCGAGGTGATCGCCAGGCGGCCGGCGGCCCGGCGCTTGGCCGCAGCGCTCAGCGTGCCGAGGTCGAGCGCGTCGTAGAGCACGCCGGTGTAGATGCGGTCGGCCCGTGCGGTGGGGGCATCGAGCAGGTCGGCGTTGCGACCCACGAGCTCGACCTGACCGGCCGAGAGACCGAGCACCTCGAGGGCGCGGTCCGGCTCGTCACGGCACAGCGACACCAGCGCGTCGAGCACACGAGCGCGGGTGGTCGTCAGCTCGGGCAGCGAGAGCGCGTCGAGGTCGAGGTTCTTGCCGCGCGTCGGCGTGGCCTTGCCCTCGCTCGGGGGCAGCAGGATCAGCACGGCCGCAAGGCTAGGGCCGGGCTGGTGAGCGGGGCCCGTGGGGCGCCTCCTCTAGGGTCGGGCCCATGCCGAGCAATGTCGCCGTGCGGGTCGCGCCCGGGTCGTCGCAGCTGCAGCACGGACTGGCGGCGAGCGAGGTCGAGCTCGACCTGCCGCGCGGATTCGCCGACGACGTCCACGCCGAGGCGCGGCGTGCGGCGGGCGACGTCCGGCTGCCCGACCTCGACCGCACGGACCTGCCGCTGATCACCATCGACCCCGAGGGGGCGATGGACCTCGACCAGGCGGTGCACATCGCGCGCGACGGCCGCGGATTCGTCGTCCACTACGCGATCGCCGACGTCGCGGCCTTCGTGGCGCCCGGCGGGCCCATCGACCTCGAGGCGCACCGGCGGGGCGAGACGCTCTACGGCGCCGGCTCGAAGGTCCCGCTGCACCCGCCCGAGCTCAGCGAGGACGCCGCGTCGCTGCTGCCCGAGCAGGTGCGCCCCGCACTGCTGTGGACCCTGCGCCTCGATGCTGCGGGTGCGCTCACCGACGCCCGGGTCGAGCGGGCGCGGGTGCGCTCGACGGCGCGGTGGTCCTACACCGGTGCCCAGGCGGCGCTCGGCGACGGCTCGGCGCCGGAGGTCATCACGCTGCTGCGCGAGGTCGGGCTCCTGCGCGAGCAGCAGGAGCGGGAGCGAGGCGGGGTGTCGCTGCCGCTACCCGAGCAGGAGATCGAGGAGGGACCCGAGGGCCTGCGCCTCGTGTTCCGCGAGCAACTGCCCGTGGAGGGCTGGAACGCCCAGGTCTCGCTGCTCACCGGCATGGCCGCCGCCGCGATGATGGTGCGCGGGCGCATCGGCCTGCTGCGCACCCTGCCGCTGCCCGACCCCCGCGACGTCGAGCGTCTGCGCCGCGTGGCGCGCGGCCTGCGCATCGACTGGCCGACGGGTCTCGACTACCCGGAGTTCGTGCGCCGCCTCGACCCGACCCGCCCCGAGCACCAGGCGATGACGGTGGCGTGCACGCGGCTGCTGCGCGGCAGCGCCTACGTGGCCTTCGACGGCGAGCTGCCCGAGCACACCCGCCACGAGGCGATCGCGGCGGAGTACGCCCACGTCACCGCGCCCCTGCGTCGCCTCGGCGACCGCTACACCGGCGAGGTCTGCGTGAGCCTGTGTGCCGGCGAGCCGGTGCCCGACTGGGTGCGCAGCGCCCTGCCGGGGCTGCCCGACGAGCTGCGCGACTCCGCGCGGCGGGCGAGCGCCTACGAGCGTGCCGTGCTCGACCTGCTCGAGGCGGCGAGCCTGGCCGGACGGGTCGGGCAGGAGTTCGACGGCGTCATCACGAGCGTGCGCGAGTCCGGCCGCGAGGGCGGGGCGGGTGCCTCGGGATCGGCGTCGAGCGGTGTCGTCGTGGTCGCCGACCTCGGCGTCGAGGCGCCGGTGCGCTCGGCGGACGACGCGCCCCTGCCGCTCGGGGAGGAGGCGCGGGTGCGGTTGGCCGGCGCCGACGTCGCGTCCCGCTCCGTGGTGTTCGAGTGGACCCGACCGCGGTGAGGGTGCTCGTCACCGGCGGCGTGCGCTCGGGCAAGTCGCGCCACGCCGAGCTGCTGCTGGTCGACCGACCCCGCGTCACCTACGTCGCCGCGGGCCCCGTGTACGACGACGCCGACTGGGCGACTCGCATCACCGCCCACCGCGAGCGTCGACCTGCCACGTGGACGACGCTCGAGACCCGCGATGTCGCCGGCGTCGTGGCCTCGGCCGATGCGCCGGTGCTGGTGGACTGCCTCGGCACCTGGCTCACCGGCCTCATCGACGAAGCCCACGCGTGGGAGGCGCCGTCGGCCGAGCTGGCAGAGCTGGCAGCGGCCCGCACCGCGCCGCTGGTCGACGCGCTGGCCGGCGTGCGGGTGCCGGTGGTGCTGGTGACCAACGAGGTCGGCCTCGGCGTCGTCCCCGAGCACCGGTCGGCGCGGGTCTTCCGCGACCTCCTGGGCCGCATCAACCAGGACGTCGGTGCCGCCTGCGACGAGGTGCACCTGGTGGTCGCGGGGCGGGTGCTGCGCCTCGGTGACCCGATCGGACCTGCCCGCTAGGGCGGGCGCCGTACTCAGGCGCCGGCGAGGCCGATCAGCAGCACGGCGAACGCGATCTCGATACCCGCCCCCATGACGTCGCCGGTGACGCCGCCGAAGCGGGTGACGGCCCGTCGCACGAGCGCGATCACCGCGAGCGCAGCGACGAGCACGGTGATGGGGCCGCGGACGGGGTCGACTACGGTGGCGAGGGCGGCGAGCCCGATCCACCCGAGCACGGCGACAGCCAGGGGGACGCGGCGGGTGAAGGTGGCGCCGAGTCCGTCGGTGCGCGCCGGCGGCACGGCGGAGGCGCCGATGATCCACAGGGCGCCCCGGGAGGCGCACACGAGCGCCCCCGCCGTGACCGCGGCGCCCAGGTCGCCGTCCGGACCGACGAACCAGGTGAGGGCCGAGGCCTGGGCGCCCAGCACCAGCACGAGCGCGGCGACCCCCGCCGGCCCCGCGGTGCCCGACTTCATCACCTGCAGCGAGCGCTCGCGGTCGTAGGAGGCGGTGAGCCCGTCGGCGACGTCCGAGAGGCCGTCGAGGTGCAGCGCCCGGCTGCCGGCCGCGAGGGCGGCGAGAGCGGCGAAGGCGACGGCCGGCGCCGGGAGGTCGAGGCGGCCGCCGAGCCACAGGACGGCGCCCAGCGTCACGCCCAGCGGCAGCACGGCGAGGGGCGCGAGGAGCAGCGCCCCGGTGGCGAGGGCGGGGGAGACGGTGAGGACGGGCGGCACGCGCAGGGCGGTGAGCATGCCGATCGAGAGGCGCAGGCTGCGCCCGAGGGTGGCGACCTGCACCGCGGCTCAGCCCTCGGGAGCCGGGTCGGGCGGCAGCAGGTCGGCGAGCAGGGCGACATCGCGCAGTAGCGCGACCGCCGAGCGCAGCACCGGCACGGCCGCGACCGCGCCCGAGCCCTCGCCGAGGCGCAGGCCGAGGTCGAGCGCGGGCTCGAGGCCGAGCTTCTCGAGGGCCAGGCTCTGCGCGGGCTCGGTGGAGCGGTGGCCGGCGGCGAACCACGCGGCGGCGCCCGGCGCGATGAGGTCGGCGTAGAGCGCGCAGGCCACCGACATCAGGCCGTCGAGCAGCACCGGCACGCCCACGGTGGCGGCCTCGGCGAGGTAGCCGACGGTGGCGGCGAGGTCGGCGCTGCTGAGGGCGGCCAGCACCTCCCGCGGGTCGTCGGCCCGCCCCGGCGTGGCGTGCAGCCGGTCGAGCGCCTGCTGGACGACGCCCCGCTTGACCTCCCACGCGGCGTCGTCGACGCCGGTGCCACGGCCGGTCACCTCGTCAGCGGGCAGGCCGAGCGCGGAGGCGATGAGGGCGGCAGCCGGCGTGGTGTTGCCGATGCCCATGTCGCCCGAGAGCAGCAGCTGGGCGCCGGCGGCGATCTCCTCGCGCGCCACCGCGCGGCCGGCAGCGAGCGCCTGCTCGAGCTCGGCGGCGCTGAGGGCGTCCTCGAGGTGGATGGCACCGCTGCTGCGCCGCACCTTGTGGGCGGTGACCTCGGCGGGCACGCCGTCGAGGTCGTCGTCCACGCCGAGGTCGAGCACGCGCACGTGGACGCCGTGAGCGGCGGCCAGTGCGGAGACCCCGGCCTTGCCGAGGACGAAGGTACGCACCATCGCAGCGGTGATCGCGGGCGGGTAGGCCGAGACGCCGTGGGCGGCGACGCCGTGGTCGCCGGCGAAGATCACCAGGCGCACCTCGTCGAGCGGGGCCGGCGGGCACTGTTCTTGGGCGGCGGCGAGCCACACCCCCAGGTCGCCGAGACGGCCGAGGGCTCCGGCCGGGGTGGCCAGGCCGGCGAGACGCTCGTCGGCGGCGGCGCGGGCGTCGGGGGAGGGAGGGGAGATCAGGCCGGACACGGGAGCAACCTATCGTCGCCCCCGTGGGTCACACGGTGCTGCTCATCCCCGTGCCGGCGTTCGAGCCGTTCGTGCGGGCACGCTGGGAGCACTACGACCCCGCGTGGACGTCGCGCGATCCGCACTTCGTGCACGCCCACATCACCGTGCTCGCGCCGTTCGTCGCCGAGCCGACGGTGACCGACCTCGACGCGGTGGCCGGCCTGGCCGCCGGCGCGCGGCCCACCGAGGTGCGCTTCGAGCAGGTGGCCGCCTTCCCCGACGGGATCCTGCACGTCGTCCCGGAGCCGGCGGCCCCGTTCGCTGCCCTCACGGCCGCAGCGGAGGCCGCCTTCCCGCAGTGCCCGCCCTACGAGGGCCGCTTCGACGAGCTCGTGCCGCACCTGACGCTCGACCACGAGATGACGGGCCAGGGCGTCGACTCGGTGGCCGCTGCCCTCGCTGCCTCGCCGACCGGCCCGCTGCCGTTGACGGCGCGCGTGGAGCACCTCGACCTGCAGTGGTACGCCGAGGGGGAGTGCCGGCTGCTGGCGCGCTGGGCGCTGGGCTCCGGTCAGCGACTGCGCTGAGCGCGGGGTCGCGTGAGGAGATCACGCCCGCTCGAGATCGAGGACGACGCCGAACCAGCTCTCGACGAGGAAGTCGGCGAGGCCGTCGTCGGGACCGCCGAGGAACTCGACGCGTCGCGTGCCGCCGGGCGTGACGAGACGGCCGAGACCGTTCGGGGTCGCCCAGGCGTAGGTGCCGTCGCCGAGCTGCTCGGCCCGGAAGCCGAGGTGGGTCTTGGCCCGGTGGTCGCGGCGCGCGAGGGGAGCGTCGTTGTGGTCGCCGGTCTGGTCGGGCGGCCCGCCCGACCCGGGTGGGCGATACGGAGTCGGGTGGTCGTGGTCGACGCGGCTGATGCCCAGGCGGCCCGAGTGCGGGACCACGTCGCGCGCGGTGCGCAGCTCGGTGCGGCGCCGCACGTCGACCGGGTGCTCGTAGGCGCTGACCGCGCGATGCTCGGCGAGGTCGATGACCGGCTGCACCGTGATGCTGCGGCCCACGAACAGCGCCTGCACCTGCTCGAGGAGCAGCGGGCCCAGCTGCTCGGCCCGACACACGCCGTCGCGCTGCCCGGCGAGGACGCGGGAGTCGACGTGGACGACGAGGTGGGCCGGGCGCCGCCGAGGCTTCACCGGGGGCTCCTCCGGCTCGGCATCAGGGCCGCCGAGCAACCGCAGCACGGCGGCCGGGTCGGCCAGGAGGGCGGCGGCCTGAGCGCGCAGCTGGTCGCGGGTCGGTGCGTCGACCGCTCCGGAGTCAGCGGCGTCGTCGGGGGAGTCGACGAGGGCGGCGGCCGCGTTGGCCTCGGCCTCGAGTGCGTCGGTGACCTGCTCGATGGTGTCGAGCAGCGCCTCGGTGTCGGCGCCGCTCAGGCGCAGGGTCGTGGCGCGGGCCTCGGGCTCGGCGCTCTCGGGGATCTCTCCCACCCGATCCCCGGTGCGCGGGCGCTTGCTGAAGACGCCGACGCGCGCGGCGTCCTCGGCGATGAGGCGGCGGTGCGCCTCCGGGTCGGCCTCGATGACCGCGGCCTCCGCGATCGCGAGGATGCGCGAGGGCGACTCGTGCACCGCGCGCGCCACCTTGCGATCGACCACGTGGATGCGGTCGACCGGCAGCCGTCGCGACATCGACGCCACGCGGCGGGCCACCCACAGGTCGAGGATCAGGGCACCGACGGCCTCGTGGAGCAGGGGGAGTCGGTGGCGCAGGTCGAGGTAGTCGGCGGCGCGGTTCTGCGTGGCGATGGTGCCGGCGTGGGCGGCGATGGCGAACTCGGCCAGGCACAGCTCGGCGACCTGCGGGCACCCTTCGCCGCCCAGGGAGATCAACCGGTCGCCCCCGCGGGAGATCGGCACGGCGCCGGGCTGCGTCTGCGGATCGACGGAGTGCAGGTCGCACCAGGCGAGCAGGCGGTGCAGGGCGGCGACGTCGTGCTCGCGGCGCTGCTCGATCGAGGCCTCCTCGGCGAGGAGGATGCTGCGGGCGTCAGCGTCGAGAAGAGGGGCAGTATCCGACTCGCCGACCGCCGGCGACGGTGGTGGTTCGGGAGGGGGCTCAGCCGTGGCGGGTTCGTCGTCCGAGATCATGCCCCGATGCTATTCGAACATGCGTTCGAACCAAAGCAAGGTGCCTGGCCCTGTGGACGAAACCCCGGTCAGCCCTCCGCGTCGAGCTTCCAGCCGCCGTCCTCGAACTTCATCGTGTAGGTAACGGGTGTGCCGCCCTGCTCGTGCACCACGGTCGCGGTGGTGCCGTCGTTCGAAATCACGTCGTAGGCGCCCTCGGCGTTGTTCTGCTTGAACTTCTTCGCCATCTCGCCGCTGAAGCGCACGGTGTCCTCGCAGGTGGAGCCGGCCGGGATCACGCCGGTGCTCACGACCTGGGCGATGCTCGTCTTCGTGTACTTCGCTGTCTGCAGCGGGCAGGCGGTCGCGGCGTCGCCGTCGGTGTAGGCCTGCAGCAGGGTCTTCAGGGTGGCGGCCGGGTCGCCGCTGGCGCTGGAGTCGTCGGACGACGCGGCGGGCGAGGCCGGTGCGGAGGAGCCGGCGTCAGCCGACGACGAGGACGACGAGCCGCTCGGGCCGGCTGCGTCACCGGCGGGTTCGGTGTCGTCGCCGCAGGCGGTCAGGGCCGCCAGCAGTGCGACGGTGGCGATGGTGCGGGGCAGGAGGCGAGAGCCGTGGGAGCGCGGATTCACCAACGCAGCATCGCAGGAACGGCCCGGTGCGGAAGGAAAACCAAAGTTTCTGATGACGGCCGCTCAGGGTCGTCGGCGGACCACCACGAACCCCAGCGCCACGCCGAGGCCCGCGAGCAGAGGGCCCAGGATGCTCAGGGACGTCGACTCCTCGGTGCCGTCGAGCACGCCCCACGACTGCACCGTGAGCACGGCGCCGATGAGGAACAGCAGGATCGCCGGTGGCAGGCCGACGGCGAGCACCTTCCAGCGCGGGGTGCGGCCGTAGCGGGACTCGTCCATGCCTCCATTGTGGCGCGGGCACGGCGTCGAGCAGGGGACGGGCTGGCCTGTAAGCCGGGTTCTGTCCCTGTCACCAGGGGGCGACCATCCATCTAGGGCTGCCGTTGCCGACAGCCTCCAGCGACCTACCCGCACACTCGGGCGAGCCGCCCTTGCCGGCCGAGGCCGATCGTGTGCTGTCTGGTCTTGCTCCGGGTGGGGTTTGCCGAGCTGCGACGGTCGCCCGCCGCACTGGTGGGCTCTTGCCCCACCGTTTCACCCTTACCGCGCCCCGGAGGGCGAGGCGGTCTGTTCTCTGTGGCACTTTCCCGCGGGTCACCCCGGGTGGGCGTTACCCACCACCCTGCTCTGTGGAGCCCGGACTTTCCTCGGGACCCGTCGCCTCGCGGCGGAGGTCACGCGGTCGCCCGGCCAGCCCGTCCGGGGCTCACTGTAGGGGAACAGGGCGGGGGCCGCGGTCGTTGTGGGGCCATGACGAACACGCCGCAGTCGAACGAGCAGCCCGAGGTCACCGAGGTCCCGACCCTGCAGGCGCCGGCGATCGTCTTCCCCGGCGCGGTCGGTCGCCACGAGACGGCCTACCGCACGGCCCACGACCTGCTGGCGCGGCGAGCGCCCCGCGAGGCCCTCGAGGTGCTCGCGCCCGCCCTCGAGGTCGAGCCCGACAACCGCGGGCTGCGCTCGCTCCAGGCGTGGGCGCTGTTCCTGCGCGCGCAGCTGCAGCCCGCCGAGACGGCGCTGCGCGCCCTCGTGGACGACGACCCGGCCGACGTCTGGGCCCGCCACTCCCTCGGGCGGGTGCTCGAGCGCCAGTCGCGCTACGACGACGCCCTGCCGCACCTGCGGCTCGCCGCCGCGATGACGGGCGACCCCGACCACGAGTACGACGTGCTGCGGGTCGAGCGCCTCGCCGGTCTGCTGGACCGATAGGGGTGGTGCGGGCACCCGGTCGGTAGGGGTTCCTGGCCGTGCCCGACTGCGTTAGCCTCGGGCCACGGGACTCCGGGGTCGCGCAGCCGTCGATGGGCCGCTCCCGGACCGTCGAGGGCTCGACGCCCCGCTCAGGGGCACGAAGGGCCCCCATGCGCCTCTCTCCGATCCCGCTCGCCCGCGGCCTCCGCCGGTGGCGCGAAGCTCTCCTGGTCGCGGCGCTCACCGTCTCGACACTCGTCATCCTGCCGAGCGCCCCCGCGAGCGCCGACGCCCTGGTGGTCCGGGACGCTGACGACGACGCGGTGCGGCAGTCGAGCTCGACGTTCGCGACCGGCGACTTCGGGACGGATCTGAGGAGCGTGCGTTTCGAGCACCGCGCGGCGGCGGTCGAGGCGGTCGCCGTCCTGGACCCGGGCGTGCCGGTGCTCGGGGTGCTCGAGATCGATGTCGACGGCGACGGGAATCGCGACTTCTTCCTGGCCGGAGCGGCTCTCGCCGTCGATCCGGGGCCCGTGCCCGGCGCGCCGTTGAACACGGTGCCCTGCGCGGGCGCGAGCACCAGCGAGATCAGCGGCGCTGCGAGGTCGCTGCGTTTCACGGTGCCGCGACGCTGCCTCGACTTCCCTGCAACAGTGAGCATGCGTGTGGGCATCCTCTCCTCCAGGTCGGATCCGGAGACCGGAGCCAACACGGTGGTGACGGACGTGGCGCCCGACGCGCGTGCCGACGGCGCGCCTGTCTTCACGCGGGCGCTGCCGGTCGCCACGGTGAGGGCGACGACCGCCCCGCCGGAGCCCGTGATCTCGGTGCGTCCGTCGGCCACGAGCCAGCCCGTCGGGGGCCCTGCTGTCCGTCTCAGGGTGCGGGTGAGTCGCCGCGCCGGAGGAGCGATCGTCGTCCGCGAAGGTTCATCGGTCCTCGCGCGGACGACGATCCGGCCCGGCCGTGCGGCGGTCGTGCGCCTGCCGTCGCGGCTCGCGGTCGGCGTCCACCGGCTCGTGGTGGAGTTCGTGCCGCGAGCGCCGCGCCGGTTCTCCTCGGCCAGCGCGACCATCAGCATCCGGGTGACGCGATGAGAGCCCCGACAGCTGCGACGGTGCTCGTGTCGCTGGTGGGCTCGGTGCTCGCGATCACGGCCCACGCCGCCTCGCCCGCGGGTGCCGCCACGGTGGGTTTCGCCGACGCCGACCAGGACGTGCTGCGCTTCCGCGACGATGCCCTGGTCGAGGTGGAGGACCTCCGGCTCGACATCGCCACGGTCCGGGTCGCCCACAGCGTGGCCGCGCTGACCCTGACGACGTCCTTCGACCGGCTCGACCCGGACAGCTGGACCTCCCTCACCGGGCTCTTGGACATCGATCAGGACGGTCGCGAGGAGTACCGGCTCACGGCCTTCGCCGAGGGTCCCACGACCCTGCGACCCGTCGCGGACGACGGCGCCCTCGGGCCACCGCTGTCGTGCCCGAGTGCCCGCACCACCCGCCGTCTCGGTGAGGGCGGCGTCATCGTGACCTCGCTGCCGCGCACCTGCCTCGTGTTCCCCCGGCAGGTCGCACTCCACCTCGACGTCGTTCGCGACAGCGTCGACGGCGTCACGGGCAGCGTCGAGTCGGTCGTCGACAGCCTCCCCGGCTTCGTCGACGACCGCGTCCGAGCGTTCACCCGGCCGGTGGTCGTCGACTCTCGTTCCTCGGCCGTCGAGGTGACGGCCTCGGCGACCTCCCAGCGCTTCGGGCGCACGCCGGTGACCTTGACCATCTCCTCGGCCGTCGGCGCTGCGGGGAGCATCACCGTGCGCGACGGGAAGAAGCTCCTCTCGCGGGTGTCGGTCGCCTCCGGGGTGCGCGCCGTGTACGCCCTGCCTGCACGCCTGAAGGTCGGGCGGCACCGGATCTCGGTCACCTTCGCACCGACCGACACCGTGCGCTTCCGACCCTCGTCCACCCAGGTCACAGTGCAGGTGCGTCGCTGATCAGATGGCGCCGTGCGCCTCACGCCAGACGCGTGATCTCCACACCCACCGTGAGCTTGGCGGTGGAGGCACCCGAGTAGATGCCGCGTAGGGGCGGCACGTCGCCGTAGTCGCGACCCTGGCCGATCACCACGTAGCGGTCGTCGGGCGCAGCGCCGTAGCTGGGGTCGAAGGCCCGCCACCCGTCGTCCCACCACTCCACCCACGAGCGGGAGTCGCCGAGCACCGTCTCGCCCACGGCGGGCTCGGCGACGGGGTGCACGTAGCCCGACACGTAGCGCGCCGGGATGCCGAGCGCCCGCAGGCCGCCGATCGCGAGGTGCACGAGGTCCTGGCAGACGCCGGCGCGCTTGCTCCACGCCTCGGCGGCGGGCGACTCCACGTCGGTGGCGCCGGGCAGGAACTCGATCTCGTCATGCACCAGCGAGCACACGGCCTGCGCGGCCTCGCCCGGCAGGGCGGCGTCCTCGGCGAGGGAGCGCACGCGGGCGAGGAAGTCCTCGGGCGGTGCCACGAGATCGGAGAGCACGAGGAACTCGCACCAGCGGTCGGCGATCTCGCGCTCGCCGTAGGCCTCCCAGCCGGTGGTGGCCACGGGTGCGCCCGAGCGGGCGACGTGCACGGTGGAGGTGGCGCTCACCGTCATCGCCTCGTGGGGGTCGACCACCTCGAAGGCCGTCACGGGGCAGCCGAAGTAGTCGGTGTAGCCGTAGGTCCACGGCTTCGGGCTCACGTCGAGGCGGTGGTGGACGACGATCTGCTCCGGCGTCGTCTGGGGTGTCATCCGCGCCTGGTTGTAGGAGGCGACCGCCTGCCCGTCGTACTCGTACTCGGAGGTGTGGACGATCCGCAGCTGCATGGACATCAGACCCCGACTCCCTTCCAGGCCACGGCCTCGGCGCCGGCGAAGTAGCGCCGACTGATCGCATCGGTGGCGGCCGCGCAGGTGCGCTGCAGCCGCTCCATCTCGGCCGGCAGGTCGTCGACCAGGTCGCTCAGCGAGCGGTACTCCAGCTCGGCGCGCATGCGCCCGACGAGGCGGTGGGCCTCGTCCTGGAAGCCCGCGCGACGCGGGTCGCCGCCGAGGTCGTCCAGCGCCCGCTCGGCGCGACTGAGCGCGTAGACGACCGAGCGGGGGAAGAGCCGGTCGAGCAGCAGGAACTCCGCCGCCGCGCGGTCGGTCTCGAGCCCGCGGTAGGTGCGCAGGAACGCCTCGTACGCGCCGGACGCGCGCAGGGCCGACGTCCACTGGCCGGCGCCGCCGGAGAGGGCGGTGGTGGCGACCAGGCGCGAGGTCATGTCGGCGCGCTCGATACTGCGGCCCAGCACGATGAACTGCCAGCCCTCGTCGCGCGTCATGGTGGCGTCGGCGGTGCCGGTGATGAGCGCCGCCCGCTCGCGTGCCCACTGGAACACGTAGGGCGGGCGCAGGGTCTCGAAGTGGCCTGAGGGGATCGGGCGCCAGGTGGTGTTGATGACCTCCCACAGCGGAACCGTGAGGGTCTCGCGCGCACCGCGCGCCGACTCCCGCGCGGCTGTCAGCGTGGCCGCGATGGACGACGGCGAGCCGGTGTCGTAGGCCAGCAGGCGCAGCACCTGGTCGATGCTCAGCGCGCCGAAGAAGTCGATGCCCTGCCCGGCGGCGTCGCTGGCCTCGATGCCCATGCAGGAGAGCAGGTCGCGGCAGGTGCGGGCCTCGTCGACGGTGGCGTCCTCCAGCAGCAGCTGGGTCTGCACGTCGAGGATGCGGGCGGTGCTGTCGGCCCGCTCGATGTAGCGACCGATCCAGAACAGTGACTCCGCGATGCGGCTCAGCATCAGACCTCACTCTCCTCGGCCGCAGGTGCGGAGGACGCGGAGCGCGTGGGCCGGTCCTGCTGCACCACCTGCTGCTGTTGCTGCTGTTGCTGCTCGGGCGAGGTCGGCCCCGCGAGCACCCAAGTGTCCTTGGTGCCGCCGCCGCGCGAGGAGTTCACGATCAGCTCGCCCTTGCCGAGCGCCACCCGGGTGAGTCCGCCCGGCAGCACCCACACCCGGTTGCCGTCGTTGACCGCGAACGGGCGGAGGTCGACGTGGCGCGGGCCCAGCTCGCCGTCCACGAAGGTGGGCACGGTGGAGAGCTGGACGACGGGCTGCGCGATCCATGCCCGGGGGTCGTCGAGCACCTTGCCGCGCAGCTCGTCGAGCTCGGCCCTCGTGGCGCGCGGACCGATCACGATGCCCTTGCCGCCCGAGCCGTCGACCGGCTTGAGCACCAGCTCGTCGAGGCGGTCGAGCACCTCCTCGCGGGCCTCGGGCTCGCCACAGCGCCAGGTGTCGACGTTGCGGATGACGGGGTCCTCGCCGAGGTAGTAGCGGATGATGTCGGGCATGTAGGTGTAGACGAGCTTGTCGTCGGCCACCCCGTTGCCCACCGCGTTGGCGAGCGTGACGTTGCCGGCGCGGGCGGCGTCGATGAGGCCCGGGCAGCCGAGCATGGAGTCGGCGCGGAAGTGCACCGGATCGAGGAACTCGTCGTCCACGCGGCGGTAGATCACGTGCACCGGGGCGAGGCCCTTGGTGGTCTGCATCATGACCTCGCCGCGGCGGCACACGAGGTCGCGGCCCTCCACCAGCTCGACGCCCATCGTGCGCGCCAGCAGCGTGTGCTCGAAGTAGGCGCCGTTGTAGACCCCCGGCGTGAGGACGACGACCGTGGGGTCCGCGACGCCCGCCGGAGCCGCCGCCCGCAGCGCCGCCAGCAGTCGCTGCGGGTAGCCGGCCACCGGACGGATGCGGTGCTGGGCGATCGTCTCGGGCAGCGCGGAGGAGATCGCGCGGCGGCTGGTGATCACGTACGACACGCCCGAGGGCACGCGCACGTTGTCCTCCAGCACGCGGAACTCGCCGGCGTTGTCGCGGATGAGGTCGATGCCGGCCACGTGCACGCGCACCCCGTTGGCGGGGCGCACGGTGGCGGCCTGGCGGTGGAAGTGCGAGCTGGTGGTGATCACGCCGCGGGGGATCACGCCGTCGGTGAAGACCTGGCCGGCGTCGTAGACGTCGGCGAGCAGCGCCTCGAGCGCCTGCACCCGCTGCTGGACGCCGCGCTCGACCGTCGTCCACGCCTCCTGCTCGATCACCCGCGGCAGGATGTCGAGCGGCATCGCCCGTTCCTCGCCGCCGATGTCGAAGGTGATGCCCTGGTCGAGGTAGCTGGCCTGCAGGGCCTCGACGCGGCTGATCAGCTCGGGGGTGCTCATCTTGTCGAGCGAGTCACGCATGCGCAGGTACGGCGGACGCAGCTCGGCGCCGTCGAACATCTCGTCGTAGGCAGGCCCCGAGGTCCCGTATCCCTCGAACATGGTGCTCATAGCCGGACCCTACTCAGGGTCTGTAACACCGATGTTGCACAGCGATGTTGGCCAGCGTCGACGCCCGGCTACAGACCCGGCCGCTGGGTAGATTCCGGTGCATGAGCGATGGCGGCGAGTTCTGGTTCTGTCTGACCCATCACCGGGTGGAGGGTGTCGAGGGCTGCCCCAACAAGGACCGCCTCGGCCCCTACGCCACCGAGGCGGAGGCATCGCAGGCCCTCGAGAAGGCGGCCGAGCGCACCGCCGCGTGGGACAACGACCCCGACTGGAACGACGACGCGGCGCGTTCCTGAGCCCGACTCGCTCTGGACGGCGATACTCGTCCGGTGTTCTCCCGACGCCGTCGCATCCGGCCGGTCGCGATCGACCCCGCGACCGGTCAGCGCATCTCGCCCCTGCCCTTCGTGGGCCTCGTGCTGCTGACGTCGTCCTTCTTCCTCTACGCCGCGGCCGGGATGCTCGCACCCTGGTGGGCGGTCGTCGTCCTGCTGCTGACGTGGCTGGCGATGCTGGTCCAGGCCTTCCGCTGGTGGACGACGCACCCGCGCCGCGTCGTCGGCCTCGGCGTCGCCTCGTTCGTGTGGTGGTTCGCGGCCGTGATCGGCGGGGGAGTGCTGATCTGGTGACGGTTCAGGCCCCTGCGAGACGGCGACTCGCCTAGCCTTCGCCCATGCGGCTGCTGCTGAACCTGATCTGGTTGGTCTTCTCCGGGTTCTGGATGTTCATCGCCTACCTGCTCATCGGCGTGCTCTGGTGCATCACGATCATCGGGATCCCGTTCGGCATCGCGTCCTTCCGGATCGGCCGCTACGCGCTGTGGCCGTTCGGGCGTGAAGTGGTCGAGCGCCGCGACGCCGGCGTGGGCAGCGCCATCGGCAACGTCGTCTGGTTCGTGCTCTCCGGCATCTGGCTGGCCATCGGTCACGCCGTCACCGGCGCCCTGCTGTGCCTGACGATCATCGGCATCCCGCTGGGCGTGGGCTCCTTCAAGATGATCCCGGTCTCCCTGCTCCCGCTCGGACGACGCATCGTCTCCTCCGACGAGCTCCGCCCGGCGCGCTGATCGACGGGCGCCTGCGCGATCGGCCGGTCGGCCGCGCCCGGACAATCCAGGTGTCTCGCCGGTCGGGCCGGGTTAGCGTCGTCCGATGGGCAGCTGGCCGCCACGCGACGGGCCTCCCCACCCGATCGACGCCTACGACCGACGGGTGGCGAGGCTCCTCCTAGCCGACCGCCAGGTCGGCGCACTCATGGTGGTGGGCGAGCGCTGGTGGGAGCGGGAGGGGCGCGCCGTTGCGACCCGGTGGATCAACCCGACCTGGACCGCCGAGGTCTGGCTGACAGTGGACGACGAGTTCTCCGACCCCTCCTATGTTGCGCCGGAGGATCTGGCCCGCCTGATCGACGAGCTCGACCACGGCCGCTTCACCTCGCCGGACGGGCGCATCTTCGCAGTGGAGTGGATCGACGGCGTGCCGGGCGTCGAGCTGTCCCGTCGGGAGTTCGGCGTCCACCCGGAGCGGGCACGGTGAGCGGCTCCGAGTTCGACGAGCTGGACTTCGAGATCGCCGGCGACACGATCAAGTTCATGTGGGACTACGGCGTGGTCGTGCCGCTGTGGACCGAGTGGGAGGGCCTGGTGCCCGAGGAGCCCGAGTGGCTGCGTCGCGCCCTGGGGCTCAGCGACCCGCTCATCGCCGACCTCACCGCTTGGGGCGAGGCCATGCAGTACCTCGACTCCCGGCCGCACGAACGCACGGACGAGGCCTACCGCGATCTCGACCTGCGGGCCCGCGCGCTCCTCGAGCGGGTGCAGCAGGAGGTCGGTGACCGGTTCCGCGTCTGGTACCACCCGTGGTGAGCCTCGGGCGCTGGAGCCCTGCGGAATACTGAGCGCATGGCCATCCACATCACCGACGACCCGGCGGCCGACGAGCTGCTGACGACGAACCCGTTCGCCTTGCTCGCGGGGATGATGCTGGACCAGCAGTACCCGATGGAGCACGCGTTCGCCGGCCCGCAGAAGGTGCGCAGCCGCCTCGGCAGCTTCGAGCCGGCGACGATCGCTGAGGCCGACCCGGAGGAGTTCGCGGCGCTCTGCGCGCAGACGCCCGCCATCCACCGCTTCCCGGGCTCGATGTCGGCGCGGTTGCAGGAGCTCGCCCGCATCGTCGTCGAGCAGTACGACGGTGACGCCTCGCGCATCTGGACCGAGGCCGCCGACGGCAAGGACCTGATGAAGCGCCTCCAGGCCCTGCCGGGCTTCGGCGCGCAGAAGGCGAAGATCTTCGTGGCCCTCGTGGCCAAGCAGCTCGACGTCCGTCCCACGGGCTGGGAGAAGGCGGCGGGCGACTACGCCCTGGAGGGGTACCGGTCGGTCGCCGACGTGGTCGACACCTCCTCGCTGCAGAAGGTGCGCGACCACAAGAAGGCGATGAAGGCGGCCGCGAAGGCCTCAGCTGCGAGCTGAGGTCGGCCGATCGGAATCCCCACGCTGCTCGGGCACGTCGATGAACGCCGATTGTCGGTTCATCACCGACCCCGTGGCAGAATGCAAACAGCGGTCTTGACGCCTACGGGCCTTGCCGCGCCCTCAGACCCGCCAGTTTCGAGAGGTGTTCGTGTCTTCGAACCGATCGGTCCCGCCCGCACTGCTCACGCACCCGTCCATCGCCACGCTCCTCGAGCGCGGGTCGGCGGCCGGTAGCGTCACTGCCGAGGACGTGCGCCAGGCCTTCGCCGCCGCCGAGGTCGCGCCGGCCCAGCTCAAGGGCCTGATGAGCCACCTCGCGGGTCTGGGCATCTCGGTCGAGCTCGGCTCGCCGGTCGAGCAGCGCGCCGTCGCCGCCACCACGCGCAAGAGCGCCACCTCGGCGTCCACCGCGAAGAAGGCGGCGCCGGCCAAGAAGGCGGCCCCGGCCAAGAAGGCCGCGCCCGCCAAGAAGGCCGCCGGCGCCACGGCTCTGCAGGACCCGCCGGCCGATGACGCCGTCGTCGACCTCGGCGGCCTCGACGTCGCCGCGCCCGCCGTCGGTCCCGACGGCAAGAAGGTGCTGCCCGACATCCCCGACGACCAGTTCGAGAAGGATGTCGCCGCCGACCCCTCCATCAAGGAGGACGAGAAGGAGGCCGAGAAGCAGACCTTCGTCGTCTCGGCCGCCGACGACACCGATGAGCCCGAGCAGCAGGTCATGGTGGCTGGCGCCACCGCCGACCCCGTCAAGGACTACCTGAAGCAGATCGGCAAGGTGCCGCTGCTCAACGCCGAGATGGAGGTCGAGCTCGCCAAGCGCATCGAGGCCGGCCTGTTCGCCGAGGAGAAGCTCGCCAAGGGCGGCAAGATCTCGGCGAAGGTGCTCGAGGAGCTCGAGTGGATCGCCGAGGACGGCCGCCGCGCCAAGAACCACCTCCTCGAGGCCAACCTGCGACTCGTCGTCTCGCTCGCGAAGCGCTATACCGGCCGCGGCATGCTCTTCCTCGACCTCATCCAGGAGGGCAACCTCGGCCTGATCCGTGCGGTCGAGAAGTTCGACTACACCAAGGGCTACAAGTTCTCCACCTACGCCACGTGGTGGATCCGCCAGGCCATCACCCGCGCGATGGCCGACCAGGCGCGCACCATCCGCATCCCGGTGCACATGGTCGAGGTCATCAACAAGCTCGCCCGCGTGCAGCGCCAGATGCTCCAGGACCTCGGGCGCGAGCCCACCCCGGAAGAGCTCGCCA
Organism: Nocardioides sp.; assembly: GCF_964229035.1. Taxonomy (GTDB): domain Bacteria; phylum Actinomycetota; class Actinomycetes; order Propionibacteriales; family Nocardioidaceae; genus Nocardioides. Next base: position 32,156 of record NZ_CAXRAZ010000033.1, on the reverse strand, counting down.
AGGAGCTCGACATGACGCCCGAGAAGGTCGTCGAGGTGCAGAAGTACGGCCGTGAGCCCATCTCGCTGCACACGCCCCTCGGTGAGGACGGCGACTCGGAGTTCGGTGACCTCATCGAGGACTCCGAGGCGATCGTCCCCGCGGACGCCGTGTCGTTCACCCTGCTCCAGGAGCAGCTGCACGCTGTCCTCGACACGCTCTCGGAGCGCGAGGCGGGCGTGGTGTCGATGCGCTTCGGCCTCACCGACGGCCAGCCCAAGACCCTCGACGAGATCGGCAAGGTCTACGGGGTCACGCGGGAGCGCATCCGCCAGATCGAGTCGAAGACGATGTCGAAGCTGCGTCACCCCTCGCGCTCGCAGGTGCTGCGCGACTACCTCGACTGAGACCCTTCACCACTCTTCACCCCTCTTTCCCGCGCGCCCGGCGTCCCTCTTGAGGGAGCCGGGCGCGCGGCGTCCGGGGCGCTGAAAGTTTCGAGAACAGCTCCCATGACGCTCTGTTCCGCACTAGGTTCTGCCCTGAGGACTCATGGGGAGTCCTCGGTTCGAGGTCCCGCCCCCACGGCCTCGTTAGGGGAACGCTGTGCGCTCAATGCTCTCTCTGTTCGGTGCTGCTCTCTCGGCGGTCGTGCTCCTCGTCGCGCCCGCCGCGACCCAGAGCGGCGGGTCGGAGGTCGTGGCGGCCAAGGCCTATCGAGACGCCTGCGGTGCGGGCAAGATCCGCACCCGCTCCACCTACTGGACCTGCACCCTGGTCGACGACTTCAACGGCACGGCGCTCAACCGCAAGCTGTGGCACGTGATGGCGCAGCCCTCGGAGGGTCTGGCCTGTCAGGTCGACAGCCCGGCCACGGTGTCGGTGAGCGGCGGCACGCTCAAGCTGCGCGCGGTGCGCAGCGGGAGCGGCGCGACCTGCCCGCCGCGCTGGAACGGTGCCCGCGGCACCTACGCGACCGGCTGGATCAACACCTTCAACAAGTGGAGCCAGCAGTACGGTCGCTTCGAGGTGCGCATGCGCAACACCGACACGCGCACCCCCGGCCTGCAGGAGGCCTTCTGGCTGTGGCCCGACATGCGGTACTCGGGCGGTTTCTGGCCCGACCACGGTGAGATCGACGTCGTCGAGACCTACTCGCAGTACCCCGACCTGATGGTGCCCTACCTGCACTACACCTTCAACGACAACGGCGGCCCGATCCCGGGCCTCAACACCGCCTGGAACTGCCAGGCCAAGCGCGGCGTGTGGAACACCTACGCGCTGGAGTGGGACGCCAACCGGGTCTCGATCTTCGTCAACGGCCAGCTCTGCCTCACCAACACGGCCGGCGCCCCGACGTTCCGCAAGCGCTTCATCATGAGCCTGTCGCAGATGATCGGCGTCGGCGGCAACAGCCCGACCGCCGGCACCCCGATCCCGGCAACCACCGAGGTCGACTACGTCAAGGTGTGGCGCTGAGGCCGTGGGTCGAGGCTCCGCCCCGGCACCGCCACACACCGACAGACAACGAGCCCCGAGGACGACGTCCTCGGGGCTCGTGGCGTTCGGTGGCCGGGCACACCCCCGGCTCGTCGAGTGCGGGCGGTCAGTCGGCCGCCGGCGCGGGCTTCTGGGTGAGCTTGTGGGTCTCGTCCTGGACGCTGGCCGCCACGGACTTGAGCGCGTCACCGTGCTCGCGGGCGTGGTGGGCGCAGAACAGGAGCTCTCCGCCGGCCGTGAGCGCTACACGAAGGTAGGCCTGGGCGCCACAGCGGTCGCAGCGGTCCTCAGCAGTCAGCGGAGCGCTGGGAGCAATAGCAGTCGTCATCACGGCCCTCTCTTTCTCGCCTTCAGCATCCTCATCGGACACTGACGGGATCAACGTAGCGACTGATTCAAAGATTCCCGTTCCGGTGTGGTTCATCCCACCGGATGAGGCCCTTCATCCAAGCATTCGTAGCCGTTCCCCGGATCCGATTTTCCACGCCTGGAACACGGATGTGATCCTGCGAACGACCACCGCGCCGTGGTCCGGACCGACCACCGCCGTCGTCGACTCGACGATCGGGTCCGCGACGGCTGTGGTGCACGCCATCGTCGTCCACGCGGGCGGGGAGCGCCTGCACGGCAGCGCGGCGTGTCGCGGGTAGATTCGTCCCGCGCGCTCGCCAGGCGCGGACGATCAGCACGACGAAGGAGCCGGTCATCGCCGACAACACCTACAACGCAGCGCACCTGCTGGTGCTCGAGGGTCTCGAGGCGGTGCGCAAGCGGCCGGGCATGTACATCGGGTCGACCGACACCCGAGGCCTCATGCACTGCGTGTGGGAGATCATCGACAACGGTGTCGACGAGGCCCTCGGCGGCTTCGCCCACCGCGTCGAGGTCACGCTGCATGCCGACGGCTCGGTCGAGGTGCACGACGACGGCCGCGGCATCCCCACCGACAAGGAGCCCAAGACGGGGCTGCCGGGCGTCGAGGTGGTCGCCACCAAGCTGCACGCCGGCGGCAAGTTCGGCGGTGGCTCCTACGTGGCCACGGGTGGTCTGCACGGCGTCGGCCTCTCGGTCGTCAACGCCCTCTCGAGCCGCATGGACATCGACGTGGAGCGCTCGCCCGCCGTGCAGGGCCTCAGCTTCCGCCGTGGCGTGCCCGGCGTGTTCGACGCCGACGGCCCCGACGCGGGGTTCGCTCCCCAGTCGGGTCTGACCCGCAAGGGCGGGCGCGTGGCGAAGGGCCGCAGCGGCACCCGCATCCGGTTCTGGCCCGACCGTCAGATCTTCACCAAGGACGCCGACTTCGAGCTCGAGGGCCTCATCGGCCGCGCGCGGCAGACGTCCTTCATCGTTCCCGGCCTCGAGCTCGTCATCCGCGACCTGCGCGGCGAGGAGTCGGTCGAGGAGAGCTTCCGCCACGACGGCGGCATCGGCGAGTTCTGCGACTTCCTCGCCTCCGACGAGCCGGTCACCGAGGTGCTGCGCCTCCAGGGCAGCGACACCTTCACCGAGACCGTCCCGCTGCTCGACGACAAGGGCCACATGACCCCGCAGGACGTCGAGCGCGAGCTCACCGTCGACGTCGCCGTGCGCTGGGGCACCGGCTACGACACGACGCTCCGCTCGTTCGTCAACGTGATCGCCACCCCCAAGGGCGGCACCCACGTCACCGGCTTCGAGAGCGCGCTGACCAAGACCTTCAACGACGCCATGCGGGCGGCGAAGGTGCTCAAGGTCAACGACGACAACGTCATCAAGGACGACGTGCTCGAGGGCATGACCGCGATCGTCACGGTGCGCCTCGCGGAGCCGCAGTTCGAGGGCCAGACCAAGGAGATCCTCGGCACCCCGGCGGCCCGCACGGTCGTGAGCCGGGTGGTCGCCAAGGAGCTCAAGGAGTTCCTGACGTCGTCCAAGCGTGCGGAGAAGGCCCAGGCCAAGCTGCTGATGGAGAAGGTCGCGGCCGCCGCCAAGACCCGTCTCGCAGCGCGCCAGCACAAGGAGACCCAGCGACGCAAGAACGCGCTGGAGTCGAGTTCGCTGCCGGCCAAGCTGGCCGACTGCCGCTCGGGCGACAACGAGCGCACCGAGCTGTTCATCGTCGAGGGCGACTCGGCGCTCGGCACCGCCAAGCTGGCGCGCAACGCCGAGTTCCAGGCGCTGCTGCCCATCCGCGGCAAGATCCTGAACGTGCAGAAGGCCTCCGTGGGCGACATGCTCAAGAACGCCGAGTGCGCCTCGATCATCCAGGTCGTCGGCGCCGGCTCGGGGCGCACCTTCGACCTCGACGCCCGCCGCTACGGCCGCATCATCTTCATGGCCGACGCCGACTCCGACGGCGCCCACATCCGCACGCTGCTGGCGACGCTGTTCTTCAAGTACATGCCCGACCTCATCGCCGCCGGGCGCGTCTACTCGGCGGTGCCGCCGCTGCACCGCATCGAGATCTCCAACCCGCGCAAGGGCCAGGAGAAGTACGTCTACACCTACTCCGACGACGAGCTGCGCCGGAAGCTGGCCGAGCTGAAGAAGAAGAACATCCGCTGGAAGGACCCGGTGCAGCGCTACAAGGGTCTGGGCGAGATGGACGCCGATCAGCTGGCCGAGACCACCATGGACCCGCGCCACCGCACCCTGCGCCGTCTCACGGTGGACGATGCCCACCTCTCCGCGGACGTGTTCGAGCTGCTCATGGGCTCCGACGTCGCCCCGCGCAAGGAGTTCATCGTGCACAACGGCGGCCAGCTCACCGAGGAGATGCTGGACGTCTGACCGGTTCGGCTGGACGGCGTCGCCAGGCTGGTGCGGTTCCGCCGTACGGGCGAGGGCGTGGCCGGCGGTGAGATTCACCGGTGGGCCGGTGAATCTCGTGCTGGTCGGCTGAAGTTTCATGCAAGGAGCACGAGTTTCGGTCGAGTAGTCGGGCGGTTTTCGGCGTGGACGACGGTCAGCCGGTGGCGCGGCTGAGTCCGGGTCGGCGGGCGTGGACGACGCATGCCGGCGGCTGTCGATCGGGTATGTCGGTCGCATGGTCGGGGTGGGGTGTGAAGTGAGGCTCCGCTCCTCGGTGAGCTGCGTGTCGCGCGACGGCGTCACGGGCTCGGGATTCGCCGGTGGGCCGGTGAATCTCGTGCTGGTCGGCTGAAGTTTCATGCGAGAAGCACGAGTTTCGGTCGAGTAGTCAGGTGATTTCGGGCGTGGACGACGGGCCGTCGGCAGCGCACTCGGGGCGGCCCGGGGTGGGGTGTGGAGAACTCGGGGTCGAGGGGGCATTGTGTCGGACCCCCATCTCATGATGGTCCCCACGAGTCCTTCTCCTTCTCCTTCTCCTTCTCGCAGTTCTCGGAGCACCACCTGTCATGAGCGTCGACGTCACCACGACCCACCCGGTGATCGCCTGCGCCCACACCCTGCAGGGCGCGTTGGGTGAGGTGCGTGGGGCCCAGGCGGTGTTCATGAGTCTGGAGGACAAGAAGACCGCCTTGGTCGAGCTCACGAAGGTCGAGGCCGCCGTCACTGAGCTGCGAGCCCGCGTGCTGGCGGCTGCGGGTGATGTCGCCGACGACACCGGTGCCCGTGACCCCGGCGCGTGGCTGGCCCATGCCACCCGCACCGACCGCCGCATCACCGCCACCCAATACAAGCTCGCGCAGGCGTTGGAGCGTCTGCCCCGCCTCGCAGCTGCGATGAGCAGCGGCCTGGTCAACGACGGCCAAGCCCGGGTCATCATCGAGACGGTCGACAACCTCCCCGACCGCCTCGGCACCCAGATCAAGCTCGACGCCGAAGCGTCGCTGATCCACTTCGCCGCCGACCACGGCCCCGGTGACCTCAAACGCCTCGGGGTCCACATCCTCGCCGTCATCGCCCCCGACATCGCCGACGAAGAAGACGCCGCGAGGTTGGAGACCGAAGAGCAGTCGGCGCACGAGCGCGCGACCTACCGGGTCCGCCACCTCGGCAACGGCCGCAGCGCTGCGACCATCACCGGGCCCACCGCGATGATCGAACGCCTCACCCTCTACCTCGACGCGCTCGACAACCCCTTCGCATCCGAGGACCAGCCCGACCAGCCCGACCAGCCCGAGCAGCCCGAGCAACCCGAGCAACCCGACAAGCGCGAGCAGAGCGAGCAGCCCAGTGAGACCGGCGCGGAGGCCGCTTCGGGTGCGCTGTTTCGTCAGGTCGACCGGATCCCGATCGCGCGGCGTCGCGCGTGGGCGTTCCAGACCCTGCTGGAGAACCTCCCCACGAATGGCTTCCCCGCGAGCTCGGGCAACGCGACCCAGGTCATCGTGACCATCGGCATCGACGAGCTGCGCGCCGACCTGGCCACCGCCAGCATCCTCACCCACACCGAGACCGACCTCACCGCCACCGAAACCAGGCGTCTGGCCTGCAACGCCGCCATCTTGCCCGTCGTCCTCTCAGGTGCCGGGCAGATCCTCGACGCCGGGCGCACCCGCAGACTGTTCACCGGCATCCAACGCACCCTCATCAAGGCCAAACACCAACACTGCGTCGCCGAGGGCTGCGACATCCCCGTCGCCTGGACCGAGATCCACCACCTCACACCGTGGTCAGAAGGCGGCCACACCAACCTCGACGACGGCGTCCCCGCCTGCTCACGCCACCACCACCTCTTCCACGACCCCAGATACGCCTGGCAACGACAACCCGACGGACAGATCAGGTTCCACCGACGGACGTAGACCGCGCGGCTGCGTGCGCGACCATCGCCGCTAGCAGGTCGATGGACGTCTCCACGTGCCGGCGGGCGGCGACTGCGTCGGTGGTCGCGGCGAAGATCGTGTCGAGCGCGGCGCCCAGGCCGGCGAAGGACGACGCGAGCATGGCGACCACGGGATCGTCGTCCTCGAGGCCGAGGTCATGAGCCAGATGGGGAGCGGCGAGTTCGCGCAGACGGACGGATCGGGCGGCGGCGATGCGGACGGCGACCTCCGGGTGCTCGCGTTCGATGCGGTGGCGCTGCCTGCGGGTCGCATCCATCGAGCCGACATCGTCGACCCACGCTGGCGCACCTGCTCGGAGGACGTCGGTGAAGGAGGCGCCGGTGGAACGTTCGGCGAGCATCTGCTCGAGGAACGCGAGATCGTCGGTGGCGCCGAAGACCACGGCGTCGTCCTTCGAGGCGAAGTGGGTGAAGAAGGCCCGGCGTGAGATGCCTGCCTGCTCGGCGATCTGCGCCACCGTGACCTGGGCCCATCCGTCCCGGACGCCGAGCGCGAGGGCGTGCTCGGCGATCTCGCGGCGCAGCTGGTCGCGCCGCCGTTCGCGCAGGGTCGTCGTCGACATGCAGAGGATCGTACTCGGTGTCAGATTTGCACGCAGTGCATAAAGTGCAGTGCATGCAAACCTCTACCTCCGAATCGATCGACGGATCCTCCTCGTCGCCCACCGCCCACACCGCCAGAGATGCTCGCGCCCCACGACTGGGGTTGCTCCTGGTGGTGATGTGCGCCGCCCTGGCGCTGGTCGTCGCGGCGACCTCCTCGCTGGCCCTCGCGGTGCCCGACATCGCGCGGCAGATCGACGCCACCCAGGTACAGACGACCTGGATCGTCAACGCCTACGCGCTCGTCTTCGCCGCACTGTTGCTTCCCATCGGCATCGCGGCCGACCGCTTCGGGCGACGCGGTTTCCTCGTCGCCGGACTGCTGGTCTTCGCCGGCGCCAGCGCCGTCTCCGGCTACCTCGAGGAGCCCGCGGCCGTGATCGCGCTGCGCGGGCTCGCCGGCCTCGGAGCCGCTGCTGTCATGCCCGCGACCCTGTCGGTGCTGGTCGATGCCTACCCGCCGGAGCGTCGGGAGCGCGCGGTGTCCATCTGGGCGGCCGTCTCAGGTGCGGGGGCCATGGTCGGCCTGGTGAGCGCCGGCCTGCTGCTCGACAGCTTCTGGTGGGGGAGCGTGCAGGTGGCCACCGGCATCGCGGGCGTGGTGGTGGCGCTCGTGTGCCTCGTCGTCGTGCCGCGATCGAGCAACCCCGACCTGCGTCTCGACCCGCTCGGCGCCGTCCTGTCGCTCCTCGGCCTCGCCGGCGTGATGTTCGCGGTGATCCAGGGCCCCGACAGCGGCTGGACCTCGGCCGAGGTGCTGGTCGCCGGTGCCCTCGGTGTGGTCGGGTTGGTGGGCTTCGTCGTCCACGAGCTGCGCACGGGCGCGCCGATGCTCGACGTGCGCCTCTTCTCCTCGCGCCTGCTCTCCACCGGCAGCGGACTCGTCTTCCTGCAGTTCGTCGCGGCCTACGCGTTCTTCCTGCTCGCGCCCCAGTGGCTGCAGTACCTGCGCGGCCAGAGCCCCCTCGAGGCGGCGCTGTGGTTCCTGCCGTTCCTGCTCGGCGTCGGGCCCGCGTCGGCACTCGCGCCCGGCCTGGTCGAGCGGTTCGGCCCCGGCCGCGTCGGGGCCAGCGGCATGCTGGCCATGGCTGTTGCGCTGGTCGGAATGGGAGTGCTCGGTCCGCTCGACGCGACGTTGTGGTGGTTCGCCGGCAGCGTGGTGCTGTTCGCCTTCGGCTTCGGGCTCGCAGCGACCCCGGGCACCTCGCTGATCATCGGCGGCCTGCCCGAGGACCGTCGCACGCTCTCGGCAGCCGTCAATGACGTGACCCGCGAGGTCGGCGGCGCCCTCGGTGGCGCGATCGCGGCCTCGGTGCTGCTAGTGGCCTACGGCGTCCGCGTGGACGACGTCCAGGGCCTGCCGTCGGAGGCGGCCGATCGCGCGGGGGAGGGCTTCGTTCAGGCGATGGGCGTGGCGCAGGGGCTCCCGCGAGAGCTCGGTGCTCGTCTCGCCGCCGCTGCGCGCGACGCCTTCGCCGACGGCTACATGATCGCGCTGTTCATCGCGGCCGGCGTGCTGGTGGCCGGCGCACTGCTCACCGCCTGGGGTGCCCGGCGACGGTGAGAGAGGTCGGCAGGGTGGCGGATCGAGCGGGGGAGTGGGCGGGGGCCGGCTGGCTACCCTCGAAGGATGCAGCCCGACGCCGCGCCCTCGTCCACGCTCGGGGTCGCCACGCGGGTCGAGCGCGTGCTCGAGATGGTGCTGGCCGGAGCGCCCGACATCAACGGCTCGGGTCTGCGGGTGCTCGACTCGTGGATCGAGTCCGAGGACGTCTTCTGCCTCGTCTACACCAGCGACTGGGACGTCGGCGTCGACGGTCCGCTCGGCCTGCGCCGCACCCTGGACGACGGGTGGACGCCCGAGCAGGTGGCCGAGTACGTGCTGCTCAACGAGCTCGGCGAGCCGCTCGGCACGCTGGCCGACGAGCTCGTCGAGCGCGACGGCGTCTGGTGGTTCACCGGCGACCACGTCGAGTGGCGCGTGCCGCTGTCGTGACGGCTCCGTCCGCTCGGCTGGGTCAGGCGGCGCTCACCACCGACAGCAGGGCGAGCTTCTCGTGGCTCTCGCTGCCCGGCGACGCGGTGTAGACCAGCAGCATCTGGGCGCTGTCGGTGTCGAGGAGCACCTGGCACTGCAGCTCCAGCAGGCCGACCGTCGGATGCTGGTAGCGCTTGAACTCGCGCGGACGGATGCCGATCTCGTTCAGGGCCCACAGTTCCCGGAACTCCCCGCTGCGCGCGAGCAGGTCCTCGCTCAGCTGGGCTGCTCGTGACGCGGGACCGCGACGCCCCACGATGCCGCGCAGGCCCGCGACGTACATGCGGGACAGCTGGTCGTGATCGTCCCGCGGGTGCATCGCTCGCGCCTCCGGCATTGTGAACCAGCGGTAGCCGAGGCTGCGGGCGAAGCCGGTGTAGCGGGTGAGATCCCCGTGGACGGCGACTCCGAGGCGGGTCTGGCGCAGCGTCTCGCCGAGCTCGGTCACGATCTCAGCGGGGGTGTCTTCCAAGCGGTCGAGGATGCGCTGGATGCCCGGGGCGATGAAGCTGGTGCCGGGGCCGCGGTCGGGTGCGGCGTGGCCGGCCAGCCGGTAGAGGTGGTCGCGCTCGTCGAGGTTCAGGTGCAGGCCCTGCGCAATCGCCGCCACCATCTGCGGCGAGGGCTGGGGACCGCGCTCCTGCTCGAGGCGCTGGTAGTAGTCGGTCGACATGTGGCACAGCAGCGCGACCTCCTCGCGCCGCAGCCCCCTCGTGCGCCGTCGCGAGCCCCGGGGCAGGCCGACGTCCTCGGGTTGGAGGGCCTCGCGTCGTGCGCGGAGGAACTCGGCGAGGCCGCTGCGATCGATCACGTGCCCATCGTGCCTCGACCGGGTGTCGCGGATCCACGGACCGGCAGTACCTGGATCGGCATCCGCTGCACGAGCAGGCTCCTCACCACGAGGCGGGCCGCTCCGGCCCGTCCCACCTCCACCGCGACCACCAAGGACGGACCCATGCCGCGCACGCCCCAGCTCACCCTTCCCGACCTGACGGGCCGCCGTGCCGTCGTCACCGGCGGCAGCGACGGCATCGGCCTGGTGATCGCCCGCCGGCTCGCCGAGAACGGCGCCGAGGTCGTGCTGCCGGTGCGCAACCTCGCGAAGGGCGAGCGTGCGGTGGCCCGGATCCGCGAGGGCCACCCCGGAGCCCGCCTCGTCCTGCACCCGATGGACCTGGCCTCGCTTGCATCGGTGAGGTCGTTCGCCGCAGGGCTCGTCGAGGACGCCGCCCCGGTGCACCTGCTGATCAACAACGCCGGTCTGATGACGCCACCGGAGCACCAGCGCACGGTCGACGGGTTCGAGGTGCAGCTCGGCACCAACCACATCGGGCACGCGGCCCTGGTCGCCCACCTGCTGCCACTGCTGCGCGCGGGCTCCGCGCGCGTGGTCTCGCAGACGAGTGTCGCCGCGCGGAGCGCCGCTCCCGACTGGGCGGACCCGCAGTCCGAGAGGTCGTACGACGCCATGCGCGCCTACCGGCAGTCGAAGCTCGTGCAGGCGCTCTTCGCGCTCGAGCTCTCGCGTCGCAGTGAGGCCGGCGGCTGGGGCCTGAGCAGCGTTCTGGTCCACCCGGGCGTCGCGCCCACCAGTCTGCTCGCCAGCCGACCGGAGATCGGACGCTCGCGCGACACCGTGAGCGTGCGGGTGGTGCGAGCCCTCTCGAGGATCGGGCTCGTCGGCACGGCCGAGTCGGCCGCCCTCCCGGCGCTGATGGCCGCGACGGTCGCGGCGCCGCGCGACTTCTACGGCCCCCAGGGGCCTGGCTCGGCGGGCGGCAGGCCCGGTCCGCAGCCGCTGTGGCGCCCGCTGCGGAGCGAGGAGGACGCCGCGACCGCCTGGGAGCTCACGCAGCAGTGGGCCGGCATCGTCTGGCCGTGACCGCGGCCCGCAGCCGGTGCGGAACCACCGGCTGGCAGGATGGCCGGGTGACGTCGACGGGGCAGAGCGTGGCGCAGCGGCGCGCTGCCGTGGTCAAGGCGCTCAAGGCCGGCGGTGCGAAGGCGCGCAAGGGGCGGCTGCGGCTGCCGGTGGGGGAGCTGTTCTGGTACCTCGACACCCGCGTCGAGGGGCTCGGATCCTCCGCCCGCCTGCTGCTCGAGGTCGGCTGCTGGACGCCGCAGCTTCCGCCCGAGCCGGAGGGCGGGGCGGTCGACTGCCCGCTGCTCGTCGACGTCGCCCTGGACGACGACGCGGCCGACGTCGCCGCCCTGCTCGCGCAACTGCGTGAGATCGGCGACCTCGGCACGCTCCGCGACCACCTCGACGGCTTCCCGGACGCACTCGTCGACAAGGCGCTGCGCGAGCTGCTGTAGCGCGCATCCTCCGTCCTCGTGTGAGCCCGGAGGACGCGCGCGGCGGTGTCAGACGAGCTGCTCGAGCAGCCCGGAGTCGACGTCGTAGATGAAGCCGCCGACGCGCACCGACTCGGGGATGAGCGGGTGGGAGCGCACCTTGCGGACGTCCTCCTCGAGCGCCAGCTTCTGGTCGGGGATGACGTGGAAGGCGTGCCAGGTGACGTCGTGGCCGACCTGCGCGCCGATCTTGTCGTGGATGTCGGCCTCGGAGTTGGCCGCCATGGCGCAGCGGGTGTGCGGCACGACCAGGATGCGGTCGACCCCGAGCAGGTGGGTGCCGAGCACCAGCGCCTCGAGCGCGGCCTCGGTGATGCGGCCACCGGGGTTGCGGAAGATCTTGGCGTCGCCGTGCTTGAGCCCCAGCATGCGCAGGGGGTCGATGCGCGAGTCCATGCAGGTCACGAGCGCGACCCCTGCGTGTGCCTTGCCGTCGAACCCGCCGAGGTCGAAGGTGTCGGCGAAGTCGTGGTTGGCCTTGAGAAGGTCGTCGAAGTCACCCATGCGGCCACCCTAACCGGCGGTGCGCAGCACGTCAGCGGTGTCCACCTCGCGCGTGCGCGCGCCCGCGAGGACGACGAGCGCCAGCGCGGCGGCCAGGAAGGCGGCGACCGCCGCACCCACGAACACCGCGTGCTCCTGCACGATGCCGAGCTCGCGGATGTCGAGGCCGGGGTTGGCCTCCTGGGCGGCGTAGAGGCGCCGCAGCCCGATGGTGGTGAGCGCCGAGATGCCGACGAGCATGCCGACCATGCGCGCCACGACCACGAGCGCGCTGGCCAGGCCGTGCGCGGCCTCGTCGGTGTGGGCGAGGATCGCGGCGTTGACGGGCGCGAGGGCGAGGCCGAACCCGAGGCCGCCCAGCACGAGGGGCACGTTCGAGCCGAAGCCGTCGAGCGAGGTGGCATCCCACTGCGCCATCAGCAGGAACGACACGCCGGCCGCCAGCATCCCCACGGCCGTGAGGACGCCGGGCGCCAGCCGCCGCAGCGCCAGCCCACCGAGCACGGCGCCCACCGGCAGCGCGGCCAGGAAGCGCAGCAGCACGAGGGCGGCGCCGAGCTGGGAGTCCTGCTGGGTCGTGGTGCGCGCGAAGAGCGGGATGTCGACCAGCGCGGCGATGAGCGCCCAGCCGACGAGGAAGCTGACGGCGAGCGCACCCCACGCGGGGCGGGCTCGCAGCGCGCCGCGCGGCACGATCGGGTCGGCGGCGCGGCGCAGGTGCAGCACGAGGAGCACGGCGGCGATCGCCGATCCGGCCAGGAACCACGGGCCCTGCGGTGAGCACACCGCCACGGCCGGGTCGGCGGTGGCGAAGGCCAGCACGATGCCCCCCAGCACGAGGGCGAGGTACCCCGCGCCGACGAGGTCGGCGGCCACCAGGTGCGCCAGCCAGCCCCGCAGGTCGACGAGCGCACGCGGGCGGAACCAGCACCACGCGAGCAGCGCGACGACGGAGACGACGGTGGCCACGCCGATCGGCGTCACCCAGCGGCTCCCGCCGTCGACGTAGGGGATGAACAGCTGCCCCCAGGTGAGGTCGCGCTGCAGGGACGGCGGCTGGGCGAAGGTGATGAGCGTGGTGAGTGCAGCGAGGGCGAGCAGGCCGAGCCCCACGCTGCGGTCGAGCAGGAGAGCGGCCCCGCTGCGGCCCGTGCCGGCGTGCGACGAGCGGGCGCGGGCGGCGTCCTCGCGCCCGGCGAGCGCCCAGACGGCGAGGAGCAGCACCGCGCCGCCGGCGAGGTTGAGGGCGAAGATCCCGCGCCAGCTGGTGAAGGCCAGCACGCCCGCACCGAACAGGGGGCCCAGCACGCTGCCGAACTCCTGCACGGCCGAGACGACGCCGAGCGGCAGCCCGCGGCGCTCCACCGGGTAGCGGGCCGCGACGAGCGACATGGTGGCCGGCACGAGCCCGCCGCCGCCCACGCCCTGCAGGAAGCGACCCAGCACCATGGTGGGCAGGTCGAAGGAGGCGGCGGTGATGAACGAGCCCAGCGCGAACAGGACCAGCGACATCGTCAGCACCGGCACCTGGCCGCGCAGGTCGGCGACGCGGCCCACCAGGGGCAGGATCGCGACGTAGCCGAGCAGGAAGCCTGACACGATGGGGGCCGCCCGCTGCAGCTCGTCGACCGGGATGCCCGCACCCTGCATCATGTCGGGCAGGGCGAGCACCACCACGTAGGTGTCGGCGGCGGCGAAGGCCACCGCCACCGCGCAGAACACCAGCAGGAGCCGGTCGCGCAGGGCGACCGCGTGGTCGGTCATGTCACGCTCACTCGGGGGCGCTGATGTCCTTGGTGACGTCGTACTTGGTGACGTCGATCGTGTAGGTCATCGACTTCGCGCCGGGGAAGAAGACGCCGGTGAGTCGAGCGGTGCGCAGGTAGCCCTTGTCGTCGACGCGGTAGGTGGCGTCGAAGGAGTCGCCGTCGGCGCACGGGAGGATCGCCCGGATGGCGTCGCCGGAGGCCTTGCCCTCGTAGGTGCGGAACACCTCCTTGTTGTCGGTGCCGCCGCGCTCGGCCTTGCCCTCCGACATGTCGGTGCTGCTGGTGAGCACGCCGGAGACGCCGGAGGACGGCGACAGCAGCGTCGCGGGATCGGGGGCGCAGAGGTCCTTGGGGTTGAACTGGTCGGTCCAGCCGCCCAGCAGCGCGTAGTTGATCCAGAGCTTGCCGTCGACCGAGATGACCGGGACGTCGGCGGCCGAGAAGCCGGAGACCTTGCCCGACACCGAGCCCTCGAACGACTCCGGATCGGCGACGACCGTGCCGCGCGCCGAGGAGAGGTAGTTGACGCCGGGGTCGTCGCCGGTGGAGAGCTCGAGCTCGACGCCCGAGGTGTCGTCGAGCAGCTTCTTCGCCTCGGCTCCGGCCTCCTTCCAGCCGGTCGGCCGGTCGCCGCCGCTCCCGCCGTCGCCGCTGCACGCCGTGAGCGCGCCGAGCGCGACGAGACCGGTGAGCACGCCGGCGGCGAGCCGGGCGGGGTTCGCGGGTCGGACGGTTCGGGCAGAGCGGGTGGAGCGGGCGGTTCGCATGCCCTCACCCTGACACACGACCGCAGCCTCACCCATCGGACGAGCCGCCGTCGGGTGCCGGTGCGGCGGCCTCGGCGGGGGAGCCCCCGACCACCGCCGCGAGCGGGCCCGCTGCGGCGGCGATCGCCTGCGCTGCGGGGACGCCGGATCCGTCGCGTCGTCCGATGGCCTCGGGCCGGTCGACGGGGGCGCCGCTGGCGGCCGCGGCCCTGGCGGGCGCGGGGCCGGCCCAGGCGAAGACGATGGTGTCCTCGCCCTTGAGGAAACGGTGGCAGCGCACGCCGCCCGTGGCGCGTCCCTTGGCCGGGTACTCCCAGAAGTCGGTGACCTTGACCGATCCGGCCTCGGTGCCGGGCAGCGCGGTGGAGGAGCCCGAGGAGGTGACGAGGACGACGCCGCCCGGTGCGGTGAGGTCGAGCGCGCCGAACCACACGACGGTCTCGCTGCCCGCGAGGCGCACGCCCGCCATGCCGCCGCCCGATCGGCCCTGGGGGCGGACGAGGTCGGCGGCGAAGTGCAGCAGCTGGGCGTCGGTGGTGATGAAGCAGAGCTCCTCGCGGCCGGTGCGCAGCTGGACGGCGCCGACCACCTCGTCATCGTCCTTGAGGGAGATGACGTCCCACTCGTCCTTGTTGAGCACCTCGGGGTTGACGCGCTTGACGACGCCCTGGCGGGTGCCCAGGGCGAGGCCCGGCCCGTCGGTGGTGAGGGTGGCGAGCGCCAGCGCCCGCTCGCCGGGGGCGAGGTCGACGACCTCGGAGAGCGGCAGGCCGCCCTGCAGGTTGGGCTCGTTGGCCGAGGCCGGGATCGCCGGGAGGTCGAGCACGCCGAGCCTCACCAGGCGCCCGCGGCTGGTGAGGACGCCGATCTCGGCGCGTGCGGTGGTGGCGACCGCGGAGACGACGACGTCGTGGTTGGTGCGGGCGCCGCCGGACCCGGGCGCCTCGGCGCTGCTCGTGCGGGCCAGCAGACCGGCCGAGGAGAGTAGGGCGAAGCAGGGGTCGTCGGGCACCTCGAGCGGCGCGCTGGCGGCGGTGACCGCGGTGCCGGCGGACTCGAGCAGCACCGTGCGCCGGGGCGTGCCGTAGGTCTTGGCGACCTCGCCGAGCTCGGTGGAGACGACCTTCTTGAGCAGCGCGGTGTCGGCGAGGATCGCCTCGAGCTCCTCGATCTCGCGGCGCAGCTGCTCCTGCTCCTTCTCCAGCTCGATGCGCGAGAAGCGGGTGAGACGGCGCAGCTGCATTTCGAGGATGTACTCGGCCTGGGCCACCGAGAGGTCGAAGACGCTCATCAGGCGTTCCTTGGCCGCCGCGGAGTCGTCGCTGGTGCGGATGACCTGGATGACCTCGTCGATGTCGAGCAGCGCGATGAGCAGGCCGTCGACCAGGTGGAGGCGGTCGGCCTTCTTGTCGCGCCGGAACTGCGAGCGACGCCGCACGACGTCGTAGCGGTGGTCGAGGAAGACCTCGAGCAGCTCCTTGAGGCCCAGCGTGCGGGGCTGGCCGTCGACGAGCGCGACGTTGTTGATGCCGAAGGACTCCTCGAGCGGGGTCAGCTTGTAGAGCTGCTCGAGCAGCGCCTCGGCGACGAAGCCGTTCTTGACCTCGATGACCAGCCGCAGGCCGTTGGCGCGGTCGGTGAGGTTCTTCATGTCGGAGATGCCCTGGACCTTCTTAGTCTGCACCAGGGTCTTGATGCGCTCCATCACCTTCTCGGTGCCGATGCCGTAGGGCAGCTCGGTGACCACGATGCCCTTGCGGCGTCCGATCGTCTCGACCCGCGCGGTGGCGCGCATCTTGAACACGCCGCGGCCGGTCTCGTAGGCCTCGCGCACGCCGTCGAGCCCGACGATCTTGCCGCCGGTGGGCAGGTCGGGGCCGGGGATGAAGCGCATCAGGCCGTCGACGTCGGTGTTCGGGTGCTGGATGAGGTGACGCAGCGCCTGCACGACCTCGACCAGGTTGTGCGGGGCCATGTTGGTGGCCATGCCCACCGCGATGCCGGTGGTGCCGTTGACCACGAGGTTCGGGATGGCCGAGGGCAGCACGCTCGGTTCCATCTCGCGGCTGTCGTAATTGGGTCGGAAGTCGACGGTCTCCTCGTCGATCGACTCCGTCATCGCCACGGCGGCCGGGGCCATGCGGGCCTCGGTGTAACGCATCGCCGCGGGCGGGTCCTCGCCGCCGGGGGAGCCGAAGTTGCCGTGCCCGTCGACCATCGGCAGCCGCAGCGACCACGGCTGGGCGGTGCGCACGAGGGCGTCGTAGATGGCGCCGTCGCCGTGCGGGTGCAGACGACCCATGACCTCACCGACGATGCGGGCGCTCTTGGAGTGACCGCGATCGGGGCGCAGGCCCATGTCGTTCATCGTGTAGAGGATGCGGCGCTGCACCGGCTTGAGACCGTCGCGGGCATCAGGCAGGGCGCGGGAGTAGATGACCGAGTAGGCGTACTCCAGGAACGACGACTGCATCTCGTCGCGGATGTCGGTGTCGAGGATGTGCTCCTCGAAGTCCTCCGGGGGAGGGCCGCTCTTCGTGCTCCGTGCCATGGGGGCATTCTCCCGTCCGCCCCCGACGGTTCGCGCACGGGCACGCCGTCGGCCCCGCGGTGCCGGGGGAGGAGGCGCTAGATTCGGGGCGTGACCCCCGCCGATCCGACTCCCACGGAGGAGATCGAGGCTCCGCCCGCCCACTGGGAGGGCGACGTGCTGCTGCGCGACGGCAGCACCGCGCACATCCGCCCGATCGCGCCCGAGGACGACGAGTTGCTCGTCGAGTTCTACGCGAGGGTCTCCGACACCTCGAAGTACTACCGCTTCTTCTCGCCGATGCCGGTGCTGAGCGAGCGCGACGTGCGCCGCTTCACCCACGTCGACCATCGCGATCGCGTGGCCCTGGTGCTCGTGCTGCAGGAGAAGATGATCGCCGTCGGCCGCTACGACGTCGTCAGCCCCGGTGAGGCGGAGGTCGCCTTCCTGGTCGAGGACAGCCACCAGGGCCGCGGCATCGCCCAGCTCCTGCTCGAGCACCTGGCCCAGGCCGGGCGCGAGCGGGGCGTCGAGCGCTTCATCGCCGAGGTGCTGCCCGACAACTCCCGGATGATCCAGACCTTCCGCGACGCCGGCTACCGCGTGGTCTCGGGCTACCAGGACGGCGTCATCGCGCTGGAGTTCCCCATCGACCCGACCGACACCGCGATCGGCGTGATGCACGATCGCGAGCACACGGCCGAGGCGCGCTCGATCGACCGCTTCTTCCACCCGCGCTCGGTCGCGATCATCGGTGCCAGCCGCCGCCAGGACACGGTCGGCCAGGTGCTCGTGCGCAACCTCGTCACCGGCGACTTCACCGGCCGCGTCTACGTCGTGAACCCCAGCGCCCCCGCCGTGTCGGGCATGCCGGCCTACAAGAACGTCAACGACATCCCCGACGACGTCGACGTCGCCATCGTGGCCGTGCCCGCCGAGGCCGTCACCGACGTCGTCCTCGACTGCGCCAACAAGGGCGTGCACGGGCTCATCGTCATCTCCTCGGGCTTCGCCGAGACCGGCGAGGAGGGCCGCCGCCGCCAGCGCCACCTCGCGGGTCTCTGCCGCTCCTACGGTCTGCGCCTCATCGGGCCCAACTGCCTGGGCATCGTCAACACCGACCCCGGCGTGCAGGTCAACGCATCGCTGTCGTCGGTGATGCCCGCGCGCGGGCGCGCCGGGTTCTTCTGCCAGTCCGGTGCGCTCGGCTCGGCGATCCTGGAGAAGGTGAAGAACCGCGGTCTCGGCATCTCCACCTTCGTCAGCGCCGGCAACCGCGCCGACGTCTCGGGCAACGACCTCCTGCAGTACTGGGAGGAGGACGACGCCACCGAGGTCGTGATGATGTACCTGGAGTCCATCGGCACCCCGCGCAAGTTCTCCCGCATCGCGCGGCGGGTCTCGCAGCGCAAGCCGATCGTGGCGGTGCGCTCGGGCCGCACCACCCAGGGCGTGCCGATGGGCCACACCGTGCGCCGCATCGGCGCGCCGCAGGCCGCGGTGGACGCGATGTTCCGCCAGGCCGGCGTGATCCAGGTCGACACCCTCGACGACATGTTCGACGTCGCCCAGCTGCTCGCCCACCAGCCCCTGCCCCGCGGACGACGCGTGGCCATCGTCGGCAACTCCGACGCCCTGGGCCTGCTCGCTTCGGACGCCGCGTCCGCGGTCGGCCTGGTGGTCAACCGTTCGGTGGCGCTGGGTGCCGACGCCACGGCCGAGGACTTCGAGGACGCCCTCGACGACGCGATCGACGATCCGGACGTCGACTCGGTGATCGCGGTCTACATCCCCCCGCTCGACGTGTCGGGCGAGGAGGTCGCCAACGTGCTGGCGGCCGTGGGGGAGCAGTCCGACAAGCCGCTCGTCTCCAGCTTCCTCGGCGCCGAGGGCATCCCCGAGCTGCTGCGCGTCCCCGACGTCGCCGGCTCCTCCGCGGGTCGCGGCTCCGTGCCCTCCTACCCGGCCGTCGAGGCGGCCGTGCGGGCCCTGGCGCGGGTGGTGGAGTACGCGGTGTGGCTGAGGGTGCCCGACGGCCCGCCGGCCGAGCCCGAGGCGATCGACGACCGTGCGGCCCGGGTGCTGGTGGAGCGCGTGCTCGAGAGCCCCGAGATCGCCGAGTCCGACCGCGAGGTCGAGCTCGACCAGGACACGCTGAGCGAGCTGCTGGCCGCCTACGGCATCGAGCTGTGGCCCACCCTGACCGCCCACACGGTTGATGAGGCGATCGCCGCGGGCGAGCGGCTCGGCTGGGACGTCGTCCTCAAGTCGACGCTGGCGGCCGTGCGCGAGCGCCCCGACCAGGTGCACGTGTGGCGCAACATCAGCGACGCCCACGACATGCAGGAGTCGTGGGAGAGCCTCAGCCGGCTCGTCGACCCCGCGGTGGGCCGCTTCGTCGTGCAGCGCAACGCCCCGACGGGCGTGCCGATCGCGGTGCGCACCTTCGAGGACCCCCTATTCGGCCCGGTCGTCTCGTTCGGCATCTCCGGACCCGTCATCGAGCTGCTGGGCGACTGGTCCTACCGCATTCCGCCCCTGGGGCGCCACGAGGTGAGCGCCATGGTGCGCGAGGTGAAGAGCTCGCCGCTGCTGTTCGGCTACCGGGGCGCCGACCCGGTCGACGTCGCGGCCGTGGAGGACCTCATCGCCCGCGTCGCCGCGCTGCAGAACGACCTGCCCCAGCTGAGCTCGCTCGAGCTGTCACTGGTGCTCGCCGGCGTGGACGGCGCCCGGGTGCTCACCGCCGGCGCCCGGGTGGCGCCGGTCAGGGACCCGCGCCCCGACTCGTTCGTGCGCCGCATGACCGACCTCGTCACCACCATCCCCGAGTAGCAGCCGACCAGCGGCCGGGCAGCCGCTCACCAGCAGCCCACCGACGCCACCGCGGCGGCGTGCGTGCGAGGATGCACGCATGTCGCACGCACGTGTCCACCCCGGCGAGCACCGCGATCGCAGCGCCGACCTGCGTGCCGCCATCGACCGCACCGGCTACTACCCCGAGGTCGTCGCCGACGCCGTGCGCGACGCGCTGGGCGGCGAGTCGGTCGTCTCGTTCTACGTGCACCACGAGCCGACCTTCGAGCGCGACGAGGTGCGACGCCACCAGACCGTCGTCCTCCTCACGCCGACGCGGCTTGTGCTCGCGCACACCGACGAGCACGCGGGCGACGACCTGCTGCCCGAGCCGTACACCTCCACCTCCACCGAGGCCGTGAGCCTGGGCGCGGTGGCGAACGTCGTCGTCACGCGCATGGTCACCAACCCCACGCAGGGCCCGCGCCCGCCGGCCGAGGCCGTGCTCACGATCGGGTGGGGTGCGGTGAGCCGCCTCGACCTGGAGCCCGCCGGCTGCGACGACCCCCAGTGCGAGGCCGACCACGGCTACACCGGCACGTCGAGCTCCGACGACTTCTCGCTGCGGGTCTCGGCGGCCGCCGACGGCGCCGACGCGGTCGCCGGTCTGCTGTCGTTCGCCGCCTCGCTCTCGGCCCTCACGCGCGGCTGAGCCGCGTGCAGCAACCGACCGGGGTCGAGACCGGCTTCCAGGAGCCGGCCTACGGCGTCCGTTCGCTCGGCGATGTCGTCCCGGCCGTGGCGGCCGCGCTGGGCACTCCGCTAGGCGCCGCGCCGTCCGACCTCGAGCTGGCGGCGGCGTCGTCCTACGTGGTGTTCCTCATCGACGGCCTCGGGGCCAACCTGCTCGCCCGCCACGCCGACACGGCCCCCTACCTCTCCTCGCTGCTGGCCGACTCGGCGCCCGGCACGGCGGGGGTGCCCTCGACCACCTCGACCTCGCTCACCTCGCTCGGCACCGGCCTGACCCCCGGCGCACACGGGCTCCTCGGCTACACCACGCGAGTTCCGGGCACCGACCAGCTGCTCAACGCCCTCGCCTGGGACCAGGACGTCGACCCGTTGCAGTGGCAGCCCCACACCACGACGTTCTCGTCGCTGCAGGCCGACGGTGTGCGCGTCTCGGTGGTCAACAAGCGCGAGTTCGATGGCAGCGGCCTCACCGTGGCCGCCCACCGCGGCGCCGACTACGTGGGCGTGGACCGGGTGGGGGAGCGCATCGCCGCCGTGGTGGCCACGTCGCGGGCGAGCCGGCGCGAGGCGACGCTGACCTACGTCTA
This sequence comes from Nocardioides sp., assembly GCF_964229035.1. Classification (GTDB taxonomy): domain Bacteria; phylum Actinomycetota; class Actinomycetes; order Propionibacteriales; family Nocardioidaceae; genus Nocardioides. Next base: position 11,225 of record NZ_CAXRAZ010000033.1, on the reverse strand, counting down.
CGACGGCGACCTCGACTGGACCGGCCACCGCTGGGGCGTCGCCTCCAGCCCCTGGCTGCAGCAGCTCGCCATGATCGACCACGAGGCCGAGCAGCTGCGCGAGGCGCTGCCGGCCGACCGGCGGCTGCTGGTGATCGCCGACCACGGCATGGTCGACGTCCCCGCCGACACCCGCGTGGACGTCGCCGCGGTACCCGAGCTGCGCTCGGGCGTCGCCCTGCTCGGCGGTGAGGCGCGCTTCCGCCACCTCTACTGCCGCGGCGGTGCCGTGGACGACGTGGTCGCCACGTGGCGCGAGACCCTCGGCGAGGCCGCGGAGGTGCTGACCCGCTCCGAGGCCGTGCTGCGCGGCTGGTTCGGCCAGGTGGCGCCGGACGTGCTCCCGCGCATCGGCGACGTGGTGGTGGCCGCACGCGGCACGACGGCGGTGCTCGACAGCGAGACCTTCCCCTACGAGGCGCGGCTGATCGGCATGCACGGCTCGCTCACGCCCGACGAGATGCTCATCCCCCTGCTCGCCGACTGAGCGCGGATCGCGCTCAGGCGAACGGCAGGGGATCCGGCGAGAGGCTCACCGCACGCGCCCGCGCGGCCGTGAGCCCGCGCCGGTGGTGCTGGCGGCAGAGCACCTCGTAGGCGACCTCGACCTCGTCGTCCACCGCCGCCGGGGCGGGGGCGTCGGCGTCGTCCACGTCGCCGACGACGATGACCTCGCCCTCGGTGACCATGACGCCGTTCTCGGTGCGGGCGTTGTGGGTGGCCCGCTTGCCGCACCAGCACAGCGCCTCGACCTGCAGCACCTCGGTGCGGTCGGCGAGCTCGACCAGACGCGCCGAGCCGGGGAAGAGACGGGTGCGGAAGTCGGTGAGGATGCCGAAGCAGAAGACGTCGATCTGCAGCTCGTCGACCACCTTGGCCAGCTGGTCGATCTGCTCGGGGGTGTAGAACTGCGCCTCGTCGCAGATGAGGTAGTCGATGCGCGCGCCCTGGGTGAGGGCGTCGACGGTGAAGCGCCAGAAGTCGAAGTCGGGACTGACCTCGAGGGCGTCGGCGCGCAGGCCCAGGCGGGAGGAGACGATCGCCTCGCCGGCCCGGTCGTGGGAGGTGAACAGTCGGCCGGCGCGACCGCGGGCCGCGTGGTTGTGGTTGGTCTGCAGCGCCAGCGTCGACTTCCCGGCGTCCATCGTGCCGGTGCGGAAGGTGAGCTCGGCCACAGCGGCGTCCTCTCTGGCGGATGTCGGCGGGCGATCGGCGGAACGGTCGGCGGGTGCAAGGTGACGGTTGGCTGAACGATCGACATATTCGACGTCCAATCGCCGTGCGCCGCCCTGCGCGGGCCCCAGACTAGGGGCAGGCCCGGTCGCTCCCGACCGGGCCTGCCGTGCGCTTGCCCCAGGGACGGGGGAGGCGACCGGCAGCCGACGGCGCGAGGGACCGCGCCACGACCTCTTCTCTGGTGGGATCAACGATGCAGATGCGCGACGCGCGCCCGTCCGGTCCGAACGGCACGCTTCCCGGGGACCGGTGGAACGCCCAGTGGGCTGTGGCGGTCGGGGTCCTGGTGCTGGTCCTGGTGATCGCGGCGGTGATGACGACGATGGGTCGCCACGCCGGGCTGCGGTCCGTGGCCGGACCGGTCACGCCGTCGGATGCCGCACCCGCCACCGAGGCGGCCCCGGCCCCCGCGCCGGCCTCGGTCGCGCCCGCCACGCAGGGTGCGCTGCTCACCTCGCCCGTGGTCGCCGCTGCCGCTCTGCGCAGTGCGGGCGCCCTGGACGGCGTCCCCGCCGCAGCGCTCAGCGCCTACCAGCGCGCGGCGACGGTGATCAACGGTGCGTCGTCCGGCTGCCGGCTCGACTGGGTCGTGCTCGCCGCCGTCGCGGCGGTCGACTCCGACCACGGCCGCGGGCTGCCCGGCGGCCCCGTGCACACCGTGGCCGCCGACGGCACCGTGAGCCCCGCGATCGTGGGCCTGCCCCTCGACGGCCAGGGCGGTCGCGGGCTGGTCGACGACACCGACGCGGGTGCCCTCGACGGCGACGAGCGCTTCGATGCGCCGGTCGGCCCGTTCGGCCTGCTGCCCTCCACCTGGACGACGGTCGCCGTCGACGCCGACGACGACGGCGTGCGCAACCCGCAGGACCTCGACGATGCCGCGCTCGCCACCGCCGTGCTGCTGTGCAACGGTGGCGCCGACCTCTCCCAGCCGCTGGCCCTGCGCACCTCGCTCGGGCGCCTGCGCGCCGGCACGGGCTACGCCGACGCGGTGCTCGCGGTGACCGGTCGCTACCGCACCCAGTCGGCCGCGGCACTCGCCGCCGCGCCGGTCGCGGTGCCCGTCACCTACGTCGACGTGCCCGCCGCCGAGCAGCGCCAGACCGTGCGCCCCGTGCTGGTCGCCTCCGGTGCCCGGGGCCCGCGCCCCGCCGCCGCGGTCGCGACGCCCCCCGTGCGCGAGCCGCGTCCGGTGCGCCCCAACCCGCCGGCGCCCGCCGACGGCCCCGAGACCGACCCGACCGGCCCCACGGATCCGACCGACCCCACGGATCCGGCCGACCCCACGCCGACGGACCCGACCGACCCCGTGGACCCGGCGAACCCGACTCCGACCGACCCGACGGATCCCGGCACCTGCCCGGTGCCCGAGGGGCCGATCGACCCGAACGCCCCGCTCGACCCCGACGCACCGCCGAGCCCGACGACCACTGCGGCCACTCCAGCGGGCACCGACGGCGCGTCCGACACCCCGGGTGCCCCCGACCCCGCCGGCGAGCCGGGCAGCGACGCCTGCACCGTGCCCGTGCCCACCGCCTCGGTGCGCGCGGCCCGCCGCTGAGCCGCAGTCGATCAGGAGGCGGGACGCACCCGCAGCAGGACGTCGCGCCCGTCGCCGTTGTCGGTGGTGAGGAGCAGCGTGCCGCGTGAGGTGGCGGTGACGTCGCGGATGCGGCCGTAGCGGGTGAGCGCCGCCGGCACGGTGACCGCACGCAGTCCGCCGGTCGATCCGATGGTCAAGAACATGACCCGCTTGCCCTTGAGGACGCCGACCGCGAGCGTGCCCCGCAGAGACCCCCAGGCCGCGCCGCGCACGATGTCGGCCCCCGAAGGCGCGATGGTCGGGGAGCCTGAACGCCAGACCGCCTCGAACTGCCGGCCGGGCAGGCGCTGGTCGGTCATCGGGACGCTCTCGTTGTAGCCGGGCACCGGGTTCCAGCCGAAGTCGCGCCCCGCGCGGATGAGGTTGACCTCGTCGTCGCGGTCGGAGCCGTGCTCGACCGACAGGATGGAGCCGTCGGGGCGCATGGCCAGGCCCTGCACGTTGCGGTGGCCGTAGGTGAAGACCAGGCGGCGGTTGCCTGTGCCGGAGAAGTGCGGGTTGCCCTTGAGGGGGCGCCCGGTCATGCGATCGACGCGCAGCACCTTGCCGCCGAGGGAGTCGAGGTTGCGCGGGTTGGTGCCGATCGCGGCGTCGCCGGTGCCGACCATGAGCGCGCCGCTCTTGGCGATGAGCAGGCGGCAACCGCCGTGGCGTCCGGTGCTGACGGGCAGGCCGGTGACGAGCGCCCGGGTGAGGCTCGCGCGTCGCAGCGTGGGGTCGAGGGTCCAGGCAACGACGCGGACGTCGCGTCGTCCACCTGCCTGCCAGCCGGAGCAGGTGTAGATGCGCCGGTTGCTGCTGAAGGCGGGATCGATGGCCAGCCCGAGCAGGCCGGTCTCGCCGCTCACCCAGATCGAGGAGTTGGGGAAGCTGAGGTCGTAGCGCCGCTTGCGGGCGGTGTCGACGATCGTGAGTGCGCGGCGCTCGCGCTGGGTCAGCAGCAGCTGGCCGCTGGGCAGCTGCTGCACCTCCCAGGGGTGGTCGAGCCCGCGCGCCAGCACGTCGACCTTGAGCGCGGGCGCTCGCAGCGACGGCAGCTTCGCCGTGGGCGAGGACGACGGGCGCTCGGCCGCCGAGGCGACCTCGGCCGGTGCGCCCGGAGCGCTCGCGATGAGGAGGACGGCCAGCAGTGCCACGAGACGGGGCTTCATGGCTCGACCGTACGCCTGCCCTCCGCGCCTGGCGAGGGCCCGGAGGGTCCCGGTCGCCGAGGCGTCAGAAGGTGTGCTCGGTGCCGGGGAAGCTGCCCGCCTTGACCTCGCCGTCGTAGGCGCGGGCCGCGTCGAGCAGCACCGAGCGCAGGTCGGCGTACTGCTTCACGAAGCGGGGCAGCCGGCCGGTGCGCAGGCCGAAGGCGTCCTGCCACACCAGCACCTGCCCGTCGCAGCCGGCGCCGGCGCCGATCCCGATGGTCGGGATCTCGAGCTCGGCGGTGACCTGGGCGGCCACGTCGCCGGGCACCATCTCCATGACGACGGCGAAGGCACCGGCGTCCTGCACCGCGCGGGCGTCGCGCAGCACCCGCTCGGCGGCGTCGCCGCGGCCCTGCACCCGGTAGCCGCCCAGAGCGTGCTCGGACTGCGGGGTGAAGCCGATGTGGGCCATCACCGGGATGCCGCCCTGCGTCATCCGCTCGATCTGGGGCGCCATCTCCACGCCGCCCTCGAGCTTCACGCAGTGCGCGCCGCCCTCCTTCATGAAGCGCGCGGCCGTGAGGTAGCCCTGCTCGGGCGAGGCCTGGTAGGAGCCGAACGGCAGGTCGCCGACCACGAGCGAGCGCGTGACCGAGCGCGCGACCGCACGGGTGAGCGGCAGCATCTCCTCGACCGTGATGGGCAGCGAGGTGGCGTTGCCGAGCACGTTGTTCGACGCGCTGTCGCCCACGAGTAGCACCTCGATGCCCGCCTCGTCGAAGATCTGGGCGGTCAGCTGGTCGTAGCTGGTGAGCATCGAGAAGCGCTCGCCGCGCTGCTTCATCTCGCGCAGGTGATGCGTGCGGATGCGCTTCACCGGGGCCGAGGTGGACGCCGGGACCGCCGCTGCGCCGCCGTAGGGGGCGGTCTCCTCGGGGGTGGGGGTGCTGCTCATCGTCGAGCTCCGTTCGTTGACTCGCGGCCCGCCGGTGCGGGTCCACGTTCGTGGGTTCGAGGCTAGTAGCGGTCCGCGCGCGCCGGGGAGGACGTCGGGTGTGCGGTGGGTCACCCGGCCTCCTCCCTAGACTCGGGCGCGTGGACTTCTACTCGGCCTACGCCCACGGGTTCGCCCGCGTCGCCGCGGTGACCCTGCCCGTCGCCCTGGCCGATCCCGCCACCAACGCCGAGCGCACGATCGAGCAGGCCCGCGCCTGCCACGACGACGGCGCCGCGCTCGCGGTGTTCCCCGAGCTGGGGCTCACCGGCTACTCCGTCGACGACCTCTTCGGCCAGGACGTCCTCCTCGACGCCGTGGACGACGCACTGGCCGCGATCGTCGAGGCCAGCCGCGACCTGCGCCCGCTGCTCGTGGTCGGCGCGCCCCTGCGCGGTCGCCACCGGGTCTACAACTGCGGCGTGGTCATCCACCGCGGCGTCGTGCTGGGGGTGGCGCCGAAGTCGCACCTGCCCACCTACCGGGAGTTCTACGAGGCGCGCTGGTTCGCCGCGGGCGGCGACGAGGTGGCCGAGCGCACGATCACGGTGGCCGGCCACGAGGTGCCCTTCGGCGACGACCTGCTCTTCGCGGCCGCCGACGTGCCGGGGCTCGTCGTCCACGTGGAGGTGTGCGAGGACATGTGGGTGCCGGTGCCGCCGAGCGCCCGCGCGGCGCTGGCCGGCGCCACCGTGCTCACCAACCTGTCGGGCAGCCCGATCACCGTGGCGCGCGCCGAGGACCGCCACCTGCTGGCCCGCAGCGCGAGTGCGCGGTGCGACGCCGCCTACGTCTACGCCGCCGCGGGGCAGGGGGAGTCGACCACCGACCTGTCGTGGGACGGCCAGACGATGGTCTACGAGATGGGCACCCTCCTCGGTGAGAGCGAGCGATTCCCCGACGGTCCGCGGCGCACGGTCGTGGACGTCGACCTCGACCGCCTGCGTCAGGAGCGCCTGCGCCAGGGCACCTTCGACGACAACCGCCGCCGCACCGGCGGCGCGGAGTTCGAGCGGATCGAGTTCGTCGTCGACCCGCCGGCCGGCGACATCGGCCTGCGGCGCCGGGTCGCCCGCTTCCCCTTCGTTCCGGACGACGCCGCCCGCCTCGCGCAGGACTGCTACGAGGCCTACAACATCCAGGTCTCGGGCCTCGAGCGCCGCCTCGCCGCGATCGGCCAGCCGAAGGTCGTCATCGGCGTCTCGGGCGGGCTGGACTCCACCCACGCCCTCATCGTCGCGGCGAAGGCGATGGACCGGCTCGGGCGCCCGCGCAGCGACATCCACGCCTTCACGCTGCCGGGTTTCGCGACCGGCGACACGACGAAGTCGTACGCCACGCGGCTCTCGACCGCGCTGGGCTGCACCTTCGCCGAGATCGACATCCGCCCCGCCGCCACGCAGCTGCTGCACGACCTCGACCACCCGTTCAGCGACGGCGAGCCGACCTACGACATCACCTTCGAGAACGTGCAGGCCGGCCTGCGCACCGACTACCTCTTCCGCCTGGCGAACCACCGCGGCGGCATCGTGCTCGGCACCGGTGACCTCTCCGAGCTGGCGCTGGGCTGGTGCACCTACGGCGTCGGCGACCAGATGTCGCACTACAACGTCAACGCCGGGGTGCCGAAGACCCTCATCCAGCACCTCATCCGCTACGTGATCGAGTCGGGTGAGCTCACCGGCCGGGAGGGCGAGGCCCAGGGCGAGGTGGAGGAGGTGCTGCAGGCGATCCTCGACCAGGAGATCACCCCCGAGCTGATCCCCACCCGCGAGGGCGAGAAGCCGCAGGCCACGGAGGACTCCGTCGGCCCCTACGCCCTGCAGGACTTCACGCTCTACCACGTGCTGCGGCGCGGCTACCGGCCGAGCAAGATCGCCTTCCTCGCCTGGCACGCCTGGCGCGAGGCGGAGGCGGGGGAGTGGCCGCCGGGCTTCCCGGCCGAACGCCGCCACGCCTACGACCTGGCCACGGTGCGCCGCTGGCTCGAGGTGTTCATCCGCCGCTTCTTCGCCAACCAGTTCAAGCGCTCCGCGCTGCCCAACGGCCCCAAGGTCAGCCCCGGCGGCACGATGTCGCCGCGCGGCGACTGGCGGATGCCCTCCGACGCCAGCGCGGCGGCCTGGTTGGCCGAGCTCGAACGGGTGCCGCGGGGCGGGTAAAGAATCGAGCGGGATGCTCGCGCCGATGGCCTCGCACGACTAGCGTGCGATGTGGCGCGGGTCACAGCACGTGGCCGCTGCCGCTCCTGCTCCCGCTCCCGAAGGAGAAGCCGGATGGCTCACCCGATCCGCCCCGCATCGGCTGCGCACCCCACGGTGTCGGTCGGGGTGCTGCTCCAGGCGCTCGGCATCGTCCTCGTCGCGGTGGCCTCGGTGGGCGCGCTGCTGTTCGTCCTGCGCATCGTGCTCGCCCACCTGGTGCTCTCCGCCCAGCTCTGAAGGGCGTCAGCAGGCGTCATCACCATCCGGCGGCGAACCTTAGCCGCCCCTTAGCCCTGCGCTGGAGCGACGTTAGCCGCGCAGCGACGAGTCTCTCCTCATCGATGAAGCACCACCGCCCGCCGGCGGTCGGACCCGAGATGAGGAGAGCACCATGAACCGCACGATCGCACTCGCCGTGGCCGGAGGCGTCGCCCTGGTGGGCGTCGGGGGAGTCGGCGCCTGGGCGCTGGCCGACGACGGTCGCGGCGACCGGATCGAGCGCGGCACCTGCGCCGCCGTCACCTACGAGCTCTCGGCCGAGGAGGACGACGGCGCGCTCGAGGTGTCCTACGAGCTCACCTCCGCCGCACCCGACGAGACCTGGCAGATCCGACTCACCCAGGACGGTGCCGTGCTGGTCGAGGGCGAGCGGCGCACCGACGCCGACGCCGAGATCGACCTCGACGCCATCGCCCGCCAGAGCGATGAGAGCACCTTCGAGGCCGTCGCCACCAGCGCCGACGGTCGCACCTGCACGGCCACCCTCACCCGCTGACCGCGCCGCACCGCGCCGCACCGCGCAGCCCCGTCCCACCCACCCGCATCCACGAACAGGACATCGACATGCCCACGCTCCGCCGCACCGCCGCCCTCGCCGCCACCGGCACCCTGATCGCCACCACCGCCGCCGCTGCCGTCGTCACCTCGGCCGGACCGGCCTCCGCCGACGTCGAGCGCCGCGGCGCCTGCAGCACCGGCACCTGGGAGCTCTCCGCCGACCGCGAGGGCCGGGCGTTCGAGGTCACCGTCGACCTCGACCGACTCCCGGCCGGTTCGACCTGGCGGATCCGACTGGCCCACGAGGGCAAGGTCGTCACCTCCGTGACCCGCCGCGCCGACCGCGAGGGCGAGATCGAGCTCGAGCGCCTGCGCCCGAACACCGCCGGCAAGGACACCTTCCGCTTCTCCGCCACCCGCGTCGGTGGCGGCACGTGCCGCGGTGGGCTCGTCACCCGCTGATCCTCAGGCGCCGCCCAGGCGCAACCGCACCAGCGCCCCGCCGAGGTCGGAGCGGTCGAGCACCAGCTCGCCGCCCGCCTCGGCGGCGGTGCGTTCGGCGATCGCCAGGCCCAGACCCGTCGACCCCGCGCCGGAGCGTCCGCGGGCGCGCACATCCACCCCGTCGGGCAGCCCCGGGCCGGCGTCCTCGACGCTGATCGCGACACCGCCGCGCGCCCCACCGTCGTCCGGAGCCCCCTCGAGGACGACGCGCGCCTCGACGCCGGTCGGGGTGTGGGAGAAGACGTTGTCGAGCAGCACGTCGAGCGCGGCAGCGAGGTCGTCGGCGCTCGCGCGCACGAGCACTGCCCCGGCTCCCGGCAGGCGGTCGTCGAAGGTGAGGGTGCGGCCCTCGTCGTCTGCGAGCGAGGACCAGAAGGCGACGCGCTCGGCGACGACGGCGCGGGCGTCGGCCACTGCCACGATGCCCTCGCGCTCGGAGCGCCGGGCCTCGGCGACGATACGGTCGACCACCTGCTGCAGCTGGTCAAGGTCCTCGGCGAGCCGGGCCCGCTCCTCGTCGCCGGGTGCTGCGCCCGCCGTCTCGAGACGCAGGCGCAGTGCCGTCATCGGGGTGCGCAGACGGTGGGCGACGTCGGCGTTGGTGGCGCGCTCGCGCTCGAGGAGGGTGCCGATGCGCTCGACCAGGCGGTTGAGGGTGAGGGCGAGCTCGCGCACCTCGGGCGGCCCGTCGGGCTCCACTGGGGCCGGCAGCCGGGGGCGGTCGCCCTCGTCGGGGGACCCGAGGCGGCCCGCGTAGTCGGCCAAGCGGCCCAGCGGTGTCGTGAACGACCGGCCCAGGCGGTCGGCCAGCACGAGGGCGCCTGCCAGCAGGGCCAGTCCGAGCACGAGCAGCACCGTCCAGCCGGCCAGCAGCCGCCGGTCGAGCCCGGGGCCGGTCACGAGCACACGCACCACCGGCGTCTCCGCGGACGACGCCGTGCTGGCGCCCAGCGACACCGGCACGAGGATCTGGGTGCCGGCATCCACGTCGTCCACGCGCGCGAGGCCGGTCGACCGTGCCTGGAGCACGCGCCGGTCCTCGCCGGGGTCGGGGCCGACCGCATCGCCGTCCGGGTAGAGTACGGTGGTGCGGATGCCGCGGTCGTCGTTGACCCGCTCGAGGTAGATGCCGACCGAGCCCTTGCTGCCGGTGGCCACGACGCTCTCGGTGGCCTGCACCTCGAGGGCCGCCCGGGCGAGGAGGTCCTCGCCGGCGAGGTCGCGCATCAAGATCGCCACCGGCACGAGCATCGCGAGGAGCACCATGCTCACGGCGGCTGCGACCGTGAGCATCAGCCGACGCCGCACCTCAGGCGCCCTCGGGTGCGCTGAGCCGGACCCCGACGCCGCGCACCGAGTGCAGGTACTGCGGATCCGCGGCGGTCTCGCCGAGCTTGCGGCGCAACCACGACAGGTGGACGTCGACGGTCTTCTCCGAGCCGCCCCACGCCTGCTGCCACACCTCGGTGAGCAGCTCGCGCTTGGTGACGACGTCGCCGGCCCGCTCGGCGAGGTGGCGCAGCAGGTCGAACTCCTTGGGGCTCAGGTCGAGCTGCTCGTCGTCGAGCCGGGCCTGGCGCGCCGGCACGTCGATGCGCAGCCGCCCGACCACGATCTCGCGCGAGGCCGCACCGCCGGCGCGACCGACCCGGCGCAGCACGGCGGTGATGCGAGCCGCCAGCTGGTCGACGGTGTACGGCTTCACGACGTAGTCGTCGGCCCCGCCCTCGAGGCACCGCACGAGCGTGGGGTCGTCGTCGCGCGCGGTGGCCACGATCACCGGCACGTCGCTCACCGCACGCAGCATCGAGAGCACCTGCGTGCCGTCGACGTCGGGCAGGCCGAGATCGAGCACCAGGAGGTCGGGGCGCAGCTCGACGGCGGCGTTCAACCCGGCCATGCCGGTGGCCTCCGAGCGCACCGCGTGGCCACGCTCGGTGAGCGCGCGCACCACCAGCGGGCGGATGCGTGCGTCGTCTTCGACGATGAGCAGCTGGGCCACGCCCGCAACCTACCGGCGGGGGTGCAGGATGACCGGGTGCCCCGGACCGTCCCCCGTGCGCGGATCCCGCGCCCCGCCCGCTACGCCGGCGCGTGGGTGCTGGCCGCCGCTCTCGCCGTCGCGGTGGGCGTGACCGCCACGACCCTGGTGGGCGGGAGCCTGCGCGAGCGCGGGGTGATCGGCAGCAGCGACCTCGTGGGACGCGCCGAGATCGACCGGGTGGAGCCCGACCCGCAGGCAGCGGCGGTGAGCGAGGAGATCGCGGGCCGCTTCGGCGCCTTCCCCGTGACCTGCCGCGGATTCGCCGCCACGGCCACCGCCCCGCGCCCCGCGCCGGGCTGGCGGACCGTCAGCTTCGAGCAGGGCCCGGACGACGACGTGGACGCCGTGTTCGTCTCCGGGCGCCGCTCGATCGAGATCGAGGTCTACTGCAACCGGGGTCGTCCGCGGTTGGGCGAGACCGAGGAGAAGGTGCTGCCGAGCGGCGCCTCCTGACGTGCTGTCTGCGAGCCGCCGCTAGCCGGGGTGGAAGTCGCTGAGGCGGAGATGGGCGCCGATGAGGTGGCCGTGGCCGTGGCGGTCGTAGAGGGGTCGGAAGCGGTGGGTGCCGCGGGGGGTGACGAGGCGTCCGAGGCCGTGGGGGGTGATCCAGGCGTAGATGCCGGGGGCGAGTTGGGTGCAGCGGTAGCCGAGGTGGGTCTTGGCGCGGTGGTCGCGGCGGGTCAGGGGTGCG
>NZ_CAXRAZ010000032.1:0-37566 GCF_964229035.1 Nocardioides sp. | reverse complement strand
CGCCCCGCCCCGCCCCCGACCCCCCCCCCCCGCGTGGCCGGCGCCAGCGGGGGGGGCCTCTCGTGTGTGTGGCTCTCCGGTGTTTCGTGGTGGTGCTTCCCGGTCACCCCGGGGGGCGAGGGTCGTGGCCGACCTCAGCCGGCGCGGCGCTCGCCGATGCCCGGCGTGCCCGTGCCCGAGCCGGGGGTCGATGCGGACGCGGTCGGCGCCGGGGTGGTGGCCTCCGTGCCGCGCAGGCGCACCGCGAGCAGGGCGGCCTGGGTGCGGTGCTGCAGGCCCAGGCGGGCGAGCAGGCCGGTGACGTGGTTCTTCACGGTCTTCTCGGCGAGGAAGAGCTTCTCGGCGATCTGACGGTTGGTCATGCCCTCGGCGATGAGGAAGAAGATCTTGCGCTGCTGCGGGGTCAGCTCGCACACGACGTCGAGCGACTTGCGCTGCATCTCCATCTGCTCCACCACGCGGCTCGCGACGGTGGGGTCGATGAGGCTGTGGCCGCCGGCGACGAGCTTGATGCCGCTGAGCAGCGAGTTGCCCTCGATGCGCTTGAGCACGTAGCCCGAGGCACCCGCGAGGATCGCCGAGGAGATCGCGTCGGGGTCGTCGTAGCTGGTGAGGATCAGGCCCTTGATGTTCGGGTCGACCGAACGCATCTCGCGGCAGATGTCGACACCCGTGCCGTCGGCGAGGTGGGCGTCGAGGATCGCCACGTCGGGGCGGAGCTCGAGGATCTCGCGCAGCGCGACACTGGCGCTGCCCGACTGTCCGACGACCTCGAGGGTCGGGTCGGTCTCGAGCAGGGCGGCGACGCCGCGGCGCACGACCTCGTGGTCGTCGACGAGGTAGACGCGGATGGTGTTCTGGGATTCGGCCACGGGATGATTCTGGGCCCACCGGGACCGTTTTGGCAGAGCATCCCCGGAGTCTGGCCGTTGGACCCGGGGTCGATGGCCCGGACGGACTACCGCCGGGCGGACCGTTGTGCTGGGACCTGCGAGCCGATCGGTCAGTGGACCTTGAGCTCGGCGAGGGCCGAGGCGACCTCGCGCTCGCTGCGGCGCAGCTCGGCCAGCAGGTCGATGAGGTCGCGCGTGGTGAGGCGGTCGCCCTCGACGGGAGGCGCCGTCCACTCGATGGCCTCCTCGCGGGTGATCCGGGCGCCGAGCTCGAGGCGGTAGACGGTGTCGTCGAGCTCGAAGTGGATGTCGGCGACGACGGCGCTGATGTACTCCTCGCCGGCCGGGTCGTGGACGACGACGTGCTCGCCGGGCTCCAGGCCGCGCTCGAGACCCTGGGCGACGTGGCTGACGGCGACCGATCGGCTGCGCCGGGTGAAGGGGCTGAGCTCCACCGCGATCTGCTCCATCTCGGATCTCCTCGTCGTTCTCGCCGCCTCCGCGAGGCGCCGTTCAAGTGTGGCAGTCGGTTGCTCCGACATCCACCTCAACGTGACCGATCGGGGTCTTGTTACGGCCGGGAAGGTCCTGAAAATCGATGGTCAGGCCGGGCCATCCCCGATCGGGACGGGGCCCCGGTCACCGGCGGGTCGGGCGGTGGTCCGCACCCCGCGGACGACGATCCGCGCCGCCGTCAGCCGCACCGGAGCCAGGACCGCGGCCACCGAGGCCCGCACGGACTCGCGGGTCCGCTCGCCCTCGCGGGGTCCGGTTGAGTCCGACATCACGGCGACGCGCCGTCGCGCACCACCCCCGGTTGTCGGCGTGTCGCACGGTTCGCAATAGTGGGCGTCGCAGGTGCGCGCGGGATCCATCGGTGACCTCCTTGTCGAGGAGCGCCCGATACCCCGGGGGCGGCGCCGGCATACACGACCACGAACACCACACGGCCGGCACGTCCGGTCCGGGGCCTTCCGGGGGGCTCGACGAGCACGGGAGGCGGGACGAGCGTGAAGGAGCAGGAGCCGACCGCGGGCGACGTCCCGATCGCCCCGCTGCCGGGCCGGGCCGCTCGCGAGGCCGGCCGTTTCGTCCATCACGTCACCGACGACCGCTGGGAGTGGGACGACGACGTCCACGCGCTGCTCGGCCACCGCCCCGGGGCGGTCCGCCCGAGCACCGAGCTGCTGCTGAGCGCCGCCCACGAGCACGACCGCGAGCTGGTGGCCGACGGCCTCGAGCACGCGCGCAGCGAGGGCACGCCGTTCACGCTCTACTTCCGCGCCGTCGTGGGCGAGCGGGTGCGCCGCGTCGTCCTCGTGGGGGAGGGCGAGTACGACGACGTGGCCCGCGTGGGCGGTCCGGCGGACCGTCTGGCGGGCTACTACCTCGACCTCACCCCGGAGCTCGAGCACGAGAGCGCCGCGGCCGCCGATGCCGCCGTGGCCGCGTCGGCCGCGGCGCGCGACACCATCGAGCAGGCCAAGGGCATCTTGATGCTCGCCTACGGGCTCGAGCCCGACGCCGCCTTCGCGATGCTGCGCTGGTGGTCGCGCAACCGCAACGTCAAGGTGCGGGAGGTCGCCGAGCGGCTGATCCAGGTGGCCCGTGACGGACACGTGAGCCACCCGGGTCTGCGCCGGTTGTTGGACGCACTGCTCGACGACCTCACCGCACGTCGCTCCGACTGACTCCCGGGGCGGATCGTGGGCCGGCCAGGGAAGCCGGCGGTGCCCCGGAGGGCGCCATCGGGCGACGCTCCCTCACTACCCATCCGCCTCGGTGCGAGACGGGTGCCGACCGCGACGCGGGGTACCGGCCGGGCGTGGTCGCGACCCGCGGCCCTCACCCGGTCGAGCGGAGGAGCGACGATGCCCAGCGGCAGCAAGGGCCCCGGCCCCAGCGTCAAGGATCCCGAGAAGTACGAGGCGCTGCGCGAGGAGGGGGCCAGCAAGGAGAAGGCGGCCCGCATCGCGAACGCCTCGGCCCGCGACGGGTCCTCGGCCGTGTCGCGTCGAGGCGGTGAGGCCGGTTCCTACGACGACTGGACGGTCGAGCACCTGCGCCGGCGCGCCGCCGAGATCGGGATCGAGGGACGCTCCTCGATGCGCAAGGCCGAGCTCATCGAGGCGCTGCGCGACCACTAGAGCCGGCACGAGCCGCTAGATCCAGTGGGAGAACCAGATCCGGTCGAGCCACTCGCGGTGGGTGATCAGCTGGTTGGTGAGGATCGGGTAGAACCACGCGAAGTTCACGATCGTCAGGATCACGAAGGCCCCGCCCAGCACCACGCCGAGGGTGCGGCGCGGCGAGGGTGATCGTGACGGGCCCAGCAGGTGCCCGAGAGCCAGGGTGATCGCGAGGATCGTGAACGGCAGGATCGCGATGGCGTAGAAGAGGAAGATCGGCCGGTCGTCGTACTGCAGCCACGGCAACCAGGTGGAGGCCACCCCCACCACCGCGAGGCCGTAGCGCCAGTCGCGCCTGCCGATCCACATCACCACCGCGAACAGCAGGGCCACCACGCCGCCCCACCACAGCACCGGGGTGGGGATCAGCAGCACCTGGCGGATGCAGTCGCTGTCGGCGGCCGCCTTGCAGCCCGGGGTGCTCGGGGGGATGTCGTTGGTGACCGCGATGCCCACGGGACGGTTCACGAGGAGCCAGCCCGCCGGCTTGGAGCCGTAGAAGTGGGTGTCGCAGTTCAGGAAGTGCGTGTGGAAGGTGTAGACGTCCTGGTGGTAGTACCAGAGCGATCGCAGCGACTGCCAGGCCTCGCCCAGGCCCTGCGCGTCGGGCTCGGTGGCGGTGGGCCACTTCCTGGTCGTGTCGGGATTCGTCGCCACGAAGTCGTCGCCCTGGCACTTCCCGGTGCCGGTGAACTGCCGGTACTGCGTGGAGCTCAGCTTCTCCTCGTACTCGTGGGCGTGGGCCAGCCAGCCGCCCCACGAGGCGATGTAGACCATCGCGGCCACCACGACGAGGTGCACGAAGGCGGGCAGGCCGTCGGCCACGACACCCTTGAGCACCGCCCAGCGCACGCCCAGCGAGCGACGTGCGTTGGCCGACCACAGCCAGCACAGGAGGCCGAACGCCGCCATGGGGTAGGCCGCGGTCCACTTGGTGCCCAGGGCCAGACCGAAGGCCACGCCGCCGGCGAGCAGCCACGGGCGGAACAGGATGCGGGGGCCCCAGCCCTGCAGCCGACCGTCACCGCTCGGTGAGAACTCCGCCCGCTGCGCGAGCCGCCGGCGCAGCCAGTCGCGGTCGGCCACGACGCACGAGACCCCGCAGAGCAGGAAGAGCGCGAGGAAGATGTCGAGCAGCGCCAGGCGCGAGAGCACGAAGTGCATGCCGTCGAAGGTCAGGAGCACGCCGGCGACGCAGCCCAACATCGTCGAACCGGTGAGGCGGCGCGCCAGCCGGCACAGCACCAGCACCATGAGGGCCCCGGCCACCGCAGCCGAGATCCGCCAGCCGAACGGGTCCATGCCGAAGGCCTTCTCGCCGAGCGCGATCAGCCACTTGCCCACGTCGGGGTGCACCGCCAGGGACGGGTCGCCCGTCCAGATGTTCTGCGTGTGCCCCGCCAGGATGTCGGCGTTGATGTCGGTCTTCGGGTTGCCGTCGGCGTCGTTGAGGTAGGTCTGGATGTAGCCGTTGTTGAGCAGGGACCAGGCGTCCTTGGCGTAGTACGTCTCGTCGAAGGCGAAGCGTCGAGGCGTGCCCAGGTGCCAGATGCGCAGGGCGAAGGCGAGCAGGGCCACCGCGATCGGTCCGAGCCAGCCCACCAGGCGCTCGCGTCGTCCGAGGCCGTGCAGGACGCCGCGGGCGCGGGCGATGGCGCTCGGCACGGGGCGACCGTCGGCGGTGCTCGACAGGCCGACCAGGCCGCCGGGGCCCTCGGTGCGGGCGCGCTCGAGATCGCGCTCCTGGGTGGCCGTCACGAGTGCAGAGCCTACGTCGGCCTACGTCGCCGCCCCCGCCGCCCGGCGCGCTGGGATGATGGCGCGGTGAGCCCGGACCTGCCCCCGACCCCCGAGCGCGGCGAGGCGTCCGGCGTCCTCGTGCTCGCCGGCACCCCCATCGGCCAGGTGGACGACGCCCCGCCCCGGCTCGCGGCCGAGCTCGCCGCCGCCGACGTGGTGGCGGCCGAGGACACCCGGCGCCTGCGCCGGCTGGTCGGCGACCTCGACATCACGCTCTCGGGTCGGGTCGTGTCGTACTTCGAGGGCAACGAGGCCGCCCGCACCCCCGCGCTCGTGGAGGCGCTGCAGGCGGGGGAGCGCGTCGTCCTCGTGACCGACGCGGGGATGCCGAGCGTCTCGGACCCCGGCTACCGCCTGGTGGCCGCGGCGGTGGCGGCGGGCGTGCGGGTCACCGCCGTGCCCGGACCGAGCGCGGTGCTCACGGCCCTGGCCCTCTCGGGCCTGCCGGTCGACCGCTTCTGCTTCGAGGGCTTCCTGCCCCGCAAGGCCGGGGAGCGGGCGCGCCGCCTCGCCGAGCTCGCCGACGAGCCGCGCACGATGGTCTTCTTCGAGGCGCCCCACCGCACGGCGGCCGCGCTCGAGGCCCTGGCCGAGGCGTTCGGTGCCGACCGCGCGGGCGTCGTGTGCCGCGAGCTCACGAAGACCTACGAGGAGGTGCGGCGCGGAGGGCTCGCCGAGCTCGCCGCGTGGGCGGCCGACGGCGTGCGCGGCGAGGTGACCCTGGTGGTCGCCGGCGCCGAGCCGGTGGCCGCCGACACCGACCCCACCAGCCTCCGCGCGGCCGTCGAGGCGCTCGTGGGCGAGGGGATGCGCACCAAGGAGGCGATCGTCGAGGTCGCCCGACGCGCCGGACTGCCGAAGCGGGAGGTCTACCAGGTGGTGCACGTCGATGGGTGAGCACGAGCGGCCCCCGGCCCCCGAGCCGCTGCCGCACCCGGTGATCGACAACCACTGCCACCTCGACATCGGACGGGGCGAGGCCGCGTGGGACGCCGGTGAGGCGATCGCCGCCGCAGCCGCCGTGGGCGTCACCCGCATCGTCCAGATCGGGTGCGACCTGCGCGGTGCCCGCTGGGCCGTGGACGCCGCCGCCGAGCGCCCCGAGCTGATCGCCGGCGTGGCGCTGCACCCCAACGAGGCGCCGCGCATCGTCGAGGAGGGCGGTCGCGCGGCCCTCGAGGCGGCCTGGGCGGAGATCGAGCGCCTCGCCGGCGCGCACCCCAAGGTGCGGGCGGTGGGCGAGACCGGCCTCGACGCCTTCCGCACCGGTGAGGAGGGGCGGGCGGTGCAGGTGGAGTCCTTCCGCCGCCACGTCGACCTGGCCAAGCGGCTCGACAAGACCCTCGTCATCCACGACCGCGACACCCACGACGAGGTGCTCGAGGTGCTGGACTCCGAGGGCGCCCCCGAGCGCTGGGTCATGCACTGCTTCAGCGGCGACGCCGACTTCGCCCGCGCCTGCCTCGACCGCGGGGCCTACCTCTCCTTCGCCGGCACGGTCACCTTCAAGAACGCGCAGCCGGTGCGCGACGCGCTGCGGCTGGCGCCGCGCGATCGCATCCTCGTCGAGACCGACGCGCCCTACCTGACGCCCACCCCGCACCGCGGCCGCACCAACGCCTCCTACCTCGTGCCGCTCACCGTGCGCACCATGGCCGCCGAGCGCGGCGAGGACCTCGCGGAGCTCTGCGCGGCCCTCGAGGCGACCACGGAGGAGGCCTTCGGCGGCGCGTGGTGAGGCCTCACCGGGGTGAGGTGAGTCGGCTCACGTCGGATCCGCCGCGCAGGCGGGAGCGAGCCGCCGATCGGCCGGGACGACCCGGGATGAAGGTCCCCGCGGTTTGCCAAGACGCCCCCTCGGTTGTTCTCGTGGAGGCCTGACCGCCGGGATCGGATGCGACGTCCGCCCCCGGCCTGCGCCGGAACCCGCCGCGGTGCGCGCCCTCGCGAGGGTGCGCCACGGTGGGGCGCGGGCCGGACTCCGAGGCCCGGGCAGCACGACCATCGGAGCACCGTGGCCTCTGCGCACCCCACCACCGACCGGCGCCTGCGCGCACACCTCTCCCGGCTGACCCGCAGCCGCGCCGCCCTGGTGGTCACCACCGTCGGCGTGCTGCTCGCGGTGGCTGTGTCGACGTGGGGCTACTCGGCCCTCGCCACGGAGGTGCGCCTGTCGGTCGACGGCAAGGAGCGCGTCGTCAGCACCCACGGCGCCACGGTCGCCGACGTGCTGGCCGAGGAGGGCATCGAGGTCGGCGATCGCGACGTCGTCTCGCCGCAGCCCGACCACGAGCTCACGTCGGGCGACAAGATCGCCGTGCGCTTCGCGCGCCCGGTCGCGCTCACCGTCGACGGTCGCCCCAGCACCCACTGGGTCACCGCCACCAGCGTCCAGGGTGCGCTCGCCCAGATCGGCGCCGTCTACGCCGACGCCCGGCTCTCGACCAGCCGCGGGGCCCGCATCGACCGGCGCGGCACGTCCATCGAGGTCGTCACCCCGAAGCGGATCAGCTTCGCCATCGCGGGCGCGAAGCCCGTCGTCCGCGAGGTGCCCGCGCTGACCGTGCGCGAGGCGCTCGCCGGCATCGGCGTCGTCGTCGACGACCTCGACAAGGTGCGTCCCGGGCTCGACACCCCGGTGGCGGACGGCGACCGGCTCGTGCTCACCGACATCGACGTGCGCGAGCGGCGGGTGAGCGGCGAGGTGATCGACGCCCCCGTGCGCGAGGTCCGCGACGACGCCATGGACGCCGGTCAGCGCGAGGTGGTCACCGAGGGCGTCGACGGCCGCCGCGACGTGCGCTACCGCATCGTGCTGCGCAACGGCGAGCGCATCGGTCGCACCGTGATCGCCCAGCGCGTCACCCGTCGTCCGGTGGCCGAGGTCGTGCGCGTCGGCACCCGCGAGACGGCTCCGAACTTCGAGGGCGGCTCCAGCGTGTGGGACCGCCTCGCGCAGTGCGAGGCCGGCGGCAACTGGGCCATCAACACCGGCAACGGCTACTACGGCGGCCTGCAGTTCAACCTCGGCACCTGGCGCGCCAACGGCGGCAGCGGCTATCCGCACCAGGCCTCGCGCGCCCAGCAGATCGCGATCGCCACCAAGGTGCGCGACGCGGCCGGCGGCTACGGCGCCTGGCCCGGCTGCGCCGCCAAGCTCGGCCTGCCGCGCTGAGACCGGCCTCTCCGTCGTCCCCGTGCGCCGCGGGCCCTCACCGGCACCGTGACTAGGCTGACCTCATGCCCGACACCGCTGCGCCGCGACTGCTCGGCCCGGCCGAGGTGCGGGCGCTGGCGGCCCGCCTCGATCTGCGACCCACCAAGCAGCGCGGGCAGAACTTCGTCATCGACCCCAACACGGTGCGCCGCATCGTGCGCGAGTCCGGCGTCGAGGCCGGCGAGGTGGTGCTCGAGGTCGGCCCCGGCCTCGGATCGCTGACCCTGGCGCTGTTGGAGACGGGCGCCGAGGTCACGGCCGTGGAGGTCGACCCGCTGCTGGCCGGCGAGCTGCCGGCCACGATCGCGGAGTACGCACCCGACCAGGTGGAGCGGTTCCGCGTGGTGCTGGCCGACGCGCTCGCCGTCACCGAGATCCCGGGCCCTCCGCCGGAGGCGCTGGTGGCCAACCTCCCCTACAACGTGTCCGTCCCGGTGCTCCTGCACCTCATGGCGCTGCTGCCCTCGCTGCGCCACGGCCTGGTGATGGTGCAGTCGGAGGTGGCCGACCGTCTGGCCGCACCGCCCGGATCGCGCACCTACGGAGTGCCGTCGGCCAAGGCGGCGTGGTTCGCCGACGTCCGCCGCGCCGGCGCGATCGGTCGCAACGTCTTCTGGCCCGCGCCCAACGTCGACTCCGGCCTCGTGGCGTGGACCCACCACGCCCCGCCCACCGACCGCGTCTCGCGCACGGCCGTCTTCGCGGTGATCGACGGTGCCTTCGCCCAGCGGCGCAAGGCGCTGCGCGGGGCGCTGCGCACGCTCGCCGGCTCCGCCGACCGGGCCGAGGCCGCGCTGCGCGCCGCCGGCGTCGATCCGCTCACCCGCGGCGAGGCGCTCGGCATCGACGATTTCGTCGCGATCGCCGTGGCGCTCGCCGACCTCGGGCCGGTGCCCGTCGCCGACGACGCCGCGTCGCCGCTCGAGGAGTCGGCCACGTGAGCGCGCCCATCCACCACGTGCCCGCGCACCGCGTCACGGTGCGGGCGCCCGCCAAGATCAACCTCCACCTGGGCGTCGGCTCGCCGCGCCCCGACGGCCTGCACCCGCTCGCCACGGTCTACCAGGCGGTCGGGCTCTACGACGACGTCACCGTCACCGAGGCCGACGACTGGGCGGTGGGTCTCACCGAGCCCGTCGACGGCGTGCCGCTCGACGCCAGCAACATCGCGCTGCGCGCGGGCCGCGCCCTCGTCGAGCACCACGGCATCGACCTGGCCGCCCGCATCACGATCGCCAAGGGCATCCCCGTCATGGGCGGCATGGCCGGCGGCTCGGCCGATGCCGCCGCCACGCTCCTCGCGCTCGATCGGCTGTGGGACCTCCAGACCAGCGACGACGACCTCCTGCGCATCGCCGGCACGCTCGGCAGCGACGTCCCGTTCGCGCTCGTCGGCGGCACCGCGCTGGGCACCGGTCACGGGCAGCTCGTGGCGCCCGTGCCCGACAGCACCTCGGTGTGGTGGGTCGTCGTCCTCTCCGACGACGGCCTGTCCACCCCCGCGGTCTACCGCCACTTCGACGAGCTCAGCCCCGGCGCGCCCGCCGATCCGCCGGTGCCGACCGCGCTGCTCGACGCGCTCGCCCGCGGCGACGTGGAGGAGGTGGGCGACCTCCTGGTCAACGACCTGTGGCCGGCGGCGCGCGACCTGCGCCCCGACCTCGTCGACGTCGAGGACGAGCTGCGCCTGCTCCTCCCCGGCGGTGTGCTGCTCTCGGGCTCCGGTCCCACGCTGCTCATGCTCCACGACACCGTGGACGACGCCCGCGCCGCCGCCGCGCGGCTCGCCGAGGCCGGGCACCGGTGCGTGCTCGCTCCCGGACCGGTCGCCGGCGCCCACGTGGTGACCTATGCCTGAGCCGATCCGCACGAGCCTGCTCAACCTCGAGCGGGTCTCGAAGTCCTTCGGGGTGCGCCCGCTGCTCACCGACGTCTCCCTCGGCGTCGGTGCGGGGGAACGCATCGGCATCGTCGGTCGCAACGGCGACGGCAAGACCACGCTGCTGCGCATCCTCACCGGCAGCGAGGAGCCCGACACCGGGCGCGTCTCGCGCCAGCGGGGGCTGCTGATCGGCGTCCTCGCCCAGCGCGACGACTTCGACGACGCCCACACGGTGCGCGAGGTCGTGCTCGGCGGCCTGGCCGACCACGAGTGGGCCGCCCAGGCCCGCACTCGCGAGGTCGTCGAGGTGCTGCTGGCCGGGGTCGAGCTCGACCGTGTGGTGGCGGGCCTGTCCGGCGGCGAGCGTCGACGCTGCGCCCTCGCGGGCCTGCTCATCGGCGACCACGACCTCCTCGTGCTCGACGAGCCGACCAACCACCTCGACGTCGAGGCGGTGGCCTGGCTGGCCCGCCACCTCGCCGCGCGGTCGTCCGCGCTCGTCGTGGTCACCCACGACCGGTGGTTCCTCGACGCCGTATGCGAGCAGACCTGGGAGGTGCACGACGGCGTCGTCGACACCTACGAGGGCGGGTACGCCGCCTTCGTGCTCGCCAAGGCCGAGCGCACGCGCCAGGCCGCGGCGAGCGAGGCGCGCCGGCAGAACCTGATGCGCAAGGAGCTCGCCTGGCTGCGCCGCGGCGCCCCGGCGCGCACCTCGAAGCCGAAGGTCCGCATCGACGCCGCCAACGCCCTCATCGAGGACGTCCCGCCCCCGCGCGACCGCCTCGAGCTGCAGCGCTTCGCCACCCAGCGCCTCGGCAAGGACGTCATCGACGTCGAGGACGTCGACCTCGTGCGCGGCGAGCGTCGCCTGCTGCACCGCGCCACCTGGCGCCTCGGCCCCGGCGATCGCGTCGGCCTGGTCGGCGTCAACGGTGCCGGCAAGACCTCCGTGCTCGCGCTGCTCTCCGGCGAGGCCGCCCCCGCCGCCGGCAAGGTCAGGCGCGGTCGCACCGTGGCGCTGGAGCACCTCACCCAGGACGTCTCGTTCGAGGACCCCGAGGCGCGCGTGCTCGACACCGTCGAGGGCATCCGCCGCGTCACGAGGACCGCGGACGGCGAGATCACGGCGTCCTCGCTGCTGGAGCGCTTCGGCTTCACCGGCGACCGCCTCACCGCCCGCCTCGGCGACCTGTCGGGCGGCGAGCGCCGCCGCTTCCAGCTGCTGCGGCTGCTGCTCAGCGAGCCCAACGTGCTGCTGCTCGACGAGCCCACCAACGACCTCGACATCGAGACCCTCACCGTGCTCGAGGACTTCCTCGACGGCTGGCCCGGCACCCTCGTCGTCGTCTCCCATGACCGCTACTTCCTCGAGCGGGTCACCGACTCGGTGTGGGCCCTGCTCGGCGACGGCCAGGTCGTGATGCTCCCGCGCGGCGTCGACGAGTACCTCGAGCGTCGTCAGGTGTCGGCGAGGAGCGAGCCGGCGCCGCCCGCACGGGATGACCGAGCCGTCCCGCCGAGCAGCGTCCCTCCCGCCGACGCCGGCCCCAAGGCCAAGCCCGGCTCCGCCGAGGAGCGGGCGGCGAAGAAGACCGTCGCCCGCCTCGACAAGGTGCTCGAGCGTCTCGCCGAGCGCGAGGCCGAGCTCACCGGCCAGCTCGCCCTTTACGCCACCGATCCCGCCAGGCTCACCGCCCTCGGCGCCGAGCTCACCGCCGTCCTCGAGGAGAAGGAGGCCGCCGAGCTGGAATGGCTCGAGGCCGCCGAGCTCCTCTCCTGACCCCGCCGAGAGGGCGTAGTTCGGTCGCCGAGAGGGCGCAGATCAGTCGGCGAAGGGCACCAGCAGCGTGCGGAGCAGGTCGGCGAGCGCGCGCTGGTCGGCCTCGGGCACACCGCTGAGGAGGTCGCGTTCGGCGTCCAGCAGCGCGGCGAACGCGCCGTCCACGGCCTGCTTGCCCTCGGGGGTGAGGCGCACGAGCACGCCGCGGCGGTCGTTGGGGTCGGGGTGGCGCTCGACGAGGCCGCGGGTGGTGAGGCGGTCGACGCGGTTGGTCATGGTGCCGCTGGTCACGAGGGTCTCGCGCAGCAGGCGGCCGGGGGAGAGCTCGTAGGGGGCGCCCGCGCGTCGCAGGGCGGCGAGGACGTCGAACTCCCACGGCTCGACGTCGTGGTCGGTGAACGCCTGCTTGCGCGCGCGGTCGACGTGGTGGGCGAGTCGGGCGATGCGGCTGAAGACGGCGACGGGCGCGAGGTCGAGGTCGCGCCGCTCGCGCTCCCACGCCTCGATCAGCTCGTCGACCTCGTCCCGCATGACCCCACCGTACCGGAACGATCGAGAATCTTGACGTCAAGATAATGTGTGGCCTAGGTTCGGCCCCGTGGTCACCGTCGAACCCGCCCCGAGCCGACACGAGATCCAGCTGGACGCCGTCACCCTCACCGCCCTCGGCTGGGGCCGGGTGGACGACGCCGCGCGCCCCCTCGCGGTGCTGCTGCACGGCTTCCCCGACACTGCCCACACCTGGCGCCATCTGGCGCCCGCCCTCGTCGGCGCCGGCTACCGCGTGCTCGCGCCCTTCACCCGCGGCTACGCCCCGAGCGCGATCCCGCGCGACGGCAGCTTCCACGTCGCCGCCCTCGTGGACGACGCCCTCGGCGTCCACCGCGCGCACGCAGGCGACGAGCGCGCACTCCTCGTCGGCCACGACTGGGGCGCGATCACCGCCAACGCCGTCGCCGCCCTGCCCGACAACCCCTTCGGCGTGGTCGTCTCGATGGCGGTGCCGCCCTTCCCGATGATGTTCCCCCGCCGCGACGACCTCGGCCGCTGGCTGCGCCTCATGCCGCGCCAGGCCGGCCTGAGCTGGTACACGGTCTTCAACCAGCTGCCCGGCGTGCCCGAGCGCCGCTTCGACCAGCTCGTCGCACACCTGTGGCGGCGCTGGTCGCCCGGCTACGACGCCACCGTCGACCTCGCCCACCTCGCCGCAGCCCTCCCGGACGACGCCCACCGCTCCGCCGCCCTCGGCTACTACCGCGCCCAGGTGCGCCCCGGGCGGCTGCCGACGCGCTACCGCGCGCACGCCGAGCACCAGTTCGGCGCACCCCGTCGTCCGCTGCTCTACCTGCACGGTGCCGACGACGGCTGCCTCGACGCCGGCTGGGCCGGGCGCATCGGCGACCGTCTGCCCGACGGCAGCCGCGTGGCGGTGGTGGAGCGCGCCGGCCACTTCCTGCAGCTCGAGCGGCCCGAGGTCGTCGACGCCCTGATCCTCGACTGGCTCGCCGAGCAGTCCCGGCAGTCCTGACCCACCCATCTACCAGCCCTCGGGAGGCACACGATGACCGCCGCACCCACCAACCCCACCTGGGACCCGCAGCGCTACCTCACCTACGCCGGCGAGCGCGGCCGGCCGTTCGTCGACCTGCTCGCCCGCGTCGAGGTCGAGGCCCCGCGCACCGTCGTCGACCTCGGTTGCGGCCCGGGCAACCTCACCGCACTGCTCGCCGAACGGTGGCCCGAGGCGAGCATCACCGGCGTGGACGCCGATCCGTCGATGATCGAGGCCGCCCGTGCCTCGGCGGCGGCGGGGCGTGTGCGCTTCGAGCTCGCCGACCTGCGCGACTGGCTCCACTCCGCCGCGCCGGGCTCGGTCGACGTCCTCTTCTCGAACGCCACGCTGCAGTGGGTGCCCGGCCACCTCGCGCTGGTGCCCGCGCTCGTCGCCGCCCTCGCGCCCGGTGGTGCGCTCGCCTTCCAGGTGCCCGGCAACATGGGCGAGCCCAGCCACACGCTGCGCGACGAGATCGCCTCGCGCCCGCCCTACGCCGCCCACGCGAGCGGCGCGGCCAACCCGTCGTCCCACGACCCGGGTGAGTACCTCACCGCACTCCAGGACGCCGGTTGCACGGTCGACGCGTGGGAGACCACCTACCTGCACGTGCTCACCGGCGACGACCCCGTCTTCACCTGGGTCTCCGGCACCGGCGCCCGCCCCGTGCTCCAGGCGCTCCCGGACGACCTGCGCCCCCGCTTCGTGGAGGAGTTCAAGGCCGCCCTCCGCGAGGCCTATCCCGCCGGCCCCCACGGCACCGTGCTGCCGTTCCGCCGGGTGTTCGCGGTGGCGCGGCGGGGGTGAGCGGGGTGCGGCGGGAGGTGCAGGAATCGCCGGTCGACCGGCGATCCCTGCACTTGGCACGCGTTGCAACGCGCGCCAAGTGCAGGGAACGCGTGCCAAGTGCCCGGCTCGATGTGTCCCGACGCACCTTGCCGCCCGTAGTTACCCATCAGTAATGTCCGGCCCATGAGCCAGGTCCACAACCTTTGGAAGACCACCACCGGCCTGCCCGTCGTCGGGTCGAGCATCGGCAAGCGCGTCTTCTCCCTCGCCTTCGCCCAGAAGGCGCCCTACTTCGCCACGATCCACCCGCGCGTGGCCGACCTGCGCCCCAACTACTGCGAGGTGCACATCCCCAAGCGCCGCGGCGTGCAGAACCACATCGGCACGGTGCACGCGATCGCGCTGTGCAACGGCCTGGAGATGGCGATGGGTGGGCTCGCCGAGGCCACGATCCCCTCGACCAAGCGCTGGATCCCCAAGGGCATGACGGTCAGCTACACCGCCAAGGCCACCAGCGACATCGTCTGCACCGCGGAGACCGACCAGGAGCAGTGGGACACCGCCGAGGGCGACCTCCCCGTGCGCGTCAAGGGTGTGCGCGACGACGGCACCGTCGTCATCGAGGGCACCATCAACCTCTGGGTCACCAGCAAGAAGAAGTAGCGCGCCCACCCCAGCGAGGACGACGCGCGCCCGGCGTCAGGCCATCGCCGGCAGCACGCTGATCGCGAGCCCGAAGAGCAGCGCGAGCGTGCCGCCGATGAACACCCTCCGGCGCGCGCGGAGTTCGGCGTCCTCGGGTTCGTCGGCCAGCGGCGGCAACCCCTCGCCGCGCCGCCACGCCTCCTCCTCCCGCACCCACTGCTCCTCCGGGGTGAGCGCGCGCAGCACGCCGGAGACGACGAGCATCAGCAGGCAGAACGTTCCGGCCGCGGTCGAGAGCACGGTGAGGATCGCGGGCGTGCCGCGCGTGCCGGTGCCGAACATCAGCCCGGCGCCCGCACCGATCGAGATCAGTAGGACGACGATGCTCGCCACCGCCCCGATCACCTCGTTGTTGCGGGCGATCGCGCTGGTCTCGGCCGGCGTCGCATCCGGAGCCTCCGCCGGGGCGGGCGACTCGGACGCCGGCTCCTCGGGGAGGGGATCGGACGTCACCATGCGGTGACTGTAGGGGATCGGCCCCAGGTAGCTTGGCCGGATGCTCGGGATCACCACCGCGATCGGCGCCGCCGACGCCGCCCTCGACCAGCGCCTGAGCGACGAGCTCGACGCCGTCAACGCCGCCGCGACCCCCGGCGTCGCGCCCGCCGAGGAGCTCACCGTCCGTCTCGAGGACGACGGCCGCATGGTCGCCGGGCTCTCCGGCTGGACCTGGGGCGAGGGTGCCGGCATCGGCATGGTCTGGGTGGCCGAGGAGCATCGCGCCACCGGCCTCGGCTCCCGGCTGCTCGAGGCATTCGAGCAGGAGGCCCGGCGTCGCGGCTGCATCCGCGCCTTCGTCACCTCGTTCACCTTCCAGGCGCCGCAGTTCTACGAGCGCCACGGCTACCGCGAGATCTTCCGCTGGGACGGGGTGCCTGCGGCGGGGAGCGACGACGTGCACCTGCGCAAGGACCTCTCGACGTCGGGAAGTTCCCGAGTTCTCGGATGAACCTCCACGCTCCTACCCTTGACGGGCCATGACTGACGTCCCCACCGCCACCCGCACCTACGAGGTCCGCACCTACGGGTGCCAGATGAACGTCCACGACTCCGAGCGCCTCGCCGGCCTGCTCGAGGACGCCGGGTACGCCCGCTACGACGCCGCCTCCGGCGAGGAGTCGGCCGACGTCGTCGTTTTCAACACGTGCGCGGTGCGCGAGAACGCCGACAACCGGCTCTACGGCAACCTCGGCCACCTGGCGCCGATCAAGGCCGCGCGTCCGGGCATGCAGATCGCGGTAGGCGGCTGCATGGCGCAGAAGGACCGCGACACCGTGGTGAAGCGGGCGCCGTGGGTCGACGTCGTCTTCGGCACCCACAACATCGGCTCGCTGCCGGCCCTGCTCGACCGCGCGCGGGTGCAGGAGGAGGCGCAGGTCGAGATCCTGGAGTCCCTCGACGTCTTCCCCTCCACGCTGCCCACCCGGCGCGAGTCGGCCTACGCGGCCTGGGTGAGCGTGAGCGTCGGGTGCAACAACACGTGCACCTTCTGCATCGTGCCGAGTCTGCGCGGCAAGGAGAAGGACCGTCGTCCGGGCGAGATCCTGGCCGAGATCGAGGCGCTGGTGGCCGAGGGCGTCTCGGAGATCACGCTGCTGGGTCAGAACGTCAACGCCTACGGCGTCGAGTTCGGCGACCGGCAGGCCTTCTCGAAGCTGCTGCGCGCCTGCGGCACGATCGAGGGTCTCGAGCGGGTGCGCTTCACGAGCCCGCACCCGGCCGAGTTCACCGACGACGTCATCGAGGCGATGGCCGAGACCCCCAACGTGATGCCTAGCCTGCACATGCCGCTGCAGTCGGGCTCCTCGCGCCTGCTCAAGGAGATGCGCCGCTCCTACCGGCGCGAGAAGTACCTCGGCATCATCGAGCGCGTGCGCGCCGCGATCCCGGACGCCGCGATCACCACGGACATCATCGTCGGCTTCCCCGGCGAGACCGAGGCCGACTTCGTCGAGACTCTCGAGGTCGTGCGCGAGGCCCGCTTCTCCGGTGCCTTCACCTTCCAGTACTCCCCGCGCCCGGGCACTCCGGCGGCCACGCTGCCCGACCAGGTCGAGAAGCCGGTCGTCACCGAGCGCTACAACCGCCTCGTCGAGCTCGTCAACGAGATCGCGTGGGAGGAGAACAAGCGACTGGTGGGCCGCGAGCTCGAGCTGATGGTCGCCGAGGGCGAGGGCCGCAAGGACGCCGAGACCCGTCGTCTCTCCGGCCGCGCCCCCGACAACCGCCTCGTCCACTTCGAGGCCGACTTCTCCGCCCTCGACCTCGCGGACGGCGAGGAGCCGCGCCCCGGCGACGTGGTCACCGTCGGCGTCACCTACGCCGCGCCCCATCACCTCGTGGCCGACGGCCCGGTGCGCACCCTGCGCCGCACGCGCTCGGGCGATGCGTGGGAGCGCCGCACCCTGGCGCCCGCGTCGCAGCCGGCCGCGGTCGGCCTGGGCATGCCGGCGATCGGCGTCCCGGCGCCGCTGCCGGACGCCCCCGCCTGCGGCTGAGCGACGCTCACCAAGGGTTGGCTAACCTCAATCGGGACCACGCCGACCGACTCGGAGGTTCTCCGTGATCCGCACCCTCACCTCGCCCGCGCCCGCCCTCGCCCAGGACGCCGCGCTGCTCCTCCTGCGCCTGGCCACCGGCGTCGCCCTCATCGCCCACGGCTGGCAGAAGGCGGTGACCGACGGCCCGACCAGCACCGCCGCGGGCTTCGAGCGACTCGGCATCCCGTTGGCCGAGCTGTCCGCCTGGTTCGCCATCGTCGTCGAGGTGGGCGGGGGAGTCCTGCTCCTCCTCGGCCTGCTCACGCCCCTGGTCGGACTGCTCGTCGCGGCCGTCATGGCGGGCGCGTTCTGGTTCGTCCACCGCGGCACCGAGGTGCTCGTGGCCGAGGGCGGTTGGGAGTACGTGGCCGTGCTCGGCGGCATCGCCCTCGTGCTCGCCGCCGTCGGGCCGGGCCGCTTCTCGGTGGACGCCGCGCTGCGCGCTACTGCCCGCAGCGCGACCTGAGGGGCCGCCGCCGGATGCGTAGGGTCGAGGCGTGCCCGCTGACACCCCCACCATCCTGGCCACCTCCGGCGGCGTCGTCCCCGGACGACGCACCACCTGGTCGGTCGGCCCGCTCACCCGCCATGCGGTCGCGCTGTCCGGCGTCACCGGCCGCGCGCCGCGCGTCACCTTCCTCGCCACCGCCACGGCCGACGACGCCGGCACCATCGTCGACTTCTACGACATGGCCCACGAGGCGGGCTTCGCCGCCAGCCACCTGCGCCTCATGACGATGCCGAACGTCGACGACATCACCGCCCACCTGCTCGACCAGGACGTCGTGTGGGTGTGGGGCGGCAGCGTGGCGGGCCTCGCCGCGCTCTGGCGCCTCCACGGCGTGGACGACGCCCTGCGCACCGCGTGGGAGGCGGGCGTCGTCCTCACGGGGGTGTCGGCGGGCTCGATCTGCTGGCACGTCGGCGGGCCCACCGACTCCTACGGCCCCGACCTGCAGCCGTTCACCGACGGCCTCGCGCTCGTGCCGTTCAGCAACGGCGTGCACTACGACACCGAGGCGCAGCGCCGACCGCTGTTCCAGCGCCTCGTGGCCGACGGCACGCTGCCCGCGGGCTACGCCACCGACGACGGCGTCGGGGTGCTCTACCGCGGCACGGAGTTCGCCGGCGCCTTCAGCGAACGCGACGGCAGCGGCGCCTACTTCGTGGAGTCCGACGGCGCCGGGGGAGCGGTCGAGACCCGTCTCGACACCGTGCGCCTGCGCTGAGGTCCCGCGCCCGCGGTGCGACGATGCCGACCATGACGGTCCTCCTCGAGCGACTCCCCGACGGCATCGCGGTGCTGCGCATCGACCGCCCCGAGCGGCGCAACGCCCTCGACTCGGCCACGCTGGCCACCTTCAACCGCCTGCTCGCCGAGCTCAGCGCGGACGACGACCTGCGCGCCGTCGTCCTCTCGACCACCAGCAGCCGGGCCCTGTGCGCGGGCGCCGACGTCGGCGAGCAGCTCGACGCCGAGGGCGGCGTGGCGCGCATGGAGGCCTTCGCCGAGCTCTACCGCCGCGTCGAGGAGGTGCCGGTGCCCACGATCGCGGTGTGCGTCGGCAACTGCGTGGGCGCGGGCGCCGAGATCGTGGCCGGCGCCGACCTGCGCGTGGCCGGCGACAACCTGCACCTGGCGTGGGCCGGCGCCCGGCTCGGCGTGCCGGTCGGCCCCGCGCGGCTGACACCGCTGGTCGGCCTGGCCCGCGCCAAGGAGCTCGTCTACACCGGCCGCGTGGTGCGCGCCGACGAGGCGCTGGCCCTCGGTCTCGCGACCCGCGTCGTGCCCGCCGACGAGGCCGAGGCGGCGGCAATCGAGATCGCCACCGCCCTCACCGCGCAGTCGCCGCAGGGCCTGCGCACGCTCAAGACGATGTTCCGCGAGTTCGAGGCCGCTCTGCCGCGCATCGACGCCGAGAACCGACGCCTCGTCGACTTCCAGCGCCACGGCACCGGCCTGCCCCAAGGCTGAGGCCCCGGCCGGCCGGCGGGGGCCATCAGGCCGGGCTCTCCTCCTCCGGCGGCACCTCGTCGTCGCCGCGGGTGGCCGCGGTGCCGGTGTCCTCCGTGCCGGTGGCGCCCTCGGGCAGGTCGGCCGCCGGGTTCAGCGCGGGGTCCAGGTCGCGCGGCGTCGTGGACGTCGGCCCGTCGCCGCCCACGCCCGGGATCGCGTCGGCGCCACCCGGCGAGGGCTCGGGCGGCTCGGCCTTCGGGGTGGGGGCCGGCGGCAGCGCGTCGCCCTCCACGTCGGTGGCCTCGTTCTCGGGGTCGGCGGACTTCTCGGGGTCGCTCATCCTGCCGCAGTATCCGGAAAGGCCCGGTCCACCCTCCTCGGCCGGTGCGGGCCTGGAGGCTTCAGCTGGGGCGGCGCACGGCGAGCAGCGTGGTGTCGTCGTCGCGCTCGCCCGGCACGGCGTCGACCAGTCGCGCCGCCCACACCTCGGGGCAGTCGTCGCCGCTCGGGCCTGATCCGCCGGCCCGGCGCAGCAGCTCCTGGGTGGTGGCGAGATCGCGCCCGCGCCGCTCGACGAGGCCGTCGGTGTAGGCCAGCAGGGTGCCCCCGGGCGGCAGCTGGGTGAGGATCGGCTGGGCCGTGCCGCTGCCGATGCCGAGCAGCGCGCGGCTGGTGCCCTCGAGCACCCGCGACCCGCCGTCGCCGAAGAGGATCGGTGCCGGGTGACCGGCGTTGACGATCTCGACCGCGCCGGTGGCGGGGTCGACCGCGAGCACCAGGACGGAGGCCACCTGGTCGCCCATCAGACCGGCCATCATCCGGTCGAGGAGGTCGAGGGAGTCGCCGACGCTCAGGCCCGCGAACAGGTAGGCCCGCAGTGCGGTGCGCACCTGGCTCATCGCCGCCACGGCGTCCACGCCGTGCCCGGCGACGTCGCCGACGACGAAGGCGATGCGGCCGTCGGGCAGCTCCTGGCAGTCCCACCAGTCGCCGCCGAGTTGGTACTCGTTGGCGGGCTCGTAGGTGGCTGCCACCTGCAGCCCCCGCACCTCGCTCACCGCCTCGCCCACGATCGAGCGCTGCAGCGACTCGGCCACCACCACGTGCTGGCGGGTGCGGTGCGCGAGCAGGCCCGCCGCGTGGGCGCGCAGGCTGTTGGCGAGGTCGAGCTTGTAGCTCGGCCAGGGGATGCTCTGACCGCGCACGACCTCGCGCCACTTGTCGAAGGACTTGCGCGGCGAGAGGCGGATCTCGTCGCCCTCGCGCTCGTAGAGCTTGGCGTTGGCGGGGTCGCCGCCCCAGGTGACGACCTGCTCCATCTCGGGGCGGTACCACGCCAGCCAGCGGTTCTCCGACGTCCCGACGATCAGGCAGCCGGCCGCCACCGAGGCGTGCTCGGCGAAGGAGGGGTCGAGGGAGGCGAGGTGATGGCTCGCCGCTGCCTCGCCGTCAGGGCGCCGCAGCTTGAGGGCGATCTGCTGGCACACGTCGTGCGGTGGGATCGTGCCGGCGCTGGTGATCACGCCGTCGAAGTTGAGCGCGATGCCGGTGGCGCCGAGAAGCTCGCGCGAGCCGGGGTGCTGCACGAGCTCCTCGAGCAGCTTGTCGCCGGAGTCGACCAGGGCCTTGGTGACCTTGGTGAGCAGCGCCGTGTGGTGGTGCATCTTCTCGCGCACGTCGTTGCGCTCGCGCTCGGCCATCATCTGCGAGGCGATCTGGCCGAGGAACTCCGCGGCCGCACGCGCCTCGTGGCTGGGCCGGTGCGGGCCGGAGTAGTGGTGGCACGCGATGAGGCCCCACAGCTGGCCGTCGACGATGAGCGAGACCGACATCGACGCGGTGACGCCCATGTTCGACAGGTACTCGACGTGGATCGGCGAGACGCTGCGCAACGTCGAGAACGACAGGTCCAGGGGCTCGCCCGAGCCGGGGTCGTGCACCGGCACGATCGGCACCGGTGTGTAGGAGATGTCGGAGATCAGCCGGATCCAGTTGACCGTGTAGAGGCGTCGCGCCTGGGCCGGGATGTCGGTGGCCGGGTAGTGCAGCCCGTAGAAGGAGTTGAGGTCCTCGCGCTTGTCCTCGGCGATCACCTCGCCGTTCCAGTCCTGGTCGAAGCGGTAGACCATCACCCGGTCGAAGCCCGTGGTGCCACGGATCTCCTGCGCGAGTCGGTCGGCCAGCTCCGCCACGGTGCGGGCGTCGACGAGGCGGGCCATGGCCCCGCGCGCCGAGGTGTAGGTGAGTGCGCTGCGGTCGTCGGTGAGCGTCTCGAGCTCGACCACCACCCGCTTGCCCGAGCGGTGGACGGCGATGTCGCACACCTCGCCGCGCAGGATGCCGGAGTCGGTGGTGTCGGCCTCCACGGTGGGGATCGCGGCCAGCAGGGGGGCGCCGCGCACGGCGTCCACGTGGCCCATGATGCGCTCGGCGAGCTGCTCGCCCAGGACCTCGGCGAGGGTGAGTGACGTGGCCTCGTCGGCGGGGATGCCGAGGTGGGCGGCGGCGTTGGCCGAGGCCATCACGATCTGGCCGGACGTGTCGTCGACGGCGAGCAGCACGCCGTGGGGCTGGATGGCGCCGGGGATGTGGATCGGCTCGGCCTCGCAGGTGTCGAGGTCGACCGGTGCGTAGGCGGGGGTGTGCGCGGCTGGATCGCCGAGGGTGTCGCCGGAACCGGCGGTGCTGGTCGTCTCCACGGTGGCGGCCCACCCTCCTGGGCGGCTACGGCCCATGCACGTCTGCTTGGCCCCGGGGGTGGGGAGCCTCCGGCGACGCAGTCCGAGGGGCGTGCCACGAGGCTAACTGACGCGCGTCAGCAGTTCCACTCAAGGAATTTCGACAACAGAGGCGGAGGTCCCGCCATCTGCTACTCCTTGTACCCATGGCCGGATCGCGCGGTGGGAGGAATCCTCGATTCTTCACCCCGCAGGGCCGTTTGCTGGACCTCCCGCCGCCCTGGCACCCGGCCCGTCGCGAGGTGCTGGGCGAGGTCGCGAGCCGCTTCCCGACGGGCGTCGACCTCGGCTGGCGCGAAGTGGATGCCGTGCTGCGCGCGGCTTTCGACGATCACGCCTCCCTGCGCCGCGCCCTCGTGGACGACGGCCTGCTCACCCGCTCCGGTGACGTCTACCGTCGTCCGGCCGATCCCGACACCGGGCCCGGCCGGGCATCGAGCGGAGCGTGACCTCGCCGCGACCGGGTGCAAGGCTGCGCCGATCCCGCAACAGGTCGAACCTGCCGATGTGGCGGGTGAGGACGCCTCAGGCCTGCAGGTCGCGGACGTCGCCGGCGTCCACGATGCGGTAGGCGTAGCCCTGCTCGGCCAGGAAGCGCTGGCGGTTCTGGGCGAACTCGGCGTCCACGGTGTCGCGGGCGACGATGGTGTAGAAGTGCGCGACCTTGCGCTCGCCGTCGGGGCCGGGGTCGCCGGGGCGCAGCAGCCGCCCGAGACGCTGGGCCTCCTCCTGGCGTGATCCGAACGAGCCCGACACCTGGATGGCGACCTCGGCGCTCGGCAGGTCGATGGAGAAGTTCGCGACCTTCGACACCACGAGCAGACCGATCTCGCCGGAGCGGAAGCCGTCGAAGAGGCGCTGACGCTCCTTGACCGGTGTCTGACCGGTGATCACCGGGGCGTCGAGCTTCTCGGCGAGCTCCTCGAGCTGCTCGAGGTACTGCCCGATCACCAGCGTCGGCTGGCCGGCGTGCCGGGCCACGAGGTCGCGCACCACGCCGACCTTCTCCGGCGTGCAGGCGGCGAGCCGGTAGCGCTCCTCGGCCTCCGCGGTGGCGTAGACCATGCGCGAGTGGTCGGGCAGCGACACCCGCACCTCCACGCAGTCGGCCGGCGCGATCCAGCCCTGCGCCTCGATGTCCTTCCACGGCGCGTCGTAGCGCTTGGGCCCGATGAGGGAGAACACGTCGCCCTCGCGGCCGTCCTCGCGCACCAGGGTGGCGGTGAGGCCGATGCGGCGGCGGGCCTGCAGGTCGGCGGTCATCCGGAAGATCGGCGCGGGCAGCAGGTGCACCTCGTCGTAGACGATGAGGCCCCAGTCGCGGGCGTCGAAGAGCTCGAGGTGCGGGTAGACGCCCTTCCGCTTGGTGGTGATCACCTGGTAGGTCGCGATCGTGACCGGCCGGATCTCCTTGACGGTGCCGGAGTACTCGCCGATCTCGTCCTCGGTGAGCGAGGTGCGCTTGACCAGCTCGTCCTTCCACTGCCGCGCGCTCACCGTGTTGGTGACCAGGATCAGCGTGGTGGCGCGCGCGTGGGCCATCGCCGCCGCGCCGACGATGGTCTTGCCCGCACCGCAGGGCAGGACGACGACGCCCGACCCGCCGTGCCAGAACGACTCGGCCGCCTCGCGCTGGTAGTCGCGCAGGCCCCAGCCGTCCTCGGCGAGGTCGATGGGGTGGGCCTCGCCGTCGACGTAGCCGGCGTAGTCCTCCGCCGGCCAGCCCAGCTTGAGCAGGGCCTGCTTGAGGTTGCCCCGCTCGGAGGGGTGGACGGCGACCGTGTCGTCGTCCAGGCGGGAGCCGAGCATGCCGGCGATGCGCTTGGCGCGCAGCACCTCCTCGAGCACCGGCCGGTCGTTGCTGGCCAGCACCAGCCCGTGCACCGGGTGCTTCTCCAGGCGGAGCCGGCCGTAGCGGGCCATCGTCTCGGCGACGTCGACCAGCAGCGCGTGCGGCACCGGGTAGCGCGAGTAGGTGAGGAGCGTGTCGACGACCTCCTCGGCGTCGTGCCCGGCGGCGCGCGCGTTCCACAGGCCCAGCGGGGTGAGCCGGTAGGTGTGGATGTGCTCGGGGGAGCGCTCGAGCTCGGCGAAGGGGGCGATCGCCTTGCGGCACTCGGCCGCCTGCTCGTGGTCGACCTCGAGGAGCAGCGACTTGTCGGACTGCACGATGAGGGGGCCGTCGGTCACCGCTCTACCTTAGGTCGCCGACCCCAGCCGCCCGCGGCCTCTCAGAGCGGGGTGACGCGGCTGATGCGGTGCACCGCGTAGCGGCGCTCGGCGTCGGGGTCGTCGAGGGCGGCGTCGCGATCGCGTGCGACCAGCCGCCCGCCCTCCACCTCCAGCGGCAGCACCTCGCGCTCATTGAGCACGCCCTGGTGGTCGGTGAAGCCGATGAGCACCGCGCTGTGGCGCTCGACCGCCTCGCGCAGCGCCGACAGCACCGCACCTCCGGGCGCGGAGGCCGTGGCCGGCCGCTCGCGGGCCTCCGCGTCACCCTCGCGCAGGGCGCCGACGGCCACAGCCACCTGCGCCGAGCGCCGTGCCGCCGCCCGTGCCGGCGTCGCGCTGCCGCGGCTGCGGTCCGACCGCGCGCGCAGCGGCTCGCTGCCACCCACCCGGACGACGCCGTCCGGCCCCTCGACCACGGGCGCCAACCCGAGCTCGCGCAGGCGCGGCAGCAGCAGGTCGATCGGCACGGGGGAGACGAGCACGGTGGGAGCGATGCGCTGCAGCCCGAGGCCCTCGGCGCGACCGTCGTTCTCCAGCGCGGCCAGCGCGGCGGCGTCCTCGCTGCGCACGAAGCTGGATGCCATGCCCACGCGCACGGTGCCGAAGGCACGCTCGACGTCGTCGATCAGGTAGGTGAGCGGTTGCGGCACGGGAGTGCGGGAGCAGGCGAGCACGAAGGCGTGGAGCTCAGCGGCCGTCCAGCCGGAGTCGAGCGCGCGGCGCACGGACGCCTGGGTGAAGCGGTAGACCGTGGCGCCGCCGTGCGACTCGATGTCGGCCACCTGCTGCAGCCGCCGCGCGAGGTCGGGCTCCAGGGGGCCCGGCGCCACGGCGGTGAGGTCGGCCTGCAGCAGCACGTGGTCGACCGGAGGCGGCAGCGCGGCGGCGAGCACCGCGGCGGCGTCCTCGCCCTCGATGAGCGCGCGCCCGTGCGCGGAGAGCACGTCGGCGCCGGTGATGCCCAGCACGGCGGCCTCCGCCACCGCCCAGGCCACCAGGTCGCCCCGGGTGCGTGGACGACGCGGGCGCAGCCACGCGACGCGGGCCAGCAGCGAGGGGAGTCCGGTGCCGGCCGCCAGACCGTGCCCCTCGGGGAGGTCGGCCATCACCTCCAGCGCCATGCGCTTGGCCTCCGGCATGCCCGGTGCCGCGAGCTCGGGGCTCAGGGCGTTCCAGGGTCGCTGGTCGGGGCCGCGCTCGCCGACGAGGGAGGGCAGGCGCGCGCTCTCGAGCCAGGCGTGGGCGAGCGTCGTCCACCGTGCGGCGGTGCCGAGATCGCGCCAGCGGTCGAACTCGTCGGTGGGCACCCACACGGGGTTGCCGTCGGCGTCGGCCCGCGTGCCCACGAGGCCCGCGGCCGCGGCGACCTCGACGACGAGCGCCGCCTCGGCCTCGCCGACGCCGAGCAGGGTCGCGGTGGCCTTGAGGTCGCGCACCCCCAGGCCGGTGGTGCGCAGGTTGCCGGCGGGGCGCTCGCCCCAGGTGTCGAGCAGCGTCTCGACCCGGCGGACGACGTCGGTGGCCGCGCCGGCCGCGGCGCTCGCGCTCAGCCGCGGCGAGCGCGGCTCCGAGGCCACCGGCGGGAGCTCGTCGATCGCCCGGCTGGTCGTGCGCCCGCCCCGCAGCGCGAGCCCGACCTCGCCCGGCACGAGGAGCAGGCCGGGGTTGAGCGATCCGCCCGGCACCAGCAGGCGGTGGGCCAGCAGCAGCTCGGCGGGCGTCTCGGCGTCCTCGGGGCGCAGCCCGATGCGGGCGCTGCCGGAGGTCGCGGTGCCCCCTTGGTCGACCACGTGCTCGATCAGCTTGCGGGCCGGCTCCGGCAGCACGTCGAGGACGGCGGTGACCGCGGCGAGGTCGTCGGGGCCCGTGGTGTCGCGGTGCTCGGCCGAGCGCGGCCGCAGGGCGCTGAGCCCGACGTCGGGGCCGCCGGTCAGCGCCTCCGACACCGCCGTGAGCGCCCGCAGCCCCTCGGGCGAGGTCCAGGCGAGGGCGAGGTCGACGAGGCGGACGAGGGCGGCCCGCACGAAGGCGGGCTCGGCGCGCACGATCGCCACGAGGCCGTCCTCGGTGGTTTGGCCGGCGACGACCAGGGCATCAAGCACCAGAAGCTCGCCCCGGGTGAGGTCGTCGAGCGCGCGTGCGATCGAGCTCCTCACCGCGGCCCGCGACGCGAGCTGTCCGAAGTCGTGAGGGGTGGGAGTGGCCAGGTCGGGGCGCAGCGTCAACAGCTGCTGCAGGCGCTCGTCGTCCCACGAGCGCAGCTGGTCGGCCAGCGACCGGTGCCCGCGCGGTCCGTCTCCCACGGCCACCAACGTACCGGTCGCGCCGCGGCGGTGGACGCGGTGAGCGCACCGCCACGCGTCGAGCTCCACCACGGCGCCGCCACCGACGTCGGCCGCGTGCGCGAGGCCAACGAGGACGCCTACCTCGCCGACCCGCCCGTCTTTGTGGTCGCCGACGGCATGGGCGGGCACGACCGCGGCGACGTCGCGAGCAGCATCGTCGTCGAGGAGTTCTCGCGCCTGGCCGCCGAGGGCTACGACGCCGCGCGCGGCGCCGAGGCGATCGCTGCGACGCTGCGCGAGGTCGAGACCCGCATCCATGCCTTCGACCTCGAGCAGCGCAGCACCGGGGCCGGCGACACCTTCTCGGCCGGCACCACCGCCGTCGCCGCCCTCCTGGTCGACGGCGAGGCCGGGCCGTGCTGGCTGCTCGCCAACGTGGGCGACTCCCGCATCTACCGCTTCGACGGCGACGTCCTCGAGCAGGTGAGCGTCGACCACAGCCTCGTCCAGGAGCTCGTGGACGCCGGCCAGATCACCGCGGCCGCCGCCGCGATCCACCCCAGCCGCAACGTCATCACCCGCGCCCTCGGCGGATCCGCCCTGCCCGGCGCCGTGAGCGGTGAGGCCGACTACTTCCTGCTGCCACTCGCGGCCGCCGAACGGCTGCTGCTGTGCAGCGACGGCGTGAGCGGCATGATCGACGACGACACCATCGCCGAGGTGCTGGCGCACCACGACGACCCGCGCGACGCCGCCGAGCGGCTGGTCGCCGCCGCCGTCGAGGCGGGCGGTCGTGACAACGCGACGGCCGTCGTGGTCGATGTGGTGGGATTGACGACCTCCGATCCGTACGATTCCGCCGCGCAGCGCGTGAGCCTGGAACGAAAGCTGGGAGCCCTCCCATGAGCGAGCCGACGTCCGACGCGAGCCCCGCCGTCCGCTGGTCGCACCGACCGGGCTCCTGGCTCGGTGTGGTCGGTGCCCGCACGGCGGTGCTGCTGCCGCCCGAGGAGAAGGATCGTGCCGCCCGGCTGTGGGCGCTGGTCGACGCCGACGCCGATGTCGACGCGGTGCTCGACGCCCTGCTCGCCGCCGGTCTGAGCGGCCTCGCCGACTTCGCGCTGCTCGGGCTCGGCGACGCCGACGTGCGGGTGCTCGTGCGCGGCGAGCGCCTCCGGGTGGAGGGCAGCGACGCCGACGGCTCGCCGGTCGTGCTCACCGCCGGCGCCGGGCGCACCTGGGTCGAGCAGCGGCTCGCCCTCGACGCGCCGCTGGGCGTCGTCGCCGACACCGGCGACGAGACCGCTGGCGCCGACGGCGCGGATCTGCCGCTCGCCGGGGGCCTGGTGCGGCTCGCCCGGCTCGACCGGCCCGCGCGGCCGGTCGCGGTCGCTCCGGGCGCACCCGTCGAGATCGCGGCCGCGGCCATCGCCGGGTCCGGGCCGGTCGCGAGCGCGTCGGTCGAGGAGCCCCAGCCGGCGGAGCAGCCCGCGATCGAGCAGCCTGCGATCGAGGAGGTCGCGATCGAGGAGCTCGCCACCGAGCTGATCGACCTCGATGCCGATGCCGATGCCGACACCGACGACGGCGCCCACGACGGCGCTGGGCCGGTGCCGGCCCCCACGGTCGACCCCGCCATCGACCCGCTCACCGACCCGCTGCCCGACGTCCTCGCGGCCGGCCCGGCCGCCGACCTCGGCAGCCCCGCGCCCGACCCCACGCCCGAGGAGGCCGACACACCAGCGGTCCCGCTCGATATCCCTCCGGCACCGCCGGCGCCCCCCGCGCCGCCGCTGCTGCCGGGTCCGCCGCCCGCGCCGATCGGGCCCCCGCCGCCGGCTCCGCCGCTGCCGATCGGCAGCTGGGAGTCGACACCGCTGCCCGAGGCCACCCCCTTCGACGTCGACCACGACGGTCACACCTCCGCGGGCTCGCGACCCGCGTCGGTGAGCGCGACGGGGCCGGCAGCCGCCGAGACGGTGGCACCCGGCGCCGGCGCGCCCAGTGGGCCGCCGGCCGGCCCTCCGGTGGCCCGGCTCCAGATCTCCGACGGCCAGAGCGTGGTGGTCGACCGGGTCGTCATCATCGGCCGCGCCCCCGAGGCGCGGCGGTTCAGCCCGAGCGAGCAGCCGCTCCTCGTCAGCGTGCCGAGCCGCCTGCACGAGATCTCCTCGACCCACGTCGAGGTCCGCCCCGGCGCCGGCGCCGACCACGGGTCCGCGGTCGTCACCGACATGGGCTCGACGAACGGCACGGTGCTCACGCAGCCGGGACTGCCCGCGGAGACCCTGAAGCCCGGCGTCGCCGTGCAGCTGATCCCCGGTGCGGTGATCAACCTCGGCGACGGCATCACCATCCAAGTCGTCCGCCCCTGACGCCGGCCACCGCCCGACCGCGCATCACCGACGAAGAGACCGCCACCGTGTCCGACCACGTCCCACCCGCCCGCCCGGCCCGCAGCACCGCCTCGAGCCTCGTCCCGGCCGACCTCGAGCGTCGCTTCGGCGCGCTCGTCCTCGACCGTGTCCTCGGGTGGGGGCTGGTCGCGATCATCACGGCGGTGGCGGCGGTGCTGGGCGATCTCGGTGCCGGCGCCTGCGTGCTCGTCGCCCTCGGCTCGCTCGTCGTGGTCGGCACCGTTTCCGGGGTGCTGGTCGGCACCGCCGGCACCACGCCGGGCAAGGCGCTGCTCGGCCTGCGGGTGGTCGGTCGCGACGGCCGCCCGATCGGCGTCCTCGCCGGCCTCGGGCGCACCACGGTGCTCGGTCTCGCCGGCCTGCCGACCGTCGGCCTGGGGTGGGCGACGCTGGCGTGGACCGTCGCCGCCGATCCCACCCGCCAGCGCCGTGGTCTGCACGACCGCATCGGCGACGCCGTCGTCGTCGACACCCGCCCGCAGGTCGAGGCCGTCGAGGTCGAGGACGACGCCCCCGCCCCGATCGTCAACCTCACCGCCATGCGCCTGATGCCGGTGGAGCCGGCCCCCGCGCCCGCCGCCCAGCCGGTCGTCGAGCCTGCCGCCCGGCCGGCCCCCGCGACTGCCGCCCGGCCGGTCGCCGAGCCGGCTGCCGTGCCCGTCGCCGCGCCGGTCACCGCACCGCCGCCCGCGCGGATCCCGCCGCCCGCGCCCGCCGCGCCTCCGGCACCTGTGCCGCCCGCGGCACCGCTGCCGCCCGCGGCCGAGCGCACCCGGATCCGGGCCGCGGCGCCGGCGGCACCGGTCGGTGCGGCCCCGCCGGAGGGCCGCCGCCGGGCCGTGTGGCGGGTCAGCTTCGACACGGGCGAGCAGTTCGCGGTCGAGGGCCTCGCGCTCGTCGGACGACGACCGGAGCCGCGCCCCGGCGAGCCGGTGCGCCACCTGGTGCCGCTGCCCTCGGGCGACATGTCGGTCTCCAAGACGCACGCGCAGTTCCAGGTGGCCCCCGACGGCGCGCTCGTGGTGATGGACCGCGGCTCCACCAACGGCTCCGTGCTCGTGCGCAAGGGCGTCTCCAAGCCCCTTGCGCCCGGGCGCCCGGCGACCCTGCTCGACGGTGACGTGGTGCGCTTCGGCGACCGCACGATGACGGTCAGTCGCGGCTGAGGGTCACCGTCGGTCGGTGCGCAGCAGACCGTAGATCGTGGTGTCGCCCCAGCTGCCGTCGTCCTCGAGGTAGTCGCCGCGCAGGTGCGCCTCGTGGCGCATGCCGAGGCGCTCGCAGACCACGGCCGAGGCGAGGTTCGCCGGGTCGAGACGGGCGATGAGCCGGTGCAGCCCGAAGTGGTCGAAGGCGAGGTCGACGAGCGCGGCCGCCGCCTCGCTCGCGAACCCGCGGCGCTGGGCCTGCGGCGCGATCACCCAGCCGACCTCCGCCATCGCCGGGCCCGAGGGCCCCTCGCCGACCCCGCTCCCGGCGCCGACCAGGCGCAGCAGCAGGTCGCCGACCAGGCGGCCCTCGTGCTCCACCGCCAGCGCCAGCATCTCGCCGTCCGCGCGCGGGTGCGTGGACGACGCCATCCGCGCGACCCGCTCGGCCGCCCCCGCGGCGTCCAGGGTCGGGAACGGGAGGAACCGGGTGACGGCCGGATCGGCGCAGTAGGCGGCGATCGCATCGGTGTCGGTCAGCGTCACCGGCCGGAGCACGAGGCGCTCGGTGCGCAGGGGCAGCGGGGGAGGAGGGAGGGCCGAGAGCGCCGCACCGGTGGTCATGCAGGCGAGGCTACGATGTGCGGCGCGCTGTCCGCTCGGGCAGCAGCAGGGGCCCGCGGGGCGAGTGAGGAAGGTCGAGTCGGTGCCGACTGGCAAGGTGAAGTGGTACGACGCTGAGAAGGGCTTCGGCTTCCTCTCCCAGACCGACGGTCCCGACGTGTACGTG
Source organism: Nocardioides sp. (assembly GCF_964229035.1). Classification (GTDB taxonomy): domain Bacteria; phylum Actinomycetota; class Actinomycetes; order Propionibacteriales; family Nocardioidaceae; genus Nocardioides. Next base: position 6,649 of record NZ_CAXRAZ010000032.1, on the reverse strand, counting down.
CGCTCCGACGCCCTGCCGGAGGGGGTCAGCACCCTCAAGGCCGGCACCCGCGTCGAGTTCGGCATCGCCCAGGGGCGCCGCGGCGAGCAGGCACTGCAGGTGCGCCTCGTCGACGCCCCCGCCTCGGTGGCGCGCAACCAGCAGGCGGCGCGACGCAAGAAGCCGGAGGAGATGGTGCCGATCGTGGAGGACCTCATCCGCCTCCTCGACGGCGTCGGCGAGACCTACCGCCACGGCCGCCACCCCGAGCGCCGCACGGCCCAGCCGGTGGCCAAGCTGCTGCGCGCGCTGGCCGACGAGCTCGAGCTCTGAGCCCTCCCCGGGAGCCGTCGGGCCTCAGGCCACGCGCCCGGACGCCGCGGTGCGCGGGCGTCGTCCACGCTGGGGGGCGCTGCGCAGCACGAGTGCCGCCCACACGCCCAGCAGGGCCGCGGCGAACCCGAGGCCGAGGTCGTTGACGGCCGGGTACGACAGGACGACGCCGAGGAAGCCGCCGATCACCCAGGCGATCTGCAGCGTGGTGTCGCCCTTGGCGAAGGCGCTGGCGTGCGCGCGCACCGGCACGTCGGTCTGGATGGTGGAGTCGAGCGAGACCTTGGCGAGGTACTGCATGAGGCCGACCGTGAGGCCGAGCGCCATGAGCGGCAGCAGGCTGTAGAAGAGCGTGGCCACCACGAGCGCCGCGATGTCGGCCAGCAGGGCCACGACCACCATGATCCGCGGTTCGATCCGCCGTGCCAGCGAGGCCACGACGATGCCGAGGGTGTTGCCCAGGCCCGCGGCGCCGATCACCAGACCCACCAGCAGCGTGGAGCGGGTGGTGCTCTCCCAGCCCTTCAGCGGCTCGGTGGCCAGCACGAAGGTCATGAACATCGTCAGGAATCCCGAGAGCAGGCGCGGGCCGCAGTTGGCCCGCAGCGCGAAGGAGACCCGCGGCGGCAGGCCGACGCGTCGCTTGCCGGTGGCGGTGGTGCGCGGCTCGTCGATCGACAGCTCGCCCGCGGAGGCGTCGACCCGCGCGGGCAGCAGGATCGCGGCGACCGTGCCGAGGCAGAAGACGAGGAAGGCGTAGCGGCAGGCCCACTCCGGCCCGAGCAGGTAGGCGCCACCGGCCAGGGGTGCCGAGACGGCCGCTCCCACGACGCCGGACAGCGCCACGCGGCCGTTGGCCTTCATGAGCGTGATCTCCTCGGGCAGCAGCCGCGGCACCGCGGCCGCCTTCGCCACGCCGTAGGCCTTCGACGACACCAGCACGCCGAGGGCTGAGACGTAGAACCACGGCGAGCCGTCGTTGATGGTGCCGGCCAGCACCCAGCACAGGAACGCCCGGAGGGCGAAGGTGCTGCCGATGGCCCAGCGTCGTCCGTGGCTGAACCGGTCGAGGAACGGCCCGATCAGCGGCGCGACGATGGCGAACGGCACCATCGTCAGGCCGAGGAACAGCAGCACCGGACCCCGCTCGCCGCTGGTGGCGCCGGCGAAGAAGATCGTGCCGGCCAGGGCGATGGCGAAGGCCGAGTCGCCTGCCGCGTTGGAGGCGTGCAGCTCGATGAGCCGGTTGAGGCCGGAACGCTCGGCACCCTGGGCGCCGGCCGCCTGGCGGGCGCGCCGCACGGTGGCCCGGCTCGCGCGCCCGGTGGCGGTGGCCGCGGTGCGCAGACCGCGGGCGGTGGCCGCGACGCCCGAACCGAGCGCGTCCGTGCGCGTGCGGCCGTCGCTGGGTCGCTCGGGGGACTCCTCGGGACTCACAGCCCCCATCTTGCCTGGTGCCCGGGTCCCTCGCCCGGGCGCGCGCCGCGCGTCCGCCCCGGCCCCCGGCGTGACGCGACGATCCGCGATGGGGGATGCTGTGCGTCGTGTCCACCCTCGAGCGCAAGCTGATCGACGCCGTCACGGCGGAGGCCGTCGACATCGCACGGTCCGCCCTCCTCGAGGAGGTCGACCTCGCCGACGTCGGCGAGCACCTCGGGCACCAGGTCGACGGCCTGCGCGTGGTCACCCACCTCTTCGACTGCCGGCGCCGCGGCTACGTCGGCTGGCACTGGGCGGTCACCCTCACCCGCGCCTCCCGGCAGCGCGAGGTCACCGTGGTCGAGGTCGTGCTCCTGCCCGGCGAGCGTGCCATCGTCGCGCCGGCCTGGGTGCCCTACCGCGACCGGCTGCGCCCCGGCGACCTCTCGCCCGGCGACCTCCTCCCCGTCGAGGACGACGACCCGCGCCTCGTGCCCACCTACTCCTTCGGCGACGACCCGCTCGACGCCGACGAGAAGGCCCAGGTGCGCACCGTCGCCAAGGACCTCGGTCTCGGCCGCGTGCGGGTGCTCTCGCCGGAGGGTCGCGACCGCGCCGCCGAGCGCTGGTTCGACGGCGACGCAGGCCCCGAGGCGCCGCTGGCCAAGGCCGCGCCCCACCAGTGCTTCTCCTGCGGCTTCCTCGTGCGCCTGGCCGGCCCGCTCTCGGAGATGTTCGGCGTGTGCGCCAACGGCGACGCCAACGACGACGGCCGCGTGGTGGCCTTTGCCCACGGCTGCGGCGCGCACTCGGAGGTGCGACTCAGCAAGCGCCAGCTCACCCAGCCGCCCGCGCCGCCGGTCGTCGACACCGTCAGCGACGAGGACCTCGAGACCTTCTAGCTCTAGCTCGTCCTAGCTCGATCCGGTGGCGGGGGCGTCCAGCACCCACACCGCGTAGGAGTCGTCGGCGGGGCGCAGGTCGTAACCCCCGAAGTGGTGGACGACGCGCAGCCCCGCCGCCGCCACCTCGCCGCGGAACTGCGCGGGCGAGCAGTCGCGCGCCGTGCTGGGCCCGCCCTCGAGGTGGAAGCCCACCAGCACGCGGCCTCCCGGCGCGAGCAGCTCGCGCAGGCGTGCCAGCACCGCGACCTCGGTGCCCTCGGCCACGAACGTGAGCACGTTGCCCACCGCCACCACGAGGTCGAAGCTCGCCGGGCCGCCGGCGTCGGTGAGCAGGTCGGGGGTCAGCTCCAGGATCTCGTGGGGCAGCACCGCGAGATCGGGATAGAGCGTGCGCGAGCGGGCGACGAGCACCGGGTCGGGCTCGGCGGCCACCACGCGGTGCCCGCGGCGCCGCAGCTCGGCCCCGATGCGACCGATGCCCGAGCCCGCGTCGAGCACGGCGCCGCCGCGGGGGAGCAGGACGTCGGCCAGGCGGGCCTCGCCCACCACGTCCTCGCCGTCGGCGATCAGCTGCTCGAACCGGTCGGCGTAGCCGTCGCCCCGCTCGGTGTCGAGCACCCAGCGGGTGGGCGGGAGGGGTGCGCCGTCGCCGCTCACGCGGTGGGGCCGGGGTGGCCGGTACCGGCGTCGGCGCCGGCGGCGATGCGGGTGGCGCGACGGCGCTTGCAGTACTCGATGCCGAGCAGGCCGAGGCCCACGCCGGTGAGGCACATCCACAGCAGCCAGGTGTGGCCCTCCTCCTCCAGGCGCCCGTAGAAGGGGAGGAGTGCGAGGAAGGCCAGCGCGAAGACGCCCGTGCCGACCTGCACGGTGCGCACGCCGTCGACGTCGAGAGGCTCGACGGGCGCGATCAGGTAGGTGCGCCGACCGATCTCGTGCTGGGTCGGCTGGTCGTCGCGCAGGTCCACGCCCCGATCCTAGCCGCGGCCAGCGGCGACGGGCAGGGGCGGGAATAGTTAGCCGGGGTAACGAGTTCACCTCCACGTGAGTCCCGTCGACGCCGCCGCCCGCGCCCCCCGGCGCGCACCCCTGCGCGAGGGCCTGGCCACCGAGCTCCGCTTCACCGTGATGCGCCTGCGGCGCCGCCTGCTGGCCGAGCGGCACCCCGACAACGACCTCAGCGCCTCCTCGATGGCGGTGCTCTGGGCGCTGCACCGCGAGGGCGACCTCACCGTCGGCGCCCTGGCGGCCCGCGAGCGCGTGCGGCCGCCGAGCATGACGCGCACCCTCGACGGCCTCGTCGAGGGTGGCCACGTCGAGCGGCGCGCCCACCCCGACGACGGCCGCCAGGTGCTCGTGTCGCTCACCGAAGCCGGTCGCGGCGTCGTCCAGGCCGACGCCGGACGACGCGACCGCTGGCTCGCACGCCACCTCGACGACCTCACCGCCGACGAGCGCGCCGCGCTCCGGGCGGCCCTGCCGATCCTGCAGCGCCTCGCCGACGCCGACTGACCACCCGCCCGCCCCCTGTCGAAGGAGGAACCACGAGTCCCCGCTTCCGCTCCCTGTCCCATCCGAACTACCGCCTCTACTTCGCCGGCAGCGTGGTGTCGAACACCGGCACCTGGATGCAGCGCGTGGCCCAGGACTGGCTCGTCCTGACCATCCCCGGCAACGGCGGCACGGCGCTCGGCATCACCACCGGCCTGCAGTTCCTGCCGGTGCTGTTGCTGTCGCCGTACGCCGGTGTCGTCGCCGACCGGCTGCCCAAGCGGGTGCTGCTGCAGGTCACCCAGGCGGTCATGGCCCTCGCCGCACTGGCGCTGGGCGTGATCGCGGCCCTCGGTGTGGCCCAGACCTGGCACGTCTACCTGCTGGCCCTCGTCTTCGGCGTCGGCTCGGCCTTCGACGCCCCCGCGCGCCAGGCCTTCGTCTCCGAGATGGTCGGGCCCGACGACGTCGCCAACGCCGTCAGCCTCAACTCGGCCGCCTTCAACACCGCCCGGCTCGTGGGGCCGGGCATCGCGGGCCTGCTCATCGGCGCCTTCGGCGGCGGGATGCGCGCCACCGGCTGGGTCATCCTCGTGAACGCGGTGTCCTACCTCGCCGTCATCGGCCAGCTGCGCCGCATGGACGTCGACGCCCTCCACTCACCGCGACCCGCGGGCCGTCAGCCCGGGATGCTCCGCGCCGGCGTGCGCTACCTGCGCACGCAGCCGACGATGCTGATGATCCTGGTGCTGGTGTTCTTCGTGGGCACCTTCGGCATGAACTTCCAGATCACCTCCGCGCTCATGGCCACCGACGTCTTCGGCAAGGGCGCTGAGGAGTACGGCGTCCTCGGCTCGGTGCTCGCCGTCGGCTCGCTCACCGGCGCGCTCCTGGCGGCCGGTCGCACCCGGATCCGCCTGCGCCTGCCGATCCTCGCGGCGGCGGCCTTCGGCGTCCTCGAGGTGGTGGCCGGCCTCGCGCCGAGCTACCTCACCTTCGTGCTGCTGTGCCCGCTGCTGGGCCTGTCGGTCATCACGGTGATGAACTCCTGCAACGCCCTGCTCCAGACCAGCGCCGACCCCCTCATGCGCGGGCGGGTCATGGCGATCTACATGACCATCATCATGGGCGGCACCCCGCTCGGCGCCCCGCTGATCGGGTGGATCGGGCAGGCCTTCGGCGCCCGGTGGACCCTCGTGGTCGGCGGCGCGCTGGTGCTGGTCGGCGTCCTCGCCGCCGTGGCCCTGCACCGCACGCTCACCCGCGCGGACGACGCCCGCCCGGCGAGCGCGGACGACGCGGGCGCGCACGGTGCTGAGCACGGTGTCGCGCAGGGCGTCGAGCAGGGCGTCGAGAGGGCACTGGAGCCCGCTGTCAAGCGGTGACGCGCCCATTTTGACCGGGTCTGAGGGGGCCGGTAGCCTCGTCGCTTGTGTCTGGGTGTTCCCGGCACGTCGAGCATGCCCTCTCCATCGTCTCGCCCTGAGGCGGTCGCGCCGCGCGCGGCCCTCGATCGCGAGCCGGCCCGGATGAGCCAGCACAACGGCACGTAGCAGCAACGCAACACCTCCGAGCCCGGCAGATCGCCAGGCCGTGAAGCAGACGAAAGAGTGAATCACCAGGTGCCCACCATTCAGCAGCTGGTCCGCAAGGGCCGCCAGGACAAGGTGTCGAAGACCAAGACGCCTGCCCTGAAGGGATCGCCGCAGCGCCGAGGCGTCTGCACCCGCGTCTACACCACCACCCCGAAGAAGCCGAACTCCGCCCTCCGCAAGGTCGCCCGCGTGCGCCTGTCGAGCGGCGTCGAGGTCACCGCCTACATCCCGGGTGAGGGTCACAACCTCCAGGAGCACTCGATCGTGCTCGTCCGCGGCGGTCGTGTGAAGGACCTCCCCGGTGTCCGCTACAAGGTCATCCGCGGTGCCCTGGACACCCAGGCCGTGAAGAACCGTAAGCAGGCTCGCAGCCGCTACGGCGCCAAGAAGGAGAAGAGCTGACATGCCGCGCAAGGGCCCCGCGCCGAAGCGCCCCATCGACGTCGACCCGGTCTACGGTTCGCAGCTGGTCAGCCAGCTGGTGTCGAAGGTGCTCCAGGACGGCAAGAAGCAGGTCGCGCAGCGCATCGTCTACGCCGCGCTCGAAGGCACCCGCGAGAAGACCGGCACCGACCCGGTGATCACCCTCAAGCGCGCGCTCGACAACGTGCGCCCCGCGCTCGAGGTCAAGTCGCGCCGCGTCGGTGGCGCCACCTACCAGGTCCCGGTCGAGGTCAAGGGCAACCGCGGCACGACCCTCTCCCTGCGCTGGCTCGTGGGCTACGCCCAGCAGCGTCGTGAGAAGACCATGGCCGAGCGTCTGCAGAACGAGATCCTCGACGCCGCGAACGGCCTCGGTGCCGCGGTGAAGAAGCGCGAGGACACCCACAAGATGGCCGAGTCCAACAAGGCCTTCGCTCACTACCGCTGGTGATCTCCCCGGCCGGGGCCCCCCCCGCGGGCCCGGCCCGCCCCCGGCTCCAACCC
>NZ_CAXRAZ010000031.1:0-36087 GCF_964229035.1 Nocardioides sp. | reverse complement strand
CGGGTGGTTGATGATCTTCAGCGGCTTGCCCAGCCCCGAGCCGCCGTCGTCCTTCGTGAGGGGCACCGTGTAGTGCTTGCCGCGGAACTCGACCGGCTCGCGGCGCCACACCTGGCGACAGATCTCGATGACCTCGCGGGTGCGACCCAGCGGGGCGTCGTAGCGCACGCCGTGGAAGCCCTCCACGACCTGCGGACCCGAGGCGCCCAAGCCCATCGAGAACCGGCCGTTCGAGACGAAGTCCAGGCCCGCCGCCGTCATCGCCAGCAGCGACGGCGTGCGGGAGTAGACCTGGAAGATCGCCGAGAGCAGCTCGAGCCTCTCGGTGCGGGCGGCGATGTAGCCGAGCTGGCTCACCGAGTCGAACGAGTAGGCCTCTCCCACCGCCAGCAGCTCGAGGCCGGCTCGCTCGTAGTCGGGCAGCAGGTCGACCATGTGTCCGAATCCACCGGAGTAGTCGGCGATCATGCCGAGGCGGAGGCGACTCATCGCTGCACCGCGATCGTCGCGCCGAGCAGTGCGGGCACGATGACCGCCCAGCCCAGGACGGCCCAGCGCAGCGAGCTGGTCGCGACGGAGAGCTCGACGAACTCGAGCAGCACCGCGAGCACCTTGGCCGCGGCGAGCGCGAACAGCGCGAAGAGCGCCCAGGCGTGCTCGACGGCGTCCTTAAGGACGATCGAGGTGAGGGCCGTGGCGGCTACGAGCAGGGCCCAGACCACCCAGGGACCGCGGGTGGATGGAGCGCGGTCGGACGCGTCGTCGATGGAGTGGATGGACGGGTTGTGGACGGCAGACACGGTCACCTCGCGACGTAGATGAGGGGGAAGATGAGCAGCCACAGCAGGTCGACCACGTGCCAGTAGACGGCGACGGTCGCGAACCCGCTGGTCGGGACCACCCGGTCGGGCAGCCCGCGCCACCGCCACGCGAAGAGCGCGAGCAGCAGGCATCCGGCGACCACGTGCCCGAGGTGGAGGCCGGTGAGGGACAGGTAGTAGGTGAAGAAGTCGTGGGCGGACGGCGTGTGCCCGTCGCTCCAACCGCGCACGTACTCGAGGACCTTGAGGACGGCGAAGGCCACCCCGCCCGCGAGACCGACCAGCGTCCAGCCGCGCGCCGCAGCGACCCGGCCCGCCCGCAGGTGCCGGAGCGCCACCACCACGGCCGCCGAGCTCGTGAGCAGCACGACCGTGTTCACCCCACCGAGGACGACGTCCAGCTCGCCCTGCGCCTCCGTGAACCCGGCCACGTCGTCGCTGCGCGCGAGCAGGTAGGCGGCGAAGAGCACGGTGAAGACGGCGAGGTCGCCGAGGACGAACAGCCAGAACCCCTCCAGACCGGGCATCCGACGGTCCGGTGGGCGGGCGTCGGCGCGCAGCGCGTCGCCGTCGGTGGCGGTCGCCGACGGATGGACGGTGTGGCTCACTGCAGCATCCCCATCGCCTCGGCGGTGTCCTCGTCCTGCAGGGTGCGCAGGGCGCGCCAGGTGAGCACGCTGACGGCGGCGGTGAACACGAAGAACTCGACGAAGACCACCCAGAAGCTGACCGCGCCGTTCCAGGCCATCGGGCCCGAGGTGAACAGCGGCATCAGCGTGAGCGGCAGGTAGCAGACGGCGGTGAGGAAGCCCATCCACGCGGCCCAGGCCGGGAACAGGGGCCGGTCGCGGTCGTCGCGGAGGATCGCCACACCGAGCGCCACGCTCTGCAGCGCGGAGCAGACGAAGGTCATGTCGAAGAAGAACCAGCCGAAGTCGTACAGCGTCTGGATGGTCTCAGCGGAGTGCGTGTCGGCCCGGTAGGCGGCCGTCATCCAGATCGTGGCGGGGGTGAACGTCACCAGCCCGGTGAGGAGACCGCCGATGACCTGGACCCCGGCGAGACCACCCATCGGGCCCTCGATCCGGGCGATCACCCGCGAGATCGCCACGCTCCAGGTCACGTAGAAGGGCCCGGCGAAGGCCATCAGCACCATGCCGACCCGCAGACCGTCCTGGTGGTCGACGAAGTAGCTGCGGATGGCATCGGCGCCGAGATCGGGTCCGGGGGGCGGCCAGAAGCCGGCGAAGACGGCGAACCCGAGCAGCCCGAAGCCGGCGTAGCAGGCGACGAGCAAGAGGCAGCCGCGCAGGATCGCGTAGTCGGCGGCGATGCGACGCAGCCGTCGGTGCTGCGACACCGAAGTTGCTGCGACGGACGGTCCGGAGGCAGGCGCGGCACTGGTCAGGGTCATCGGGGAGCTCCAGTGGTCGGGACGGGACGGATCAGCACTTCGCGACCTCGGCCTCGCGGCGGGCGGGGTTACCCGGGCACGGGAGGTTGCGGGCCCCACGGACGCCGCGGGGGTCGGACTTCGGAGCGGCGCAGTAGACGAGCGGGGTCACCTCGGGCGCCGTGCCGAAGACCGAGGTCCACTGCTTCGCCGGCAGGAAGCCGCGCGTGCACTCCGGCGGCTTGTCGGCGTTGGCGACCGTGAGGCGCACCTCGGCCGTGTCGAGGTTCGGCACCGTGACCGACTGCACCGTGGCCACGGCGCGAGGCAGGTCGCTGAGCAGCTGCTCGAGATGGGCGTTGAAGAGGCTGAGGGTGCCGGCGACGGGGTTGGCCCGCTGCAACAGACCCGGGAGGGTCTGCTGCAGCCCGGCAAGGAGCGCGACCGTCTCGCGGGTGAAGACCGGGGAGTCGTCGAGCAGCGAGCGCAGGTCGCCGTCGGCGGCGCGCAGCTGACCGGTCACGCCGTCCAGGTTCCGCAGGAGGCGCTGCACCGCCGGGGCCTGCCCGTTGATGGTCTGCAGCACCGGCTCGGCGTCGCGCAGCAGTCGCTCGGTCGGCCCGATGTTGCGCCGGGCCGCCTCGAGCAGGTCCCCGCCGTCGTCCAGGATCGCCTGCAGGTCGCCGGACCTGCCCTGGAGCGAGGTGCCGGCCTCCCGGATGAGGGTGGACAACCGGTCGGCGTCGACGCTGTCGGTGAGCGCCTTGACGTTGTCGAGGACCGGGCCGATCTCCACCGGGGTCGAGGTCCGGTTGCGCGGGATGACGGCGCCGTCGGCGAGCACGCCGTTCCCGCCCCCGGGCGGGGGGACGAGCGACACGTACTGCTCGCCGACCGCCGACCTGCTGTGCACCTCGGCGCGCACGTCGGCGGGCACGTCCGCGTCGTCCTCGATGCTCAGCCGGGCGCGCAGGCCGGCGTCGCGCACCTCGAGGGAGACGACCTTGCCGACCGGGTGGCCGAGGTAGGTGACCTCCGCACCCTCGTAGAGCCCGGCCGCCTGGGCGAGGTCGATCGAGACCGTCTGGCGACCGATGCCCAGCTGCTCGGGTACGCGCAGGAAGGTCGTACCGAGCACGATCGCACCGATCACGGCGGCGACGGAGAAGGCGATCAGCTGTCGCCGGATGAGCGGGGAGGCGCCCTTCATCGCTGCCCTCCCGTCAGGCCGGCGATCAGGTTGCCCAGCGGCGTGGCCAGGTCGAGCCCCTGCGGCGCGGCCGGCGCGGGCGTCGACGATCGTGGCCCGGACCTACCCGGCTGGGCGGTCGCCGCGGGGCCCGCGCCCAGGAGACCGAGCAGGCCGCCGCCCGTCGACGACGTGACACCCGAGAGCAGCGCGTTCAACCCCGAGAGGCCGGGGAGTCCGGGGATGCCGATGCTCCCGTCCGGGGTGACGAAACCACGCAGGATGGAGGAGTTGGTCAGGTCGAGCGCGAGGTCGAGGTTGCAGTAGTCGGCCTTGCACGCGTTGAGCACCGTCTCGGGCGCGAACGGGAAGGTCGTCAGGAAGCCGAGCCCCGTGATGGCGGCCGAGCCTGCGGATCGGATTGCCTGCAGCGCGGGCACCAGGCCCTTCAGGTCGGTCAGGAGATCGTCGGTGACCCCCTCGACCAGCGGGGTCGCGACGCTGCTCAGCGTCGTGAGCTGCTGGAGCGCAGCGGTGAGCCGCGGTCGCGATCGGCGCAGCACGTCCAGCGCGGGGCCGACCTCGTCGAGCGCGCCCGTGATCACGTCCCGTCGAGCGGCGAAGCGCTTCGCCAGCACCGACACGTTGCGCACCGTCGAGAGGATGTCCTCGCGCTGGTCGTCCAGCGCGCCGACGAAGGAGTCGAGGCGAGGGAGCAGCGACGCGACCGCCCGGTCGTTGCCGCCGAGCGCGCGGTTGAGCTCCGCCGTGATGGTCGAGATCTGCTCGAGACCGCCGCCGTTGAGCGCGAGCGAGGCGGCCGACAGCACCTGCTCGGTCGAGGGATAGGCCCGGGTGCGGCTGAGCGGGATGCGATCGCCCGAACGCAGTCGCTGCGACGCTGGGGCCGCGGCCGGCTCGCCGGCACGGGCACCGCCGTCCCCGTCGGCGGCATCGATGATCTCGACGAAGGCCGACCCGAGGAGGGTGTTGACCCCCACCCGCGCCTGCGCGTCGCGAGCCACCGTCACCCCGGGCTCGAGGCTCAGGGTGGCGCGGGCGTGCCAGTCGACGACCTCCAGCTTGGTCACCGTGCCGACCGCGATGTCGTCGACCTTCACCTGCGCGTTGGTCGTCAGGGTCCCGACGTCGGGAAGGTCGACGGTGATGACGGTGGCGTCGTCGCCCGTGCCCTTGCCGCCCGGCAGCTGCAGCGAGGCGATGCCGTCGAACTGGCACGCGCTCAGGGTGAGCGAGCCGGCGACGAGCGCCACGGCCGTCCGGACGACGGTCGTGCGGAGTCCTCGTCCGGCGCTCACGATCCACCACCCGCCAGCAGCAGGAGCAGGGCGTCGAGCAGCTGCTGGGACTGCGGGGTGGCGACGACGTCCTCGAGCAGGTTGCCGACCAGCTGGTTGCAGAGCTTCTCCGTGCCCGCCTCGTCGGCCCCCGTCACCCCGCCGATGGCGCCGCACAGGAGCGATCCGGGCGAGTTGATGTTCGCCGCGTTCAGGTTGACGCCGACCGCGTTCTGCCGCTGGTGGTAGGACTCCGTGAGGTTCTCGATCGCCGTCGGGGCCGCGTGCAGGATCTGCGCCAGGTCGGCCTGCCGGTCGTTGAGGACCTTCACCACACCGGAGAGCCGACCGACATCGGTGGTGAGCGCCGAGCGGTTGTCGCGCACGAAGGCGCCCACCTCCCTGACCGCGGCGCTCAGACCTGTCAGCGAGCTCCGGATGAGGGCACGATCGTCGCCGAGCACGCCGGACACCTCGTCGAGGTTGGCGATGAACTGCCTCATCTCGCCGTCGCTCGCCGCGAGGGCCGAGGCGAAGACCTGGAGGTTGCGCACGGTGCCGAACACGTCGTCGCTGCCGCTGTCCAGCACCCTCACCGCCGTGGCGAGATCGGCGATCGTCTGGTTGATCCTCGTGCCGTTGCCCTCGAGCGCCGCCGCGCCGGAGTCGACGAGCGTCGAGAGCGCACCGGTGCGGTTCGCACCGCGCGGACCGAGCGCGACCGCGAGGTCGTTCAGCTGCTCCTTGATGTCGTCCCACTCCACCGGGACCACGGTGCTGGCGAGCGGGATCGAGGCGCCGTCGTCCATCGTCGGGCCGCCGCGGTAGCGCGGCGTCAGCTGGATGTAGCGGCTGCTGACGAGCGAGGGCGCCACGAGCACGGCCTTCGCGCCGCGGGGGATCTTGACGTCGCCGTCGACGTGGAGGCTCACCTTCACCCGACCGCGCTCGGGCTGGATGTCGTCGATGCGACCGACGGGCACGCCGAGCACGCGGACCTCGTCGCCGGCGTAGACGCCGTCGGTGCTGGCGAAGTACGCGACGAGGTCGGTGCGCTCCTTGTCGCGCAGGCCGACGATGAGCCCGGCGGCCACGAGCACCGCGATCACCAGCAGGGGGCCGAGGCGTCGGACCCGTCGATCTCGCAGGCTCATCGTCGCGCTCCCGGGGTCGCGGGGTTCGTGAGGCGGGGAGTGCGGATCCCGAACGTCGACAGATCGGGCTGGAGCAGGTTGCCAGGCAGGAGGTTCTGCAGGTAGGCGGAGAAGAACTCGCCGCTGCTCACCACTTCACCGAGGCCGGTGGCGTACACCGAGAGCCCTCTCAGTGACCGGCTGAGGTTGTCGTCGTTGCGTTGCAGTGTGGTGAGCACCGTGTCGAGCTCCTTCAGCGCCGGGCCGATCGCGGCCCTGTTGTCCTTGACCAGCCCGCGCAGCTCGCCGGTCATCGCAGTGAGGTTCACCAGCAGCGAACGGAGGTCGTCGCGGCGCTGGAGGATCGCTCGGAAGAGCGTGTTGCCGTCCTTCAGGACGGCCGTGAGGTCCGCGCTCCGGTCGGCCAGCACGGCACTGAAGCGGTCGGCGTTGGCGAGCAGGCTGCGGAGCGCGTCGTCGCGGCTGCTGATGATCGCCGACAGCCGACTCACTCCCCGGAGGGCACCTTGCAGCTCGGGGGCTGCGCCGTCCAGGGTGGTCGACACGGTCTGGAGCGCCCGCGCGACCTTGGTGACGTCGATCCGGGAGGTCGTCTGCTGCAGGTCGCCGAGCGCGTCGTTGACGTCGTAGGGCACCGAGGCACGGGTCATGGGGATGGTCGATCCGGCGGCGAGCTCACCGCGCCCGGCCGAGGTCAGCACGAGCGCCTTGTCGCCGAGCACCGTCTCGACGCTGACGGCCGCCGACGTCCGGCTCCCGAGCTCGATGTCGGTGTCGGTCACCGCGAACTCCACCAGCACCCCGTCACCGCCGAGGCGCACGTCGCCCACCCGGCCGACCTTCAGGCCGCTCACCCGCACCGGATCGCCCTGCTTGAGGCCGGCCGCCTCCGGCAGCACCACCTGGTACTTGCGTCCGAACGAGCCCACGATCGCGTCGATGTTGAACACGACGCCGAGGCTCACCACGAGCGAGACGACCACGATCAGCCCGAGCGAGAACTTGTTGCGCTCGCGGAACATCTTCCTGCCTGCCATCAGTTGCACCGCTCCACTTGGCTGCGGATCGCAGGGGTGCGGATCGGCCGTCCGTCGGGCCCGCTGATCACCACCTGCACCGAGCACAGATAGAAGTTGAAGAAGTTGCCGTGGGAGCCGATCCGGTCGAGCACCCGGTAGGCCTTCGGCAGCGAGGCCAGCACCCGGTTGAGCGTGGCCGTGTTGACGTTCAGGAGCTGCGCGAGCTGCTTGACCGCGATCACGGTGCCCTTGAAGGGCCCTCGCCCCCGACGGAAGAGGTTCTCCAAGGACGACGTGAGGTCGCCGATCGAGGTGATCGACTCCGTGATCGGGTCGGCGTCCTCGGCGAGGCCCGAGACGAGGCCGCGGAAGGCACCGATCGTCTGTCGCAGCTGGGCGTCGCGACTGTCGACGGCGCCGAGGAGCGTGTCGAGGTTGTCGATCAGACCGGTGATCGCCGCGCCGTCGTCCGCGAGCCCGTTGGTGAGCTTCGAGGTCTGGGCAAGCAGCGACTCGACCGTCCCGCCCCGCCCCTGAAGCGTGGCGATGAGGTTGGTGGCGAGCTCGTTGACCTGGTCGGGCTGCAGCCCGCGGAAGAGCGGGCGGAAGCCGTTGAGCAGGACGTCGAGATCGAGGGCGGGCGTCGACCGGTCGATCCCGATGGTCGCCCCTGCTGCGAGCGGCGTGCCTTCCCCGGGAGGCTGCTGGAGCTCGAGGTAGCGGTCGCCCAGCAGGTTCTCGTAGCGCACGAGCACCTCGGTGCGGTCGGTGAGGCGCTGGGCGCGAGCGACGTGGAAGCTCACCTTGACGGTGTTGCCCTTCGCGACGTCGAGCCGGTCGACCTGGCCGACCCGCACACCGGCGATCCGGACGATGTCGCCGGACTCCAGCCCGGAGACGTCGCGCATCATCACGCTGTAGCTCCTCGTCGGACCGAGGCGGGTCTCCCCCAGCGTGAGGTAGAGCAGACCGGCGATGAGCGATCCGGCCACGAGGAAGATCGCGAGCTTCGCTGCGTCCTTGCGGATGTTCATCGCGGGTCACCCCGCTCGGGCAGCGGCACCTCGGCGCCCTGCAGTCGGGGCAGGCCGAAGCACGCCGGACCCGTGCCCTTCGGCACTCCCGGCAGGTCGCGCGGATAGGTGTAGGCGGGCAGCTCCGAGCGCACGCTCACCAGTCCTCGCAGGGCGGAGGTGGTGCCCCCGATGACCTTCGCCATGATGGCGCGGGTGTTGTCGAGGCCCCGCAGGAGGCAGGGCAGCTCCGTGGAGTAGACGCGGAGGGTCTCCGCCGTCGGTCGCAGGGTGCGGAGCAGGGTGGCCAGCGCGTCGCCGTTCATTCCCAGGAACTCCGTCGCCTCGCCACCGAGGACGGAGAGATTGACCAGGAGCCGGTCGACCGCGGCGTCCTGATCGCTGACGGTGCGGGCGGTGACCGTCGCGTTCTCCAGGATCCGGATCAGCGACGGTGAGACCTCGACCCCCAGGTCGGCGAAACGTGCGACCTGGAGGAGGTCGCGACGCAGCTGCGGCAGCAGCGGCTCGAGTCGGGTCAGGTAGTCGTCGGCCTTCGCGGCGATCGTCGAGATCTCCTCGCCCCGGCCCGCGAGGGTGCGGGAGAGCACCGACAGCGTCGCGTTGAGCTGCGCCACGTCGACGCCTGACAGCACCCGGTCGAGGCTGTCGAAGACGGTGTTGACCTCGCTGGTCACGCCGTCGGGCGTCAGCCGGCCCCCGTCGGCGAGAGCGACGGCCGCCCTGCCCGGGAGGATCTCGACGTACTTGGCCCCGAAGATCGTGCTCGCGCGGATCTGCGCCCGCGAGTCGGCGGGGATCCGGTCGATCTCGTCGCGGTCGACCTGGAGGACGAGGCGCACCCCGTCGCCGTCGGGCTCGACCGAGCCCACCCGACCGACCTCGACGCCGTGGTACTTCACCTTGTTGCCGGGATCCATCACGAGACCGGCCCGGTCGGTGACCAGGACGACCTCGGCGGGATCGGCGAAGGCGCGGGTGTAGAAGGCGGCGGTGAGGGCGAACACCCCCACGACGAGGAGGGCGAGGCCGGCGCCGGCGATCCGGCGGGCGCGGTGGTCGTCGTGCACGTCAACCCGCCAGGTGGAAGGTGTTGAAGTTGGAGTAGATCGCCATGGCGATGAGGAGGTTCACGATCATGACCCCGCTCAGGGAGGCGCGCACCGACCTGCCCACGGCCTCGCCGACCCCTGCCGGCCCCCCGCTGGCGGTGTAGCCGTAGAAGGTGTGCACCAGCATCACCACGACCACCATGCCGAGCACCTGCACGTAGGAGAACACGATGTCGAGCGGGTGCAGGTAGAGGAAGAAGTAGTGCGAGAAGTTGCCCGCCCCCACGTCGTAGAAGAAGACGAGCAGCAGGTAGTCGGCGAGGAAGCCGCCCAGCGTGGCGAAGATGTACAGCGGGGTGATCACGATCATCCCGGCCGCGACCCGCGTGGTGGCCAGGTAGGGCAGTGATGGGATCGCCATGACCTCGATGGCGTCGATCTCCTCGCTGATGCGCATGGCGCCCAGCTGCGAGGTCGTGGCTGCGCCGAGGGTCACCGACAGCGCCACGCCCGCAAGGAGCGGCGTCGAGAGCCGGGCGGTGAAGAAGGCGGCCAGGAGAGGGCTGAGCGATCCGACCCCGATGCTGGACGACGACTCGAAGCCCTGGGCCGCAGCGACCGCGCCGGCGAAGAAGGTGATCGAGGTGACGATGACGACCGAGCCGCCGACGAGGGCGAGGGCGCCCGTGCCCGTGCCGAGCTCCGCGATGAGCTTCAGCACCTCTCCGGGGTGGCGTCGGGCGACGCGCGGGAGGCCCTTGAAGACGCGGTAGTAGAACAACCCCTGCTCGCCGATGGCGTCCAGGGCGCGACCGGGCGCGCGCCTCAGGGTGATCATGCGCTGCAAGCTGGACATGGGCTCTCTGTCTCCGGTTCTCAGAGGACGGCGAACTGGATGAGGCTGATGGTCAGGCTGACCGGGACGAGGACGGCGACCGTGATGACCACGGCCTGGTTGACGGCGTCGCCGACACCCTTGGAGCCTCCGGCCACGTTGAGGCCGCGGTAGCAGGCGATGATCGCCGCGATGAGGCCGAAGACGAACGCCTTGACCATGCTCACCGCGAACTCCGGCACGCCGGTGAACAGCGGGACGCTGGCGACGTAGGCACCGGGCGTCACGCCCTGGAGGTAGACCGAGAAGAAGTAGCCGCCCACGAGCCCTCCGGCGCAGATGAGCACGTTGAGGAACAGCGACACGACCACGGCCGCCACGATGCGGGGCACGACGAGGCGCTGGATCGGATCGATGCCGAGCACCTGCATCGCCGCGATCTCCTCGCGGATCGTGCGCGCCGCGAGGTCGGCGCAGATCGCCGTGCCGCCGGCCCCGGCGACGACCACCACGGTGACGAACGGGCCGATCTGCTGCACCGAGGCGATGCCGGCGATGCCCCCCGAGAGGTCGAGGGCACCGAGGTCCTTCAGCAGCAGGTTGACCTCGAAGATCACGAGCAGCGTGAAACCCAGCATCACGAGCAGGGTCGGGATGAGCGAGACGCGGGTGATGAACCAGGCCTGCTGCACGGCCTCACGCCACGAGAAGCGCTTGGTGAACAGGATGACCAGCGCGTCGAGCGCCATGGCGAGGACGTCGCCGAGCGCACGCGTCGGCTTGCCGATCGCGTCGACCATCGAAGACATCTTTCCCCCATGAGAGCACCGCGACCCTGGAAACATAATTGAATCTAGATTAAAGTCGCGTCCCGCAGACGTTAGGCGCGCCTCGGGGGTGTGTCAAGCGTCACGGCCACCGACGAGGGGATGACGATGGATCTGGGACTGACAGGCGCGCGGGTGGTCGTCACCGGCGGCGCGTCGAACATCGGGCGCGGCATCGTGCACGCCTTCGCGGCTGAGGGGAGCCGCATCGTTCTCGCCGACATCGACGGCGATCAGGCCGAGAAGGTGGCGCAGGAGGCGCGCGCGCTCGGCGCCGCGGACGTGCTGACCGCCGTCGGAGACCTGACGAGCGAGGGCGAGGCCGACCGGGCGATCGCCTCGGCCGTCGACGCCTGGGGCGGGGTGGACTGCCTGGTCAACAACGCCGGCTGGAGCACGCCGGGCTTCATCGCGAAGAACACCGACCGGGGCAACTGGCAGCGCACGGTCGAGATCAACTTCTACACCGCGATCGCCGCGACCCAGGCGGCGCTCACCCCGATGCGCGCGCAGGGCGAGGGGTCGATCGTGTTCATCGCCAGCGAGGCCGCCTTCGGCCAGATCCGCCAGGGCGTGTACGGCGCGACGAAGGCCGCCGTGGTGGCGCTGGCACGCACCACCGCCCGCGAGCACGGGCGGCACGGCGTCCGGTCGAACGTCGTCTGCCCGGGCCTCGTCGTCCCCGACGGTCCGGACGCCGTGGGGGCGAGCAGCCTGTGGTCGGTCGGCAAGGACAACGTCTTCAACGACGACCAGGCCGCCTACCTGCTCAAGGACACCCCCCTCGGGCGCTTGACCACGGCGGCCGACGTCGCGAGCTCGGTGCTCTTCCTCGCCTCCCCCACGGCCGCCCGACAGGTGACGGGGCAGCTGTTCAGCGTCAGCGGCGGCTACACGATGCCCTGAGCCGATCAGGCGTGGAGGGCGGAGTACCTCCAGTCGAGCACCCTCGCCCCCTCGCCGGAGGTGACCACGGAGCGCAGGTCGAGGACGGTCCACCCGTCCACCTGCGTCGATCGCAGCACCTCGACGGTGCTGCGCAGGGTGTCGCCCTCGTGCACCGGGCCGACGTGGTCGCACGACTCCCAGGCCAGCACCGTGACGAGGCCGGGCAGCGCCCGGGTCGCCTGTGCCGCCGCTAGGGCGATGGTGTGCCCGCCGTAGACCAGCCGACGCCCACCGGCCGCGGCCTCGTCGTGGTGGACGGCGGCGACATTGGTCGTCAGCCTGGCCAGCTCGGGGGCGCTGCTGACGACGTCACCGCCCTCGACCTCGAGGACGGCGCCCGCCGCCGGCACTCCCCCGCCGAAGCGAGCCAGGCCCTTGCGGTCCCAGTCGGGGACCAGGGCCGCGGACGTGAGGGGTTCGCCGGCGCCGACGACCGACAGGTCGTCGTCACGGCCCGTGGCGGCCCCGCGCACGGGGAGCATCGCGCAGCGGTAGAAGTCGAGGACCGTGCGCGCGTCCTGGTCGAGCGTCACCATGTGCAGGGCGGCCAGCCCGGTGGCGGGGCGCCCCTCGCGCCGAGTGTTCTCCTTCAGGCCCACGACCGTCGTGGTGGTGCGCAGCGTGTCGCCGATCGCCGGCTGGCGCAGCAGCGCCAGGCGGCGGTAGAAGAGGTTGGCCCTCACGCGCTGGGTGACGAGGGTCGACTGACCGATGGCCGTGTTCCACACCAGGGTCGGGCTGGCGAGCGCCGCGCCGGCGACCCGGCGCGACAGGTCGTCGTCGAGCGCGAGGCGCCAGCGGTCGCCGACGATCGCCTGGTGCGCCGCCGCCCGACCCTCCGTGAGCGTGACGCCCGGAGCGGAGTCGAACACCTGCCCGACCTCGAGATCGTCGAACCAGGGGCCGCCGACGAGCTGCGTGACGCCGCTCATCGCGCCGCCCTCGCCAGCACCCGGCGCGCGTCGCGGGCCATGGCCTCGTCGACGAGGGCGTCATCGAGGACGGCGGCGCCGCGGCCCTCCTCGGCGGCTCGCTGCAGTGCCGCGAGCACCCGTCGGGCGTGGTCGACCCGATCGGCGGCGGGCGTGAACGCGGAGGCCACCCGGGCCACCTGGCGCGGGTGGATCACCCACTTGCCGTCGAACCCGAGGGCGGCCGACCGCGCGACCTCGGTGGCGAACGCGTCGTCGTCCTGCACCCCGAGGTGGGGGCCGTCGACGACCTCGACACCGGCAGCGCGGCCGTGCAGGAGCACCTGCTCCTGCACGGCCAGCCACGTTCCCGGGTCGCGCGGCCGCTCCCTCCCCAGGGACGCCGCCAGATCGGCGTAGCCGATGACGACGGCCACCAGCCGGGGCGAGGCCCCCACCACCTCACCGACCCCGGCGATCCCGCCCGCGGTCTCGAGCAGCGCCTGGACGGCGAGCCGGCGCTGCCGACCGCACCCGGCCTCCGCGCCGTCGAGCAGGCGGTCGACGAAGGCGAGGTCGCCCTGGGACTCGACCTTGGGGACGACCACCGAGTCGACCTCCGGGATCCCAGCGACGGCGACGAGGTCGCGGTGGCACCAGGGGGTCCGGGGGGCGTTCACCCGCACGGCCACCCGCGGGCGCTCGTCCGGCCACTCGAGACGGGCGAGCTCCTCCCGGGCGGCGTCCTTCCCTCCGACGGCGACGGCGTCCTCGAGGTCGACGACCACCTCGTCGGCGCCGGATCGGAGAGCCTTCAGGATCCTCGCCGGCTCGCTGCCGGGGACGCAGAGCGACGCCCTCCTCGTGATGTTGCCGACGTTGACCGCTCGCATTCTTTTAATCTACATTAAACTCAATTCTGTCGACAAGATGCCCCGGGAGTGACCCATGCCGCAGCTGTCCAGCGAGGAGCGCGAGGTCGTCGCCCTCGTCCGCGAGTGGATCGACCGCGACGTGCGCGGCAACGTGCGCGACGTCGAGCACCGCAACGAGTACCCCGAGAAGTGGATCGAGCAGATGAAGGAGCTCGGCATCTACGGCCTAGCGATCCCCGAGCCCTTCGGCGAGGTGAAGGTCTCGATGCCCTGCTACGTCGAGATCACCGCCGAGCTGGCGCGGGGGTGGATGAGCCTCGCGGGGGCCATGGGCGGGCACACGGTCGTGTCGAAGCTGATCCTCGAGTACGGCACGGAGGAGCAGAAGCGCGCCTACCTGCCCCGCATGGCCACCGGCGAGCTGCGCGCCACCATGGCGCTCACCGAGCCCAGCGGCGGCTCGGACCTCCAGGCCATGCGCACGGTCGCCCGCAAGGACGGCGACGCCTACGTCATCAACGGCTCCAAGACGTGGATCAGCAACGCGCGGCGCTCCGGCCTGATCGCCCTGCTCTGCAAGACCGACCCGGACGCGACGCCGCGTCACACCGGCATCTCGATCCTCCTCGTCGAGCACGGCCCCGGGCTGACGGTCTCGCGCGACCTCCCCAAGCTGGGCTACAAGGGGGTGGAGTCGTGCGAGCTCGCCTTCGACGACTTCCGCACCCCCACCTCCTCGCTCCTCGGCGAGCGCGAGGGCGAAGGGTTCACGCAGATGATGCGCGGGCTCGAGATCGGCCGGATCCAGGTCGCCGCGCGCGCCATCGGCGTCGCCCAGGCGGCCTTCGACGACGCCCTCGCCTACTCCCAGGAGCGGGAGTCGATGGGCAAGCCGATCTGGCAGCACCAGTCGATCGGCAACTACCTGGCCGAGATGGGCACCAAGCTCACCGCCGCCCGCCAGCTCGTGCTCTACGCCGCGGAGAAGTACGACGCCGGGGAGCGCTGCGACATGGAGGCGGGCATGGCCAAGTACTACGCCTCCGAGGTCGGCATGGAGATCGCCTTGAACGCCGTCCGCATCCACGGGGGCTACGGCTACTCCACCGAGTACGACGTCGAGCGCTACTTCCGCGACGCCCCGCTGATGATCGTCGGCGAGGGCACCAACGAGATCCAGCGCAACGTGATCGCCGCCCAGCTGGTGAAGCGTGGCGGGCTCGGACGCTGAGCCCCGGGTGGCGGTGACGGCCCCGGCGGTAGTGTTGCCGCCGTGGCCGCGAAGTCAGGAAGCCCCGTGCTAGCCACGGGCAGCCGGGAGGGCAAGGGCACCGACAAGAAGTCGGCGCGCACCCGCCTGCGCATCCTCGACGCGGCAGCCAAGGTGCTGAGCACCAAGGGCTACGCCGGCATGCGCCTCAGCGACGTCGCGGCCGAGGCGGACCTCCAGGCACCGGCGATCTACTACTACTTCAGCTCGCGCGACGACCTCGTCGAGGAGGTCATGTGGGTCGGCCTGGCTGACATGCGGGCCTTCCTCACCACGGCGCTCGCCGACACCCCGGCCGACGCGACACCGATGGACCGCATCCTGGTGGCCGTGGAGGCCCACCTGCGCCACGAGCTCGAGATCTCCGACTACGCCACCGCCGCCATCCGCAACTCCGGCCTCGTGCCCGAGCAGATCGAGGAGCGCCACCGCGCCGAGGAGAAGAAGTACGGCGCGATCTGGCGCGACCTGGTGAAGGCTGCCGCCGAGGCCGGCGAGATCCGTGACGACCTCGACCCCTACCTCGCACAGATGCTCGTGATGGGCACCATCAACTGGGCCGCCGAGTGGTGGAAGCCCCAGCGCGCCACCATCGATCGCGTGGTGGCCAACGCCCAGTCCTACGTGCGCCACGCCCTCGCGCCCGTCGACCGCTGATCCTGGCTCACTCACCCTGACCCGGTACGAGGGAGCCCCCCAGCATCCCCCGCACCGGGATCTCGGGGTCGGCTCAGGCCTCGGCCAGAGCGGCGCCGGCGCGCTTCTCCCGCCGCTGTGCGGCGAAGGCGAGCGCGTCGTCCCAGGAGCCTCCTCGGCCGATCTGCACGCGGTACTTCATGATGTCGGTCTGCCCGTTGACGGTGAGCGCGCCGATCAGCCGCTCGCCGCGGCGGTAGAGGGCGATCCAGCGGCCCCCCTCGGCCGGGTCGCCCTCGACGAGGCGCACCTCGTCCGCGTCCGGGGATCCGACGAACTGGATCCGGACGTCGTACCAGTCGGACCAGAAGTAGGGCACGGTGCCGTAGGGCGTGGCGTTCTCGGGGTCGAGGGCGTTGCGTGCCGCAGCGGCCCCCTGCTCGGCGGCGGCGGTCCAGTTCTCCATGCGCTGACGCTCGGCGAGGACGGGGTTGAACCAGTTGGCGACGTCGCCGGCGGCGTACACGCCCGGCACACCCGTCCACAGCGTCTCGTCACACACCACGCCGTTGTCGAGGGTGACACCGGAGCCCTCGAGCCAGTCGGTCGCGGGGCGCACCCCGATGCCGACCACGACGAGGTCGGCATCGATGACACGGCCGTCGGCCAGCACGACCCGCTCGACCGCGCCCTCACCCTCCAGCCGGTCGACACCCGTTCCGCACAGCAGGGTCGTGCCGTTGCGCTCGTGCAGCGAGGCGATCGCAGCGCCCATCCGCTCGCCCGTTGCGCGCACCAGAGGCGTCGGCAGGGCTTCGACGATGGTGGCCGGGAGACCGCGCTTGCGTGCGGTGGCCGCGACCTCCGAGCCGATGAAGCCAGCGCCCACGACGACGGTGCGCGCCCCAGCGTCCAAGTGGCGACGGACCTCGAGCGCGTCGTCGAGGGTGCGCAGAGCCATCACTCCCGCGAGGTGCTCGCTCCCGGGGATCATCCGGGGCACCGAGCCGGTCGCGATCACGAGGAGGTCGTAGGGGATGCGCTGCTCCCCCACGGCGACCGTGCGGGCGTCGGTGTCGAGACCCGTCGCCGGGTTGCCCAGCACGAGCTCGACCCCGAGCTCCTCGACCAAGGTGGCCTCGTCACGGAAGAAGGTGCCGGACGACGGCTCGTCGGCGGCGTCGAGGAACGACTTCGAGAGCGGCGGGCGGTCGTAGGGCAGGTGCTCCTCGGCGCCGATCAGCGTGATCGGGCCCTCGAAACCGGCCTTGCGAGCGGCCTCGACGGCGCGCAGACCCGCGAGCGAGGCACCGACCACGACGAGCCGGCGGGCGGCGGTCGACTCCGGGCTCATCGTTCGATCGTGATCGCCTCGGTCGGGCAGCCGGCGACGGCCTCCTCGACGGCCTGGAGCTCCTCGGGCGAGATCTCCTCCTTGAGCAGGACCAGGTCACCCGCGTCGTTCACCTCGAAGAACTCGGGGGCCAGGGACTCACAGATGCCCAGGCCGGTGCACTTGCCGTAGTCGACGACGCACTTCATCGCCCATCCCACCTCTCGTCAGGAACCGATCCAGGGGAGCATAACGATCGTTATGCTCCCCTGGCAAGATGTTTTTCTAATATGGATTCAAACCAGTGCCGGCGTGAAGGCCTGGGCGATCTTGCCGGCGACGATCTCGGCGGTCTCCGCGCACGCGGTGGTGCCGCCGTTGGCGTACTCCTTGACGGCGTCGCCGACGTTCCACAGGCCCGCGAACGGGGTGTCGTGGGTCAGGTCGTAGCCCGCGACCGCACGCTGCGGCGGCCAGCCGTCCTTCGTCGTGACCCTGCTGAGGATCCGGGCGCGCTCGTCGAAGCCCGGGATGGTGTCGCGCAGGTCCTCCATGAGCAGCTCGTACTCGGCCGCCTCGTCGAACTCGCCCACCGAGGGCTTCGGCACCGAGGTGCCGACGTAGAGGTGCCATCCCTCGGGTGCCATCTCGGGGCAGACGTCGGTGTAGTTCGCCATGTAGGCCAGGCGCCGCGACGAGGCGAAGCTCAGCATGCCGGGGGCCTCGATCAGCCGCTCCCGACTGGCGAAATTGACGGTCAGCATGGCGGTGGGACGGTCCGCGCGGTCGACCAGCTCGAGGTAGTCGGCCGGCACGTGCTCGCGCCCGATCAGCCGCACCGTGGCGGCGGGTCCGACGTTGCTGACCACGACCGGCGCCGAGACGACCGAGCCGTCGGCCAGGCGCACCCCGGCGACCCTGTCGTCCTCGAGCAGGATCGCACCGACCTCGGTCGACAGGCGGAGCTCGCCGCCGTCGCGCTCGAACGCGGCGGCGAGACCCTTCCAGAGCCCGATCGTGCCCTCCGGGTGGAAGCCGAAGCGCTTGAAGGCGCTCTTGCGGGTGAAGTAGGTGAGGAACACCCGGGCGGGGAGGTCCTCGGACCCGACGGCGAAGACCGAGGCCGCCATGTTGCGGAAGATGCCGTGCACGCCCTCGTTCTTCGTGTACTTCGACACCCATTCGTGCAGCGTCATCTCCTCCTCCGGCAGGCCGTCGTCCTTGCGGGCCGCACCGATACCGGAGACCAGCTTGGCGCCCTGCCGGGTCAGCTTCTGCAGCAGGAAGCCCCAGCCGCCGCCCGTGACGTCGACGTCCTTGCCCTTGATCCGGTAGAGGATCGGGGGGCTCGGCTCGCGGATCTCGAACGGAGCGCCCACCTCGCGGCAGGTGCGCTCGGTGACGCCACCGACCTCGATGACGATGGCGCCGTCGTTGACCTTGAAGCCGTCGACGTCGGTCGTGGACGCACGCCCACCCACCTTGTCGAGGCGCTCGACGACCAGCACCCGGTAGCCCTGGTGCTGCAGTCGGGCGGCCGTGAACAGGCCGCCGGCGCCGGCGCCGATGACGACGACGTCGTAGTTCTCGCTCATGTGTGCCTCTTTCGGATCGGCGGGTGTCAGTAGGAGCGCGGCAGGCCGAGCGAGGTCTGCGCGACGAAGTTGAGGACCATCTCGCGGCTGACCGGAGCGGTGCGCATGAGGCGGGTGACGAACCACAGCTCGGAGAGTCCGTACTCGTGGGCGAGGCCGTTGCCGCCGTGGGTCTGGATCGCCTGGTCGAGGGCCTTCAGCGCCGCCTCGGCACCGACGTACTTCGCGATGTTGGCGGCCTCGCCCGCCCCCGGGTGGCCGGCGTCGTAGAGCTCGGCCGAGTGCTTGGTGGCCAGGCGGGCCACCTCCACGTCGATGTGAGCGGCGGCCAGCGGGTGGGCGACGCCCTGGTGCTGGCCGATCGGCACCGACCACACCGAACGGGTCTTGGCGTAGTCGGAGGCCTTCTCGATCGCGTAGCGGCCGACGCCGGAGGTGATCGCGCCGACGAGGACGCGCTCCGGGTTGAGTGCGGCGAACACCTGACGCAGGCCGTCGCCCTCGACGCCGACGATGTTCTCGGGCTCGACGAAGACGTCGTCGAAGAAGACGCTGAACTGCTTGTCGGGCGACACGATCGAGGTGTCGATCCTCTGGTAGCTCAGACCCGGGCTGTCGGTCGGGACGATGAAGAGCGAGAGCCTCTTCTTCTCCGGCGTCGAGGCCTGGGCGTCGCGGGCGACCACCAAGATGGCGTCGGCCTGGTCGACGGCGGAGATGTAGTACTTCGAGCCGCTGAGGCGCCAGCCGTCGCCGTCGCGGGTCGCGGTGGTGGCGACCTGGTGGCTGTTCGAGCCGGCATCGGGCTCGGTGAGACCGAAGGCGACCTTCTTCGTGCCGTCGGCGATGCCCGGGAGCCAGGCTCGCTTCTGCTCCGGCGAGCCGTGGGCGGCGAGCACCGAGCCGATCATGGCCGGCGAGATCACCCAGACGAGCATGGGCATGCCGTGGGCGGCCAGCTCCTCGACGACCACGACGGCCTCCTGCATGCCGCCGCCACCACCGCCGTACTCCTCGGGCAGGTGGACGCCGAGCAGGCCCGCCTCGCCGAGCTCGGCCCACAGCTCGGTGATGTCCTCGTTGGCACGCGAGCGCTCGAGGAAGTACCGCTGGTCGTAGCGCGCGCAGATCTTCGCGACGCTCTCGCGGATCGCGCGGTGCTCATCGCTGTCGTGGATCAGACCGGACATCTCATGCTCCTTCGAATCGGGGGCGTTGCTTGGTCAGGAAGGCCGACACCGCAGCTCGCGCGTCGGCGGTGCGTGCAGCCTGGGCGATCGCGGCGCCCTCGGCGCTGCGCTGGGCGGCGGCGTCGCGCGACCAGGAGTCGCGCAGCAGGCGCCGCATGCCGGCGAACGCCGCGCTGGGCCCCTGGGCGAGCTCGCCCGCCAGGGCCCGACCGCGGTCCACCGCGGCATCCCGGTCGGCGGCGAGCTCGTTGACCAGGCCCCAGGCCAGCGCCTCGTCGGCCGTGATCGGACGGTTGCGGAGGTAGGCCTCAGCGGCCCTGGCGGCGCCGATGCGCCGGGGCAGGTGCCAGGTTCCTCCTCCGTCGCCGGTGAGGCCGAGCGCGGCGAAGGCGGTGACGAAGCGGGCGTCGCTGCTCGCCACGACCAGGTCGCCCGCGTAGACGAGACCGAGGCCGCCTCCGGCCACGGCGCCGTGGGCGACGGTCACGATCGGCGCCCGCACCGCGTCCAGCGCGTCGAACGCGAGGTGGAAGGGGGTGGTCATGCGGGTGAGGACGTCGGGCATCGCGCCGAGGCCGTCACCGGACTGCTCGGCGACGTAGGGCAGGTCGCCACCCACGGTCAGCGCCTCGCCGCGACCGGCGATGAGCACGGCGCGGACCCGTGGATCGGCGCCGACCCGCAGGGCCGCGGCCAGGAGATCGTCTGCGAGCTGCTGGTCGATCGCGTTGCGCCGCTGGGGCCGGTCGAGCAGGAGGGTCGCGACGCCATCGTCGTCGACGGTGAGGTCGATCGTGGCGAGCGGCGCCTCGCCACCGAGCGCCTGCACGAACGCCGCGGCGTCGGTCCACTGCTCGAGCTCGACGATCCTGCCCTCGCGCACGGTCCAGAGGTGGTGGAAGGCGGTGTCGAGCGGCAGGCCGGACCTCCGCCCGACCCCGACGTAGCGGCCCCGAACCAGCAGGCGGCCGTCGTGGCCCGCCGACCACGACTCCGGCACCGCTCGCACCCGCCAGTGGCACCCGATCGCGAACCACCCGTTCTCGATCTGGTCGGCGGCACCACGGTGCTCCCCGCCGATGCCGAAGGGCAGGCCGGGCGTCAGGTGCGCCACCAGGTCGTCGGCGACGACGGCGTGGATGCCGGCTCGGTCGCCGGCCGCGAGGGCAGCGTAGAGGCGCTCGACGACCGCGCGGTCACCCGGCACAGCTCCTCCACTCATATAATTGAATGTAGATTAAACAATGCGAGCCCACAAGGCTCCGTCCGCGGAGCGGCGACACGACGTCAGCCTCGATCGCTGCCCACGACGGAGACGAAGGACACGCATCCGCCAGGGCGACCGCCGAGGTTGTGCGTCAGCGCCAGCCGGGCGTCGTCCACCTGGCGGGAGCCGGCTTCGCCGCGCAGCTGCAACCAGGCCTCGTAGAGCATCCGCAGTCCGCTCGCGCCCACCGGGTGGCCGAAGGACTTCAGGCCGCCGTCGACGTTCACCGGCAATCGCCCGTCGGCGTCGAAGGCTCCGGCGAGGACGTCGCGCCACGCCTCGCCGCGATCGCTGAAGCCGAGATCCTCCATCAGCAGGATCTCGGTGGGCGTGAAGCAGTCGTGCACCTCGGCCACCGAGATCTGCGCGCGAGGGTCGGTGACGCCCGCCTGGGCGTAGGCGTCGGCGGCCGAGTGCGCCACCTCGGGAAAGGAGGTGAAGTCGTAGGCGGGGTCGAGGCCGCCCCGCATCGGTCCCGCCGCGAGCGCGAGGGCCTTCACGAAGATCGGGCGGTCGGTGTAGTCGTAGGCCTCCTCGGCGCGGACGACGAGCGCGGCGGCGGCGCCGTCGGAGACCCCGGAACAGTCGAAGATGCCGAGTCGGCCGGCGACCTTGGGCGCCCCGGCGATGGTCTCCCGCGAGACCTCCTTGCGGAACTGCGCCTTCGGGTTGCGGGCGCCGTTGACGTGGTTCTTCCACGCCACGTGGGTCATCGCCTCACGCATCGCAGTCGGGTCGACGCCGTACTTCGCGCTGTAGGCCGGGTCGAGCAGGGAGAAGGCGGCGGGAGCCGTCAGCGACAGCTCCGACGCCGTGCCGTCCGAGGGAGGGTCGGAGCGCAGCAGTCCGGAGAACCCGGAGTCCTTCAGCTTCTCCACCCCGACGGCCATGACCCGGTCGTAGGCGCCCGAGGCCACGGCGTAGCAGGCGTTGCGGAAGGACTCCGACCCCGTGGCGCAGTAGTTCTCGACGCGGGTGACGGGCCGGTAGTCGACACCGAGGGGACGGCTGAGGGTGAGCCCGGACTGGCCGGAGGCCAGCGTGCCGAGCCAGTAGGCGTCGACGTCGTCGCGCTGCAGGCCTGCGGAGACGAGGCACTCCCCCACCGCCTCGAGCAGCAGGTCGTCGGTCGAGGACTCCCATCGCTCGCCGAAGCGGGTGCAGCCCATGCCGACGATCGCGACGGCGTCCTTGATGCCCCTGCTGCCCATCAGCGCACCCGCGCCTTCCAGAAGTAGTTGTGCACGGCTCCGGCGGTGAACAGGCGCCGGAAAGTCAGGTCGACCGCCGAGCCGACGGCCACGGCGTCCGGATCGGCGTCCGCGACCTCGAGGGTGGTGCGCCCGCCGCCCGCGAAGTCCACGACGACGTCGACCACCGGCGGCGACGGGGAGAAGGCGAGCCGGTCGACGGTGAAGGTGGCCACGGTGCCGTCGAGGTCGGCGGCCGAGACGTCGTCCATGTCGTCGACGGCACCGCAGGCGCGGCACACCCGCAGCGGCGGCAGGTGGAGGAAGCCGCAGGCCCGGCAGCGGGTGCCGCTGAAGCCGAACTTCCAGGAGCCTGCCCGGGCCGACGGGGGTGCGGCGGGCCGGTCCGGCTCGGGACGACGGGGCAGCTCGCGCTCCAGCAGACCGCGCCACGCCAGGTAGGTCGGGTAGGCGACCGGGCGTCCGGATGCCGACTGCTCGGCCACGGGACGCCGGCTCCGCCGCCCGAGGAGGGCGGGGGTGGTGCGCAGGAGCAGGCCGTCGCAGCCGTCGACGGCCGAGAGCACGAGCACGGTCTCGTCGGGTGCCGCGACGTCGAGCACGGCGGCGAGGCCGAGCAGCGGGTCGCTCGCGCCCGCGAAGCCGATGGGCGAGCCGCTGGTGCTGACGCGCCCGGGGACGATCGCCGAGGGCCGCTTCACGATGCCGGCGTTGCCACTGGTCAGCACGACGTGGTCGGCCTGCTCGAGCCCCGCGGCCCCCAGGAGGGCGGCGGCCACCGACCGGACGGCGGGGGCGAGCCGCTCCAGCCCGAACCGCTCCTCCCACTGCTCGCCCGTGGTGCGCTGCGGGTCACGCCAGCGGTCGAGCAGCTCGATGGTCGCGGACGCCGTGCCCAGCACGTCCGCGACCACATCGCCCGTGCCGAAGAGCACCGCGGCCGCGCCGTCGCCGCCGGAGCGTTCGTCGGCGGAGCCGGGCTTGCCCACGCGGACGTCGGCCGCGACGACGAGGCCACCGGCGGCCGCAGCCGCGCGCAGACCGGCGAAGGTGGAACGGGCGGACCCGACGAGGTCGGCGGCGGGCGTGGCGCCTGCGAGACGCAGCGCGGCGTGCACGGCGGTGGCATTGGTCTTGTCGAGGTAGGGCGGCGTCGTGCTCGCCCACCACAGCGCCACGGGCTCCGCACCCGGCGGAGCCGACGCGAGCGCGTCGGCGGCCGCGGCGACCGCCATCGTCGTGGCGTCCTCGTCGAAGGAGGCCACGACGCGGGTGCCCTTGACGCCGCTGTCGGCGCCGAGGCGGTAGGCGGGCAGGTAGGCACCGTAGGCCAGCAGCCCGACCGGGGCGACGGCGTCCGCGCTCATGCGTGCACGCCCCGGAAGAGCGCGGCGATGCCCTGTCCGCCGCCGATGCACATCGTCTCCAGCGCCAGGCCGCCGCGGCGACGGTCGAGCTCGTGGAGCATCGTGGTGAGGATGCGCACGCCGGTGGCGCCGATGGGGTGGCCCAGCGAGATGCCGGAGCCGTTGACGTTGAGCCGGTCGTCGACCTCGTCGAGGCTCACCCCCCACCCGGCGAGCACCGCGAGCACCTGGACGGCGAAGGCCTCGTTGACCTCGATCAGGTCGAGGTCGTCGAAGGTGACGCCCGTGCGGTCGAGGAGGCGGCGCACCGCGGGGACGGGACCGATGCCCATCAGTGCGGGATCGCAGCCGGCCGCGGCCCACCCCTCGAACCAGGCGATCGGCTCGAGGCCGAGGTCGTCGAGCCGGTCCTCGGCGACGACCAGGCAGGCCGAGGCGGCGTCGTTCTGCTGGCTGGAGTTGCCGGCCGTCACGTTGCCGCCGAGCCGGATGGTGCGCAGCCCGGCCAGCACCTCCGGCGTCGTCTGCGGGCGGATGCCCTCGTCGCGGTCGACCACGACGTCGTCACCGCGTCGCTGCGGCACGACGACCGGCACCACCTCGGCGTCGAAGTCGCCGCGCTCCCAGGCCGCGGCGGCCCGCCGGTGGCTGCGCGCGGCGAAGGCGTCGGCCGCCTCCCGGCCGATGCGGTACTCGGCGTCGAGGTTGTCGGCCGTCTCGACCATGCCGGAGATGAACCCGAAGCGCTCCTCGGGCTGCGAGCGCTCGCGTCCGCGGTCGAGGCGGTCATAGAGCGTCTGGTTGCCCGAGCGCGAGCCCCAGCGGGCGGACGTCGTGTAGTGCTCGATGTTGCTCATCGACTCCACGCCGCCCGCGAGGACGACGTCCGCAGCGCCGGTCTGCACCGTCATCGCGGCGGTGATGACCGCCTGCAGGCCGCCGCCGCAGCGCCGGTCAACCTGGAAGCCGGGCACCTCGATCGGCAGACCGGCTGCCAGCGCCGCCCAGCGCCCGATGCAGGGCGCCTCGGAGTTCGCGTAGGACTGGGCGAACGCGACGTCCTCGATGGCGGCCGGGTCGACCCCTGTGCGATCGACGAGGGCGGTGATCACGGTCGCGGCGAGGTCCTCGGCCCGCACCGGGCGCAGGCTGCCGCCAAAGGTGCCGACGGGCGTGCGGACCGGGCCGACGATGGCGACGCGGCGGTTGGTGGTCATCCGGTGCTCCTGGGAAGTGGTGTCACGCCCGGGCCGAGGCCAGGACGCGGTCGGCGTCGGAATCGAGCGCGGCACGCTGGTCGGGGTGGGCGACCGCGATCATCCGCTCCACGCGCTGGGCGAGGGTGGCGCCCCGGAGGTCGGCGACACCGTGCTCGGTCACAATCACGAGATCCTCCGAGCGCGGCGTCGAGACCGGGCCGGACAGCCGGTCGACGATGCGGTGGCTCAGTCCGCTGCGGGTGCGGGCGGTCGAGGGCAGCGCGACGATCGGCACACCCCCCGCCGAGGCCGCCGCGCCGCGCAGGAAGTCGACGGCACCGCCGAGGGCGCCGACGTAGCGCCCGCCCGCGACCTCGGCGTTGACCTGCCCGGTGAGGTCGACCTCGATCGCGGCGTTGATCGCGACCAGGCGGTGCGAGGCGGCCAGCACGGCCGGGTCGTGCGTGTAGGAGGTCGGGCGCAGCGCGACCGCGGGATTGCGGTGCGCCCAGTCGAACAGTGCCTCGGTGCCCCCGAAGAGGCCGCCGACCGCGACCCCTCGGTCGAGGGTCTTGCGAGCGCCGGTGGCCACCCCGGCCTCGATCAGTCGCAGCGCGGTGTCGTTGATGATGCCGGAGTGGATGCCGAGGTCGCGGTGCCCGCGCAGCTCGGCCAGCACCGCCTCGGGCAGGGCACCGATGCCGAACTGGAGCGTTGCGCCGTCGGGGACCAGGGCGGCGACCCGCCGGGCCACGGCCCGCACGTCGTCGGCGACGTCCGGGGTGGGCATCTGCCCGATCGGGCGGGAGGTGGAGAAGGCCGTCGTCCACTGCTCGGGTGAGAGCGTGCGGGCACCGGGCGTCTGCGGCACGCGGTCGTTGACCTCGGCGATCACGACGCGGGCCGTATCGATGGCGGCGGAGAAGTAGTCGTCGCCGAGCCCGAGGCTGTGGCGCCCGTGTTCGTCGGGGGGCGAGACCTGCACGAGCACGACGTCGGCGGCGAGAGCTCCGCCCCGACCGAGCATCGCCGGCAGGCGCGAGTAGTGGACCGGGTGGATCTGCAGCCGCCCGGCGGCGTGCAGGGCGGCGTTGGTGCCCGCCCCGCAGTAGGAGTGCACGTCGACACAGGCGGGCACGAGAGGAAGCCGCAGGGGCGAGTCGGCGGGGATGCCGACGAAGCAGCGCACCCCGCCGATGTCGTCGGCCTGCGCCAGCAGTGCCTCGACGAGCGTGGCGGGCTCGGAGCAGGCCTGGCCCCAGACCACGGTGTCACCGGGTCGGATCCAGGGCCGCAGGTCGGGTGCGTTCACCCGCGCCACCGCTCGTGGGAGGGGTCGAGCAGCTGGGTGAGGTGGCCGTCGCCGAGCCAGACGATGCTCTCGAGCTCGAGGGCGTCGAGCAGTCGCACCCGTCCGGTGCGCAGGTCCTCGACCCGCAGGCGCACCGAGTTGCCCTGCCGGTCCAGGCGCACGGCGATCGAGGCGAACTCGCTCTCGACCACCTGCCCGGCCGGCACCGTCGCGGCACCGGGGTCGTCGTCGAGGTGGACGGCGTGGTGGGGGCCCTCGTCGGGGGCGGGGCTCGCGTCGCTCACCGTCGCCTCAGATCAGGAAGCCGAGGGTCGGCACGGCCCGCTCGTTGTCGGCCAGCACGACCTTCTTGTAGACGAGCCGGATGTCGCCGTCCACGCGGCGCAGGCGGTACGTCGTCCGCCCGCCCCACAGCGTGTTGCCACGGGCGCGCGACTCGAAGGCGAGGAAATTGGCGCCGACCTCGAGGTCGACCTCGCCGCCCGCGCTCTCACGGCCGCCGAGCAGCTCCACGTTGCCCACGATGCGGCGCAGGTTGGACGGCGGCGCCTGGGCGTAGCGCTTGCCCGTCCGCACCTGCTTCAGGCGCGTCGCGATCCGGCTGCGGTTGTCGTAGATGATCGACACGTGGGTGCGCGGGTGCTCACCCTCGCCGTCGACGGGCACCCAGTAGAGGGCGTCGTCGGTCCACAGGGCCTCCCAGCCGTCGTAGTCGTTCTCGTCGGCCAGGCGGGCCTCGCGGTAGAGGAACTGCTCGACGTCGCGGAGGTCCCAGCCCTCGGGGGTGGCCACGAGCGGCCCGCGGTCGGGGCGGGGCATCGCGACCTGGGCGTCGGGCAGGGTCGTCTCGGTCACGCGTCGGCCTCCATCAGCGACTTGTAGTGGTTCCAGAACCCGCGCATGCCGGTCTCGTCGGTCGCGGCGCCGATGGTGAAGCCGTCCTCGTCCACGCTCTCGCGACCCAGGCCGCGGCGGACGTCGAGCCACTCGGGGTCGGCCATCTCGACGCCCCGCTGGTTGCGCTCGTACATCTCGGTGTCGTCGGCCAGGAGCATCCCGGCGGGGCCGACCGAGCCGATCGACTGCGACACCATGCGCTGGTTGAGCTCCCGGCCCCCGTCGAGCTGGACGGCGGTGGCGTACTGCACGCACTCGCCGACGCCGACGGGCTGGATGTTGAAGACCTGGATCTCGGCGATGAAGAGGTTGGGGAAGATCATCACGTGGGGGGCGCCCTCGATCATGCGCCGCTCGGCGTCCTCGCCGTAGGCCTCCTGCATGGCGGCGACGTAGCCGGGGACGCGCTCGGGCGTCGTCCCGAACCAGCGCATCGGCTCGGCGAAGCCGCGGAACTCGGGGCGCAGGTCATTCTCGCTGTGTCCGCCGCCGAGGTTGCGCGTCACGGCCGTGGAACTGTCGCTGTAGAGCGCGCCGATGGGCGAGCCGGTGACGCCGAAGATCGAACCGTGCACGAACTGCGGGTGGTAGCCGTCGGTCTCGTTCTCGGCGAGGAACTTCCAGTTGGCCTTGGTCCGGTGACGCAGCCAGCCGGCGTCGAGCGACACGCGGCCCTCGGGCGAGAGCCCGACGAGCCGGTCGATCTCCTTCTTCGCGGCACCGAGGTGCTCATCGAGGGAGGGGCCCTCCTCGGCCAGGCTGCCGAAGACGAAGCCCTGGTAGGAGTCGACCCGCGCGACCTTGCCCATGCCGAGCTCGAGCTTGTTCTTGCCGCCGTAGCCCTTGTTGTAGGGGTAGCCGAGCAGCTCGCCGGTGTTGCGGTAGGTCCAGCCGTGGTAGGGGCATCGGAACGAGCTGGAGTTGCCGGCCGTGTCGTCGCAGACCTGCAGACCGCGGTGCGCGCAGCGGTTGATGAGCAGGTGCACCTCGCCGTCCTTGTCGCGGGTCATCACGACGTCCTGGTCGGCGAGCTGCTTGCGCACGTAGTCGTTCGGCTGCGGCACCTCGCTCTCGTGGCCGACGAACACCCAGGTCGTGTGCCAGATCCGGCGCAGCTCCTCGGCGTAGATCGACGGATCGGTGTAGAGGCTGCCGTGCACCCGGGCGGGCTGGATGAGCCGGTCGTAGCGGCTCTGCCCGCCGAGGTCCGAGGGGGTCGGGACCGTGGCCGTCATGACGGTTCTCCTTCAGATGTGTCGAGCTCCGCGACGAGCGGGCCGAGGCGGAACTTCTGGACCTTGCCGGTGGCGGTGGTCGGCAGCTGGTCGGCAGCGACGAAGACCACCCGCTTGGGGACCTTGAAGCGGGCGAGGTGCTGCTTGGCATGGGCGATCAGCTCGGCCTCGTCGACGACCGTCGCGCCGGGCGCCGCGGGCGCGCGGACGACGACCGCGCAGCCGATCTCGCCCCACCTCTCGTCGGTGAGCCCGACCGCGAAGGCCTGGCTGACGCCGGGGTGGGCGGCGAGGACCTCCTCGACCTCCTTGGGCATGACGAGCTCGCCGCCCGACTTGTAGACCTCCTTACTGCGCCCGGTGAGCACGAGGTAACCGCGCTCGTCGATGCGCCCGAGGTCGCCGGAGTGCAGCCAGGTCGAGCCGTCGGGGTGCTCACGCAGAGCGGCCTCGGTCTCGTCGGGCTTGGCGAAGTAGCCGAGCATCGTGGTGGGCCCGCAGGAGACCAGCTCGCCCTCGCCGGAGGGGAGCGGGTTGCCGGAGGCCGGGTCGACGGTGCGGTAGGTGGTGAGCGGCGCCAGCCCGCGGTGGGTCGGGGCGGTCGGGACGCCGGCGGCACCGGCCAGCTTGGGGCGCCCGACGGTCGTCGAAGTCAGCACCAGGTCGTCCTCGGGCAGGGTGAGCGTCATCGCGCCACCGCACTCGGTCATGCCGTAGCCGGTGACGATCTCGGAGACGCCGAAGTCCCGCTCGACCTGCTCCCACAGCCAGACCGGAGCAGGGGCGGAGCCGCAGAGGACCGCGGTGAGGCTGGAGAGGTCGACCTCGTGGCGCAGCGAGCTCTCGACGAGGGCCACCGCCATCGTCGGCACGCACAGCAGGTCGGTGACGCGATGGCGCTCGACGGCCCGCAGGTAGGCCTCGGCGCTGAAGGCGGGCAGCATCACCACCGAGCCGCCGACGAACATCGCCGACAGCAGGCCCTCGACGTAGCCGAACATGTGGTAGCACGGCAGCGAGAAGAGGATGCGCCGACCGTCCTCGTAGGCGCGGGTCAGCGCCGAGGCGTAGGCGGTGCGCAGCACCGCGTCGTGGGTGACCTGCACGCCCTTGGGCGACCCGGTGCTGCCGGAGGTGTAGAGCAGGTCGGCGACGTCGTCCGGACGGTGCACGGGCGCGGCGACCGCCGGCCCCTGGCCCAGCGCCTCGAGGTCACTGCCCGTGACCGCGCCGGGTCTGGCCTCCTCGCCGGCCGCAGGCACGTGGACGACGTGGCGCAGGTGCCTCCACCCTGGCAGGGGCCGATCGCCGCCCATCGACGGGTCGTCCCAACCGGGCGCGATCTCGTCGAGGATCGCGAGGTGGTCGATGTCGCCGTACCCGCTCCCCGTGACGACCGCGACGCAGGCCGACTGCTCGACGACGTAGCGCAGCTCCTCGGCGCGGTAGAGGAAGTTGAAGGGCACCGCGACGGCGCCCACGCGGGCGATGGCGAACTTGAGCGTCACGAACTCCGCGCGGTTGGACATCAGCAGGCCGACGTGGTCGCCCGGGCACACACCGAGGCGCTGCAGGCCGGCCGCGATGCGCTGCGACTCCGCCGCCACGTCGGCGTAGGAGAGCGTGCGCGCGTCCGTGATCACGAACGGGCGTTCGCCGTGGCGCTCCGCGCAGTCGTCGAGCCAGGAGTCGAGGGTGCGGGGCGACCAGACGGGGAAACGGTCCGACAGCGCCTCGCGCCGCTCGTCGATCGTGATGCCGGCCATGATCACCTCCTACGTTGTTTAATCTAGATTAGATTATGCGCTCGTGATGGCGCAACAGGTTCCCGCCCCGAGATCAATCGGTGCTGCGCACCTCGCGCAGCTCCTCGCCTCCGACCAGCGCCCGCAGCAGGAACTTCTGGACCTTCCCGGTCGGCGTCGTGGGCACAGGGTGCTGCGCGGCCCGTTCGGCGAGCAGCTGCGGCACGGGCATCGCGAGCAGGTCGACCGAGGTGTCGGCCGACCAGCGCGACTCCGTCAGCGGCGTGCGGGTCACCGGTGCCCCGCCGGCGGGCGGCCGAACTCGGGGCGGCGCTTCTCGGCGAACGCGGCCACCCCCTCAGCGAAGTCGTCGGTGTCCCAGAGCATGGTCTGGTTGCGGATCTCGAGATCGAGGACGGCGAGCGGGTGCCGCGGTTCGCCGGAGAGCATCTGCTTGATCACGCCGAGCGCGAGCGGCGGGCCGGCGGCGAGGCGACCGGCGTCCTCGAGGGCGGCCTGGAGCGCCGTTCCTGGTGCGACCGCTCGGTCGGCGAGCCCGATCCGCTCGGCCTCCGCACCACCGACGCGACTGCCGAGCATGAGCATCTGCCGCGCACGTGCCGGACCGATCCGAGCGGGGAGGCTGGCGAAGACGCCCATGTCGCCGGCCAGCCCCACGCCGGTGAAGGTCGTGGCGAAGGTGGCCTCGACCGAGGTCACGACGCGATCGCACGCGAGCGCGAGCGCGGCACCTGCTCCGAACGCCGGGCCCTCGACAGCCGCGACGACCGGCTTGGGCGTGTGCCAGATGGCCCGGATCACCCGCTGGGCGGCCTGCGCCCTCGGGGTGGTCTCGTGGCGCGGGGCGCGCCGCATCGTGGAGATGTCGCCGCCCGAGCAGAACGCCCCGCCGGCGCCGGTGAGCACGATGGCCCGCACGCGGGCGTCGGAATCGGCCGCCTCGAGCGCCTCGGCGAGCGCGTGACGCAGCGGCAGGTCGATGGCGTTGCGCACCTCGGGGCGGTTGAGGGTGATCACCCGCACCGCCGCACGGTCCTCGACCAGCACGCTGGGAGCTGCGCTCCCCTCGCCGCCGCTCACCGGCCCTCGTACACGCCGGGACGTCGCTCGATCACCGCGGCGAGCGCCTCGAGGCTGTCGGCGGTCCCGGACAGCTCGGAGACCACGCGCGCCTCCTCCGGCAGGCGAGCGGCCACGGTCGAGCCGAGCCCGTCCCACACCAGCCGCTTGGTCGCGGCGAGCCCGAGCGGCGGCTGGGCGGCCAGGTCGGCCGCGAGCGCGTCGACCGAGGCCGCCAGCTCGTCGTCCGGGACGACGCGGGAGACGATCCCGAGCCCGAGCGCCTCCTGTGCCGAGAGCGTCGGATTGGTGAGCAGGATGTCGAGCGCCCGGCGCAGGCCCACGATGCGCGAGAGCGTCACCGTCGTGCCGGCGTCGGGGGCCATCCCCACGCGCACGGCACCGGAGAAGAACCGGGCGCCCTCGCCCGCGACGACCAGGTCGGCCGCGCACACCAGCCCGAAGCCGGCGC
The DNA here is from genome assembly GCF_964229035.1 of Nocardioides sp. Taxonomy (GTDB): domain Bacteria; phylum Actinomycetota; class Actinomycetes; order Propionibacteriales; family Nocardioidaceae; genus Nocardioides. Next base: position 4,922 of record NZ_CAXRAZ010000031.1, on the reverse strand, counting down.
CGCCAGCGGCGAAGCCGTGCACCTGGGCGATGACCGGGGCCTTCAGCTGGATCAGCGCGGCCGTGGCCAGCTGCAGCCAGGCGGTTGCCTCGCGCAGGTAGTCCGGAAGGCCCTCCCCCTTCGACAGGAAGGTCTTGACGTCGCCGCCCGCGCAGAAGTTGCGCCCCTCGCCGCTGAGGACGACGACCCGCACGCTCGGATCGGCGTGGCAGGCCAGCGCGACCTCGTGCAGGCGGCGCAGCAGCGCGGCGTCCACCGCGTTCGAGGCGGCGGGACGGTTGAGCCTGATCCGCGCGATGCCGCCGGCGATGTCGAGCAGGACGTCGTCGCGCCCTCCGGTGTCGCTCACGACCGCTCCTTCCTAGGTGCGGCGAAGGCGCCGACGCCGCCCGCCTCGCCGCAGATGTGACGCACGACGGCGTCGGTCTCCATCGCGAGGGCCTCGGTCAGGGGCAGGGCGAGGCCGTCACGGACCAGTCGCTTGATGGTGCTCGTCGCCTCGGGGCGGCGCGAGGCGAGTCGGGCGACGACGGCGGCGACGTCGTCGTCGAAGGTCTCGGCGGGGAAGCTGCGGTAGGCGAGCCCTGCCGCCACCGCCTCCTGCCCGGAGAGCCGGTCGCCGGTCAGCAGCAGGCCGAGGGACTGCTGGCGCCCGAGCGCACGCGGGAGGCGCTGGGAGCCGCCACCGCCGGGCACCATGCCGTGGTTGACGTGGTTGTCGCTGATCCGGGCCCGATCGCTGACGAGCACGAGGTCGCAGGCCTGCATCAGCTCGAACCCGCCTGCCATCGCGACCCCCTCGACGACCGCGACCACCGGCACGCGAGCGGCCTCGACGGCGGCGCAGGCGGCGTGGAAGCACTCGAACAGGCTCCGCAGCGAGCCGGGGCCCTCGGCGCGCAGCCGCTGGACCTCCTCGAAGTCGCCGCCGGCGCAGAAGTTGCCCCCCGCACCGCGGATCACGATGACGTTGACGTCGTCGTCGCGGTCGGCGACGAGCACCGCCTGCTCCAGGGCGACAGCCAGGGCGGTCGTGACGGCGTTCATCGAGGCCGGGCGGTCAAGGGTGAGCGTGGCGATACCCTCGCCGATGTCGAGCCGGACGGGGGGCGGCCAGTCGGCGGCGTTCACATGCCCCTCCCGCCGGAGACCTCGAGGACCGCACCCGTGACGTAGCTCGACAGGTCGCTGGCGAGGAAGAGCACCGCGTTCGCGATCTCCTCGGGCTCACCGGCGCGCCGCATCGGGATGGTCGCCTCGGTCGCTGCGTACGCCTCGGCGCTCATCGCCTCGGTCATCGGCGTGCGGATCAGGCCCGGCTGCACGGCGTTGACGCGCACGCCGTGGTGGGCGAGCTCCTTGGCGGCCGCCTTGGTCATGCCGACGATGCCGGCCTTGGCCGCGCTGTAGTTGGTCTGCCCGGGGTTGCCGACCTTGCCCGACATCGATGACAGGTTGACGATCGATCCGCGCTTGGCCTCGCGCATGACCTCGCTCGCGGCGCGCAGGGCGAGCCAGGTGCCCTGGAGGTGCACGTCGACGACGGCTCGGAAGTCCTCGAGTCGCATCTTCCGCAGCGAGGCGTCGCGGGTGATCCCTGCGTTGTTGACCAGGACGTCGAGGCCCCTGTGGGCCTGCGCGGCACCGGCCACGAGGTCGGCGACCTGCTGCTCGGCGGTCACGTCGCACCCGACGCCACGCGCGCCTCCACCGAGGGAGGCCGCGGCCGCCGCGGCGCGGTCGGCGTCGAGGTCGGCGATGGTGACGGAGGCGCCGTGCTCGATGAAGGTGCGGGCGATGGCCAGGCCGATGCCCTGGGCCGCACCGGTGACCAGCGCGCTGCGGCCCTCCAGCAGCCCGCTCACGCGATGTACCGCACGATCGAGCGGACGACGGCGGCCGGCCGCTCGACCCCCTCGATCTCGAAGGTGCTCTCGACGATCGCCTGAACAGCGCCCTCGAGCGCCGCGGTCTCGACGATCGTCGCCGACAGCCGGATGCGAGCGCCCGCCGGCACCGGGGCCACGAAGCGCACCTTGTCGAGACCGTAGTTCACCGCCATGCGCGGCCCGTCGACGCGGTAGAGCTGGTTGAGCAGCGGCGGGAGGAGCGAGAGCGTCAGGAAGCCGTGCGCGATCGTGCCCCCGAAGGGGCCGGTGGCGGCTCGCTCGGGGTCGACGTGGATCCACTGGTGATCGCCCGTGGCATCGGCGAAGAGATCGATGCGCTCCTGCTCGACCGTCAGCCACTCCGACGTGCCGAGGCTGTCGCCCTCCGACTCGGCGAAGGCGTCCAGCCCGTCGTAGATCTTCACGTCCGCACCTCTCCTAGATTTTCGAATCCAACTTAGATTAAACTCGGAGGGCCGTCAACGCCGCACGGGCTGACGAGCCACCCGTCACTCAGGAGGAACCCATGTCCGAGGCGTACATCGTCGAGGCAGTCCGCACCCCCGTCGGCCGCCGCAAGGGCGGCTTCTCCGACGTCCACCCCGCCGACCTCGCCGCCCACGCACTCCGCGAGCTGGTCGGGCGCGCCGGCGTCGACCCCGCCGCGATCGACGACGTCGTCCTCGGCTGCCTCGACAACATCGGCGCCCAGGCCGGCGACATCGCCCGCACGGCGGCGATCAGCGCCGGGTTCCCGATCACGGTGCCCGGCGTCACCATCGACCGACAGTGCGGCTCGGCGCAGCAGGCCGTCAGCTTCGCCGCCATGGGGGTCAAGAGCGGGATGCAGGACCTCGTGATCGCCGGCGGCGTGCAGAAGATGACGCAGTTCCCGATCCTGTGCGCCTTCGCCGCCGGGGAGCCGTACGGATCCACCGACCCCTGGACCGGGAACGAGGGCTGGCAGGCCCGCTACCCCGGCGAGGAGATCTCGCAGTTCCGCGGCGCCGAGATGATGGCCGAGCACTGGAAGCTCACGCGCGAGGACTGCGAGGAGTGGGCCTACCAGAGCCACCAGCGCGCGATCGCCGCGATCGACGCCGGCCACTTCGACCGGGAGATCTCCCCGTTCGCCGGCGTCTCGGTCGACGAGGGCCCGCGCCGCGACACCAGCCTCGAGAAGATGGCCGAGCTCTCCACCCTCGTGCCCGACGGCGTCCTGACCGCCGGTGTGGCCTCGCAGATCTCGGACGCCTCGGCCGCCCTCCTGATCGCCTCCGAGCGTGCCGTCGAGGAGCACGGACTGACGCCGCGGGCCCGCATCCACCACGCCTCGGTGCTCGGCGACGACCCGGTGATGATGCTCTCCGCCCCCATCCCGGCGACCCAGCGGGCGCTGAAGAAGGCCGGCCTCACGATCGACGACATCGACGTGGTCGAGATCAACGAGGCGTTCGCGCCCGTCGTCCTCGCCTGGAACAAGGAGCTCAACGCCGACCCGGCCAAGGTCAACCCCAACGGCGGCGCGATCGCGCTGGGCCACCCGATCGGCGCCACCGGCGCCCGGCTGATGACGTCGCTGCTGCACGAGCTCGAGCGCACCGGCGGCCGCTACGGGCTGCAGACCATGTGCGAGGGCGGCGGCCAGGCCAACGTCACCATCATCGAGCGGATCTGAGGCACGACACCGTGAAGCGCACCCTGTACGACACCGACCACGAGGCCTACCGCGCGACCGTGAGGGAGTTCCTCGCCCGCGAGGTGGCCCCCCACAAGGACCAGTGGGACGACGAGCGCTGGATCCCGCGCGAGCTGTTCAAGAAGGCCGCCGAGGCCGGCCTCTACGGGCTCCACATCCCCGAGGAGTTTGGCGGCTCCGGCGTCGACGACTACCGCTACCGCCTCGTCGTCGGGGAGGAGGTCGCTCGGATCAACGCCATCTCACTCACCGTGACCCTGGGGCTGCAGGACGACCTCTTCCTGGCCTACCTGCTGGGTCGCAGCAACGACGAGCAGAAGAAGAAGTGGTTGCCGGGCGTGGCCGCCGGCGAGCTGATCGGGGCGCTGGCCCTGACCGAACCCGGCACCGGCAGCGACCTGCAGGGCATCCGGACGTCCGCGCGGCGTGACGGCGACCACTTCGTCGTCAATGGGCAGAAGACGTTCATCTCCAGCGGCATCATGGCCGACCTGATCGTGCTCGCCGTGCGCACCGATCCCGACGGCGGGTCCGACGGCTTCAGCCTGCTCATGGTCGAGGCCGACAGCACACCCGGCTTCGAGCGCGGTCGCAAGCTCGACAAGATCGGGCTGCCCGCGCAGGACACCGCCGAGCTCTTCTTCACCGATGCCCGCGTGCCGGTCGAGAACCTCATCGGCGAGGAGGGGCAGGGGTTGCGCTACCTCATGAGCCACCTGCCGCGCGAGCGCCTGGGCATCACCAACCAGTCGATCACCACCGCCCGCGCGATCTACGAGCAGACGGTGACCTACCTCAAGGAGCGCACGGCGTTCGGCCGGCCGCTGATCGACTTCCAGAACACTCGCTTCGAGCTCGCCGAGATGGAGACCGAGCTGGACATCGCCCAGTCCTACGTCGACGCCTCCGTGCTGGCCTTCAACGCCGGCGAGCTCACGCCCGCCGAGGCTGCGAAGGGCAAGTGGTACGTCAGCGAGCTGCAGAAGCGCGTCCTGGACCGTTGCCTGCAGCTGCACGGTGGCTACGGCTTCATGCGGGAGTACGCGGTCGGCAAGGCCTACGTCGACAGCCGCATCCAGACGATCTACGGCGGCACCACCGAGATCATGAAGGAGATCATCGGCCGCGAGATCGCTGCCCGCGCCTGATCTCCGGTCCCGGCCGAGCCGGGGCCGGCACGTGACAGCCGTCCGGCGCCCCCCCCCCGCCACGGTCTCTCACCCCCTCGACACCCGAGTGGCTCCCGGGTGTACGTCACCAGTGTGCGCCCGCCGCGGGTGCGGCGCAGCCCTGCACGATTGTGGTCGCGTCGAATCCAAGCCGCGACTCGTTTC
>NZ_CAXRAZ010000030.1:0-18070 GCF_964229035.1 Nocardioides sp. | reverse complement strand
CCGCCGAGCGTCGGGCGGGGCCGTGAGGATGGAGCGGGGTGACTCAGAGGGCGGTGACGTTCTCCGCCTGGGGGCCCTTGGGGCCCTGGGTCACGTCGAAGCTCACGCGCTGGTTCTCGTCCAGGCTCTTGTAGCCCTGGGTCTGGATCGCGGAGAAGTGCACGAAGACGTCGGCGCCGCCGCCGTCCTGGGTGATGAAGCCGAAGCCCTTCTCGGCGTTGAACCACTTCACGGTGCCCTCGGTCATGAGGATTTCCTTTCGGTCGTGCCACGTCGCGGCGACGTGCCGCACGTGCTGGCTGAAAACATCTGGTACTGCCTGATGTCCAGCGGAACCGAAGACCAAGAGCGTAAAGATGTACCACCGCCATGATCGGCGGCTGTGGGGAGGACCAGCCTCCTTCAACAGGTTTGAGACTAGCGGTCCGAGGCGCTGGAACCCAAGGCCTCGCGGTAGAACTCCACATGTTCACCTGCGGCGGCGTCCCAGGTGTAGGTCGCAGCCAGTGCCTGCCCGGCGGAGGCGGCCGGGCGATCGCGGAGCACGGCGGCCAGCGCGTCGGCGATCGCCGGCACGTCGACGGCGAAGCGCACGGCACCCTCGAAGACCTCGCGCAGCACGGGCAGGTCGCGCGCCACGACCGGGACGCCGGCCGCCAGCGCCTCCATCGCGGCCAGCCCGAACCCCTCCTGCGTGGAGACGAACCCGAGGGCGGCGGCCTCGGCCACCAGGGCAGGGAGCTTGGGGTCGTCCACCGGGCCGAGCACGGTCGGCGGGGTGGGCAGGTCGCGGGCGCGGGCGTCGAAGGCGGTGCGGTAGTCGCGGTAGTCGAAGAGGGTCTCGCCACCGCCGAACACGAGGCGGACGTCGGCGAGGTCGGGGTGAGCGCCCACCATCCGCGCGTGCGCCTCGAGCAGGTCGATGCTGCCCTTGCGCGGCTCGATGCCGCCGAGGGCCAGCACGTAGCGGCCGCCGATCCGCTCGCGCCACCGTGCTCGGCCGGGGGCGTCGTCCACGGCGGCGACGAAGCGGGCGGCGTCCACGCCGTTGGGGATGACGGTGGGCGTGAGGCCCCAACCGGCGCGCACCTCCTCGGCCACGGCCGCCGAGACGCAGATGCGCGCCGACGGTGCTGTGACGGCCCGCTCGTGGCACGCGGCCAGCGCGGGGGTCGTGAAGTGGTCGAGGTGGTGGATCGTGCGCAGGCAGGGCAGCGCGGCGTTGGTGCTGATGCAGTCCTGAGCGTGGACGACGTCGTAGTCGCCGCGCGCGGCCGCGAAGGCCGCCTTCAGCACGGCGATCGAGCGCACGATCCGGTCACCGACGTCCTCGCCCTCGCGGGCCTCGAACGGCACCGCGTGCACGCCGACGCGCGGGTCGACGGCGCGGAAGAAGGCGGTGTCGCCGCCGCGCGCCAGGGTCCACACGTCGACCCGGTCGACCCCGCCCGCCGGCCCCCGCCGGGCCAGCGCCTCCGCGAGCGCCAGCGTGTGGACGACGCCCCCGCGCGGCTTCGTGGAGTAGGTCAGCAGCGCGATCCTCACGGCGCCTCCGGCCCGTCCGACCCATCCGGCCCGTCTAACCCGTCCGACCCGTCCGGCCCGCCCATCCCGTCCGTCCCGGCGGTCCTGGGCGCGGGTCCGTCGTGGGCCCGCAGCCCCCGGTAGGCGGTCGGCGCCCGCTCGGCCAGGTGGTGCAGCACGCGCCGCGCCCGGGCCAGTTCGAGGCCGACGTCGACCTCCGCGACCGCCATCCCGCCCTTGGAGGAGGTGCGGGCGAGCACGTCGCCGCCCGGCCCCACCACCTTGGCCTGGCCCAGGAAGCGCAGCCCGCCGCTCACCCCGGTCTGGTTCGACGACACCCACACCACCTGGTTCTCGGCGGCGCGGGCGCAGTCGTAGAGGTCGAAGAGGCGCGACTGGCGGTCCTGCGGCAGCCGGGAGGCGCGGTCGGTGACCGAGGCGGGCCAGGCGGAGAGGCAGGCCAGCACCTCGGCGCCGTCCAGGGCCAGGGAGCGGGCGGCCTCGGGGAAGGTCTTGTCGTAGTCGATGAGCAGGCCCAGGCGCCCCACCGGGGTGTCGAAGGCGGCGAACTCCTCGCCCGCGTCGTACACCAGCGACTCGCCGGCCGGTCGGTGCACCTTGCGGTGGCGTCCGAGCACGCCGTCGCCGTTCACGCAGAGCGCCGTGTTGAACAGCCGCAGCCGGCCGTCGACCACGCTCTCCTCGGTGTAGCCGAGGCACACCACCATCGATCCGGCCAGGGCGCGCACCCGCTGCACCTCCCACGAGTCCTCGTGCAGACCGGGCGGCACGGCCCCGGGATCGGGGCGCCGCAGGTCGGTGAGGTAGCCGCCGAGGGTGGCGTCGGGCAGCACCAGCAGGTGGACGCCGGCCGCGCGGGCGTCGTCCACGATGCCCTCGAGCTTGGCCAGCGCGCGGGTGAGGTCGCGGCCGAAGTGGGCGGCCACCGCCCCGATCCGCACCGGTCCCCGGCCCACCGACCGGACCTCAGCGCGCCAGTGCGAGCGGGCCGGGCGAGCGCCGACGGGCCAGCGCGGAGGCGGGCTCGATGATCGAGGCGCTCGTGTCGCGCCCGACGACCAGTCCGGTCACGTGCTCGGCGTCGGCGGCGATGCCGAGGAAGCGGCCCGAGCCCCAGGTGTGCAGCCACGGCAGCCCGAGGAAGTACAGGCCGGGCAGCGACGTGGCACCGCGCACGTGGGTCGGGCGACCGTGGCCGTCGAAGACGCCGGCACCCACCCAGCTGTAGTCGGGTCGGTAGCCGATGGCCCACAGCACGGTCGAGACGCCGGCCTCGGCGAGGTCGAGCGACGTCGGATCGGCGGCGGGGCGCCACACCGGCTCGTAGGGCTCGGCGGGGGGCGCGGTGATGCCGCGGGCCTCGATGTGGCGGTCGATGTCGCGGCAGATCGAGCGGTACACGTCGTCCGCGGCGTCGAGGGCGGCCGTGAGGTCGGCGCGGAAGCTCAGCGAGGTGCCGCGGCCGCCCTCGAGCAGCCCGTAGAGCGCCATGCCCTCCTGCGCGAAGCGGCGCAGGTCGATGTCGCGCCCGCCGTCGCGGCCGGTGACGTAGTGGTTGGTCTTCTCCCGCGCCGCCAGGCCGCCGGGGTACTGCGCCACGCCCGTGTCGTAGAGGCCCATGTCGGCCAGCCAGGTCATGCAGTCGCGGCCGCGGTGGAAGCGCGCGACGCGCGGGGCGTCGCCCAGCGCCAGGTGCACCCGGCGGCCGGCGAGGTGGAGGTCCTCGGCGATCTGCGAGCCCGACTGGCCCGTGCCCACCACGAGGACGCCGCCCGCGGGCAGCTGCTCGGGGTTGCGGTACTGCGCGGAGTGCAGCTGGTGGACGGAGGGGTCGAGGGCCGGTGCCCACGGCGGCACGATCGGGCGGTGGTAGCCGCCGGTCGCCACGATCACCTGCTCGGACTCCCACAGCTGCGGCCCATCGGGGCCGACCGCCTCGACCCGGAACCCGCCCTCGGCGCCCGGCGTGAGCGACACGACCCGTGTGTGCTCGCGCAGGGGCGGGTCGAAGGTGGCCGCGTAGCCCCCCAGCCACGCGCACACCTCCTCGCGGGTCATGAAGCCGTCGGGGTCGGCCCCGTCGTACTCGTAGCCCGGCAGCCGGCAGTGCCAGTTGGGGGTGACGAGGGTGAAGGAGTCCCACCGGGTGTCGGCCCACTCGTGGGCCGCCGTCCCCGCCTCGAGGACGACGTGCTCCACCCCGTCGCGGGTCAGGAACCAGCTGGCCGACAGACCGGCCTGCCCGCCGCCGATGACGACGACACGGGTGCGGTGGGTCGTGCCGGGTGTCGCGTCGGGGGTGCTGCTCACGGGGTCTCCTGGGGCAGAGCGGGAAGAGCGGACAGATCGGGCAGCGGGGGATGCAGGCGCAGGACGGTGATCTCGGCGTCCGGCGCGAACCGGTCGGCGAGGTCGTCGATACCGGCGAGGCTCGCCGCGGCCGAGGTGCAGGCGAAGCCGTAACGGGCGCGCACCCGCTCGCTGGCGATGCCCAGCGCGGTGGCGGCGCGCTCGCGGAAGTCGGCCACCGGGTAGCGGGCCCCCTCGGCGAGGTGGTCGTGGACGACCAGGGACGGCGAGTAGTGCTCGGCCACGCGCCCGTCGGGCCAGCGCACGGTGAAGGTCATCTCAGGCATGGGCCACCAGCTGCCCGCCGAGCGCCGCATAGGCCTCGGGACGACGGTCGCCGAGGTGGAACATCGCGCGTCGCGCCTCCTCGAGGGCGCTCGCGACGTCGAGCTCGGCCACTGCGAGGCCGGCGTCGAGGCCGGTGGTGGCCAGCACGTCGCCGCCGGGGCCCACCACCTTGGCGTTGGCCACGAAGCGCAACCGCCCGAAGGTGCCGTGCTGGTTGGCGGCGAGCCACACGACCTGGTTCTCGAGGGCGCGGGCGGCGTCGAAGAGGTTGAAGCGTCGAGTCCACCGGTCGTCGGCCAGGGAGGCGGCGCTCGCGGTGCGCGAGGCCGGCCACGCCGAGATGCACGCGACGATCTCGGCTCCGTCGAGCGCGAGGGCTCGGGCCGCCTCGGGGAAGGCCTTGTCGTAGCAGATCAGCATGCCGAGGCGCCCGGCCGGAGTGTCGACGCAGCCGAACTCCGAGCCGGCCGCGTAGAACAGCGACTCGCCCAGCGGCTGGTGGACCTTGCGGTGGGCGCCGAGCACCCCGTCACCGCTCACCGCCACGGCGGTGTTGTAGCGATCGGTGCCGTCGGACTCGCACAGCCCCACCACCACGGTCATCTCCCGCGCGAGCGCGGCGACGCGACGCAGCTCGGGGCCGTCGAGGTCCATCACCGGCGGCAGGTCGGCCGGCCGCTCGTCGTGGCTGCCGTCGCGTCCTGCGCCGAGCGCCGAGAGGTAGCCGCCAAGACAGGCCTCGGGCAGCGCCAGCACCCGGACGTCGCGCGCGCGGGCCGCGGTGATCAGCTCGCCGATCTGCGCCAGGTTCTGCTCGACGTCGCGACCGAAGCCGGCGCAGGCCGCGGCCACCGCTCCCTGCTGCGCGCTCATGCCGCACCGAGCCCGGTGACGGTGTCGGCGATGGCCTCGGTGACGGTGCCGTCGGGCCAGCGCAGGCCGACACCTCGGCCCGGCACGAGCTCGCCGATCACCGCCGTGTCGAGGTGCTCGGGCAGGGCGGCGAGCGTGGCGTCGTCCGGGCGGTGCGACTCGGCGGTGAGCATCGCGAACCCGGGGAAGCAGGTGAACCAGTCGGCCGTGCGTGCGCCGCGGGGAGTGGGCACGGCGGCGACGTCCACGACCGCCCGGCAGCCGCTCGCCTCGGCGAGCATGCCGGCCGTGCCGATCAGGCCGCTCATGCTCACGTCCTTCGCCGCGGTGGGCGCCAGGATGGGCACGACGCCGGCCTGCGCCCGGAGCTGGGCGGAGGTGCGGTGGGAGGTGGAGTCCCACTGGCCGCCGGTGTAGCCCGGTCGCCAGGCACCGCCGAGGTCGGCGGTCAGTCGCAGCTGCTGGCCGGGTGCGCCGCCACCGCCCGCAACGGGAGCGCCGGTGCGACCCAGCGCGGTGACGGCGAGCTGCCCGGGGACGCCGAACTGCGTGTGGCCGCCGAGCACCGGCACGCCGTACGCCTCGGCCGCCGCGGTGAGGCCGCGCAGGATGCGGCGGGCGAAGGAGGCGTCGCGGGCGCCGACGGCGTCGAGCAGCCCCACCGGGGTGGCGCCCATCGCGGCGAGGTCGTTGACGTTGACCAGCACGCTGCACCAGCCCGCCCACTCGGGGTCGCGCTCGACCATGCTCGGCAGGATCGCGTCGCACGCGGCGACGAGGTCGCTGCCCGGCACCGGTGCCCCGTCGTCCCCGAGGAACCCGCGGGGGGCTCCGGCGGCGGCGTCCTCGAGCACGCTGGCGAGGGCGGCCTTGGTGGCGTCGGCGAGCGCCTGGATGCGGCCGATCGGCCACTCGAGGCGCACGTGCGGGGTGGCGTGGAGCACGAGGTGCTCGCGGAGCTGCCAGCCCAGGCGCGCGAAGAGCCGTTCGTTCTGCGCCTGCACGGTGGCGTCGAAGCGCAGTGCGCCCGAGGCCTCGGCGAGCGCGCACGCGGCGCGCACGAGGGTGGCGCCGACGCCGAGGAAGGAGCGGGCCTCCGGGGCCACCGCGAGGCGGCTGCCGCGCCACCAGCCGAGGTCGGGCTCGCCCGGAGCCGCCATCGGATGGATGCGGACGCCGCCGAGCACCTCGCCCTCGGGGGAGAGCGCCAGCAGGGCGCGGGTGCGCGGGTCGAGGTCGTGCTCGTCGGCATCGGAGCGGGCGAAGAGCCCCTGCTCGGCCACGAACACCGCACGTCGCAGCTCGCGGTAGGCGGTGAGGTCGGCGCCCGCGGCCTCCCGCACGACGAACGGCTCGGGAGCCGGCACGTCGGGGCGCGGTGCGCCGGCGAGGATGACGTCGTCCACGGGGTCGAGGGCGCCCACGATCGCAGGGGTGCTCACGCCGGCACCCCCGTCGCGCAGGAGCGCTGCGTCGCGCCCTGGGCGGCTCCCAGCGCCGAGCACGCGCCGCACGCCGCGCAGCCGGCCGACTGGTCGGCGCCGCTCATGCCGGCCTTGGCGAGCGCGGCGGCCACCCGGCTGGTGACGTCGTAGACGACCTCGCGCGGCGGGGCCGGCACGTCGTCCACCTCCTTGGCGAGCGTGCCCGCCAGCGGCCGGTACGGGACGACGACGGGGTAGACGCCCATCGCGATGAGCTCCTCGCAGCCCGCGACGAGCTCGTCGGGGTCCTCGCCGAGCCCGACGAGGATGTAGGTGGAGACCTGGTTCCACCCGAAGATCCGCACGGCCTCGGCCCAGGCGGCCCGGTACTCGCTCATCGGCACCGAGCCCTTGCCGGGCATCCAGCGCAGCCGGGCGGCGTCGTCCAGCGACTCGACGTGGATGCCGATGCTGCGGGCGCCGGCGTCGTAGAGCTCCTGCAGTGATGCGAGGTCGCCGGGCGGCTCGATCTGCACCTGGATCGGCAGGTCGGGCACGGCCTCGCGCACCGCGCGCACGCAGCGGGCGAGGTGGGTGGCGCCGCGGTCGCGGCCGGTGGAGGTGCCGGTGGTCATCACCATCTGGCGCACGCCGTCGAGCTCGACCGCGGCCCTCGCCACCTCGGCGAGCATGGCCGGTGTCTTCACCGCGATCGTGGCCTCGCTGCGCAGCGACTCCTCGATCGCGCAGAACCGGCAGCGGGTGTCCTCGTCGTAGCGCGAGCAGGTCTGCACCACCGTGGTGGCGAGGACGTCGGCGGAGTGCAGGCGCGCGATCTTCTCGTAGGGCACGCCCTCGGACGTGGTGAGGTCGTAGAACCGCGGGCGCGCCACGGCCTCGACGCCCATACCGGTGTCGGCGCCGTCGAGGAGCAGCCGCCCGCCGCGCACCGAGTAGGGGGAGCGGGGGTTGAGGGGGATGGCCGCGCCGACCCCGTCCAGCAGGACGTGGCCGTCGTCGCTGGGCCCGGCACCGGCGCGGCGCGCCACGGGAGCCTCCAGCAGCCGGATGCCGGCGATGGCGACGTCCACGCGGGTCGAGGTGCGAGCGTCGCGGGCGGCGGTGCCGTGCGGGAGCGGGGTCGGCGTGGTCATCGCAGCCGGCTCAGAGGTTGTAGGTGGAGTTGATGATGGCGCCCTTGCGGGCGTAGTGGATGAGGGCGTCCTGCACGTCGAGGGGGTGGGTCGGGATGACGCCCTCGATGAGGTCCTCCTCGCGCAGGCCGTGCAGCGACAGGCCGAAGCGGCAGCAGTAGACGGTGCCGCCCTCGCTGATGAAGGTCTCGATGGAGCCGTTGGTGTTGAGCTCGCCCGGGAAGCCCGCATCGCCCGTGGTCGGGAAGCCGCGGGTCTGCATGCAGGCGAGCGTGCCGGGGCCGTAGAAGTAGATCGCCGACTCGAAGCCCTTCCGCAGGGCGCGGGTGGCCTGCAGGATCGCGACGAAGCTCACCGATGACTCGTGCGGGATGCCGTGGATGAGGGTGAAGTAGGTCTCGCCGTCCTCGGCCTGGAAGTCGGGGAACACCTTCGTGGAGCCGTAGAGGTTGGTGCCCTTCGGCTGCGAGGGGTGCGGGATCTCGGCGAGCGAGGCCTCGATGTTGGCCTTGATCTGGGCGTCGATGTCGGAGAGGTCGGACACGGGAGCTCCTTGCGGTCGGTGCTGCGGTGAGGTGTTGCGGTGGGGTGCTGCGGGCTGGTGCGGGTGGTGCCGGTCAGGTCCCGTAGAGGGACTCGAAGTTGCCCCGGAAGAGCGCGGCGATGAGCTCGGGGTCGTCGGTGGCGGCGGCCAGGCGGGCGTACTCGCCGGCGTGGTCGCCCCAGGGGGTGTCGGTGGCGAACAGGACGCGGTCGTGGCCGATGCCGCGCCGCTCGATCTCGGCGCACAGCCAGGTGGGGGCGAAGCCGATCGCCCAGCTGGTGTCGGTGTAGACCTGCAGCCCGCGCTCGATCCAGTCGAAGAACAGCCCGCCGATGAGCTTGAGGTGGCCGCTCATGCCCCCGCCGAGGTGCACGAGGTGGATGCGGACGTCGGTGCCGTAGCGCTCGACGAGCCTCGCGATCTGGTCGATGTCGCTCGCCGCGCCCGGCGAGGTGTGCACGTGGACGACGAGCCTGTGCGCCGCCGCGGTGGTGAAGATCCGGTCGATCTCCTCGGCCGAGTCGGGGTCGTCCACGCCGCCGCCGAGCAGGAAGCTCGTCTTCAGCGCCGCGACCCCGCTCTCGGTGGCCAGCGCCAGCGCGGCGATGTTGCGGGCGGCGTCCGAGGCTTTGGGGGAGACCCACAGGCCGCAGCGCACGCGGTCGTCGGTTTGCGCCGCCTCGAGGGCGAGGTGGTTGAGGCCGAAGGCGACGTCGGGGTCGGGCACCCCGTAGTTGGGGAGCACCAGCGTGCGCTCGGTGCCCTCGGAGTCGAGGTCGGCGAAGAACTCCTTCACCGTCGCGCGGGCCGTGGTGTCGGGGCTGATCGGAGGCCCGCCGTAGAAGCCGTACGCCGGCAACCGGCCGATGTGGCGGTGCGCGTCGTGCGTCGAGGACGGGGTGCGGGCCATGCGAGAAGTCCACCGCGCGGTTGTTTCGGATTGGTTCCGGGAGGAATGCGGGGTGCTACCCGGTCCGTAAGGGATGGGTAACGGCCGGGTCGACCGCCCGGCGCGTGCGATCACGCGCGTCGGGGTACCGGCCCGCGTCCGGTCGTGTTGTCCGGGCGGCAGGCACCCGACGGGAGGAGCAGCGATGGGGCGCACCGACAGCGGTGCCCACGCGCCGTCGGCGGCTGCCGAGGCGTTCGCCGCGCTGAGCCAGGACCTCCTCAGCGACCTCGACGAGGCGGCGACGCTCCGGCGCGTGTGCGCCCGGGCCCTGGAGATCGTGCCGGGCGCCGACCTCGCCGCCGTCACCGTGCGCCGCCGTCGTGGACGACTGGCCACCCTGGCCCACACCGACCGGCTCGCCGCGTGGGCCGACGACCTGCAGTACGAGCTGCGCGAGGGGCCGTGCGTCGACTCGGCGCTCGAGGGCACCTCGTTCGTCGTCCCCTCGCTCTCCGACGACCCGCGCTGGCCGGCGTGGTCGCAGGCGGTGAGCAGGGAGGGGATCGCCAGCCTGGTCAGCGTCGACCTTCCCGCTCCCGCTTGGCACCCACGCTCCGAGCCGCTGGGCGCGCTCAACCTCTACGGGTTGCGCCCCCGGGCCGTGGACGACGACGCCTTGGCCAGGGCGCGGATCTTCGCCGTCCATGCGGCCACGGCGTTCGCCACTGCACGCCGCACCGCGTCGCTCGAGGAGGCGGTCGAGGCGCGCCACCGCATCGGTGTGGCGCAGGGGCTGCTCATGGCACGCTTCGAGATCGACGCCGAGCGGGCCTTCGAGCTGATGCGCCGCGTCGCCGGCGCCGAGGGCCGCAAGCTGCGCGACGTCGCCGCCCACGTCGTCGCCACGGGGGACCTGCCGGGGACGCTGGCCACGAGCGCGCAGGAGGACTAGGTTGGCGAGGGTTCGGAAGTTCTTGGAAAAACCCGCTGTCGCCCCGGTGTGATCCGCTCCGCACCGGGCATCGCGAACCTCGACCGGCGTCGTCGTACGCCGTGGAGCGCATCAGAGCACCAGCGCACCAGAGCACCAGCACAGACTCGCTGAAGCCACCGGCGGTCCAGACGTCCACTTCCTCGGGAGTAACGCCATGGCTCGCACCACCTCGTTCTCGAACCCCTTCTCCGACATCACCCCCGACCGTCGCAGGGCACTCACCACCGAGCTCTTCGACCGCATCGCCCGGCTCGACGCCTGCGACGGGCCGACCGGCGAGCAGACCGGCGAGCGGACCGCCGAGCAGACCGCCGAGGAGCGCGAGCGCCTCCTCGACGAGGTCGTGCTCGTCAATCTCTGCGTGGCCCACGCCATCGCCCGCCGCTACCGCGACCGCGGGATCGCGGTCGAGGACCTCGAGCAGGTGGCCGGCGCCGCCCTCGTGCGCGCCGCCCACCACTTCGACCTCGCGCACGAGCGGGATTTCCTCGCCTACGCGGTGCCGAGCATCCGCGGCGAGGTCCGCCGCCACTTCCGCGACCAGGGCTGGATGGTGCGGCCCCCGCGCCGACTGCAGCAGCTGCGGCTGAAGGTGCTCGACGAGCAGGACCGCCAGCGTGGTGAGGGGATGCGACCCACCGCGGAGAGCGTGGCCGAGGCCCTCGGCCTCACCTCGGAGGAGGTGCGCGAGGCCCTCGCCACCGAGGGCTGCTTCACCCCCACCTCGCTCGATCTGCGGGTCGGCGACGACGGCACCGCCTCCCTCGGCGACCTGCTGGCCGACCCCGGCACCGAGGCGGACGCCTCGGCGATCGAGGCACGGGTGGTGCTGCGGCCGGTGCTGCGCCGGCTGAAGCCCCGCGACCAGCGGCTGCTGCGCCTGCGCTTCCACGACGACCTCACCCAGCAGGAGATCGCCGACGACTTCGGCGTCACCCAGACGCAGGTCTCGCGGCTGTTGCTGCGGGTGCTGCGCGACCTGCGCGAAGCACTCGACGACCCCGCCGAGCCCGCCGAGCCCGCCACGCTCTCGGGCGACGCGGCGCCGGTCGCCCCGTCGTCGAGCCGGTCGCCCGCCCAGCAGGCCTGACGGGACCCCGTGCCCGCGACCCCCACCGACGTCCACCTGCCCGATGCGCTGCCGGTGCTGCCGGGGCTCGTGCTCTCGGCCCGCTACGCCCTCACCGGCACCGCACCGCTCAACCGCGGCGACACCCTCGACGCGGTGGCGCTGCCGGAGGGCCGGGTCGGGCTCGTGGTCGGCGACGTCGTGGGCGCGGGGTTCGCCGCTGCGATCGCCGCCACCCAGCTGCGCACCGTCGCCCGCGAGCGGCTGATGGCCGGCGCCGACGCCGCCACCGCCGTGCGGGCGCTGCACCGCTTCGCCGACCACGTGCCGGACCTGCGCGGTGCGACGGTGGCGGTCGTCGTCCTCGACGCGGGGCAGGGGTGGCTGGAGGCGGTCACGGCCGGTCATCCCGCTCCGGTGCTGTGCGACGACACGCGCCCGCCCCGGCGGGTGGTGGCCCCAGCGTCCGGGCCGGGCGGGCGCGGCCGCGGTCGACCACTCGGGGCAGGTGGAGCGGTGCGGGCGATCCGCCTGCCGCTGACGCCCTCGACGTCGGTGCTGCTGCACACCGACGGGCTGACGCGCGCCCACGGCGTCACGCCGGCGATCGAGCGGCTGCTGGGACGCCCTGACGAACGTTCCGGGGACCTGAGCTCCGCGCACGACCGGGCCGATCGGGGGTGCGAGCGGTTGCTGGCGGCCGCCCCCGGCGACGACGACGCCGTGGTGCTGCTGGCCCGTCGGGTCGCGCCGCCGCCGGAGCTCGCGATCGAGGTGCCCGCGATCACCGGTGGTCCGCGGGCGCTCGTCGCGCGCCTGGGCTCGTGGCTCGACGCCGTGGGTGCAGGGCTCGGCGACCGCATCGCGCTCGCCCACGCCGTGCGCGAGCTGGCCGACAACGTCGTCGTCCACGCCTACCGCGGCGCCGGCCTCCAAGCGCGACCGCGCACGCTGCGCCTGCACGCCGTCCTCGAGGACGACGGCCGCGTGCGCCTGCAGGTGACCGACCGCGGCCGGTGGCGCGCGCCCGGGCAATGCGATCCGGATCGGCTCGCGGAGACCGGGGCGGGGCGCGGGCTGGTGATGGCCGTGGGCCTCGTCGACGACCTGCGCGTGCGGCGCTCCGGCGCCGGCACCGAGGTCGAGCTGCTGCACCGGCTGTGCCGCCCGGTCTCGCTCTACTCGTCGGCAGAGCTCGACCCCGATCCCGATCGTGCATCCGCCGACCCTTCCGCTCCGCCGGCCGAGCTGGACACGCGGGTGAGCTCGGGCCAGCTGGCGGTCAGCGGCCCCGTGGACGACGCCACGGTCGACGACCTGCGCACCGCGCTCGTGCGCGCCACGTCGGCCGGCACGAGCGACGCCGTGGTCGACCTCTCGGGCCTCACCGCGCTCGGGAGTCCAGGAGTGCAGGCGCTCCTGGTGGCCGAGCGCCGCTGCCGCCGCTCGGGTTCGCGCCTGCGGGTGGTGGCCGCGCCCGGCTGCCCGGCGGCGCGGGTGCTCGACATCCTGGACCTCCCGGCGGGTCTGCGCCTCTGACCCGTCGTCACGCGGTCCGAGGCGGCTACGCGTCGTCCGCGCCCGCCCGCCGGTGCAGCAGCTTGTGGGTGCTGTCGCACCAAGGGGCGATCCGGGAACGGCCGCACGCGCACAGCGCGACCACGGGCCGCGTCACGCGGTGCAGCTGGCCGTCGGTGTCGGCGACAATGCTGGCGCCCCTCACCAGGGTGGGCCGGATCGGAGCGCGGTCGTCCTCAGCGGTCACGCCGCACCCCCGGCGCCGCGGCCGACGGACGGGTCGCGCCAGCGCTGCAGGAGCACGTCGGCCGCATGGCCGTCGACGGCCTGGCAGGCGGCCGCGCCGAGCAGCACGTCGTCCGCGAGCTCGGGGCGGTGGCGCACGAGCGCACCGGCCAGCTGCTCGAGGGCGATCTCCTCGTGCACCGAGTCGGCCTCCACGTGCTCCTCGAAGTAGGCCGCCACGGCGGGCGGCAGGTCGAGGCGGTGGGCGCCGAGTGCGATGAGGCGGCACGGCAGCGCGCTGGTGGCCTCGAAGGCGGCGAGGTGGCCGACCGCCGCGCCGCGCAGACGCCGGTGCAGGGCGAGGAGCGACATCGTGGCGACGCTCGCGAGCACGGCGGGCTCGGTGGTGGCCACGTGGTCGAAGCGATCGGTCGACAGTCCGGCGGCGCGCAGCGCCTCGGTGAAGAGCAGCGAGTGGCGACGCCCGGGATCCCCCGACCCGTACTCGTCGTGCTGCAGGGCCGCGAAGGCCGTCTGCGCCGGCCCCTCGATGCGCGGCAGGGCGAAGGACTGCGGGTCCGACTCGCGCAAATGGTAGGCAGCGCGCTGGGCGAGGTGGTCGAGGTACTGCTCGCGGGTCGCGCGCGAGCCGAGGAACCGGGCCAGGGGCGAGGGGCCCTCGGCGGCCGTCATCGCCCGCAGCCGCTCCACGACCTGGCGGGCGCGCTCATCGGCGCTCGCCCCGCGGTCGGCGGGCAGGGCGTGCTCGACGAGCAGGGGCGCGGCGACCGCCCGGACGGCGTCCTCGAGTCGTGCCTCGAGTCGCGCGCGGACGGCGAGCAGCGCCGGGTGCCACTCGACGGCGGCGTCGACGCCGGGCAGGTCGGAGTAGTGCGGCTCGTAGGCGAGCCACAGCGCGCGCTGCAGGTCGGCGTCATCGAGCACCGCGTGCGGGTCGCGGGCGGCCGCCAGGCGGCGCTCGTGGTGGTCGGGCAGCAGCGCGGGCAGCGCGTCGAGCGCGTCGCGGCGGGTGGTCTCGTCGCCGGCGAGCACGTGGACGACGAGCGCCGTGAGAGGTCCGTCGACCGGCATCGGTAGCCGCGCACCCGGGTGGGCAGCGGGTGGGCGGAACAGCGCGCGCGTGGCGCCAGGGGAGCGGTGGACGTTGGGAACGGTACGGCCAGGCGGCACGGGACTCCTCGAGACGTGGGAGGCGCCGGGTACCCCCGGTCCGGGGCGGGCATGCGCCCGGTGTGCGGCGGGGTACCGCGTCTCCATGGCCGACGACGAGCAGTCCGCGACCCCCTTCCCCGCCCAGCAGCAGGAGCCTCCCGGTCTCACCGGGGCGATGACGCCCCCGCCCGACCACGGCGAGCAGAGCTATGTCGGGCACGGCCGACTCGAGGGTCAGGTGGCGCTGGTGACCGGCGGCGACTCCGGCATCGGACGCGCGGTCTGCCTGGCCTACGCCCGCGAGGGCGCCGACGTCGCGTTCACGGCCCTGCCCGAGGAGGCCGAGGACGCCGAGGCGACCGCAGCGCTCGTGCGGGAGGCGGGGCGGCGCTGCCTGCCGATCGAGGCCGACCTGCGCGAGAGCACCACCTGCTCGGCGGTGGTCGAGCAGGTGGTGGCCGAGCTCGGCGGGCTCGACGTCCTGGTCAACAACGCGGGCTACCAGATGGCCCGCGACCACGACCTCGCCGACCTCGATGACGAGCGCATCGACCGCACGTTCAAGACCAACCTGTACGCCCTGCTGTGGCTGGTGCGCGCGGCAGTGCCGCACCTCCAGCGCCGACCAGGATGCATCGTCAACAACAGCTCCATCCAGGCCTTCCAGCCCTCGACCACGCTGCTCGACTACGCCGCCACCAAGGCGGCGATCAACAACCTCACCGTCAACCTCGCCGCGCAGCTGGGCGAGCAGGGCATCCGCGTCAACGCCGTGGCTCCCGGTCCGATCTGGACGCCGCTGCAGCCCGCCACGCAGGAGCCCGAGAAGGTCGAGCGGTTCGGTGTCGACACGCCGCTCGGGCGAGCGGGCCAGCCCGCCGAGGTGGCCCCCGCCTTCGTCTTCCTCGCCTCGCCGGCCGATGCTTCGTACGTGTCGGGCACGGTGCTCGGCGTCACCGGCGGCAAGCCGGTCTTCTGACCACCGTGCGCACTCGTTGCCGCAGGGCTGGGTCGGGGTACCGCCCGGCATGGACGACCAGCACACGCTGACCACCCGCCGCACCGACATCGACGGCCTCGCCATCGCCTGGGACGCCCGCGTCCTCGAACCCCGCCCGTGGACGGCGCAGCAGGCCGCCTGGCTCGCCGAGTTCGCGGACGACGCACCCTCCGGCCCGATCCTCGAGCTGTGCTGCGGCGCCGGCCACATCGGCCTGCTCGCCGCGCGAGCCACCGGTCGGGGTCTGGTGCAGGTCGACCGTGACGAGGCGGCCACCGGTTACGCCCTCGCCAACGCGGCGGCAGCGGGGATCGGGGCCGACGTCCGCTGCGGCGACGTCGCCGCCGCGCTCGCGCCGGGCGAGGTGTTCGGGCTGGTGCTCGCCGACCCGCCGTGGCTGCGCACCGACCAGCTCGACCGCTTCCCCGACGACCCCACCGGCGCCGTGGACGGCGGCCTCGACGGTCTCGAGGCGATCCGGGCCGTGGTGGCCGCCGCCACCGCCCACACGGCCCCTCGAGGGCACCTGGTCGTGCAGGTCGGCACGCCCGACCAGGTCGACGCGGTGCGCGCGCTGCTTGCCGAGCAAAGCAACGGCTGGCAGGTGCACCCCACCGACGGCGTGCGCGACCTGCGACCGGGTGGCGTGCTCGTGCACGTCGTCCGCGCGGCGGGGCCGGTGCCGCAGGGCCGCTAGCCCGGTGGTCGACTGCCGTCGACCGGAGCCGGGAGGCGCTCGCCGGAGTCCACTCGCGGGGTGGGACGATCGGGGCCCGACGGAGGGGGAAGCATGGAGATCGTCGCCCGGTGGCGCGCGCTCGTCGCGTCCTCAGCCTCTCTCGACCTCGAATCCTGGGAGCGCGAGCACGCCGGGCTCGTCGCCGCGACCGCGGCGATCCTGGAGCAGGGCGGCCCGGATCGGGACGAGGTCATCGCCGCCTTCCGCGCCGCCCGAGGCGTGGACGAGGAGCTCCGGTCGGCACTCGCCGGGGTCCTCCTGCCGGCCCCCGGCCTGGCGCTGGAGGATCCCGAGGCCCTGCTCGACCACCCGGAGGTCCGGCCGATCGCGGGCCTGATCCGCATCCGGCCGGCGCTCGCGCTCACCGTCCTGCGGCAGAGCGATCAGCAGGTGGACGTGGAGATCCATCGGTCGTGGTTCGCGGGCTCCCCGGCGCAGATCGCCTGCGTCGACGGTGGTGCGCCCGCCCCTGAGGTGGACCTGGCTCCTCGACGCCCGGACGGCAGACCGCTGACGCACGTGCTCCAGGTGGACCTTCGCGCCGAGAGCCGCAACCAGGGCGCGGATCGCCTCGCCGGTGCCGGGTTGCCGGACGACGGCATCCTGAACCTCTTCCACGATCTCGAGACGCTCGGCACGCAGGCGCACGACGATCCGAGCGCGTGGCGGGTGACCTGGCGCGCCGTCCCCGACGACGACGTGGCGCTCGTGCCACCCCGCGACCCGGCAACGCCGCCGGCGGTCCTGCTGAATCCGCAGATGATGCTGACGATCGAACGGCCGGCGGATCGTTCGCAGCTCGGTGGCGAGGACGCCGAGCGGCTCGCGCGCCTGTCGGCCCTGGTCGAGGCGCACCCGTACGACTCGAACCCGCCCTTCGACCCGGTCGGCGACCTCGACGACCACTTCGATGAGGCGGTGGGCGATGAGGCCGATCCTCCCTGCCCGTGGGACGACGACTTCGTGCCCGTCGAGCCGCTGTCGCGCATGGGAGGGTTCGGCGAGGCAGGTCACGGCGGCGCGCTGCACGCGGTGCTCCGCGACCGGCTCCCCCTCGAGCCGGGGGACGGCTACGTCCTCCTGCTCGCCGTCAGCCCGAGGGCCGTCGAGAGCGAGCTCGCGACCCTGGCGTCGATGGAGCCGCTGGAGCCGGAGGCCCGGCGCGTCCTCGCGGCACCGCTGGAGGTGTGGGCTCGGGCGCGCGACGGGGCCCGCCGCGACGTCGCGAACGTGTGGTGCTTCCTGGGCGACCGCTGACGATCCGCGGGGGCGGTGCCGAGGGGAGCGGCGGGTTCTCCACAGCCGGCACCGGACTGCGGTGCCGTGCCCGCCTCGCGCGGGGGCGACCGGCTCATCACCCCCGGCGGCGAGGGCACCCCGGGCGTGTCCCAGCTGTGCTTCGCCGAGTTCGCCATCGCCGGCCACGCCGGCACGATCGCCACCCAGCACCGCGCCGGCGACTACCTCGACCTGCGCCACCGCCTGCCCGCCACCTACGCCCACGTCCTCGCCCTGCGCCTCGACCTGTGGGTCGCGGCCAAGATCGCCCGCCTCTCCCGCGCCCTCTCACGCGAGCGCATCGCGATCGTGGACGCCGCCGCCGCCGGCGCCGTCGCCGAAGCCCCCGGACGCATCCTCGCGATCGCCGAGGCCGCGATCATCGAGGCTGACCCCGAAGCCCACCGCGACCGGATCCGCGCGGACGCCGAGAACGTCGGCGTCTGGTCACGCCGCCCCCGCACCGGCGACCGCGTCGAGACCGTCGACGCCGCTTCCGCCACCCGCACTGTGGCCGCCCGCATCAGCGAAGCCGGCACCGAACGACTTCTCGAGACCCTCGAGCACCTCGCCCACGCCATCGCCGCCACCGACGAGGCCCGCGACCTCACCACCGACCAACTGCGGGCCCTGGCCCTCGAACAGCTCGCCGACCCCGCTACCGCCGCCACCCTCCTCGGCCAGATCCCCGACACCAGGGAGCCCGACGAGCCCGACCGGCCCGCCGCACCGCCACCAGCACCACCGGGCAAGCGCCCCCCGCGACGCTCAGCCACGATCGTCGTGCACGGCCACGCCGAGGTCCTCGCCGGCCGCCGCGACGCCCCCGGACGCGTCGCAGGCCTCGGACCGGGCGCTGCGCAGGCGCTTCTCCGCCACCTCCGCCACTGCGCTGACGATGGAGTGATATCCCGTACAGCGGCAATAATTGCCGGAAATATGATCCCGGATCGCGGTGCGATCAGTGGTTGGCGCGCGCTCGAGCAACTCCGCCGCACAGAGCAG
>NZ_CAXRAZ010000029.1:0-56430 GCF_964229035.1 Nocardioides sp. | reverse complement strand
AATGTTGCGGTTTGGCGCCAAACCGCAACCCGCCGGACCACCGACACGCCCGACACCGGCGGGCCGAGAGGCCTCGGGACGCTCAGCCCTCGCGGGTCTCCCAGGCCTGGTCGAGGGCCTGCGCGAACAGCTCGGTGGGCTGGGCCCCGGAGATGCCGTAGCGGCCGTCGACCACGTAGAAGGGCACGCCGCTGCTGCCGTAGGCGCGCGCCTGCGCGACGTCGGCGAGGACGTCGTCCAGGAACTCCTCGCTACCGAGCACCTGCTCGACCCGGTCGGCGCCGAGTCCGGCATCCGCGGCCGCGTCGCGCAGGGTCTGCGGATCGCCCAGCGATGCCCCGCGGGTGAAGTAGGCGGCCATGAGCGCCTCGACGATCGCATCCTGGGCGGCCGCTCCCCCCTCGGCGCGGGCCAGGTGGATGAGGCGGTGGGCGGTGAGGGTGCGCGCGTGGAGCGCGTGCTCGTAGTCGAACTCGAGGCCCTCCGCGCGGGCCAGGTCGTCGACGCGACCCATCATCTCGCGCGTCCCGGCGTCGTCGGCGTTGAACTTGCGCCCGAGCACGGCCAAGGTGGTCTCGCTGCCGACCGCGGGGGCGAACGGGTCGAGCTCGTAGCTGCGATAGACCACCTCGACCTCGTCGCGGTGGGCGAAGCCCTCGAGTGCCGCGGCGAAGCGTCGCTTGCCGATGTAGCACCAGGGGCAGACGACATCGGCCCAGATCTCCACGCGCATGGCCGCCTCAACGTCACGCGCGGCGAGCGTTGTTCCCACCGGGCAGCAACCGGCGGATCGCGGCTCAGTCGCGCGCCGGCAGCTGCGGCTCCCAGTCGGGCAGCAGGTCGACGACCGGCACGCCGAGCACCTGGCTGAGCGACACCAGGGTCAGCAGCTGGGGGTTCATCGGGTGCCCCGGACGCGACTCGCCCTTCTCGAACTTCTGGTAGGTGAAGCCGGCGATGCCCGCCAAGTGGGCAACGCGCTCCTGGCTCATACCCGTCGCCATGCGGGCGCGGTGGAGGTTGACCCCCAGCTCGCGGGCGTAGGCCACCCAGCTGCGGTCACGTGAGGAGCGCTTGGTCGAGGACACCCCTGCATCATCTCCAGATGACCACGTCAGATCGACCATACTTACATGGTGAATCATCCCTGTGGACGACGGGAGCCGGCGACCTCGATTGAGTCGGCACCCGTTCCTACGGTGCCGGCACGCCGATCTCGAGGAGCACCACGATGTCACACGACCGATCCACGCAACCTCCGCCGCCGACCTGGCTCAGCGAGCCCTGTCCCACCTGGTGCACTCGCGAGCACCTCGACGACGACCACCCCGACGACCGCTTCCACCAGAGCGAGGCCCGGTTCGTCGCCGCCATCGCCTCGCCTGCTGCGGTGCCCGACCCCGCGGCACTGGCCTCGCTCGACCTCGTCGTGCGCGCCGGGCGCCACCTCGGCCACGATCTCACCTGGATCCAGGTCAGCGCCGCTGAGGCCGCCCACCCCACCCTGGTGCTGTCGCTCGACTCGGCGCTCCTGCTCGGTGGGGCGATCGCCGCCGCCGCAGCAGACGTCGGACGGGAGTGAGGCGGCCGGCGTGCCGGGACGAGCAGGAAGCACGACGCCCCCGCGCCGAGGAGCGCGGGGGCGTCGTGGGCAGCGGCGCTCGAGGCACCGCGGAGGATCAGCGTGCGGCCGAGCCCTCGGTGTAGTCGTCGTCGGTCTGCTTCCACGAGAAGTGGCCGCGCAGGGTCTTGCCCACCGCCTCGATCGGGTGCTGGGCGCCCTTCTCGCGCAGGGCGAGGAACTCCGGCGCACCGGCGTCCTGGTCGCCGATGAAGCGCTCGGCGAAGGCACCGCTCTGGATGTCGCCGAGCACCGCCTTCATGTTGTCCTTCACGCGGGGGTCGATGACGCGCGGGCCCGACACGTAGTCGCCGTACTCGGCGGTGTCGGAGACCGACCAGCGCTGCTTGGCGATGCCGCCCTCCCACATGAGGTCGACGATGAGCTTGAGCTCGTGCAGCACCTCGAAGTAGGCGATCTCGCCCTGGTAGCCGGCCTCGGTGAGGGTCTCGTAGCCGTACTGGATCAGCTGCGACACGCCGCCGCAGAGCACGGCCTGCTCGCCGAAGAGGTCGGTCTCGGTCTCCTCGGTGAAGGTGGTCTTGATAACGCCCGCGCGGGTGCCGCCGATGCCCTTGGCGTACGACTTCGCGATCTCCCAGGCCTGGCCCGAGGCGTCCTGCTCGACGGCGATGATGTCGGGGATGCCGCGACCGGCCACGTACTCGCGGCGCACGGTGTGGCCGGGGGCCTTGGGGGCGACGAGGATGACGTCGACGCCGGCCGGGGGCTGGATGTAGCCGAAGCGGATGTTGAAGCCGTGGCCGAACACGAGCGTGTCGCCCTCGGTGAGCGCCGGCGCGATGTCCTCGGCGTAGAGGTGGCGCTGCACCTGGTCGGGGGCCAGGATGACGATGACGTCGGCCTCCTCCGCCGCCTCGCGCGGGGTGAGGACCTTCAGGCCCTCCTCCTCGGCCTTGGCGCGGCTCTTCGAGCCCTCCTTGAGGCCGACGCGCACGTCGACGCCCGAGTCGCGCAGGTTCAGCGCGTGGGCGTGGCCCTGGCTGCCGTATCCGATGACCGCGACGTGCTTGCCCTGGATGAGGGACAGGTCGGCGTCGTCGTCGTAGAAAATCTCAGCCACTTCGGGCCTCTCCTTGTTGGGGTGGGGTTGGGAGTTGGTTCGGGGTGCGGGATCAGGCGTTCGCCGCGGGCGGCACGGGCACCGCCACCGGCTTGCTGCGCTCGGAGATCGACCGCGAGCCGCGACCGATCGCCACCATGCCCGACTGCACGAGCTCGCGGACGCCGAAGGGCTCGAGCACGCGCAGGAAGTCGGCGATCTTGCCCTCGTTGCCGACGATCTGCATGGTGATCGCCTCGGCGGAGACGTCGATCACCTTGGCCTTGAACAGCTGGACGATGTCGAGCACCTCGCCGCGGTTCTCCGGGGTCGCGCCGACCTTCACCATCACGAGCTCGCGGTTCACCGAGGACGTCGGGTCGAGCTCGACGATCTTGATGACCTCGACCAGCTTGTTGAGTTGCTTGGTGACCTGCTCGAGCGGCAGCGACTCGACGTTGACCATGATCGTCATGCGCGAGATCTCGGGGTGCTCGGTGGGGCCGACGGCCAGCGACTCGATGTTGAAGCCGCGGCGGCTGAACAGCGCCGAGATCCGGGCGAGGACGCCGGGCTTGTTCTCGACCAGGACCGACAGGGTGTGCTTGGCCATCAGAGATCCTGCTCGCTCCACTCGGGCGCGAGGTCGCGCGCGTACTTGATGTCGTCGTTGCTCGTGCCGGCGGCGACCATCGGCCACACCATGGCGTCGCGGTGCACCCGGAAGTCGACCACGACCGGGACGTCGTTGATCTCCATCGCCTTCTCGATCGTGGCGTCGACGTCCTCGGGCGTCTCGCACGCGAGGCCCACGCAGCCGTAGGCCTCGGCGAGCTTCACGAAGTCGGGAATGCGCTTGGAGTGCAGGTCGGTGTTGGAGTAGCGCTCGTTGTAGAACAGCGACTGCCACTGGCGCACCATGCCGAGCGACTCGTTGTTGATCACCGCGACCTTGATCGGGATGTCGTTGATCGCGCAGGTGGCGAGCTCCTGGTTGGTCATCTGGAAGCAGCCGTCGCCGTCGACGGCCCAGACCGTGGACTCGGGCTTGCTGACCTTCGCGCCCATCGCGGCCGGCACGGCGTAGCCCATGGTGCCGAGGCCACCGGAGTTGATCCAGGTGTTGGGGTTCTCGTAGCCGA
Source organism: Nocardioides sp. (assembly GCF_964229035.1). Taxonomy (GTDB): domain Bacteria; phylum Actinomycetota; class Actinomycetes; order Propionibacteriales; family Nocardioidaceae; genus Nocardioides. The sequence goes on along the minus strand of NZ_CAXRAZ010000029.1, from coordinate 52,604 downwards.
TGAACTGCGCCGCCCACATCTGGTGCTGGCCCACGCCCGAGGAGAAGATCGTCTCGGGGCCGGCGATCGCGCCGAGGCGCTCGATCACGTACTGCGGGGCGAGTCCGCCGTCCGCCGGCTTGTCGTAGCCGAGCGGGTAGCGCTTCTTGACGTCGGCGCAGAAGGCCACCCAGCCCTCGTAGTCGCCGGTGTTGCCGGCGTCGGCCTCGGTGCGCAGCACCGTGATGAGGTCGACGAGCACCTCGCGGACGTCGCCCACGATCGGCACGTCCGCGTGACGGTTCTTGCCGATCTCGGCGGGGTCGATGTCGGCGTGGATGACCTTCGCGCCGGGGGCGAAGGAGTCGAGGTTGCCGGTCACGCGGTCGTCGAAGCGGGCGCCGAGGCTGATGAGCAGGTCGGCCTTCTGCAGCGCGCCGACCGCGGCCACGGTGCCGTGCATGCCGGGCATGCCCAGGTGCTGCGGGTGGCTGTCGGGGAAGGCACCGCGAGCCATCAGCGTGGTGACGACCGGGATGCCGGTGAGCTCGGCCAGCTGCAGCAGCTCGCGGTGGGCCCCGGAGCGGATGGTGCCGCCTCCGACGTAGAGCACCGGCTTGCGTGACTCCAGCATCAGGCGCGCGGCCTCGCGGATCTGCTTGGCGTGCGGGCGGGTGACGGGCCGGTAGCCGGGGAGGCTCAGCTCGCTGGGCCACTGGTAGGAGGTCATCGACTGGAGCGCGGACTTCGTGACGTCGACGAGCACCGGGCCGGGGCGACCGGTGGAGGCGAGGTGGAAGGCCTCGGCGATGCGCACGGGGATCTCGGCCGGATCGGTGACGAGGAAGTTGTGCTTGGTGATGGGCATCGTGATGCCCCGGATGTCGGCCTCCTGGAAGGCGTCGGTGCCGATGAGGCTGGCGCCGACCTGGCCGGTGACGGCCACCACGGGCACCGAGTCCATGTAGGCGTCGGCCAGCGGGGTGACGAGGTTGGTCGCACCCGGACCCGAGGTGGCCATGCAGACCCCCACGCGGCCGGAGGCGGCAGCGTAACCCTGGGCGGCGTGACCGGCGCCCTGCTCGTGGCGCACGAGGATGTGCCGGATGCTGGAGTCCATCAGCGGGTCGTAGGCGGGGAGGATCGCCCCGCCCGGGATCCCGAAGATGTCGGTCACACCGGCCGCCTCCAGCGACCGGACCAGGCTCTGCGCCCCGGTGATCTCGCTCATCCGACTCATTCCTCACTCTGTGCCGCACCGTCGCGGTGCTCGCCCTCGTGGGGCGGTTGATCTCTGACCCAACAAAAAACCCCTCGGTTGCGAGGCAACGAGGGGAGGGACGTGCTGTCTGCGGCGAGACGCCTCAGGCGGCACGTCCGGTGGGTACGAGGAGCGTCTTACGCATGGCGCCAGACTACGCGGCGTCGCTCGCGGCGTCGAATGTACGGGCGGGGCGTCCCACATCCCGGGACATCCGTCTCATCCTGCGGCTGGCGCCGAGGCCTCTCAGGACGACGCCGCGGCTGCCGGGATCAGGTCGGCGAGCCGGGCTACCTGGCCACCGGCGGCGTCGAAGTTGTCGGGCGCGAGCCAGCGTCGGTGGGCCTCGCGCAGGGCCGGCCACTCGTCGTCCACGACGGAGAACCAGTCGGAGTCGCGGCTGCGCCCCTGGGTGACCATGTGGCGGCGGAAGCGGCCCTCCTCGGTGAACCCGAGGCGGGCCGCAGCGCGGCGCGACGGCTCGTTGAGGCTGTCGCACTTCCACTCGAAGCGGCGGTAGCCGAGGTCGTCGAGGGCGTGCGCCATCAGCAGGTGCACCGCCTCGGTGGCGGCGCGGGTGCGCTGCAGCGAGCGGCCGAACAGCACTCCCCCGAGCTCGATCGTGCCGTGGCCGGGGTGCACGTTGAGATAGGTGGCGAGCCCGGCAGCGCGCCCGGCCGTCTCGCCCTCGAGCGGCACCAGGGCGAACCCGACCCGGTCCTCGGACTCCACCTGGTCGGCCAGGTGCATCCACAGCGTCGGCAGCGACGTCGGCCGCGGGACCGGCCGGTAGACCCAGAGGTCGTCGTCCTCGGCGCCGCACGTGGCGGCGTACAGGTCGGCGTAGGCCGCCGAGGTCAGCGGGCGCACCTCGACGTAGCGACCGCGGAGGGTCACCGGCTCGGGGTAGGGACGCGCCGACCAGTCCGCCACCGCCCGCCCCACCGGTCGACCGTGGAGCCGGTGCTGCTCCGGCGTCACTCGGGGACGAGGCGGTAGGCGCCGTCGGAGGCCGAGGTCGCCATCGAGGCGTACGCCCGCAGCGCCGCCGTGAGCGGGCGGTCGCGGTCGAGCGGGGTGTAGGGCTTGTCGCGCTTCTCCTGCAGCACCCGCCGCTCGGCGATCACCTCGTCGCTCACGGCGAGGTGGATCGAGCGGTTCGGGATGTCGATCTCGATGGGGTCGCCGTCCTCGATGAGGGCGATGAGGCCGCCGCCGGCCGCCTCGGGCGAGATGTGGCCGATGGAGAGCCCGCTCGTGCCGCCGGAGAAGCGGCCGTCGGTGATGAGCGCGCACTTCTGACCCAGACCGCGGCCCTTGAGGAAGGCGGTCGGGTAGAGCATCTCCTGCATGCCGGGGCCGCCCTTGGGGCCCTCGTAGCGGATGACGACGACGTGCCCGGCCTCCACCTTCTTGCTCAGGATGCCCTCGACCGCGTCGTCCTGGGACTCGAAGACGATCGCGGTGCCGCGGAAGGTGTGGCACTCCTCCGGCACGCCGGCGGTCTTCACCACGCAGCCGTCGACGGCGATGTTGCCCGACAGGATCGCCAGGCCCCCGTCGGCGGTGTAGGCGTGCTCGACGTCGCGGATGCAGCCCTCGGCGGCGTCGGTGTCGAGGGAGCCCCACACGTTCTCGGTGCTGAAGGGCTCGGTGGTGCGCACGCCGCCGGGCGCGGCCTGGAAGAGGTCGAGGGCGGCGGCGCTGGGGGTCTCGGCACGGATGTCCCAGGCGCCGAGCCAGGAGTCGAGGTCGGGCGCGTGCACGCTGTGGACGCCCTCGTTCAGCAGCCCTCCGCGGCGCAGCTCACCCAGCAGCGCGGGGATGCCGCCGGCCCGGTGGACGTCCTCCATGTGGAACTTCGGCGAGTTCGGCGCGACCTTGCTCAGGCAGGGGACGCGCCGCGAGATCGCGTCGATGTCGTGCACGTTGAAGTCGAGCTCGGCCTCACGGGCGGCGGCGAGCAGGTGCAGGATCGTGTTGGTGGAGCCGCCCATCGCGACGTCGAGCGCCACGGCGTTCTCGAAGGCCTCGCGGGTGGCGATGTTGCGCGGCAGGACGCTGTCGTCGTCCTGGTCGTAGTAGCGACGGCACAGGTCCATGACCACGCGGCCCGCCTCCTCGAAGAGGGCGCGCCGCTTCGCGTGCGTGGCCAGCGTGGAGCCGTTGCCGGGCAACGAGAGGCCGATCGCCTCGGTGAGACAGTTCATCGAGTTGGCGGTGAACATGCCCGAGCACGAGCCGCAGGTGGGGCACGCCGAGCGCTCGATGACATCGAGCTGCTCGTCGCTCACGCGCTCGTCGGCAGCGGCCACCATGGCGTCGACGAGGTCGAGCTTGGAGTGGACGACGCCCTCGATCGCCGTGGTCTTGCCGGCCTCCATCGGCCCGCCCGACACGAAGACCACCGGGATGTTGAGGCGGAGCGAGGCCAGCAGCATGCCGGGAGTGATCTTGTCGCAGTTGGAGATGCAGACGATGGCGTCGGCGCAGTGCGCGTTGACCATGTACTCGACCGCGTCGGCGATCAGCTCGCGGCTCGGCAGCGAGTACAGCATGCCGCCGTGGCCCATCGCGATGCCGTCGTCCACGGCGATGGTGTTGAACTCCTTGGCCACACCGCCGCTGGCCTCGATCGACTCGGCGACGATCTTGCCGACGTCGCGCAGGTGCACGTGGCCGGGCACGAACTGCGTGAAGGAGTTCGCGATCGCGATGATCGGCTTGCCGAAGTCGGAGTCGGTCATGCCGGTGGCGCGCCACAGGGCGCGCGCGCCGGCCATGTTGCGGCCGGAGGTGGAGGTCGCCGAACGGAGGGTGGGCATGGCCCCAGGCTACGCCTGCGCCCGGCGCCGCCAGGAGCCCGGTCGCGGTGCGGAACACCGTGCGCCGTTACGGTCGGGAGGTGGCGACAGCGGGGGTCTCGGGAGGTCCGGACGGCGTGCTCGCGCGCGGCGGACCGCACCGTCCGTCGCTGGGGGTCGCCGTGGCGCTCGTGCTGCTGGGCATCGGCTCGGTGCAGCTCGGCGCCGGGTTCGCCAAGCTCCTCTTCGACGACCTCTCCCCCGCCGCCGTGGTGTGGCTGCGGCTCATCACCAGCACCCTGGTGCTGCTCGCGTGGGCCCGCCCCCGCCTCGCCGGTCGTGGACGACGCGCCTGGCTGGTCGCCGTCCGCTACGGGGTGTGCCTGGGCACGATGAACTGGGCGATCTACCAGTCCTTCGCGCGCATCCCGATCGGCGTGGCGGTGACGATCGAGTTCATCGGCCCGCTGCTGCTGGCCGCGGTGGGGTTCCGTCGTCCACGCGACCTCGCCTGGGTCGGGCTCGCGGCGGTGGGCGTGGCGCTCCTCGGCTTCGAGCGCACGGTGCTGGACCCGGTGGGCGTGGGCTTCGCGCTGCTCGCCGGGGCGGCGTGGGCGGGCTACCTCACCGGCAGCGCGGCCACCGGAAGGGAGTGGGCCGGGCTGGACGGGCTCGCGGTGGCGAGCCTGGTGGGCGTCGCCGTCGTGACCCCCACGCTGCTGCTCCCGACCCTCGGGCCGGAGTCGGGCGCCGCCGGGGCCGCCGGCCTGCTCGAACCACGCGCCCTCCTGATCGGCGCGGCGGTCGGCCTGCTCAGCTCAGTGGTGCCCTACAGCGCCGAGCTCACGGCGCTGCGCACCCTGCCCACCGCCACGGTCGGCGTCATGATGAGCCTCGAACCGGCGGCCGCGGCCCTCGCGGCGCTGGCGGTCGTGGGCGAGACGTTGGCGCCGGCGCAGTGGGCCGCGATCGGGTGCGTGGTGGTGGCGAGCGTGGGCGCCACCCTCGCCGCCCGGGGCCGCTCGCCGGTGGGGGCCGAGGTGCCGGCCGACCGGTTCACCGAGCCGTAACCTCGCCCTGACCCCGTGCACACCCGCGGGCGCTAGCGTCGGTGACACCCCACCGGAACCCCCCACCGCGAAGGTCCCGCATGTCCCCCGTGTCCCACCTGCCGACGTCGGCGGCGCTGCCGGCTCCCCTGTCCCCCCTGTCTCCTGGACGGGTCCGACGCGTCGCGCACACCCTGCAGCCCCTGCTGGCCCCTGCCCTCGCCCCCGTGCTGCGGCCGGTCGCCGCCCTGCGGGCGTGGCCGACCACCGCGCACCACCAGGCGCGGCGCAACGCCATGGTCGCCCTCACCGAGTGCACCCGACGCCGCGCCGAGCGCGAGGACGTCGAGCGCTACCTCGCCGCGCGGGCGGCAGCGGCCGACGGGACGGCGCACGGGGCAGCGGACGGCGAGCGGGCGTCGTCCACCGTGACGGTCGTCTCGCGCCACGCCTGACCCGCATCCACCGCCGTCGGGCAGAATCAGCCCATGGCGACCTCAGCTCCCGGGGACCGCGTGCGACGGGCCTCCCTCGCGTTCCGCGACATCCTCTCCGACGACGGCACCCACGTGCGGGCCTGGACCAACGATCCCGACGGGGTGATCGACGGCCCGACCGTCGTGCTGTGCAACGGGCTGGGCACCAACGCCTACATGTGGCCGTGGCTGCTCGACCCCGACTGCGGGGTGCGGGTGGTGTCGTGGAACCACCGCGGCGTGGGGGGCTCGGAGCGGCCGCGCGACCGCGGCCACATCGAGATCGAGCACGTCGTCGCCGACGGCCTCTCGGTGATGGACCACTTCGGCATCGACAGCGCAGTGCTGATGGGCTGGTCGATGGGGGTCAACACCGCCTTCGAGCTCACCTACCGCCACCCCGAGCGGGTGCAGGGCATCTTCGCCATGTGCGGCGTGCCGGGCGACACCTTCGCCACGATGCTGGCGCCGTTCCACCTGCCGCGACCGGTGGCGCGGGCCCTGACGGTGAACCTGTGCCGCGTCGCGCAGCACGTGGGAGCCGTGGCCAACCCGATCGTGCGGCAGATCCCCGCCGGGCCCGGGCTCGTGCGGGCACTGGGGCGCACCGGGTTCATGTTCCCCGTGCCGGACGCCGACGCCACCGCCGTCGGCGTCAAGGAGTTCCTGACCACCCCGGTCGACTGGTACGCCCGCCTGGCGCTCGCCACCTCCCGGCACCCGCGCGTGCGGCTGAGCCGCATCCAGGTGCCGACCCTGTTCGTGGCCGCCACGTGGGACGTCCTGGCCGGCGCCCGCGACATGGCTAGCGCCTCGCGCCGCCTGCAGGAGCGCGGCGTGCCCAGCGAGTACGTCGAGCTCAACGGGTCGCACTTCATCCAGCTCGAACGCCCCGACGAGGTGCACCGCCTCCTCCTCGACTTCGTGCGGCGGACGGCGTGAGTCCCCGGCCGCGATCGCGCGGCCGGTTCTCGGGTCCGTCGCGCCGACACGGTCGCGGTGCCGCAGCCGCGGCCACCGTGGTCGTCGCCTCCGCCCTGCTCGCCGGGTGCTCCGGCGGCGGCAACGAGGTGACCATCGACATCCGTCGACCCGATGCCGCCGGCAGCACCACCCCCGGGGCCACCCCCTCCACCCCGGCGCCGTCCTCGGGCGCGGCAGCACCCTCGGCGTCCGTGCCCTTCACCGCCGACGGCGAGCCGAACGCGATCGGCACCGTCGCCACCGGTCTCACCTCCCCCTGGGGCATCGCCTTCCTGCCCGACGGCCGCGCGCTCGTCACCGAGCGCGACACCGCCCGTGTGCTGCTCCTCAGCCCGCGCGACGGCGGCTACGTCCGCTCCGGCGCGAGCGGTCGGACGCAGGCCGTGAAGGCGCGCGTCAGCGAGGTCGGGCAGCTGCGCATCGCCCGCCCGCGGGGCGAGGGCGGCCTCCTCGGCGTCGCGGTGTCGCCGACCTACGAGCAGGACCGGCTCGTCTACTTCTACGTCTCGACCGAGCGCGACAACCGCGTGGTCCGCGCCCGCCTCAGCGGCGGTCGGCTCTCGCCCACCACCCCGGTGCTCACCGGCATCCCGGTGAACAGCACCCACAACGGCGGCCGGCTGCTCTTCGGACCGGGCGGTTACCTGTTCGTGAGCACCGGCGACGCCCAACGCCGCGAGGAGGCCCAGCAGCGCGACTCCCTCGCCGGCAAGATCCTGCGGATCACCCCCGACGGCGCCCCCGCCCCCGGCAACCCCTTCGGCTCGCCCGTGTGGTCGCTCGGCCACCGCAACGTGCAGGGCCTCGCGCTCGACGCGGACGACTCGCTGTGGGCCTCGGAGTTCGGCGACCAGACCAGCGACGAGCTCAACCGCATCCTGCCCGGCAACGACTACGGCTGGCCCCGGGCCGAGGGACGCGAGGGCTCCACCGATCCCTCGCTCACCGCCCCCCAGCTCACCTGGCCGACCGAGGACGCCTCACCCTCGGGGCTCGCCGCCACCGACGGCTACCTGTGGATGGCCGCCCTGCGCGGCGAACGGCTGTGGCGCATCCCGACCCGCTCGGGTCAGGTCGAGCAACCCACCGCCCACCTCACGGGGCGCTACGGGCGCCTGCGCTCCGTCGTCCGCGCACCCGACGGGCGGCTGTGGCTGGCCACCAGCAACACCGACGGCCGCGGCGAGCCCCGCCGCGGCGACGACCGCATCGTCGTCCTCGAGCCCTGAGGCCCTCCGCGCCCGGCTGCGGGTGGTGGCCGGCGCCGCGCCGGGCGGGATGTCACACGCCGTCCACCCCACTACCCACCGCTTCTCAGTCGCCGACGCCCCGAAACCGCCCCCGGACGACGGACACGCGGCAGGTAGATCGTGCAACGGCGTGTTACATCCGCGCCCGTCGCGCTGGACCGGGCAGGAGGCACGGCGGGTGGTCGGCGCCGCGCCGGGCGAGATGTAACACGCCGTCCACCCCACTACCCACCGCTTCTCAGTCGCCGATGCCCCGAAACCGCCCCCCGGACGACGGACACGCGGCAGGTAGATCGTGCAACGGCGTGTTACATGCGCGCCCGGGGCGCCAGGCAGGGCCGGGCGGGTGCAGGAGGCGCGGTGCAGGGTGGTGAGCGCCGCCGCTACGCCGCCACGTGGACGACGCGCGCCCGCCGCGCGGCGCGGCGCAGGGTGGTGAGCACCGCCGGGCCGAGGAGCACCAGGCCGGCGGCGGTGGTGATCGCGCGGCCGGTGTCCCAGCCGGCGGTGGAGGTGAAGAGGGTGTAGAGCCCGAAGCGGTGGAGGTTCTCCAGCAGCGGGGCTCCGGGCACGTACGACAGCACGGTGGAGTCCTGGCCGGGCACGTCGAGGCCGAGGGCGAAGGGCCAGCCCTGGAGGTTCATCAGCAGGCCGTAGAGGTAGGCCGCGATCACGCCGTAGACCACGAGGACGGCGATCTCGCGGCGTCCGCGCAGCGCGCGCGGCAGCAGACCGGCACCGAGGCCGACCCAGGCGATGCACAGCATCTGGAAGGGCAGCCAGGGGCCGACGCCGGCGGTGAGCAGGGCGGAGGCGAAGAGGCTCAGGCTGCCGAGCACGAATCCGAAGCCCGGCCCGAACACCCGCCCGCCGAGGATGACGAGGAAGAACACCAGCTCGACGCCGGCGGTCCCGGGGCTCAGGGTGCGCAGCACGGCGTTGACCGCCACGAGCACGCCCAGCACCGCCAGCACCCGAGCGTCGATCCCGCCCTCGCTGAGCTCGGCGAGCACCACGCCCAGCACGAGCGGCAGCAGCGCGAGGAAGAGGAACGGGGGGTCGACGCGCGTGCTCCCGGGTTCGACCTCGAGGAACAGCGGCCACGCCAGCATCATCAGCCCGATCACCGAGGTGATCGCGAGCACCAGCGCCGAACGGCGGCCGACGGGCACCGCCCAGCGCCTGTCACCAGCAGCACCGGCCGCTTGACCGGCCGTGCGCCCCGCCGTGCGCCCGACCGTTCGCCCAGCCGTGCGCCCGGCCGGCGTGCGCTCGCGCTCGACGGCACTCACGAGACGCTCCCCGCCAGCGCGGCCGCGACCTCGTCGACGCGCAGCCAGCCCGGCCCCAGGATCTTGGTGACCTGCGGCGCGAAGGACGGCGACTCGCTCACCGCGGTGCGCACCGGCCCCGCCGAGAGCACCTCGCCCTCGGCCAGCACCACGAGGTCGTCGGCCGCCTCCGCCACGAACTCGACGTCGTGGGTCGCCACGAGCACCGCCCGCGGACCGCCGGGGCCGTCGTCGGCGGCGAGCTCGCGCAGCACCGCGGCGAGCGCCCGCTTGCCGGGGTAGTCGAGGCCGCGGGTGGGTTCGTCGAGCAGCAGCAGCGGCGGACGCGCGGTGAGCACGATCGCCACCGCCAGCGCCAGACGCTGCCCCTCGGAGAGGTCGCGCGGATGGGTGGCGTCGTCGATGGCGGGGGCCAGGCGCTCCAGCAGGGCGCGGCAGGTGCCGGCCGGCGCGTCGGCGTCGCGGTCGGCGGCCCGGCACTCGGCCCCCACCGACTCGAGGTAGAGCAGGTCGGCCGGGCTCTGCGGCACCAGCCCGGTGGTGGCGCGCCGCTGCGCGGCGGAGCGCTCGGCCGGGGCACCACCGGCGACCCGGACGCTGCCGGCGCTGGGCTCCTGCCGGCCCTGGAGGGTCCACAGCAGGGTCGACTTCCCGGCGCCGTTGCGGCCCATCAGCGCCGTCACCGTGCCGGCACGCAACCGCAGGTCGACCTCCTGCAGCACCGGGCGTCGTCCACGGGCCACGCCGAGGCCGCGCACCTCGACGAGCGGACCGCCGTCCACCTCGCGCGCGTGCCGTGCCGTGACGACGGGGGGCCGGCCGAGGCGCTGGCGCAGCTCGCCGGCCCGGCGGCGCGCGTCGCGCACCGCGAGCGGCAGCGGCTCCCACCCGGCGAGGCGGCCGAGCTCGACGATGGGCGGGGCGGTGGGAGCCTCGCGCAGCACCACGGCGGGATCGCCGCAGACGAGCGTGCCGGGTCGGGCGGGGTCGGCCCCCAGGAGGAGGAGCCGGTCGGCGAAGGGAACCACGCGCTCGAGCCGGTGCTCGGCCACCACCACGGACAGGCCGAGGTCGTGCACGAGCCGGGTGAGGGTCGCGAGCACCTCCTCGGCGGCGGTGGGGTCGAGGGCGCTGGTGGGCTCGTCGAGCACCAGCAGGCGCGGGTGCATGGTCAGCACCGAGCCGATCGCGACGCGCTGCTGCTCACCGCCCGACAGGGTGCGGAGGTCACGGTGGCGCAGCTCCGCGATGCCCAGGAGGTCGAGGGTCTCCTCCACCCTCCGCCGCATCGTGGTGGGGTCCATGCCGAGCTGCTCCATGCCGAAGGCGAGCTCCTCCTCGACCGTGTCGGTGACGAACCACGCGGCGGGGTTCTGCCCCACGTAGCCCACCTGCTGCGCACGCTCGCGGGCCGGGCGCTCGACGATGCTCTCGCCGTCGAGCAGCACCTCGCCGCGCAGCTCTCCCCCGGTGAAGCCGGGCACCAGGCCGGCGAGCACCCCGAGCAGGCTCGACTTGCCCACACCGGTGGGGCCGGCGAGCACCACGAGCTCGCCGTCCTCGAGGTCGAGGTCGACCGCGTCGAGCACCCGGGGGCCGTCGTCGTAGCGCAGGCTCACCCCGCGCAGCTGCATCACGAGGCCACCGCCTCGTCCGCGGCCGCCTCGCGCGCGCCCGGCGCCGGAGCGCTGCGCCGCCGAGAGGCGGGGTGGACGACGGGGGGCGGCACCGCGACCTCGTCGGCGCCGCGCAGGGCGGTGGACGGCGGCGGCGCCACGAGCAGCGCGACCACCCCGACCAGCGCAGCGGCGAGGGCGAGCAGGCTCACCGTGGGCACGACCTCGACCCCGGGATGGGCGATGCGGCTCGCACCCGAGCCGACGAGCGCCATGAGCGCGGCCGCAGCGACACCGGCGAGCGCGACGAGGATCTCGGGCAGTCGCCAGCGATCGGGGCGGTACCGCGTGCGTTGCACCCCGCGGCCGGCGCTCACGAGTCCGACGAGCGCGAGCGTCAGGCCGAGGGCCAGCATCGGGATGCCGAGGGCGGGCGGCACGGTGCCGTCGAGCACCGCGTAGACACCGATCGCCACCCCCAGGAGGCCGAGGAGCATCAGCGCACCCGTGAGCCGGCGCCGAGCCGGCGGCACCTCGCCGGTGCGGCCGTAGCCGCGGGCGTCCATGCCCGCGGCGAGCGCCAGCGAGCGCTCGAAGGCGTCCTCGAGCACGGGCACCAGCAGGCGTCGCACCGCACGCAGCCGCGCCCAGCGCCCCGCCGGTGCGCCGCGCAGCTGCTGGGCCGCGCGCACCCGGGCGGCGCTGTCGGCCAGCTGCGGGATCACGGTGATCGCGACCGTCATGGCTGTGCCGACCTCGTAGAGCGCGGGCGGCAGCGACTTCATCAGCCGCTTCGGGTTGGCCAGCGCGTTCGCGGCGCCCACCGCGATGATCACGACGGCCAGCCGCAGGCCCTCGTAGCTCGCGGCCAGCACCTCCTCGCGGGTCAGCGGGCCGAGCAGCGAGATGCCGGCCGCGGCCTCGGGCAGCGGCAGCGACGGCAGCTGGAGCAGCACGTGGCCGGGCGCATCGCCGCCCAGCACGACTCGCAGGAGCACGCGGAAGACGACGGTGAACACGCCGAGCCACAGGTACAGGCGGAACGAACGCGACCACGGGTGGTCGGACCGGCACACGAGCACGGTGGCGCACACCGTGACCAGCAGCAGACCGAGGAGCAGCGGGTTGGTCGTCTGCGATGCGCACGCGGCGATCCCGATGGCCCAGATCCACCAGGCCACCGGGTGCAGGTCACGTGCGGTCCGCATCCGTGCTCTCCCCTAGCCGACCCGCCGACGCAGCAGGGGCACCGCGACCGCGATGGTGAGCACGCCCACCCCGATGAGGGCGCCGAGCCACACGGGCAGCCCGCCGCCGTCGTCCTCGACCGGGGCGGCGGCGGGGTCGACGCTCGGCAGGTCGTCGGTCGTGGCCGGCGAGGCCGCGCCCGCCGGAGCCTCCGCGCCCGCGGCGGCGGTGGACGACGCGCCGCCCGGTGTCGCCGAGGCGCTGGGCGCGCCGGCGCGGCCGGTCGCTGCGGCGGACGGCGAGGCCGACGCGCCGCCGGAGGCCGAGGGCTCGGCGCTCGACGTGGCGGCGGGGGCGCTCGCGGCGGCGGGCGGCGTCGTCCGCGGGCCCTTCGACGGAGCGGCACCGCCCTTGGTCGGTGCTGCGGCCGGCGCCGCGGGTGCGGCAGCGGTGCGCACGGCGGGCGTCACCGGCGGCTGGGCGTCGCCGCGCCCCTGGTGCCACGCGAAGGCGACGTAGCCGCCCTCGACCAGGCGCAGCGAGGTCGCCCCGCGGGTCGCGTACTTCCAGCCGCCGCCCTTGCCGTCGTTGGTCCACAGGCTCCAGTAGGCCGTGGCGGGAGAGGCGTCCTGGCAGGGGTCGGAGGCGGGCTTGCCGGACACCCGGCAGACGAAGTCGGGCTGCGACGTGGCGTAGGTCAGGTCGTAGCCGGCGGCCTCGAAGACCTTCGCCGCCGTGCCCCCGCGGGCCGAGCACCCCTTGGTCGTGCCGCCACCGAGCTCGGCGAAGTCGACGACGACCACGACCCCCTGTCGCCCCGAGCAGGACGACGCCGGGGCCGCCTGCGCCGCGCCGACGCCCGCTGGGGCCAGCAGGGCGAGCGGCCCGGCGAGTCCGAGCAGGGCGAGCGACGCGGCGAAGCGACGACCGCGCCGCGGGGAGGCGACGCGCCGGCTCATCGGACGGTGAAGCCGATGCTGCCGCGACGGTTCTCGAACTGGCCGCGGGCGACGACGGTCTTCGCGCCGGCGGTGCGACCTACCGCGAAGGTCACCCGGAAGATGCCCTCGGAGCTCGCGACGCCGGTGCCGACGATCGTGGAGCCGTAGCGCACGGTGACGTTCTCGCCGGCGACGAGGCCGGTGACGCGCACGGTCTGCGATCCGCCACGCGCCACGGTGGCGCTGCGACGGACGAGCGGCAGGGTCTTCGGAGCGAGCGCCACGACCGAGGCCAGGGCCCGCGCACCGGGCACCTGGACGGCGGCCGTGTAGCCCTTGGTGCCGGCTGGCACCGCGAGGGTGGTGCTGGGCGCGGTGCGGCCCACCACGGCGGCGGAGGTGCCGTTGAGGCTCACGCAGCCGCGCTCGCCGGGAGCGAGACCGGTGACGGTGAGCGGCACCCGGGAGCCCGCGGGCACGAAGCGCGGTGCGGTGACGGCCAGGTCCGCCGTGGCGGCCGGAGCCAGGGTCAGGGCGGGGAAGGCTTGGGCGGTGGCCAGGGTGATCTCGCTGCGCGAGCCCAGGCCGTCGACCAGGTCGGAGGCCAACGCCTCGTCGGAGTAGGTGATCGCGCCGGTCTCACCCTGCAGCGCCCGGTCGCAGGCGAACCCGGTGAGCTGGTGCGAGCGCACCCAGGCGGCGGCCTTCGTCGCGGCGGAGGTCTGACCGGCCGCGGCGAGCGCGGTGGCGGCCAGGCCGGTGGAGTTGGTGTTGTAGGGCAGGAACGCGCTCTGGCCGAACGAGCCGTCGGCGGCCTGCTGCGACTTCAGCCAGAGCGAGGCCTGCGCCACGGCGGCAGCGATGCGCTCGTCGCCGGTGATCGGCTGCAGCGCCGCGATGGCCAGCGAGGTGGTGTCGACGTCGGAGGTGCAGGCGGAGGCCGGGTCGGTGCCGTCGGCGTGGAAGCCCCAGCCCGCGCCGGCGCACCGGTAGGTCAGGAGGTAGGTGAGCGCCTGCTGGCCCTCGCCGCTGAACGGCTCGCCCGCGTCGGCGTCGGGGCCGATGAGGGCGGCGACGGCCGCCGACTGGTTGAACAGGTCCTCGTAGGGCACCTCGATGGTGCCGTCGAGGTAGGTGGAGTCGAGCCCGCCGTCGGTGTCGCGCACGACCTGCTCCAGCCGCTGCAGCAGGCTGGGCTCGCCGCCCACGAGCGAGATGTCCGCGCCCGCGGCGGTGTAGAAGCCGGCCGCCTTCGCGACGCGGCTGGCACGGGTGCGGTCGCCCGGCTCGCCGAGGTAGCCGGCGAGCGCGCCGTCGATGCCCTCGCGGACGCGGGCGAGCAGCGCGGGGTCGGCGCCTGTGCGGGCCAGGCCGAGACCGAGGTCGAGGGTCGCCGTCACGTCGGGGGCGGCGGGCGTGCCGAGGAGGTCGTCGTCGCCGAGCTCGTCGGCCAGCCAGGCCACGGCCGAGGCGGTCGCCTGGGAGGCGGGCACGGCGGCACGGGCGGGGGCGGCGGTGCCGGCGAGGCCCGTCGACAGGCCGGTGGCGACGACGGCGGTGGCGGCGAGCGTCGCGCTGAGGCGGCGACGAGCGCGCTGGTTCACGAGGATCACGGTGGTCCTTCCCGCTGCACACAGCAGGGGACGGCGCGTCCACCTGCTGCTTTCCACGACAGCGTCGGTGTCAGGACGCCCGGGCAGGTGTTCCGGCTCGCCGTCGCGATCCCTCGCGGGATCCGGACGGCCTACGGTTGCGGGTCAGCGCCGGCTTCGGACCGGCTTCCCCCACCGCGGGCGTGGTGAGTGTTGACCGCACCCTACCCCCGCTCGGCGGAGGTGTCGGCATCCCCGTCCGGAGTGGGACGGGGATGCCGGATCAGGCCAGCTTCTCCAGGATGAGCTCGCGCACGCGGCCGGCGTCGGCCTGGCCGCGCATCTCTTTCATCACCGCACCGATCAGGGCTCCGGCGGCGGCGTGCTTGCCGTCGCGGATCTTGTCGGCCACGTCGGGGTTCGCGGCGATCGCCGCCTCCACCGCGGCCGAGAGCGCACCGTCGTCCGAGACGACCTCGAGGCCGCGGGCGGCCACGATCTCCTCGGGCGTGCCCTCGCCGGCGAGCAGGCCGTCGAAGACCTGCCGGGCGAGCTTGTCGTTGATCCGCTTGGCGTCAACCAGCGCCTGGACGCCGGCGACCTGCTCGGGGGTGACGCCGAGGTCAGCCAGCTCCACGCCGGTGTCGTTGGCACGCCGGGCGAGCTCGGAGAGCCACCACTTGCGGGCCGCCTGCGGGGCGGCGCCGGCCGCGACGGTGCGCTCGACCAGCTCGAGCGCACCGGCACCGACGGTGTCGCGCATCTCGAGGTCGCTGAAGCCCCACTCGCCCTGCAGGCGGGTGCGCTTGAGCGCGGGGTTCTCGGGCAGCGTCGCGCGCAGCTGCTCGACCCACTCGCGGCTCGGGGCCACCGGCACGAGGTCGGGCTCGGGGAAGTAGCGGTAGTCCTCGGCGTCGGACTTCTCACGCCCGGACGACGTGGTGCCGTCGTTCTCGTGGAAGTGGCGGGTCTCCTGCAGCACCGCGCCGCCGGCGTCGAGGATGCCGGCGTGGCGCGACATCTCGAAGCGCACCGCACGCTCGACCGAGCGCAGCGAGTTGACGTTCTTGGTCTCCGAGCGGGTGCCGAGCTTCTCCGAACCCTTCGGGGCGAGGGACAGGTTGACGTCGGCGCGGATCGATCCCTGGTCCATGCGGGCGTCGGACACACCGAGCGCCACGATGATGTCGCGCAGCGCCGAGACGTAGGCCTTGGCCACGAGCGGAGCCTTCTCGCCGGTGCCGAGGATCGGCTTGGTGACGATCTCGATGAGCGGGATGCCGGCGCGGTTGTAGTCGACCAGCGAGTGGTCGGCGCCGTGGATGCGACCGTCGGTGCCGCCCACGTGGGACGACTTGCCGGTGTCCTCCTCCATGTGGGCGCGCTCGATGCCGATGCGGAAGACCTCGCCCTCGACCTCGACGTCGAGGAAGCCGTCGAAGCAGATCGGCTCGTCGTACTGCGACGTCTGGAAGTTCTTCGGCATGTCCGGGTAGAAGTAGTTCTTCCGGGCGAAGCGGCACCACTCGGCGATCTGGCAGTTCAGCGCCAGGCCGATGCGGATGGCCGACTCCACGGCCTTGGCGTTGACCACCGGCATAGCGCCGGGCAGGCCCAGGCAGGTGGGGCACACCTGGGTGTTCGGCTCGGCACCGAAGGCCGTCGGGCAGCCGCAGAACATCTTGGTGTTGGTGTTGAGCTCGACGTGCACCTCGAGACCCAGCGCGGGGTCGTACTTGGTGAGCACCACGTCGAAGTCGACGAGCGTGTCCGTCATCGCAGGTCCTCCAGGTCGGGCGCCGTCGTCAGGATCGGTGCACCCCAGCGGGCGGTGAGCGCCGCCTCCACGGCCGCACCCACGCGGTAGAGCCGGTCGTCGGCCAGGGCCGGCGCCAGCACCTGCAGGCCGACCGGGAGGCCGTCCTCGTCGGCGAGACCCGCCGGCACCGAGATGCCCGGCACCCCGGCGAGGTTGGCGGGGATGGTGGCGAGGTCCTGCAGGTACATCGCGAGCGGGTCGTCGAGCTTCTCCCCCAGGGCGAACGCCGTGGTGGGCGAGGTGGGCGAGACGAGGACGTCGACCTGCTCGAACGCCGCGGCGAAGTCGCGGCTGATGAGTGTGCGCACCTTCTGCGCCTGGCCGTAGTAGGCGTCGTAGTAGCCGCTCGACAGCGCGTAGGTGCCGATCATGATGCGGCGCTTGACCTCGTCGCCGAACCCGACGTCGCGGGTGGCCCGCATGACCGCCTCGGCACTGGGGTCGCCCTCGGGCACGACCCGCAGGCCGTAGCGCATCGCGTCGAACTTCGCGAGGTTCGACGAGCACTCCGCCGGCAGGATCAGGTAGTAGGCGGCCATCGCGTGGACGAAGGTCGGGCACGAGATCTCCACGACCTCCGCGCCGAGGTCCTTCAGCAGCTGCACGGACTCCTCGAAGCGCGTCATCACCCCGGCCTGCCAGCCGTCGCCGGCCAGCTCGGTGATCACACCGACCCGCAGGCCGGCGAGGTCGCCCGCGGCGCCCTGGCGGGCGGCGTCCACGAGGCCGGTGACGGGGGTGGGCACCGAGGTGGAGTCGCGGGGGTCGTGCCCGCCGATGAGCTCCTGCAGCAGCGCGGAGTCGAGCACCGTGCGGGTGACCGGGCCGACCTGGTCGAGGCTGTTGGCGAGCGCCACCAGGCCGTAGCGCGACACGGCACCGTAGGTGGGCTTGACGCCCACCGTGCCGGTGACGGCGCCGGGCTGGCGGATCGAGCCGCCGGTGTCGGTGCCGAGCGCCAGCGGCGCCTCGAAGGCCGCCACCGCTGCGGCCGAGCCGCCGCCGGAGCCGCCGGGGATGCGGGTGAGGTCCCACGGGTTGCGCGTGGGGCCGTAGGCCGAGTGCTCGGTGGAGGAGCCCATCGCGAACTCGTCCATGTTGGTCTTGCCCAGGATCGGCAGGCCGGCCGCCTTGATCGTGGCCACGACCGTGGCGTCGTAGGGCGGCACCCAGCCCTCGAGGATCCGCGAGCCGCAGGTCGTGGGCAGGCCGCGGGTGGCCAGCACGTCCTTGACCGCGATCGGCACGCCGTCGAGCAGGTGGCGGGTCTCGCCGGCGGCGCGACGGGCGTCGGAGGCGGCGGCCTGCTCGAGCGCGCCCTCGGCGTCGACGTGCAAGAAGGCGTGGACGCCGCGCTCGGCGTCGCCGTCGACGGCGGCGATCCGGTCGAGGTGCGCCTGCGTCAGCTCCACCGAGGTGGTCTCTCCGGCGGCCAGCGCATCGGCCAGCTCGGCGGCGGTGCGCGTGATCAACTCGCTCACTGCTCCTCCCCCAGGATCCGCGGCACCCGGAAGCGCTGCTCCTCGGCCTCCGGCGCGCCCGACAGGGCCTCCTCGGCGCTCAGGCCGGGCACCACGACGTCGTCGCGGAAGACGTTGGTCATCGGGATCGGGTGCGACGTCGGAGGGACGTCGTCACCGGCGACCCCGCTGATGGACGCGACCGCCTCGAGGATGACGTTGAGCTGCGGGGCCAGGTGGTCCAGCTCGGCGTCGTCGAGGTCGATCCGGGCGAGATCGGCCAGGTGGGCCACCTCGTCGCGGGAGATCTGAGCCATGGCGGCCATCCTAGGGCCCGGGGACCTCCCTAGAATCCGGCGGGTGCACGCCCCTCACCCCGCTCGGCTGCCCCAGCGCGTCGTCGTCACCGGCCCCACCGGGCCCGCCCTCGACGCCTTCGCCGTCCGTGTCGCCCTCGCCCTGGACCTTCCCGCGGTCGGCGCCGCCGACCTCGGGGCCCCCGGCGCCGCCGAACGGCTCGCGGCCTTCGAGGGCTGGCTCCTCGTCGTCGTGGACGACGCCCCGCCCGCCGTCGTGCTCGACCGCGCCGAGCTCGTCGTCCACGCGGTGCCGGAGGCGCGCGGCGCGCTGCGGGGGCTCGTGCGACGCGCCAAGCGCCGTCTGCTGGCGGATGCGGCCGACGAGGCGCCCGCCTGGTTCGCCGCCGTCGAGGCCCAGCGGTCGCCGGACGTCGCACGTCTCGACGGTCCCGACGAGGTCGAGGAGTGGCTCACCACCCTCGCGCGCTGAGACGCGGACGAGGCACTCTCACAGCCGGGATCGCAGGAAGCGCAGCGTCACCTGCATCGAGCGATCGAACTGCGGGCCGAAGGCGTGGCCCTCACCCTCGTACTCGCGCAGGGCGACCTCGACGCCGGCGGCACGCATGGCCCGCGCGGTGGCGCGGCTCCACCGCGGCGGGCAGGTGTCGTCGGCCTTGCCGTGGTGGATGAGCACGGGTTCGGTGATCGCCGCGAAGTAGGGACGAGCGCTGACCCCGCGCCACAGCCGGGGGTTGTCCTCGGGGGCGCCGTGGCGGCGCACGATCGCCGCACCCACGCCCACCGTGTCGAGATCCGGGCGGTTGAACTGGTCGAAGTTCTCAGCCGCCAGCGAGCTCACCGGCGCGAACACGACGCCCGCGCGCACCAGGCCGGGGTGCGTGATGAGCGCGTTGTAGACGATCCCGCCGCCCATCGAGCGGCCGACCAGGGCGACGCGGTCGTCGTCCACCGGGCCGCTCCACGAGCGCAGGGCGAGCACCGCGTTGAGCACGTCCTCGGTGTAGCCCAGGCGGAGGTCGGTGCCACCCGAGGGATCGGGGGCCGAGTCGGCGTGGCCGCGGTAGTCGGCGTGCAGGACGACGAAGCCGCGATCGGCCAGCCAGGCCCGCTCGCGCGTCATGCCCTGGCCGTTGACGTAGATCGACGGCTCGATGTAGCCGTGGGCCAGCACCACGGCGGGGAACGGCCCGGCGCCGTTCGGCACGGCGAGCCGGCCGGTGACGCGCAGGCCACCGCTGCGGTAGCTCACCTCGTACTGGCGGTGGCGTGCCGAGCCGAGCACCTCCCGCCCGATCCGCAGGCCTCCGCCGTCGAGCCGGCGCTGGGCCAGCGCGGCCAACGACACCGGCTCGCTCGGGTCGCCCAGCACACCGGCCGCCGAGGGCGTCGGGCTCGCGGCACCGGAGGTCGACGCCGAGGAGCCTGAGGTCGGCGCCGAGGACGACGCGCCCGCCGACGGCGCGGGGCCGACCGACCGCTCGGGCTCCGTGGAGCAGGCCGCGAGCGAGGCGAGCAGGATCGCGGCGACGAGGGCTGCGCAGAGGCGGCGGAGCATGCGGCCAGTGTGCCGGGTCAGTCGGCGTCGGCGGCCGTCTCGGAGCCGGCCTCGTGGTCCGCGGCGGACTCCGCAGGGGGCGGTGGACCCTCGGCGAGCAGCCGCACGAACCCCTCCTCGTCGAGCACCGGCACACCCAGCTGCTCGGCCTTCTCGGCCTTGGAGCCGGCGTTCTCACCGACCACGACGAAGTCGGTCTTCTTCGACACCGAGCCGGCCGCCTTGCCGCCGCGGGCGAGGATCGCCTCCTTGGCGGAGTCGCGCGAGAAGCCCTGGAGCGAGCCGGTGACCACGACGCTGAGCCCCTCGAGCGTGCGGGGCAGCGACTCGTCGCGCTCGTCGGCCATCGCGACACCGGCCGCGGCCCAGGCGTCGACGATGCGGCGGTGCCAGTCGACGTCGAACCACTCCACGACGGCCTCGGCGATCGTGGGCCCGACGCCCTCGGCGGCGGCGAGCTGCTCCTGCGAGGCGGCGCGGATGGCGTCCATCGTGGCGAACTCGGTGGCCAGCGCGCGGGCCGCGCTCGGGCCGACGTGGCGGATCGACAGGGCCACCAGCACCCGCCACAGCGGCACCCGCTTGCGGGCGTCGAGGTTCTCGAGCAGCTTGATCGCGTTCGCGGTGAGCTGCGGGCCCTCCTCGCCCTTCTTCGGGGCCCGGGTGAACAGCGGCGTGCGCAGCAGCCGATCGGCGTCGAGGTCGAACACGTCGCCCTCGTCGGCGATCGCGCCCGCCTCCAGCAGGGCAGTGGCCGCCTCGTACCCGAGGCCCTCGATGTCGAAGGCGCCGCGGCCCGCGACGTGGAAGACCCGCTCGCGCACCTGGGCCGGGCAGTGCCGGTGGTTGGGGCAGCGGCGGTCCTTGTCGCCCTCCTTCTGCTCCACCAGGGGCGTGCCGCAGCTCGGGCACTCGGTAGGCATCTCCCAGGCGGGCAGGCCCTCGGGCCGCAGCGCGAGCACGGGCCCGACGATCTCGGGGATGACGTCGCCGGCCTTGCGCAGCACGACGGTGTCGCCGGGGCGGACGTCCTTGCGGGCGACCTCGTAGGCGTTGTGCAGGGTGGCCATCTCGACGGTGGAACCCGCCACCCGCACCGGCTCCATGCGGCCGAAGGGAGTAACCCGCCCGGTGCGCCCGGTGTTGACCTCGATGGCCACCAGCAGCGTGTTGACCTCCTCCGGCGGGTACTTGAACGCGATCGCCCACCGGGGAGCGCGACTCGTCGAGCCCAGGCGGCGCTGCAGCGAGGTGTCGTCCACCTTGACCACGACGCCGTCGATCTCGTGCTCGACACTGTGGCGCTGCTCGCCGTAGCGCTCGATGTAGGCCGCCGCTCCGGCGAGGTCGGGGACGACGGCCACGCGGTCGGAGGTCGGCAGCCCCCAGGCGCGCAGCGCCTCGTACGCCTGCGACTGCGCGAGCGGCTGGAAGCCCTCCCGGGCACCGATGCCGTGACAGACCATGCCGAGGGCGCGGGTGGCGGTGACGCGCGGATCCTTCTGGCGCAGCGATCCGGCCGCGGCGTTGCGCGGGTTGGCGAAGGGAGCCTTGCCGGCCTCGGTCATGGCGAGGTTGAGCGCCTCGAACGCCTCGACGGGCAAGAACACCTCGCCACGCACCTCCACCAGCGCGGGCACCGGGTGCTCCTCGGTGCCGGTGAGGCGGTGCGGGATGCTCGCGATCGTCTTGACGTTGGGCGTGACGTCCTCGCCGGTGCGCCCGTCGCCGCGGGTGAGCGCGCGCACGAGTCGACCCTGCTCGTAGAGCAGGTTGATGGCCAGGCCGTCGACCTTCAGCTCGCACAGCAGCGCCGGGGCCTCCACGCCGTCGCGACCCAGCCGGGCGTACCAGGCGGCCAGCTCGTCGAGGTCGAAGGCGTTGTCGAGGCTCTCCATGCGCTGCAGGTGGTCGACCGCGGTGAAGTCGGTGGCCACCGCTCCCCCGACCTTCTGGGTGGGCGAGTCGGGCGTGCGCAGCTCGGGGTGGGCCTCCTCGAGCTCCTCCAGGCGACGCAGCCGGGCGTCGAAGTCGGCGTCGGAGAGCGTGGGGTCGTCGAGCACGTAGTAGCGCCAGCGGGCCTCCTCCACCTCGTCGACGAGGCGGCTGTGCTCCTCGCGGGCCTCGGCGGGGACGACGGAGGTGACGGCGTCGCTCATGGGGGCCAGTGTGCCGGTCCCCTCCGACACGCGGTGCAGGAGGCGCACGCCAGCGGGCGACCGGCAGGCGACCGGCCAGCGGAAAGGGACTGGACAGAACGGTACCGTTCCGTTCTATCCTGAGGTACGGAACGGTTCCGTTCCATCTTCTGCGTCTCCACTGCACCACCGCACCCGAAGGGCACCGCCGTGAACCTCCGCTCCCCCCGCCTGCGTGCCGATCACGTGGCGGCACGTCCTCGGGTCGAGGGCGACCGGGAGCAGGAGATCCTCGACGCGGCCATCGACGTCCTCACCGACGCCGGCTACGACCGCCTCACCATGGACGCCGTGGCCACCCGCGCACGGGCCTCGAAGGCCACGCTCTACCGGCGCTGGGAGGGCAAGGCGGCGCTCGTGATCGACGCCCTGCTCTCGCAGAAGACGCCGATCGCCGAGCCGCCCGACACCGGCAGCCTGCGCGCCGACCTGATCGCGATGTTCTGCGGTCACGGCGGCCTCACCGACGACCGCCAGATCGCCCTGCTGAGCAGCGTGATCACCGCCATCGGGCGCGACGCCGAGTTCGCCGCGGCCTTCCGCGACCGCTTCATCGCTCCCAAGCTCGCCGTCAACCGGGTCGTCTACGAGCGCGCCGCGGCCCGCGGCGAACTGCGCGACGACCTCGACCTCGACCTCCTCCTCGCCGCCCTGCCCGGCATCGTGCTGCACCGCACGTTCCTGCTGGGCGAGATCCCCACCCCCGAGCTGATCGCGCGCGTCGTCGACCAGCTGATCATCCCGGCCGCCACCCGCGGCTGAGACACCTCCACCCACCGTTCTGAGGACACCACCGTGACCGACACCCAGTCGCCCGACCTGCCGCAAGGCAGCGCCGAGGCCTTCACCGAACCGGCACCGACCCGTCACTACGGCTGGGCGCTGGTGCTCATCTGCTCCGCACAGCTGATGGTCGTGCTCGACTCCACCATCGCCAACATCGCCCTGCCGTTCATCGGCAAGGACCTCGCGATCGACCAGTCCAACCTGTCGTGGGTCGTCACCGGTTACGCGCTCTGCTTCGGCGGGTTGCTGCTCCTCGGGGGTCGCCTCGGCGACCTCTACGGACGCCGACGCATCTTCATGACCGGCGTGATCATCTTCGCCCTGGCATCGGCCCTGGGCGGCCTCGCCCAGAACGAGGCCATGCTGCTGGGCTCGCGCGGCCTCCAGGGTCTCGGCGCCGCACTCGCCTCACCCACGGCGCTGGCGCTGATCACCACGACCTTCCCTGCCGGCCCCCAGCGCAACCGCGCCTTCTCCGTCTTCGCGGCGATGGCCGGTATCGGCGCCGCGATCGGCCTCATCCTCGGCGGCTGGCTCACCGACCTCGACCCCGGCTGGGGCTGGCGGCTGACCTTCCTGATCAACGTGCCGATCGGGCTGGCCGCCGCCGCGCTGGCGCCGCGCCTGCTGCCCGACACCGACCACCACGCCGGTCGCCTCGACCTCCCCGGTGCCGCACTCGCCACCGGCGGTCTGCTCGCACTGGTCTACGGGATCACCCGCACCAGCAACGTCGACCCCGACACCGTCAGTGCCGCGAACCCCAGCGGGTCCAGCTACGGCTGGGGTGACCCGGTGGCGCTCGCGGCCATGGTCGCCGGTGTCGTGGCCCTGGCAATGTTCATCCTCGTGGAGCGGCGCACCAAGGAGCCGATGATGCCGCTCTCGATCTTCGCCAGCCGCAACCGCGCGGTGGCCTTCGTCGCGATGATGATCACCCCGGCCGCGATGTTCGCGATGTTCTTCTTCCTGTCCCTCTTCGTGCAGAACGTGATGGGCTACTCGCCGCTGCGCACGGGATTCGCCTTCCTGCCCTTCTGCGTCGGCATGATCTTCGGCGCGACGTCCTCCTCGAAGCTGATCGCCCGGGTCGACCCCCGCTTCCTGGCGGGCACGGGCACCCTCCTGGCCGGAGCAGCACTCTTCGCCTTCTCTCGCCTCGAGATCGGGAGCGTGAACTACTGGACCGACATCGCACCCTTCATCGTGCTCATGTCGCTGGGCATGGGCCTCACCTTCGTGCCCATGACCCTGGTGGCGGTCCACGGCGTGCGCAGCCAGGACGCCGGCATCGGGTCCGGCGTGCTCAACACCATGCAGCAGGTGGGCGGCGCGCTCGGTCTCGCCACGCTGTCGGCTGTGGCGGCGCACTACACCACCTCGAAGGTCGGCGAGCTCGTGCAGGCCGGAGGCGACCCCACCGACCCGCGCGTCGGCCTGACCGCCTTCGCCGACGGTGCGACCCACGCCTTCCTCGTGGGCGCCTTCATGATCTGGACGGCCTCACTGATCGTCTGGTCGCTGCTGAGCGTCAAGCACACCGAGCTCGCGGGCGAGGCGCCCGAGGGCGTCCACGTCGGCTGAGCCACGCCCCCCGAAACGACGCGAACGGGCCCGCCGGAGCAGTGCTCCGGCGGGCCCGTTCGTGCGTGTGCGGCCCGTGGGGATCAGCCGACCGGCACCGCGGCCGCCGCCTGCGCGATGGCGTCGACGAAGGCCGGGACGTCGTCGGGGTTGCGGCTGGTGATGAGGCCTCGGTCGACCACGACCTCGGCGTCCACCCAGTCGCCGCCGGCGTTGCGGATGTCGGTCTCCAGGCTCGGCCAGCTGGTGAGGCGCCGGCCCTCCACGAGGCCGGCCGAGACGAGCAGCCAGGGGCCGTGGCAGATCACGGCGAGGGGGATGCCCGCCCCCGAGGCCTTGCGCACGAGGGTCTGGGCCTTCTCGTCCACGCGGAGGTGATCGGCGTTCACGGTGCCGCCGGGCACCACGAGCGCGGCGAGGTCGTCGAGGTCGATGGCGTCGAAGTCGCCGTCGACCTCCACCATCGACGTGGGCTTCACGTCGCCCTCGACCGCCTGGATCGCCTCGCCGTCGCGCGAGTGCACGGTGACGGTGGCACCCGCCTCCCGCAGGCGGTCGCGGGGCCCGACGATCTCGGCCTCCTCCACGTGGTCGCTGGCGATGATGGCGATGCGTCGGCCGGTCAGGTCGTACACAGGGGGCTCCTCGAGATCGGATGGTCCGCGGGTGTGCGGTGACCCCGCGGTACCCCGTCGCGCCCGCGCTAGCCGAGCGAGCGGGCCGCGGCGGCCACGAGCGTGACGGCGCGACGCGCCTGCGCGCCACCGAGACCGGCCAGCCCGCACGCCGGTGTGAGGACGACGCTCCTGCCCACCGCGTCGAGGTCGAGGCCCACGAGGTCGATCCAGCGCAGCACGCGCTCGACCACCTCGCGGTCGCCGGGGAGCCCGTCACCGGGCACGGTCGGCACGACACCGAGACCGATGGTCGTGCCCGCCTCCAGCGCCTCCGCGGCGGCGTCCACCCCGTCGGCACCAAGGAGGCCGAGATCGATCAGCACGCCGCGCACGCCAGCTCCGCGTAGCAGGGCGATCGGCACGTCCGGCGCGCACGAGTGCACCCACGGCGTCGCTCCGGCGGCCTCGATCGCGCTCGCGACCCGCGCGAGCGCCTCGCTCGCCTCGGGCGGGTGCACGGTGCGGTGCCGCGAGAAGCCCGAGGCCGTCGGCACGGCTCCGGCGAGCACGGCGGGCAGCGCCGGCTCGTCCAGCTGGACGACGACCTCGCTCGCCCCGGGCACCCGGCGGCGCACGTCGTCCACGTGGGTGCGCACGGCCTCGGCGAGCCCCTCGGCGAGCTCGCGGCGTGCGCCGTGGTCGGCGAGCAGCTTGTCGCCGCGCGGGCGCTCCACGGTCGCCGCGAGCGTCCACGGCCCGACCACCTGCACCTTCACCGGCCCGGTGAGCTCCTGGGTGCGCTCCTCGAAGGAGTCGAGGTCCTGCGCGAGCAGGCTGGCGGCCCGGCGCTGGTCGAGCGGCGGCGCCCCGGAGGTGCCGGTGAGGCGCCACCCCTCGGGCTGCAGATCGGCATCGAGGACGACGCCCAGCAACCCCAGCGTGCGCCCGAGCATGCCGGCGCCGGGGCCGCGTCCGGGCACCTCGGGCAGGTGCACGAGGCCCCGGTGCTGCGGCAGGTCGCCGAGCTCTCCCAGCACGACGGCCAGCGCCTCCTCGAAGTCGCGCTGGGTCTCGCCGGGGAAGGAACCGACGCCGGTGGCGCGCACGCTCACGCCTCGTCACCCACGGAGGAGAGCGAGGTGTCTCCCACCTCGGCGGCACCGACCCGGTGCGTGCTGGCGATCGTGCCGGACCCGACCACCCGGGTGCCGTCGTAGACCACGACGGCCTGGCCGGGCGCGATGCCCTCGGCGTGATCGAGCAGCGTGACCTCCAGCCGGTCGTCGCCGACGCGCACCTCGGCCCGGTGCTCGGCGCCGTGCGCGCGCAGCTGCACGGTGATCTGCTCACCGCTCAGCACGGTGCCGGCCGGCAGCGGCGCACCGCACCAGCGCAGCTCGGTGGCGTGCAGCGCGTCGATCGCGAGGCTCGCGCGGGGGCCCACGGTGACCGTGCCGGACACCGGCTCGATGTCGAGCACGTAGCGCGGGCGGCCGTCGGGCGCGGGACGACCGAGGCGCAGCCCGCGTCGCTGGCCGATGGTGTAGGCCCACGAGCCCTCGTGGTGGCCGAGCACCTCGCCCGTGGCCTCGTCGCGCACCTCTCCCCCGCGGTTGGGCGCGCGATCGCCGAGCTTCTCGCTGAGCCAGCCGGCGTTGTCGCCGTCGGCGACGAAGCAGATGTCGTGGCTGTCGGGCTTGTCCGCGACGAGCAGGCCGCGGGCGGCCGCCTCCTCGCGCACCCGACTCTTCGGGGTGTCGCCGAGCGGGAAGAGCGAGTGGCGCAGCTGGTGCTCGTCGAGCACGCCGAGCACGTACGACTGGTCCTTGCCGGCATCGACCGCCCGGTGCAGCTCCACCCCGCCGTCGGCGGTGGTGCGCACGGTGGCGTAGTGGCCGGTGACCACGGCGTCGAAGCCGAGTGCCAGCGCCCGGTCGAGCACGGCGGCGAACTTGATCTTCTCGTTGCAGCGCAGGCACGGGTTGGGCGTGCGCCCGGCGGCGTAGGTGTCGATGAAGTCCTCGACGACATCGGCGTGGAAGCGCTCGGAGAGGTCCCACACGTAGAACGGGATGCCGATCACGTCGGCGGCGCGCCGGGCATCGTTGCTGTCCTCAATCGTGCAGCAGCCGCGCGCGCCCGAGCGGTAGGAGGCGGGGTTGCGCGAGAGGGCCAGGTGGATGCCGGTGACCTCGTGGCCGGCCTCGTGGGCCCGCGCGGCGGCCACGGCCGAGTCGACACCGCCTGACATGGCGGCGATCACGCGCACGGCTCAGGCCCTCGCGGCGCGGGCGCGCTCCACGCACGGCGCGATCGCGGCCACCACGGCGGCGACGTCGTCGGCGGTGGAGGTGTGCCCGAGCGAGAACCGCAGCGACGAGCGGGCCTCGTCGTCCTCGCGGCCCATGGCGAGCAGCACGTGCGAAGCCTGGGGCACGCCGGCCGAGCAGGCCGAGCCGGTGGAGCACTCGATGCCGCGGGCGTCGAGCAGCATGAGCAGGGAGTCGCCCTCGCAGCCGGGGAAGGAGGCGTGGACGACGCCGGGCAGCCGCAGCGGCGACCCGTCGGCGGCGAACGCCTCGGCCGGGCCGTTGACGACGACGTCGGGGACGGCCGCGCGCAGACCGCGCACGAGCAGCTCGCGCAGGTCGGCGAGGCGGGCAGCGTGCGCTGCCTGCTGGGCCACCGCCTGCTCCACCGCGGCGGCGAAGCCAGCGATCGCCGGCACGTCGAGGGTGCCGCTGCGCAGGTCGCGCTCCTGGCCGCCGCCGTGCAGCAGCGGGGTGACGCCGACCTCGCGACGCACCACGAGCGCGCCGACGCCCACGGGCCCACCGACCTTGTGGCCGGTGATCGTCACGGCGTCGAGCCCGCTGGCGGCGACGTCGAGCGGGAGGACGCCGAGCGCCTGCACGGCGTCGGAGTGCACGGGGATGCCGTGCTCGTGGGCGAGGCGCACGACCTCGGCGAGCGGCTGCACGGCGCCGCTCTCGTTGTTGGCCCACATCACCGACACCAGGGCCACCACCCGCGGGTCGCGCTCGAGCGCGGCGGCGTAGCGATCGAGGTCGAGGCGACCGTCGTCGCCCACCGCGAGCAGCTCGAGGTCGGCTTCGCCGGCCTCCACGAGCCACTGCAGCGGGTCGAGCACCGCGTGGTGCTCCACAGCGCTGGCGAGGACGAGGCGGCGATCGGACTCCCCGCCCTGCCGGGCCCAGGTGATGCCCTTGACGGCCAGGTTGTCGGCCTCGGTGCCGCCGGAGGTGAACACGATCTCGCCCGGGCGGCAGCCGATGGCGGCGGCGATCTGCTCGCGGGCCTCCTCGACGACGCGGCGGGCCCGGCGTCCGGAGGCGTGCAACGAGCTGGGGTTGCCGACCACGGCCAGCTGGCGCGTCATGGCTTCGAGCGCCGCAGGGACCATCGGCGTGGTCGCGGCGTGGTCGAGGTAGACGGTGCGGCTCATGGCAGGGCCCAGCCTACGGGCAGCGGACCGCGGCGCGGAGCGGGCCGGCGACGGCCACGACCCCGCCCCGCGCACGTCACAGCACGACGAGCGCGTCGCGGTGCACGACCTCGCGCTCGTAGGCCGCGCCGAGCTCGCGGCGCAGCTCCTTGGTGGAACGGCCGAGCAGCGCGGGCAGCTCGGCGGCGTCGAAGTTGACGAGGCCGCGCGCGACCGGGCGGCCGTCGGCGTCCACGAGGTCGACGGGGTCGCCCGCGCCGAACTCGCCGCGCACAGCCGTGATGCCGGCCGGCAGCAGCGAGGCGCGCTTGTCGACCACCGCCCGCACGGCGCCCGCGTCGAGCACGAGCGCACCCTTGCCCTCGGTGGCGTGCCGCAGCCACAGCAGCCGGGCCGGACGGCGCTTGCCGGTGGCGTGGAACAGCGTGCCCACGGCCTCGCCGGCCAGGGCGGCGGCGGCCCGGCCGGCCGAGGTGAGCACCACGGGGATGCCGGCGCCGGTGGCGATCGAGGCGGCCTCCACCTTGGTGACCATGCCGCCGGTGCCGACGCCTGCGGAGCCGACCGAGCCGATCTCGACCTCCGCGAGGTCCGCGCGCCCCCGCACGTCGGAGATGAGCCGGGTGCCCTCGCGCGAGGGCGGGCCGTCGTAGAGGCCGTCGACGTCGCTCAGCAGCACGAGCAGGTCGGCCTGCACGAGGTGCGCCACCAGCGCGGCGAGGCGGTCGTTGTCGCCGAAGCGGATCTCGCTCGTGGCCACGGTGTCGTTCTCGTTGACGATCGGGATCACGCCCAGCTCGAGCAGGGTCGCCAGCGTCTGGTGGGCGTTGCGGTAGTGCGAGCGGCGGGTCACGTCGTCCAGGGTGAGCAGCACCTGGCCCGCGGTGAGGCCGTGGCGCGCGAGCTCCTCGGTGTAGCGGTGCACGAGCAGGCCCTGGCCCACCGAGGCCGCCGCCTGCTGGGCGGCCAGGCCACGCGGACGCCGACGCAGCCCGAGGGGCGCGAGGCCTGCGGCGATGGCGCCCGAGGAGACGAGCACCACCTCGGCACCGCGCCCGCGCGCGGCGGCGAGGACGTCGACCAGCGCCTCGACCCGACCGGGATCGATGCCGCCCGCGGCGGTGGTCAGCGACGACGACCCGACCTTGACCACCACGCGGCGCGCCTGGGTGACCGCGTCGCGGACGGCGGCACCCGCATCACTCACCGGGGTCCTCCTCCAGCCAGGCCTCGTCGTCGCTGACGGCCGGCCGCGCGTCGGGGTCCTCCTCGGAGCCGATCTGGTAGGAGGTGGGTCCGTACACGTCGGGGCGGTCGATGCGGCGGGCGACGTCGGCGCGGGTCTCGCCCTCCGCGCGGTCCCCGAGCGCCTCCTGGATCTCGCGGCGACGGGTGGCCGCCGGACGCTCCTCGTGGAAGCGGTCGTCCTCGCCGCGGCGCGACAGGATCTCCGCGCCGGCGTCGATGCCGGGCTTGAAGTCGAAGACGACCGCGTCGTCGGTGGGCCCGATCAGCACCGCGTCGCCCTCCTCCGCACCGAGCTGCAGCAGCTTGGCCTCGACGCCCAGGCGGTTGAGCCGGTCGGCCAGGTAGCCCACCGCCTCGTCGTTGCTGAAGTCGGTCTGACGCACCCAGCGCTCGGGCTTGACACCCACCACCCGCCAGCCGGCGCCGGTGGGGCGCACGGTGAAGCCGTCGTCGTCCACCGCCTTGGGGCGCACCACGATGCGGGCGGGGATCTCGGTGGCCTTCGCGCGGCGGGCCTCGAGCACGATCTCGGCCATGGCGAAGATCAGCTCGCGCGTGCCCTCGCCCGAGACAGCCGAGACCTCGAAGACGCGCAGGTCGCGCTGGCGCAGCTCGTCGATGACGAGCTCGGCGATGCCGCGCCCGTCGGGCACGTCCACCTTGTTGAGGACGACGAGGCGCGGGCGGTCCTCGAGGCCGCCGTAGCGGCGCAGCTCGTCCTCGATCACCTCGAGGTCGTCGGCGGGATTGCGACCCGGCTCCATGGTTGCGGTGTCGAGCACGTGCACGATCGCGGCACAGCGCTCGATGTGGCGCAGGAAGTCGTGCCCGAGTCCGCGCCCCTCGGCCGCACCCTCGATCAGGCCGGGCACGTCGGCCACGGTGAACGTGGTCTCACCGGCGGTGACCACGCCGAGGTTCGGCACGAGGGTGGTGAAGGGGTAGTCGGCGATCTTCGGCCGCGCCCGGGAGATCGCGGCGATCAGGCTCGACTTGCCGGCGCTCGGGAAGCCGACGAGGCCGATATCGGCGACGACCTTGAGCTCGAGCACCAGCTCCAGCTCGTCGCCGGGCTCGCCGAGCAGCGCGAAGCCGGGCGCCTTGCGCGCCTTGGAGGCCAGCGCGGCGTTGCCCAGACCGCCGCGACCGCCCTGGGCGACGACGAGCTCGGTGCCGGGCGCGACGAGGTCGGCCATCACCTCGCCGTTGCGGTGCTTGACGACCGTGCCGGCGGGCACGGCGAGCACGAGGTCCTCGCCGTGGGCGCCGTTGCGACGATCGCCGGCGCCGTGGCCGCCGTGGCCGGCGCGGCGCCGCGGGCTGTGGTGGTAGTCGAGCAGCGTGGTGACGCCGGGGTCGACGCGCAGGATCACCGATCCGCCCGGGCCGCCGTTGCCGCCGTCGGGGCCGCCGAGCGGCTTGAACTTCTCACGGTGCACGGAGGCCACGCCGTTGCCGCCGCGGCCGGCCGAGACGTGCAGGACCACGCGGTCGACGAAGGTGGGCACGGCCATGGCGGGAGTCTTTCGTGAGAGGAGCAGGAGGAGAACAGCGGAGCGAAAACACCGAAGGCCGCCCCGAGTCCGGGGCGCCCTTCGGATGAAGCTGCAGAGGTCAGGCTGCGCGCAGCGCCGTCACTCGGAGGGGACGACGTTGACGACCCGACGGCCGCGACGCGTGCCGAACTCGACGGCACCCGGGACGAGCGCGAAGAGGGTGTCGTCGCCACCGCGGCCGACACCGGCGCCCGGGTGGAAGTGGGTGCCGCGCTGACGGACGATGATCTCGCCGGCGTTGACGACCTGGCCGCCGAAGCGCTTGACGCCGAGGCGCTGGGCGTTGGAGTCGCGGCCGTTCTGGGTGGACGCCGCGCCCTTCTTGTGTGCCATCGATTCAGTCCTTTGGAAGAGTGCCGGAGCGGGTGGGGCTCAGAGCGAGATGTCGGTGACCTTGACCTGGGTGTACTTCTGGCGGTGACCCTGGCGCGTCTTGTAGCCGGTCTTGTTCTTGTACTTCTGGATGACGATCTTCGGGCCCTTGGCGGCGCCGAGCACCTCGACGGTGACGGCGGCCTTGTCGAGGCCGGTGGAGGTGACCGACTCGCCGTCGACGGCCAGGACGACCGGGAGGGTGAGGGTCTGACCGACCGGGGTCGCGACCTTGTCGATCTCGATGACGTCGCCCACGGCAACCTTCTGCTGCTTGGCGCCAGCGCGCACGATCGCGTACACCGCGGTCTCCTTCGTCGGTACTACAGGTCGTTCGGGTCGGTGGTCTGGGGCGCAACGCCGGAAGCGGCGCCGCACAGACAGGGCACGCCGAAGCGTGCAACGAGGTTCCATGCTACGGGTGGGCCCCTCCCCGTGCAAAACGAGCGGGGTCGGGGCCGCCACCCTGCCGGGCAGGCCGCCTCCTCGCGAGGACGCGGCCGGCCCGCGGTGGGCTCAGCGCTTGCGGGCGCCGCCCTTCTTCTTGACCGGGACGTGCTCGATCGAGGGCTCGCCGGCCTCGCCGTCGGCCGGTCCGGACTCGGGCGCCGACCCCGGCGAGTCGGACGACGACGCTGTCGGGGCCGACTGGGCGCCGGGCGTCGTCCGCGCCGAACGGGTGCGGGTGCGGGTGGTGACCTTCGGCGGCGGCGCGCTCGGCGTCTCCGGCGCGCTGGGCGCCTCGGCGGCGGTCGGCTCCGCCACCACGATCGCCACGGTGCCCTCGGCGGGCTGACCGGCCGGACGGGTGGCGGCCGCGCGACGGGTCCGCGTGGTCACCCGCGTCCCGGACGCCGGCACGGGGTCGGCCTCGGGCTCGGGGGCGATCTCCGCGGCCGGCGCAGGGGCGGCCGGGGGCGTGGGCTCGGGGATGGGCTCGGGCTCGACCGGCTCGAGCGTGGCCTCGGTGACCACGTCGGCGCCGCCCTGGGCCGCCTCCTGCGCGGCCTCCACCGCGCCGTCGAGCAGGTCCTGGGCGGTCTCGCCGGTCGCGGCGGGAGCCGGCGCCTCGACGTCCGGAGCCGGCGCGGCCTCGGCGACGTCCGGGGCGTCCTCGGGGGCCGGCTTGGCCATCGCGGCGACGTCCTTCGGCGACGGCACCGGCTTGGGAGCCTCGACGGCACCCTCGCCGTCCTGGCCGCCACGACCGCGGCGGCGTCGTCCCCGACGCTCACCGTCACCGTCGCCACCCTGCTGGCCGCCGCCCTGGGGCGAGCGCTTGGGCTCCACGGGCAGCTCGTGGACGACGATGCCGCGGCCCTGGCAGTGGCTGCAGTTCTCGCTGAAGGCCTCCACCAGGCCGGTGCCGATGCGCTTGCGGGTCATCTGCACGAGGCCGAGGGAGGTGACCTCGGCGACCTGGTGGCGGGTGCGGTCGCGGCCCAGGCACTCGACGAGGCGGCGCAGCACGAGGTCGCGGTTGGACTCCAGCACCATGTCGATGAAGTCGACGACGATGATGCCGCCGATGTCGCGCAGCCGCAGCTGGCGCACGATCTCCTCGGCCGCCTCCAGGTTGTTCTTGGTGACCGTCTCCTCGAGGTTGCCCCCGGAGCCGGTGAACTTGCCGGTGTTGACGTCGACGACCGTCATCGCCTCGGTGCGATCGATGATGAGCGAGCCGCCCGAGGGCAGCCACACCTTGCGGTCGAGGCCCTTGGCGATCTGCTCGTCGATGCGGTGGACGGTGAACAGGTCGGGGGTCTGGGCGTCGGGCACGTGGTGCTCGACGCGGTCGAGCAGGTCGGGGGCCACCCCCTCCACGTAGTCCTTGACCGTGGCCCACACGTCGTCGCCCTGCACGACGAGCTTGGAGAAGTCCTCGGTGAACAGGTCGCGCACGACCTTGAGGGTGAGGTCGGGCTCGCCGTAGAGCAGCTGCGGGGCGTTGCCCTTGGCGACCTTGGCCTCGATGGCCTCCCAGCGCGAGGTGAGCCGCTCGACGTCGCGGGTGAGCTCCTCCTCCGAGGCGCCCTCGGCCGCGGTGCGCACGATGACGCCGGCCGTCTCGGGCACGATCTCCTTCAGCAGGGCCTTCAGGCGGGCCCGCTCGGTGTCGGGGAGCTTGCGCGAGATGCCCGAGGTGGTGCCGTCGGGCACGTAGACGAGGAAGCGACCGGCCAGGCTGACCTGGCTGGTGAGACGCGCACCCTTGTGACCGATGGGGTCCTTGGTGACCTGCACGAGCACGGTCTGGCCCGACTGCAGCACCGACTCGATCTTGCGGGGCTGGCCGTCCTTGTGCCCGAGCGCCGACCAGTTCACCTCGCCGGCGTAGAGCACTGCGTTGCGGCCCTTGCCGATGTCGATGAAGGCCGCCTCCATCGAGGGCAGCACGTTCTGCACCCGGCCGAGGTAGACGTTGCCGATCATCGAGGTCTGCGACTCGCGGGCCACGTAGTGCTCCACGAGCACCTTGTCCTCGAGCACCGCGATCTGGGTGAGGTCCTTGCGCTGGCGCACGGCCATGACGCGATCGACCGACTCGCGGCGGGCGAGGAACTCGGCCTCGCTCACGATCGGCGCCCGGCGGCGACCCGCCTCGCGGCCCTCGCGGCGGCGCTGCTTCTTGGCCTCCAGCCGGGTCGAGCCGGCCACGGCGGTGATCTCGTCCTCGGGGTTGCGGGGCTTGCGCACCCGGGTGACGGTGTTCTCGTCGTCACCCTCGTCGCCGCCGCCCTCGCCCGCACGGCGGCGCCGACGACGACGACGCGACGACGAACCGCCGCCCTGGCCCTCGCCGGCCTCGGCGTCGCCTGACTCGCCCTGCTCGTCGGCACCGTCGGCACCGTCGGCACCGTCGGCGCTGCCGCTCTTGGCGGTCGCGGCACCGTTGCTGTCAGCCACGGCTGCGGCGTCCTGGGAGCCCGCGGTGGCGTCGGAGTCGGTCGCACCGCCCGCGTCGGCGGAGGCCTCGGACTGCTCGCCCGCGTGCTCGCCGGCCGGCTTGCGCCGGCGACGTCCACCGCGGCGGCGACGACGGCGCGCGCCCGAGCCCGGGCCGGAGCCCTCGGTCTCGTCGCTCTCGTCCCCGTCGGTCTCGTCGCCGTCGGACTCGTCCCCGTCGGACTCGTCGGCGTCGGTCTCGTCGGCCTCGGCCTCGGCGGCGTCGGTCGCCACCTCGGCGCCCTCGGCGGCGGCGTCCTCAGCGTCCTCAGCGACCTCGGTGCCCTCAGCGTCCTCGGCCGCCGGGGCGTCGTCGTCCGCGGCGGCGTCAGCAGCGGCCTCCTCGGGCACGGCGACCGTCGCCGGCGTCAGCGGAGCGGGGGGCTGGAAGAGGACGGCGGGTGCGCCGGCGGCATTGGCCTCGTCCGTCGCAGCCTCGTCGGGGGCCGCGGGCGCAGCAGTCGCCTCGTCGTCGAGCGCGAGCTGCTCGTCGGCGGGCGCAGCGGTCTTCTTCGCGGCGCGCTTGGCAGGCGCCTTCTTCGCGGCGGTCTTCTTGGCGGCGGTCTTCTTGGCGGCCGTCTTCTTGGCCGCGGTCTTCTTCGCCGGGGCGGGAGCCGCGGCCTCGGCGATCGCGTCGCCGGCCTCGGCTGCCACCTCGACGGGGGCGTCCGCAGGAGCCTCGGCAGGAGCGGGGTCCGCGGCCTTCGGGGCCGCGGCCTTCTTCGCGGCACGCTTGGCAGGGGGCTTCTCGGCGGTCTTCTTCGCCGCGGTCTTCTTGGCGGCCGCCTTCTTCGCGGGCGCCTTCTTGGCCGGGGCCCGCTTCGCGGTCTTCTTCGCCGGGGCCGCTCCGTCGCCCTCGGGGCTCTCGGCGCTCTCGGGCGCGGTCGGGTTCTCGTTGGATGCGTCGGTCATGAGCGCTGCTCCTCACCCGACGCTCGCGCGCCGGGGTGTCGTCGGCGCCTGCCGCGAGCGGCCACGCGCCGTAAAGCCTTCGTGGGACGACACCCTCCGCACTGCGCGTCACCGGGCACCCGCGGGCCACCTGCCGCGGTCGCGCTGTGCGTCGCGTCGGGTGGTGCTGGTCCCACTGTGCCGTCCGGTCAGGGTCGCCGGGCGGCGAGAACGTCGTCGGTTACGTCCCGCACCGTTCTGTGGAACGTGCAGGTTGCGAACCTGTGGCGAGTATCGCACACCGCCTCGGCGAGCCCCATCTCCCACGCTCCCCCGCCCCCCGCCGAGGGGTCAGCCGTGGAGCGGCGACAGGGCGCGATCCGGCCGCCGACAGGGCGCGATCCGGCCGCCGAGAGGGCGAGGTCGGGCGCGGTCAGCGTGTGGCGAGCGGGTCGGCCAGCGCGGCCGCGGCACGATCGAGCACGCCCTGCTCGAGACGGGTCAGCAACACGGTCGGTGTGGCGTCCGCTGCGGCCACCAGCCGCACGCCGGTGAGGACGTCGTCGGGGCGCACGGCCGGGGTCGCGTGCTCGAGCAGCAGCTCGAGAGCACCGGACGACGAGCCCTCCCGCGGCCCGAAGGCCACGACCGCGGCACGGCAGTCGAAGGTGCGCAGACCCTTCTTCGTCATCCGCTCGACCTCCACCGACTCCTCGGCAAGGAAGCGCTGCACCTGGGCGGCGAGCACCGCGGGATCGGTGTCGGTGGGCTCCAGCAGCCACCTGCTGCCGGTGAGCAGGTCGGACAGCGAGCCGGGCAGCGACGTCGCGCCGTCCACGACCGTGACGACGTCGAGCCCGTCGGGCAGGACGGCGTCGAGGGCGGCTCCGACCTCGGCCGGCTCGCGTACCGCGGCGAGGCCGAGCTCGACGTACTCGCTCTCGCTCGCCGCGCCCGTCGGTGCGGCGCCCGCGTAGGAGATGCGCGGGTGCGGGTGGAAGCCCGACGAGTACGCCATCGGGATGCCCGCGCGGGCGACCGCACGCTCGACCGCGCGGCTCACGTCGCGGTGGCTCGTGAAGCGCAGCCGACCCCGCTTGGCGTAGCGGATGCGGATGCGCTGGACGGGAGGCGCCTGCTGCTCGGGCTGGTTGCGGGGCACCCGCGAGAGCGTAGTGGCGCGGCGGCGCGCCGATCACGGGTGGCCCCGCGCCCGACATCAACCCTTAGGGTGACGCGCGTGAGCGATCCTTACGGCGGCAACGGCGGCAGCGACAATCCCTACGGGTCCCAGGGCGACGACCCCTTCAAGAAGGACCCCGCGGGCAACCCGAGCGCGGGCGACCCCGCAGGCAGCACTCCCGGCGGTGCTCCCGGGGGTCCCGGCGGCGGCAACCCCTACGGCGGCCCGAGCAACCCCTACGGCGCCCCGGGCGGCCAGCCGGGCGGCTACCCGCCGCCCCCGCCCGCCCAGCCCGGCGGCTACGGCGCCCCGCCCCCGCCGGGATCCTTCGGCGGCTACGGCGCGCCGGCACCCTTCGGCAACGAACTGCCGCCCAAGACCGACGGCGTCTCGATCGCCTCACTCGTCACCGCGCTGCTGTGCTGCACCGGCCCCGTCGCCGTGGTGCTCGGCATCGTCGGCATCCGCCGCACCAAGGGCGGCCAGCGCAAGGGGCGCGGTCTCGCGATCGCGGGCCTGGCGATCGGCGTCCTCGCCACGATCGGCCTCATCGGCGGCGGCATCGCCATCGCGGTCTTCGCCCAGTCGGCCATCAGCCTCGACGAGGCGGAGGCCGGCCAGTGCTTCAACACCAGCGACGACAACCCCGACACCATCGTGCTGCTCGAGAAGGACTGCACCGAGAAGCACGACGGCGAGATCATCGCCACCACCGAGGTCACCGCCGAGAACCTCGACGCGGCGAAGGACCAGAGCGCCAGCATCTGCGCGTCGCTCGTGGACGAGGACCAGCTGCAGCAGCTCGACGCCGTGCGGCCGCCGCTGGACTTCAAGGCGATCACCGAGACGCCCGACGACATCGGCGTCGGCGACCACATCGTCTGCTACGTCACGAGCGACACGAAGCTCACCGCGCCCGTCCTCTGACGACCCGCCTCACCGCGACGCCGCGGCGTGGACGACGGCCTCCGAGCAGGAGGCAGTCCCCGCGCCGCGGCGTCGTCGCGTCCTGCGGTGCATTTGCGAGCATGGACCCATGACCGGCCCGATGCTCCACGTGGACGCCGACGCCGCCGAGCCGCCCTTCGAGCAACTGCGTCGCCAGGTGAGCGAGCAGGCGTCGTCCGGGAGCCTGGCCGCGGGCACCCGCATGCCGACCGTGCGGGCGCTCGCCGCCGTGCTGGGGATCGCCGCCAACACCGTCGCCCGCGCCTACCGTGAGCTGGAGGTCGACGGCGTGCTCGACACCCGCGGTCGCGCCGGCACTTTCGTGGCGGGCTCCGGCGTGGACGCCGAGGCGCGCGCCGCCGCCCGCGCCTACGCCGAGCGGGTCACCGCCCTCGGCCTCTCCCGCGAGGACGCCGTCCGCCTCGTCGAGCGGGCGCTCGGATCGCCGTGAGGCGTCGCGGATGAGCCGGAGATGAGCCTCAGCGACCGGCCGCGGCGGGTTGTAACACGCCGTCCACCCGACTAGGTGACAGTTGTCAGTCGTTCATGGGCCGAACTCGGGCGCTGAACGACCGACAACCGGCGACAAGACGGGTGGACGGCGTGTTACAGCGCCGCACGCGCCACGCACCGCCCACGCAGGCACGCGCCCGGTGGACAGGTGGCGCTGGGCTCAGACGACCGAGAGCGGCAGCAGCTTCTGCCCGGTGGGTCCGATCTGGATCTCGGTGCCCATCTCAGGACACACGCCGCAGTCGTAGCAGGGCGTCCAGCGGCAGTCCTCGACCTCGATGTCGGCGCCGTCGGCGGTGGCGAGGGCGTCCTCCCAGTCGGCCCAGAGCCAGTCCTTGTCGAGACCGGAGTCGAGGTGGTCCCAGGGCAGGACCTCGTCGTAGGTGCGCTCGCGGGTGGTGAACCACGCGACGTCCACGCCGGTGCCGGCGAGGCCGCGCTCGGCGGCGGCCATCCAGCGCTCGAAGGAGAAGTGCTCGCTCCAGCCGTCGAAGCGGCCGCCGTCGCGCCAGACCTCCTCGATCACGCGACCGACGCGACGGTCGCCGCGCGAGAGCAGCCCCTCGACGACGCCGGGCTGGCCGTCGTGGTAGCGGAACCCGATGGCGCGGCCGTAGCGCTTGTCGGCGCGCACGGCCTCGCGGAGCAGGCGCAGACGCTCGTCGGTGGTCTCGTGGTCGAGTTGCGCGGCCCACTGGAACGGGGTGTGGGGCTTGGGCACGAACCCGCCGATCGAGACGGTGCAGCGGATGTCGTTGCGACCCGAGACCTCGCGGCCGGTGGCGATGATGCGCTTGGCGAGCTCGGCGATCTGGAGGACGTCGTCGTCGGTCTCGGTGGGCAGACCGCACATGAAGTAGAGCTTCACCTGGCGCCAGCCGTGGCTGTAGGCGGCCGCGACGGTGCGGATGATCTCCTCCTCGTTCACCATCTTGTTGATCACCGCGCGCATGCGGTCGCTGCCGCCCTCGGGGGCGAAGGTGAGGCCCGAGCGGCGCCCGTTGCGCGAGAACTCGTTGGCGAGGGTGATGTTGAAGGCGTCGACGCGGGTGCTCGGCAGCGAGAGCGACACGTTGGTGCCGTCGTAGCGGTCGGCGAGGCCGGTGGCGACGTCGGCGATCTCG
Organism: Nocardioides sp.; assembly: GCF_964229035.1. Taxonomy (GTDB): domain Bacteria; phylum Actinomycetota; class Actinomycetes; order Propionibacteriales; family Nocardioidaceae; genus Nocardioides. The sequence continues at coordinate 13,583 of NZ_CAXRAZ010000029.1, read as the reverse complement.
GTGTGGTCGGCGCTGGAGAGCGAGAGCAGGCCGACCTCCTCGAAGCCGGTCTTGCGGATGCCGTTCTCGACCATGTCGCCGATGGTCTCGATCGAGCGCTCGCGCACCGGGCGGGTGATCATGCCGGCCTGGCAGAAGCGGCAGCCGCGGGTGCAGCCGCGGAAGATCTCCACGCTGAAGCGCTCGTGCACGGTCTCGGCCAGCGGCACGAGGGGGTTGCGCGGGTAGGGCCACTGGTCGAGGTCCATGAGCGTGTGCTTGCGCACGCGCTCGGGCGCCTCGGGGTGCGTGGGGACGACGGCCGCGATCGCGCCGTCCGCGCCGTAGTGCGCCTCGTAGAACTGCGGCACGTACACCGATCCGGACACCGCCAGGCGGCGCAGCAGCTCCTGGCGCCCGCCGGGTCGGCCCTCGCCCTTCCACTCACGCACGAGCTCGCTGATCTTCAGCACGACCTCCTCGCCGTCGCCCAGCACGGCGGCGTCGATGAAGTCGGCGATCGGCTCGGGGTTGAAGGCCGCGTGGCCGCCGGCGATGACCACGGGGTGGTCCTCGGTGCGGTCGACGGCGTGCAGCGGGATGCCGGCGAGGTCGAGTGCGGTGAGCATGTTGGTGTAGCCGAGCTCGGTGGAGAAGCTGACGCCGAACAGGTCGAAGGCGCCGACGGGGCGGTGGGCGTCGACGGTGAACTGGGGGATGTCGTTCTCGCGCAGGACCTTCTCGAGGTCGGGCCACACCGCGTAGGTGCGCTCGGCGAGGATCCACGGGCGCTCGTTGAGCACTTCGTAGAGGATCTGCACGCCCTGGTTGGGCAGGCCGACCTCGTAGGCGTCGGGGTACATGAGCACCCAGCGCACCTCGGCGTCGTCCCACGGCTTCGAGACCATGTTGAGCTCGCCGCCGACGTACTGGATCGGCTTCGAGACCGACAGCAGGTGCGGCTCGAGGCGAGGGAAGACGGACTCGACGGAGAGCGCGGACATGACCCGGATTCTACGGGCGCATCCAGCCCGGACGGCCATCAGCGGCACCCCACCGCTACCACCGCCCCCGCTAGGGTCCTGAGCATGGGCGCTGCAGCGGGACGATACGGGTGGGCCGCCGTCATGCCGCCCCTGGCCGCGGTCGTGCTGGCCTTCACCTGGGGCAGCAAGCCCGGCCCCCTCGTCGCCTCCCTCGTCGGCGTCGCGCTGATCGGGGCGGTCGTGGCCGGCGTCCACCACGCCGAGGTCGTCGCCCACCGGGTGGGTGAGCCGTTCGGTTCGCTGATCCTCGCCGTGGCCGTGACGACGATCGAGGTCGGCCTCATCGTCACCCTCATGGCCTCCGGCAGCGGCGAGACTGCCACCCTGGCCCGCGACACCGTCTTCGCCGCGCTGATGATCACGCTCAACGGCATCGTCGGCATCTCGCTGCTCGTCGCCGCGCTGCGCCACCACCTGGCGGTCTTCAACGCCGAGGGCACCGGATCGGCCCTGGCGACGGTGGTCGCACTGGCCGGGCTGACGCTCGTGGTGCCGACCTTCACGGTGAGCGAGCCGGGGCCCGTCTTCAGCGGCTCCCAGCTGGCCTTCGCAGCAGTGGCCTCGCTGGCGCTCTACGCATCCTTCGTCTTCACCCAGACCGTGCGCCACCGCGACTTCTTCCTGCCGGTGCCCACCGCGCCCGGCGCCACCGCTCCCCCGGCCAACGACCTCGACGAGGACGGCCACGCCGACCCGCCGAGCGACAAGGAGACCTGGACGAGCTTCGGCCTCCTGGTGCTCGCGCTCGTCACCGTGGTGGGGCTGGCGAAGGTCGAGAGCTACCCCATCGAGGACGCCGTCGGCGCGCTCGGCCTGCCCCAGGCCACCGTGGGTGTGGTGATCGCGCTGCTCGTGCTGCTGCCCGAGAGCATCGCGGCGGTGCGGGCGGCGCTGCGCGATCGCGTGCAGATCAGCCTCAACCTCGCCTACGGCTCGGCGATCGCCTCCATCGGCCTCACGATCCCCGCGATCGCGGTGGCCTCGATCTGGCTGGAGGGCGACCTCGCGCTCGGGCTGGAGCCGCTGCAGCTCACGCTGCTGTTCCTCTCCGCCGTCGTCGGCGTGCTCACGGTGGTGCCGGGCCGCGCGAAGCCGCTCAACGGCGCGGTGCACCTGGTGCTGATGGCGGCGTTCCTGTTCCTCACTGCCGCGCCGTAGCGGCAGCGCCGGGCACGGCGTCGCCCTCGGGCGCGGCCTGCGTGAGGAACCCGGTGACCCCCAGCAGCCCCACGACGACGACGGCCTCCACCGCGACCGCTCGACCCACCCGCTGTGCGGCGGCACGCCGGGCGGCGTGGCCGTCGTCCGCGAGGACGGCGGGCAGCAGGCGCCAGCGGTTGTGCGCGGCCAGCAGCGCGACGACGCCGGCGAGGGCCACCTTCACCAGCAGCAGCCGGCCGTAGGTGTCGGAGACGAGCAGCTCCCAGGAGCCGAGGATCCGCCAGCCCTGCAGGGTCCCGGTGATCGCGACGGCCACCAGCAGCCCGGCGGCCAGCGAGGAGAAGGCGCTGAGCACCCCGGCCGCGTCGCGCGGACGACCGGCCAGCGCAGGCAGCGTCAGGGCGAGGCCGACGAGTCCGCCGAACCAGGCGGCCCCGGCGGTGAGGTGCAGCGCGTCGGTGAGCACCAGCAGGGCGCTCGGCTCGTAGGCGCGGGAGTGACCGACCAGCGCGGGCGCCCACACGCCGGCCGCTGCGGCCACGCCCAGCGGCACCGAGGGCTGCGCCGGCGGGCGCGCGGCCGCGGGATCACCTCGCGTCGTCCACAGCGCGGCGACGAGTCCCAGCGCCACCAGGCCCAGCACGAGCACGTCGGAGCCCACGAGATCGGGGTCGAGCACGGCCGGATCGAGGATCTCGCCCAGCCCGAGGCCGATGCGGTAGGCGCCGGCGAGCGGCACCGCGACCGCCCACGCACCGATCGCTGTGCCGGCGGCGACCCCGAGCACGCGACGCAGCCGGGCGCGGAGCGGCGCGGGCAGGCGGGTGGCGCGCGTCGTCCACACGAGGAAGAGGGTGAGGCCGCCGGCCAGCAGCAGGGCCGCGTAACCCACCCCGTGCACCACCGCCTGGACGACGGGCACCGCACCGCCGTCGGGCAGCAGGTCGGCGGCAGAGACGCTCCCGGAGGCCGCGCCCACTGAGAAAACCAGCACGCCCGCGAGCGGATGGCCGTCGTCGGAGACCACCCGCCAACGCAGCGCGACCGTGCCGCGTAGGCGCTCGGCCAGCGCAGCGGGCAGGCCGGCCGTGACGGCACGCCCCCCGGCGTCGACCTCGGCCTCGAGCGCCACCGAGTCGCCCGAGGGCAGGCGCAGCCGCACGGCCCCCGGGACAACGTCGACGGGCTCGTCGAAGCGCAACGTGACCGACGAGGGCGCCTGCTGCAGCACCGCACCGTCGCGCGGGTCGCTGCCCACCAAACTGGCGTGGGCCGCCGCGGGGGCGGCGCCGGCCGCGACGAGAGCGGCCACAGCGGCGAGCACGGCGAGCAGCGCGGCCACCCGGCGCCGGGCGCGCGGCGCCCTGGCGGGTCGGCAGGTGGGCGGCACGGCGCCATCTTGCCCGACCACCGCGCCGACGCCACGACGCCCTAGACTCAGCGCACGTGACCGCCGCATGGGGCTACGGCCTGACCACCTACGCCGCCGACAACACGACCGTGCTCGACGCCTGGTTCCCGACCCCGGCGCTCGGCGAGAGGCCCGCCGACGCCGTCGCACCGGCCGAGCTCACCGCGCTCGAGGGCGGCGACGACGCCCGCGGGGTGACGCGCCGCGTCGAGCTCGTCGAGGTGTCCGACCTCGGCGAGGCGCCGTCGTCCACGGTGGAGGTGTGGCTGCGCCTGCACCTGCTCTCGCACCGGCTGGTCGCCCCGCACGGGCAGAACCTCGACGGTGTCTTCGGCCTGCTCACCAACGTGGTGTGGACCTCGGCCGGCCCCTGCGCGATCGAAGGCTTCGAGCTCACCCGGGCACGCCTGAAGGCCTCCGGGCAGCACGTCACGGTCCATGGCGTCGACAAGTTCCCGCGCCTGGTCGACTACGTGATCCCGAGCGGTGTGCGCATCGCGGACGCCGACCGCGTGCGTCTCGGCGCGCACCTGGCCGAGGGCACCACCGTGATGCACGAGGGCTTCGTGAACTTCAACGCCGGAACGCTGGGCGCCTCGATGGTCGAGGGCCGCATCTCGGCCGGCGTCGTCGTGGGCGACGGCTCCGACGTGGGCGGTGGCGCCTCGATCATGGGCACGCTCTCGGGCGGCGGCAAGGAGGTCGTCTCGATCGGCCAGCGCTGCCTGCTGGGCGCCAACGCCGGCATCGGCATCTCGCTGGGCGACGACTGCGTGGTGGAGGCCGGCTGCTACGTGACCGCGGGCACCAAGGTCACCGTGATCGAGCCCGGCCAGGAGCCGCGGGTGGTCAAGGCGCGCGAGCTCTCGGGGGCCAGCAACGTGCTCTACCGCCGCAACTCGGTGAGCGGCGCGGTGGAGGCCGTGCCGTGGAAGGGCGAGGGCATCGCGCTCAACGCCGCCCTGCACGCCAACTGAGCCGGCCCACCGGCGCCGCCGCATCGATTCTCGGGATGTTCCTCTGAGCTCCTCAGGCAAGCCTTACCACCGTCCCGACAGACTGGGGGCTGTGGGACGAGGTGCACTCAACGTCGTGATCGGCCTGACCGTGGTGGCGGTGGTGGCCGCGGTCGGGATCGCCGTGCTGCGCGTCACGAACACCATCACGGGTGGGGCGAGCGGCGACTGCGAGGTCACCGTCGGCGATCAGCGCGTGGAGATCAGCGCCGAGCAGGCCGAGAACGCCTCGCTCATCGCCGCGATCGCGGTGCGCCGCGAGCTGCCCGCCCGGGCGGTCTCGATCGCGCTGGCCACCGCCTATCAGGAGTCGAAGCTCGAGAACATCGACTACGGGGACCGCGACTCGGTGGGCCTGTTCCAGCAACGCCCCTCGCAGGGATGGGGCAGCCGCGACGAGCTGCTCGATCCGGTCTACGCCACCAACGCCTTCTACGACGCGCTCGTGAAGGTCGACGGCTACGAGGACCTCGAGATCACCGTGGCCGCCCAGGAGGTGCAGCGCTCGGCGTTCCCCAACGCCTACGCCGACCACGAGGACGACGGCCGCGTGCTCGCCTCGGCGCTCACCGGCAACTCCCCCGCCGCGTTCAGTTGCGACCTGGACGGCGGGGCGCCGTCGTCCGATTCCGAGCTGACGCCGTCGGGCCTCACCGCTCGCGCCGACGCCGTGCGCCTGGAGATGCTCGACACCTTCGGGCGGCTCTCGCTCGGCGGCTACGCCCCCGGCGGGGTGAGCACCGGACACATCCCCGGCTCGGCGCACTACGAGGGTCGCGCGGTGGACGTGTTCTTCCGCCCCGTCAACGCCGTCAACAAGCGACAGGGCTGGGCCCTGGCCCAGTGGGCCGTGGCCAACGCGGCGCGCCTCGAGATCCGCACGATCATCTTCGACGGGCGCATCTGGACCGCAGGTCGAGCCGGGTGGCGCGCCTACGACGCCCCCGACCGCCCCGGCGACCGGGCGGTGCTGGAGCACCGCGACCACGTGCACATCGACGTGTTCCGCTGAGCCGGGCCGGGCCGGGCCGGCGCAGCAGGTCACTCGTGCAGGTAGAGGGCGCTGAAGATCAGGCGACCGCGGACCTTGTCGACCACCGCGAACAGGTTCTCGCCCAGGCCGCTGACGTACCAGGAGCACGCGTACTCGCCGCTCGACCGGTCGCTGCGCACGATCCGGCTGCAGCCCCCGAACACGGCCGGACGCCGGCCGTCGACGACCTCCTGGTCGTAGGTGCGCAGGTCGTCGATGACCGCCGTCGAGGCCTCGCCCTTCATCTCGTCGAAGCGCCGAGCGAGGGCGAGGTCGAAGAGCCGGTCGCGTCGGGCGGTGAGCCGCTGCTCGACCGCGACGAGGTTGCGGGTGGCCTCACCGCCGATGAGGCGGCGGGCGGTCGCCGTCCACCCCTCGCTGGTGTGGCGCAGGTAGAGCCAGTAGGCGCGGTCCTCGACCCGCACGGCGCTGTTGCCGGGGAAGGCGCTGCCGACGATGCGGCACGCGTAGACCGGGTCGCCGGGCCGACTCGCGACGCTGCGCCGGCAGTCGATGTCGTACGGGCCCACCGACCAGGTGCGGTCGAGGAGGAAGGTCGAGACCGCCGGGGTGGCGAAGGAGCGCACCGATGCGGCATCGCCGCGGTCGGCGAAGATCAGGATCCGCCGGGTGCGGGCCTCGATCGCCGCCACCGGGAGCGGGGCGACGCCCTGCGCCGCGCGAGCAGTGTCCGAGCGCGTCGCCGGCTCGGCCACGCTGGGAGCGGCGACGGAGACAGCCACGGTGGCGGCCAGCGTGAGGATCAGGGCCCCGAGACGAGATCGCATGACCGCGATCGTAGCGATGCGCGCTGCCCGAGGCGGCGATCCGCGTGGGTGCGATCGGGCCGGCCGGTCACTGGGTTCAAGGCCCCTCAGTGCACCCCGGCCGCTCGAGGCATGGAGTCAGGCTTCCGGCCGGAAGAGGTTGAAGATCGACGAGCCGACCAGCCGCCCGGACTGCGGGGTGAAGCGCAACCGGTAGAGGGCGTAGTCGTCGCTCACCTCGCAGTAGAGGTCGCAGTCGTATCCCTTCGAGGGGACCACCCGACGTCCGGTCGCTACCACGCGACACTCGTCGCCGACAAGGAATCCCGTCTGGATCCGGGCACCAGCGGCGCCGCGAGAGCGATGGGGAGCACGAGGACCAGCGCGACCCGAGAGGCGCGATTCGTCATGCCGGTCAACCTGGCAGCGCGCCGCGGGTGCAGGCAGGCGTCGGCTCGGCTCGCTGACCCTCGGACGCGCTCCGTCAGCGCGCGGCGAGCCGTGCGACAGCGGCGTCGACGCGCTCGTCGGTGGCGGTGAGCGCGATGCGCACGTGGTGCTCGCCGGCCGCGCCGTAGAAGGAGCCCGGCGCCACGAGAATGCCGAGGTCGGCGAGCTCGGCGGCCAGCTGCCAAGAGTCGGGGCCGGCGGGACCCTTCGTCGTCCAGAGGTAGAGCGAGGCCTCGGAGTGCTCGATCGTGTAGCCGGCCGCCTCCAGGGCGGCCCGGAGGCGGGTGCGGCGCGCGAGGTAGCGCTCGCGCTGCTCGGCCACGTGCTGCTCGTCGCCGAGCACGGCGGCCATGGCGCGCTGCTGCGGGCCGGGCATCATCAGACCGAGGTTCTTGCGCACGGCGAGCAGCTCGCCGATCACCGCGCGGTCACCCGCGACGAAGCCGCACCGGTAGCCCGCGATGTTGGAGCGCTTGGACAGCGAGTGGACGACGAGGATGCCCTCGCTCGAGCCGCCCGAGATGTCGGGGTGCAGCACCGAGCGGGCCTCGCCCTCCCACACGCAGTCGAGGTAGCACTCGTCGGAGACCACCAGCGTGCCGCGCTCGCGCGCCCAGTCGACCACCTTGCGCAGGTGCTCAACCGGCAGCACCCGACCCGAGGGGTTCGACGGCGAGTTCAGCCACAGCAGGCTCGGCGTCTCGGGGCCCAGCGCGGTCAGGGAGTCGGTGGCCACCGCCCGTGCGCCCACGAAGGCAGCGCCCACCTCGTAGGTGGGGTAGGCGAGCTCGGGGTAGACCACGAGGTCGTTCGGGCCGAGCCCCAGGTGCGCCGGCAGGGCGGCGATGAACTCCTTCGAGCCGATGAGCGGCAGCACCTGGTCGATGCCGAGGCCCGGCACCCCGTGGGTGCCGGCCAACCAGTCGACGACGGCCTGGCGCACGTCGGGGATGCCCAGCACCGTGGGGTAGCCGGGCGAGTCGACGGCGTCTGCGAGGGCCGCTCGGGCCACCTCGGGCGTCGGGTCGACCGGCGTCCCGATCGACAGGTCGACGATGCCGCCGGGGTGCGCCCGCGCCTTCTCGGCGTAGGGCGCGAGCCGGTCCCACGGGAAGTCGGGGAGCCGACCGGAGACCGGTGCGCCCGAGCGGGCCGGAGTCGGCCCGCTCGTGGCGCTGCGTCCGGTCAAGGTGCTCAGTGGTCCTGGTTCTGCGGGGGCAGCGCAGCGATGAACGCCTGGTCGGCGTCGATCTCGCCCATCTTCGCGGCGCCACCGGGCGAGCCGAGCTCGTCGAAGAACTTCACGTTCGCGTCGTAGTAGTCCTTCCACTCCTCCGGCACGTCGTCCTCGTAGAAGATCGCCTCGACCGGGCAGACCGGCTCGCAGGCGCCGCAGTCGACGCACTCGTCAGGGTGGATGTAGAGCATCCGCTTGCCCTCGTAGATGCAGTCGACCGGACACTCGTCGACGCACGCGCGGTCCTTGACGTCGACGCACGGCTGGGAGATGACGTAGGTCATCGGATCCTCCTGGACCAGACGGTGGGACGAACACGAATGTCTTTCGTGACAGGCGAAGCCTAGTATCCCGGCGTGCCCGATGCGCCGACACCCCCGGAATCCGGGCGCCATCTTCTCGGCCCTCACGTGGTCGGTCAGCGCGTGGTCGTCAGGCGGCTGCTGCGCGGCGTGGCCGGCCCGTCCGGCGGTCCTGCGTTCACCGACCTCCTCGGCACCTGCGTGGCCTGGGAGGCCGACCACTGCCTCATCCGTCCCGACCGGGCCCCCGCGGACGACGCACCCGTGCGCATCGAGCTCGGCGACCTGGTCTCGGGCAAGCCCGTGCCGCCCCGCACTCCCCCGCGCCTGCGGGTGGGCGTGCGCGAGGCGGAGCTGCGCACCGCGTCGCTGTGGCCCGACCTCGAGCGGGTGCCGCTCGGCGAGTGGCAGCTGCGCCACGAGCCGCGGCCGGTCGGGCGTGCGCGCAAGCGCGCCAACTCCTGCCTGGCGATCGGCGATCCCGGCCGGTCCGTGCACGACGCGCTGGAGGCTGTGATCGCCTTCTACACCGCGCGCGGGCGCGATCCCCTGCTGCACGTGGAGGCCGGGTCCGACGTCGAGTCGGCCGTGTTGACCGCCGGCTGGCGTCGGCTCCCCCACGGCGAGGCGCAGCTGCGCCTGGCCGGCATCGCGCAGGTGCGCCGGGCCCTCGGACGACGCCGCGCCGACGTCGAGCTGGAGGTGCGCGACACCCTGGCGTCGGCCAGCATCGGCACCGGGTGCGATCCGACGGCCGAGGCGCAGGCCCGCCTGGACGGCGACTGGCTCGGCCTATTCGGGCTCACCGTCGACCCGGGCCACCGCCGACGTGGGCTGGGCGGCGACGTCGTGGCCGAGCTGCTCGACTGGGGCACCCAGCAGGGCGCCCTGACGGCCTGGCTGCACGTCGAGACCGACAACCCGACGGGCCTGGCGTTCTGGGACTCCCTCGGCCTCACGCCGCACCACGTCGTCCGCTACTACGCGCCGCCCGAGGCTGCGTCGTCCGGATTCAGCTCGGGGAGATGAACCCCTCGTCGACCAGCCAGTCGCGCGCCACGTCGGTGGGCTCGCGACCGTCGACGTCGACCTCGGCGTTGAGCTTGATGAGCACCTCGTCGGTGAGTTTCGCGGTGACCGGTGCCAGGAGGTCCTCGATCTCGGGGTGCTCGCGCTCGAGCCGGGAGTCGAGCACCATCGAGACGTTGTAGTTGGGGAAGTACTTGCGGTCGTCCTCGAGCACCACGAGGTCGAGGGCGAGGATGCGTCCGTCGGTGGTGAAGACCTCGCCGAAGGTGCACGAGCCCGAGGCGGTGGCGTCGTAGATGGCGCCGGTTTGGAAGGTGCGCAGGTTCTTGGTCGGCACGCCCTCCGGGGAGTCCAGCGGCACGTCGTAGGTCTTCAGCATGCCTTCGAGGCCGTCGTTGCGGTCACGGAACTCCGACTCGACGCAGAAGGTGCGCTCGGCGGCCGGGACCTTCGCGATCTGCGAGAGCTTCGAGATCTTGTACTTCGCCGCCGTCGCCTTCGTGACGGCGAAGGCGTAGGTGTTGTTCATCGGCGCGGGCGGGAGCCAGACGAGGTTGTTGCGCTTCAGGTCGAGGTCGCGCACGGCCTCGTACTGCTGGGTCTGGTCCTTGATGGCCTCGGGCTGGGTGAGGTACTGCAGCCATCCGGTGCCGGTGTACTCCCACATGGCGTCGATGTCGCCCGAGAGCTGCGCCTGGCGCGCCGAGGCGCTGCCCGGGATGTTGGTGAGGTCGCTGACCTCCGCGCCCGCGGCGTTGAAGAGGATCAGCGCGATCTTGCCGAGGATGATGTTCTCGGAGAAGTTCTTCGACCCCACCTTGATCTCGGCGCCGTCGAGACGGGGCGCCTGGGCCAGCGGCCCGGCCAGGTCGGCGTCGGGCACGTTGCCGCCGGCCGTGCGCAGACCGCAGGCCGATAGCGCGAGCGCGCACACGCCCGCGAGGACGACGCCCGCCCTCCCGCGGCGGCGGGGAAAGGTGGCACGCGACGTCATCACAGCCCTCTCGGTCGCACGAGAACCTCGAGCACGCGGCCCACCCACTCGACGGCGAGCGCCAGAGCGGCCACGAGCAGGGCGCCGGCCACCATGACCTCGAAGCGGAAGAGTGAGATGCCCGAGTTGATGATGCCGCCGAGTCCGCCGCCGTCGATGAAGGTGGCGAGCGCGGCGGTGCCGACGACGAGGACCAGAGCGGTGCGCAGGCCCGTCATGATCACCGGGATCGCGAGCGGCAGCTCGATGCGCACCAGCACGGAGAACGCCGACATCCCGATGCCGCGCCCCGCCTCGACGAGCGTGGGGTCGACACCGCGCAGGCCGGTGATGGTGTTGCGCAGCACCGGCAGCAGGCCGTAGAGGGTCAGCGTCAGCACGGCCACCCCGAAGCCCGTCCAGCCGGCGTCGTTGAGCCAGATGTAGAGCAGCACCAGGAGCCCCAGCGACGGCGCGGCCTGGCCGATGTTGGCCACGGCCACCACGCCCGGCGCGAGCCGGCGCAGGCGTCCGCGGGTGAGCAGCACGCCGAGCGGCACCGCGACGAGCACCACGAGCAGCGAGGCGACCACGGTGAGCTGGAGGTGCTCGAGGAACTGCGCGCGCACGGTCGACCACCGCAGCTGGCGCTGCTCGGTGGTGTCGAGGTCGGCGGTGCCGCGCCACAGGGCGTAGCCGCCGAGGATGAGCGCGGCGAGCACGGGCGGGGCGATGAGCATGCCGCGGTCCTCCCGCGGGAGCCGTGCCCACCAGGAGCGCTCGGCTGCCGGGCCGGTGACCGGTGCCGGGCTCCCGGCCGCGGGAGCGGACGGGCCGGCGTCGGTGGTCGCGACGCTCATCGCTCGGCCTCCAGGGCGCGCACGTGATCGGTGACGGAGGCGAAGTCGACGACGCCGAGGAACTGGTTGCGATCGCCGGTGACGATCACGCCGCCGTGCGAGCTCGAGAGCATCGTGTCGAGGGCGTCGTTGAGCGTGGCGCGCATGTCGACGTCCACGAGGTCGCCCTCGGGACGCACGATCGAGGAGCCGCGCAGCTGCCGGAGGAAGGGCCAGCCCACGGGGCGGCCGCGCTCGTCGAGGACGACGACGCTCCTCTCCCCGGCCGCCTCGGCGCGGCGGCGCACCTCCGCGACGTCCTCGCCGATGCGGGCGGTGACGGGGTGGACGAGCTCGACATCGCCCACGCGGGCCAGGCTCAGGGCCTTGAGCGCCGACCCGGCGCCCACGAAGTCGGCCACGAAGTCGTCGGCCGGCGTGGCGAGCACGGCCTCGGGGGTGTCGTACTGGGCGATGTGCGCGCCCTCGCGCAGCAGCAGGATGCGGTCGCCGAGCTTGATCGCCTCGTCGATGTCGTGGGTGACGCACACGATGGTCTTGCCGAGCTCGCGCTGGATGCTGAGCAGCTCGTCCTGCAGGCGCTGGCGGGTGATCGGGTCGACGGCACCGAAGGGCTCATCCATCAAGATCACCGGCGGGTCGGCCGCCAGACCGCGGGCCACGCCGACACGCTGCTGCTGACCACCCGAGAGCTCACGCGGGTAGCGACCGCGATAGCGCTCGGGATCGAGGCCGACGAGGTCGAGCAGCTCGGTGACGCGCTCGCGGATGCGGTCGGCGTCCCAGCCGAGCAGCTTCGGGACGACGGCGATGTTGCGCTCGACCGTCATGTGCGGGAACAGGCTGCCGCCCTGGATGACGTAGCCGATGCGGCGCCGCAGCTCGTTCTCGCTCTGCTGGCGCACGTCGACGCCGTCGATGGTGATCGTGCCCGAGGTGGGCTCGATGAGGCGGTTGATCATCTTCAGCGAGGTGGTCTTGCCGCAGCCGGAGGGGCCGACGAACATGACGATCTCGCCGGCGGGGATCGTGAGCGTGAGGCCGTCGACGGCGGCCGCCTTCTGGCCCGGGTAGCGCTTCACCACGTCGGTGAGCACGATCTCGGCGCCGCTGACCGTGCCGTCGCCGATGCCGTCGGCGGCGTCACCGGCCGAGGCCGCGGTGGGGGTGTTCTGGTCGATGCTCATGCGCGGATCCCTCGGGAGATGGTGAGACGCCCCAGCAGGAGCAGGAACAGGTCGGCCAGCAGCGCGACGATCACGATGCCGACCGTGCCGACGACGGCGTAGCGCACCGCGTTGACGCCGCCGATCTGCGTGAGACCGGTGTAGATGTAGACGCCCAGGCCGGGGCCGAGCACGAGGGCGGCGATCGCTGCCACACCCATCGACATCTGCGTGGAGGTGCGGATGCCGGCGTGGATCACCGGCCAGGCCAGGGGCAGCTGCACCCGCCAGAGCACGGCGACCTCGCTCAGCCCCATGCCGCGCGCGGACTCGACGAGGTCGGCGTCCACGCCCTGCAGGCCGGTGACCGCGTTGCGCAGGATCGGGAGGACCGCGTAGAAGGTGACCGCCACGAGGGCGGTGGTGGGCCCGATGCTGGTCACCGGCAGGAGCAGGCCGATGAGCGCGAAGGACGGCAGCGTCAGGCCGATGGCGCTCACGATGGTGGCCACGCCGCTCAGCGACGGGCGCCGCGTGACGAGCACCGCTAGGGCGATGCCGATCACCGTCGCGAGCGCGACGGCCTCTGCCACCAGGAGCGCATGCTGATAGGTGTTGAACGCGATCGTGCCGCGACGCTCGACGATGAAGTCCCACACGGGTGCGCTCACCTCCGTCCGATTCACGACCGGGCGGCTCTCCCCCGGCGGCGGTCATCCCACAAGACGGGGCAGTAACCGGTTCCACCTGGAACAACCGGGGTGCTCTCAGGACACCCTCAGGTGAGGCGCGCGGATCCGCTCAGCTGCGGCGCTCGAGGACGCTCGCCGCCAGGGTGGCGAGGGCATCGCCAGCGAGGCGGTTCGTCGTCCACTCCTGCATCGGCTCGGCACCCAGCGAGCAGTAGAAGGCGATCGCCGGCTCGTTCCAGTCGAGCACCGCCCACTCCACCCGCCGGTAACCGCGGGCGACGGCGATGGCCGCCAAGGCGGCGAGGAGATCGCGACCGAACCCGCGTCCGCGCGCGGCGGGCTGCACGAAGAGGTCCTCGAGATGGATGCCGGGCGTGCCGGTCCAGGTGGAGTACGTGCGGTACCAGATCGCCATGCCCGCCACCGCGCCGTCGGCCTCCGCGACGAGGGCGGAGGCCGAC
>NZ_CAXRAZ010000028.1:0-96695 GCF_964229035.1 Nocardioides sp. | reverse complement strand
ACAACCACCAGCAAGAAACTTGCCAGAATCATCAATTGCCGAAAACACACAACAACCCACACCCAAAGGCACAAGCTGCTGCACACAAACATCACAACAATCTATGCATGACACACTGTTGAGTTCTCAAACATCACACGCACTCGCGTTCAGGCCTCTCGGCCTTCGTCGCGGGGCAACCTGTGAAACCTTACTCGCGGCCCTGATCCTCGTCAACTCGGCGGTTTCGCCTTGTTTCGCAGCCAGTTCTGCAAGCAGCCGAGCGCGCCAGTCTGGCTGTCTGCCGGATCTTGTCCGGCCGAGGCCCTCCTCCGCGCTGCGGCGAGCGAAACATTACCAACACATGTCGCCACGATGGCAAATCGGGGCGTCTGAGGCGTCCGGCAGCGGGTACTCCTGCCCGTTCGAGACCGGCGCGCACGCTCAGGAACCGCCGTCCGCCCGGGGGCTGCGGCGGTAGGCGGACACGGTCCGGTCGCCCTCGATCCAGAAGCGCCACGGTCGGTCGCTCGCGCCGCGCAGGCCGACTCTCGGTCCCGCCATGACCTGGGCCGGCGGCTCACCGGAGTGTTCGAGCCGCACCGGTCCGATGACCAGGTCGGTGCCGTCGAGGTCCAGGTCGAGGCCGAGAGCGCGAGCCAGACGACCGGGGCCGCGGGCAAGATCGCGATCGGCAGCGCCCGGGCGACGAGCGCGTGCAAGGTCGGCACCGCTGACCACCTCCCCCGCGCGCAGGAGGATTGCCGCGGCCACGCCGGCCTCACCGACGACGACGTTGGCGCACACGTGGATGCCGTGGCTGAGGTAGCAGTAGAGGCGTCCGGGTGGGTCGAACATCGTCGCGTTGCGAGCCGTTCGCCCTCTCCAGGCGTGCGACCCGGGATCGTCCGAACCGCCGTAGGCCTCCACCTCGGTGAGCCGCACCGTGACGCCCCCGTGATGCACGAACGCCCCGAGGAGTCGCGGTGCGACGTCCTCGGGGCGGCCGACGAGGTCCTCCATGAGCGTGGCTCAGGCCGAGCCGGACTCCCGCAGGCTCGCGACGACCTCGCGGAGCTCGGCGAGCTGCTCGCGCACCCGCGCCGGAGCGGTGCCGCCACGACCATCGCGTGAGGCGACCGACCCCTCGACCGTCAGCACGGATCGCACCGCGGGGGTGAGGTGCGGCGAGATGGAGGCGAAGTCGTCGTCCGAGAGGTCGGCGAGCTCGATACCGCGCTCCTCGCACCGACGCACGCAGGCGCCGGCCAACTCGTGGGCGATCCGGAACGGCACGCCCTCGCGCACCAGCCACTCGGCGATGTCGGTGGCCAGCGAGAAGCCCTGCGGGGCGAGCTCGGCCAACCGCTCGACGTCGAAGGTGAGCGTGGCGACCTGGCCGGTGAAGGCGGGCAGGAGCACCTCGAGGGTGTCGACCGAGTCGAACACCGGCTCCTTGTCCTCCTGCAGGTCGCGGTTGTAGGCGAGGGGCAGGGCCTTGAGCGTGGCGAGGAGACCGGCCAGGTTGCCGACCAGCCGGCCGGCCTTGCCGCGCGCGAGCTCGGAGATGTCGGGGTTCTTCTTCTGCGGCATGATGCTCGATCCCGTCGACCAGGAGTCGTGCAGCGTGACGAAGCCGAACTCCTTGGTGGCCCACAGGATGACCTCCTCGGCGAGGCGGCTGACGTCGATGCCGACCTGGGCGCTGACGTAGGCGAACTCGGCAACGAAGTCGCGGGCGGCCGTACCGTCGATCGAGTTGGCGCTCGACCCGGTGAAGCCCAGCTCGCGGGCCACCACGCCGGGGTCGAGGCCGAGGCTCTGCCCTGCGAGCGCACCCGAGCCGTACGGCGAGTCGCCGAGCACCCGGCCGCGCCAGTCGGCGAGACGCTGGACGTCGCGGACGAGCGGCCACGCGTGAGCCAGCAGGTGGTGCGACAGCAGCACCGGCTGGGCGTGCTGGAGGTGGGTGCGCCCCGGCATGATCGCCGGCTCGCCGTCGCGACTCGTGAGGTGGCGCTCGGCCTGCTCGGCCAGCACGTCCGCGAGATCGAGCACGAGGGACGCGATCGCCCGGCCGTGGTCCAGCAGGTAGCAGCGGAAGAGGGTGGCGATCTGGTCGTTGCGCGAACGGCCCGCCCGGAGCTTGCCGCCGACCTCGGCCCCGACCTCCTCGATGAGGAGGCGCTCGAGAGCCCCGTGGACGTCCTCGTCGTCGCCGCCCGGGAGCAGCGTCCCCGAGCGCAGGCCGTCGGCGAGGACGTCGAGGCCGCGGTGCAGCTCGGCGGCCTCCGGGCCCGTGAGCAGTCCGGCCGCCTCGAGGGCGATCGCGTGCGCGTGCGAGCCCGCGATGTCGTAGAGCCCCAGGCGCCAGTCGAAGTGGGTGGAGCGCGACAGCGCCTCGAGCTCGGGCGACGGCCCACCCTCGAAGCGGCCGCCCCACAGCTTGCCGGTGTTGGTGCTCAACGTGCCTCTCCGTTCACTGCCGCGGCGACGTGCGCGACGGCCGCTCTCATCTGGTCGGGGAGCCGGGGGTCGACGGCGCGGCCGTCGTCCTCGAGCTCCGTGGGGGTGAACCAACGCGCCTCGAAGATCGACTGCGACTCCAGACGGTCGAGACCGTCGAAACTGATCTCCTGCGGCCGCTCCGGCAGGTGCACCGCGAACAGGGTGGAGTCGTTGACGTAGTTGCGCCCGTTCCAGGAGAACCCCACCTCGAAGGTGCCGAACGGCTCCCCCATCGTCGACGGCTCGACCTCGATGCCCGTCTCCTCCCGCAGCTCGCGCGCGGCGGCCGCGGCGAGGTCCTCGCCCTCGTCGACTGCTCCCCCGACGGTGAACCAGTACCGGACGGCGGGCTCGGCGGGATCGCAGCCGAGCAGCAGGAGGACGGCGCCGTCCGCGTCCACCGGGAGGACGCGGGCGACGGTGCGGCGGGAGGGTTCGTCGTGCACGGCTCAGTCGGTCCCGAACTCCATCGCGGCGTCGTCCAGGAGCGCCTCGGCCTCACTGGTGGACGACGACGCCTCGGCGATCTGCTCGGCACCCCCGGCCTCGAGCTCGCCGTAGAGCGTGCCGTGCTCGACGAGCACCTGCCCCTGGTCGAGCGGCTGGGCGGCGTAGAGCTCCAGCTTCGCGCGGGAGTCGGCGATGTCGAGGTTGCGCATGGTGAGCTGCCCGATGCGGTCCATCGGACCGAACGCGGCGTTCTCCGTGCGCTCCATCGACAGCTTGTCGGGGTGGTAGGAGAAGGCCGGGCCGTCGGTGGCGAGGATCGTGTAGTCGTCGCCCCGACGCAGGCGGACGGTGACCTCGCCGGTGACGAGCGAGGCGATCCAGCGCTGGATGGACTCGCGCAGCATCAGCGCCTGCGGGTCGAGCCAGCGACCCTCGTAGAGCAGGCGACCGAGGCGGCGGCCCTCGGAGTGGTAGATCGCGACGGTGTCCTCGTTGTGGATGGCGTTGAGGAGCCGCTCGTAGGCGATCCAGAGCAGCGCCATGCCGGGCGCCTCGTAGATACCGCGCGACTTCGCCTCGATGATGCGGTTCTCGATCTGGTCCGACATGCCGAGGCCGTGGCGTCCGCCGATCGCGTTGGCCTCCAGCACCAGGGCCACGGCGTCGTCGAAGCGGGTGCCGTTGATCGCGACCGGTCGGCCGGCCTCGAAGGCCACGGTGACGTCCTCGGACTCGATCTGCACCGAGGGGTCCCAGAACTTCACGCCCATGATGGGCTCGACGGTCTCCAGCGAGACGTCGAGGTGCTCGAGGGTCTTGGCCTCGTGGGTGGCGCCCCAGATGTTGGCGTCGGTGGAGTACGCCTTCTCCTTGGAGTCGCGGTACGGCAGGCCGTGCTCGGTGAGCCACTGGCTCATCTCGGCGCGACCGCCGAGCTCGGTGACGAAGTCGGCGTCCAGCCACGGCTTGTAGATGCGCAGCGCCGGGTTGGCGAGCAGGCCGTAGCGGTAGAAGCGCTCGATGTCGTTGCCCTTGAAGGTGGAGCCGTCGCCCCAGATGTCGACGCCGTCCTCGTGCATCGCGCGCACGAGCTTCGTTCCGGTGACCGCGCGCCCCAGCGGGGTGGTGTTGAAGTAGGCGCGACCTCCCGAGCGGATGTGGAACGCACCGCACGCGAGGGCCGCGAGACCCTCCTCCACCAGCTCGCGCCGGCAGTCGACCGCACGGGCGATCTCGGCGCCGTACTGCAGCGCGCGGGCCGGGACGCCGGAGATGTCGGGCTCGTCGTACTGGCCGATGTCGGCGGTGTAGGTGCAGGGGACGGCGCCCTTGTCGCGCATCCACGCGACCGCCACCGAGGTGTCGAGGCCGCCCGAGAAGGCGATGCCGACACGCTCACCCTTCGGCAGGGAGGTCAGGACCTTGCTCAACTACTCGTTCCTTTCGGCGAGGGAGGTGAACCGTCGGGCCAGCTCGGCCCCGCCGGCGGGATCGCGCCCGATGACGAGCACGGTGTCGTCGCCGGCGATGGTGCCGAGGACGTCTGCGAGCTCCGCCTTGTCGACGGCGCTCGCGAGGAACTGTGCCGCACCCGGAGGGGTGCGCAGCACCACCAGGTTGGCGCTGGACTCCGCGCTGACGAGCAGCTCGGCGGCCAGGCGCGAGAGCCGCTGGGTCGCGGCTCCCGACTCACGGGCGGTGGGAGTGCGATCGCCGCCCTCGGCCGGGACGGCGTAGACGAGCGCGCCGCTGGCGTCGCGGATCTTGACGGCGTCGAGGTCGACGAGGTCGCGGCTCAGCGTCGTCTGCGTGACGTGGAGGCCGCGTTCGGCCAGCAGGTCGGCCAGCTCGGGCTGGGAGTGCACCGGACGGCTCTCGAGCAGCTCGACGATCACCGCCTGCCGGGCGCTCTTGGTGTCGGGGATGCGCGCGTGCCCGGTCATGACCCGGCCCGCTCCTGCAGCCACGCCATCACGGCCTTCTGCGCGTGACGCCGGTTCTCGGCCTCCTCCCACACCAGGCTGCGCGGGCCGTCGAGCACGTCGGCTGCGATCTCCGCGCCGCGATAGGCCGGCAGGCAGTGCAGGACGACGGCGTGGTCGGCGGCCTGCGCCACCAGGTCGGCGGTGACCGCGAAGGGCGTGAACACCCGTCGCCGCTCCTCGGCCTCGTCCTCCTTGCCCATCGAGACCCAGGTGTCGGTGATGACCACGTCGACCCCGGCGACCGCGGCTGCTGCGTCGTCGGTGACCGAGACCTCGCCGCCCGTCGTCGCACCGATCGCGTTGGCCCGCTCGACGACGTCGGTGGCCGGCGCGTAGCCGTCGGGGCACCCGAAACGCACCCGCACACCGGCGGTCGCGCCGGCGAGCGCCCAGGAGTTGCCCATGTTGCAGGCGGCGTCGCCGACGAAGGCCACGCTGAGTCCGGCCAGACGGTCGAAGTGCTCCTGGAGCGTGAGGAGGTCGGCGAGCAGCTGGCAGGGGTGGAAGTCGTCGGTGAGCGCGTTGATCACCGGCACGCCCGAGTACTCGGCCATCTGCTCGAGGTCGGTCTGGGCGTAGGTGCGCCACACGATCTGCGAGGCCTGGCGGCCGAGCACGCGGGCGACATCCGCGACGGACTCGCGCTTGCCGATGCCGGCGAGAGCGCCGTCGACGAGCATCGCGTGACCGCCCAGCTCCGCGATGCCGGCGGCGAAGGAGGCCTGCGTGCGCAGCGTCGGCTTGTCGAAGACCATCGCCACCGTGCGGGGACCGGTGAGCGGGCGGTGGCCGTAGGGATCGGCCTTGAGGCGGGCGGCGAGCGCCAGGATCTCGGCCTGCTCGGCGGGGCTGAGGTCGTCGTCGCGCAGCAGCGAGCGGGTCATGCGCCCACCCCCGCCGCGTCGAGGATCGACGGCCAGGCGGCGAGGAGCGCGTCGACCTCGGCGGCCGACACGATCAGCGGCGGCGCGAAGCGCAGGCGGTCGGGTCCGGTGGCGTTGATGATCCAACCGGCGTCCAGGGCGGCCGCGACGACCTCCGGTGCCCGAGCAGCGGCGAGCGTGAGCCCCACGAGCACCCCGCACCCGCGCACCTCGGTGACGCGGGCGTCGGCTGCGAGCCCGGCACGCAGCCGGTCGCCCATCGCGGTGGCGTTGGCGAGCAGCCCGTCGTCCTCGATGGCGGAGATGACGGCGAGCGCGGCCGCTGTGGCCACCGGGTTGCCGCCGAACGTCGTGCCGTGGTTGCCGGGCTGCAGCAGGGTGGCCGCCTCGCCCAGCCCGAGGCAGGCGCCGATCGGCACCCCGCCGGCGAGGCCCTTGGCGAGCGTGACGATGTCGGGCACGACGCCGGAGGGATGGGAGGCCAGCCAGGTGCCGGTGCGACCCATGCCGCTCTGGATCTCGTCGAGCCAGAGCAGGGCACCGTGCGCGGCGGTGATCGAGCGCGCTCCCTGCAGGAACTCCGCGGAGGCGACGTTGACGCCGGCCTCCCCCTGCAGGGGTTCGATGACGACGGCGGCGGTGTACTCGTCGACGGCGGCCTCGAGGGCGGCGAGGTCGCCGTAGGGCACCCAGGAGACGTCGCCGGGCAGCGGCTCGAAGGGCTCGCGGTAGGCCGGCTTCGACGTGAGGGCGAGGGCTCCGATCGTGCGGCCGTGGAAGGCGTCCTCCATGGCGATGATGCGGGTGCGGCCGGTGCGCCGGGTCATCTTGAACGCGGCCTCGTTGGCCTCGGCTCCGGAGTTGCAGAAGAAGACCCGGCCATCGGTGCCGCACGCGGTGAGCGCGAGCAACCGCTCCGCGAGCTCGACCTGGGGCGGGCTGGCGAAGAAGTTCGAGATGTGACCGAGTCGCAGCATCTGGGCGTGCACGGCGCCGACCAGCGCGGGGTGCGCGTGGCCCAGCGTGTTGACGGCGATGCCACCGAGGAAGTCGACGTAGGAGCGGCCGTCGACGTCCCAGACGCGACAGCCCTCGCCGCGCTCGAGCACGAGCTTGGGCGGGCCGAAGGTGTTCATCACGGCACCCGCGTAGCGCTCGATCCACCGCTCGGACGTGCTGGCGGTGCTGGTGGCCGTGTTCGACGTCGTGGTCATGACTGGGTCTCCCGGGCCTTGCGGGTCTTGGTGGTGACGCCGGGCAGCACCTGCGTGCCGACCCCCTCGTCGGTGAAGAGCTCCAGGAGGACGGCGTGCGGCTCGCGTCCGTCGACGACCGTCGCGCGAGGCACTCCCCCGCGCACCGCCTGCAGGCACGCGCCCATCTTCGGGATCATGCCGCTGGCGAGCGTCGGGAGGATCTCCTCCAGTGCCTCGGGGCTGATCTCGCCGATGACCTCCTCGGGATCGGGCCAGTCGAGGTAGAGACCTTCGACGTCGGTGAGCACGAGGAGCTTCTCGGCGCCGAGAGCCACCGCGAGCGCGGCGGCCGCCGCGTCGGCGTTGACGTTGTGGACGACGCCCGCGACATCGGGTGCGACGCTCGAGACGACGGGGATGCGGCCGGCCTCGATGAGGTCGAGCACCGCCTCCGGGCGCACCTGCGCCACCTCGCCCACCAGGCCGAGGTCGACCTCCTCGCCGTCGACCACCGTGCCGGTGGCCTCGGCGGTGAAGAGGCCGGCGTCCTCGCCGGAGAGACCCACGGCCAGCGGACCGTGCTCGTTGATGAGGCCTACGAGCTCGCGCTGCACCTGACCCACCAGCACCATCCGGACGACGTCCATGGCCTCGGGGGTGGTGACGCGCAGGCCGCCGCGGAACTCCGACTCGATCCCGAGGCGGGCGAGCATCGTGGAGATCTGGGGCCCTCCCCCGTGCACCACGACCGGGCGGAAGCCGGCGAAGCGGAGGAAGGCGATGTCCTCGGCGAAGGCACGCTTGAGGACGTCGTCGGTCATGGCGTTGCCGCCGTACTTCACCACGACGACCTTGCCGTGGTAGGCCTTCAGCCACGGCAGCGCGCCGGCGAGGGTGGCCGCCTTGTAGGGATCGGGCTTGCCGGGCTCGGTGGGCGCGGCAGCAGGCAGGATCGTGTCGCTCATGAGCTGTAGGCGCTGTTCTCGTGCACGTAGGCGTGCGTGAGGTCGTTGGTCCAGACCGTGGCCTCGGCATCACCCACCTTGAGGTCGATGGTGACGGTGACCTCGCGCGGGGCGAGGTCGACGAGGGAGGGGTCCTCGGCCGGGGTGCTGGAGCGGCAGACCCACACGTCGTTGATCGCGACGTCGAGATCGGCGGGGTCGAAGGCGGCCGCGGTGGTGCCGACCGACGCCAGCACGCGGCCCCAGTTGGGGTCCTTGCCGAACACGGCGGCCTTGAACAGGTTGCTGCGCGCGACGCTGCGACCGACCTCCACGGCGTCGTCCTCGCTGGCGGCGCCGCGGGTGGTGATGGCGATCTCGTGGTCCGCACCCTCGGCGTCGGCCAGCAACTGCCGGGCCAGCGCGACACAGACCTCGGTGAGCGCCGCAGCGAACTCCTCGGCCGCGGGCTCGACGCCGGAGGCGCCGCTGGCCAGGAGGGTCACGGTGTCGTTGGTGGACTGGCAGCCGTCGGAGTCGAGCCGGTCGAAGCTCACCCGGGTGGCGGCCCGGAGGGCGGCGTCCAGTGCCGGGGCGGGGACGACGGCGTCGGTGGTGATGACGACGAGCATCGTCGCCAGGGCGGGCGCCAGCATGCCGGCGCCCTTCGCCATCGCCCCGATGCTCCACCCCTCGCGCTGGACGACCACCTGCTTGCTCACCGTGTCGGTGGTCATGATCGCCTCGGCGGCGTCCGAACCGCCGTCGTCGCTCAGGGCCGCGTGCACGGTGCGCACGCCGGCGAGCAGCGTGTCGCGGTCGTTGGCCAGCCCGATGAGGCCGGTGGAGCACACCACGACGTCGACGGCCCCGACGCCCAGCAGGCCGGCGACCTCCTCGGCGACCCGGTGGGTGGTGACGAAGCCCTCGGGGCCGGTGTAGCAGTTGGCCCCTCCCGAGTTGAGGACGACGGCGCGCACGACGCCGTCGGCGACGACCTGCTCGCTCCACAGCACCGGGTTGGCCTTGCAGCGGTTGCTCGTGAAGACGGTGGCGGAGTCGAAGCGGGGGCCGGTGTTGACGACGAGGGCGAGATCCTTGCCGCCGCTGGCCTTGAGGCCGATGGCGGCGCCGGCAGCGGTGAAGCCGGCGGGGTGGGTGACGCTCATGGTGATCCTTGCTGGGTGGCGCGCACGGCGCGGGAGGGACGGCTCAGACGGGGACGGCGGGGGCGATGCTGTGCCCCGATCGTCGCCACGCCTCCTCCGCGCGGTCGGCCTGGGCCGCGGGCACCAGCACCCAGTCGGCGTCGAAGGTGGGGACGGGCACGGCCTCGAGCCCGGCCTCGGCGAGCGGCACCAGCAGGGCGAGCAGCGCCGTGAGGTCGCCGGGCACGCGCTCGGTCGTGGACTCCGCACCCTCGTGACGGGCCTCGACCGCGAAGGCGGTGAACGGCTTGCGCTGCGGGACCTTGCGCGGGACGCTGCGGCCCGCGCACACCAGCGTGGTGTGGGTGGCGTTGGCGACGATCGCGAACACCGAGGAGGACTCGGCCCACTCGGGCAGGTCGGAACCGGCCGCCAGGCGCACCACGGCCAGGGTCTCGGGGAAGCGGGCGAGCTCGAGCGTGGCGCCGCCGGAGTCGGGGACGTCGGTGGGCTCGACGGGATCGTTCGAAGAGGTCACGGGGCCATTCCTACCGTGCTGAGGCCGGTGGTCTCGGCGAGACCCAGGGCGAGGTTCATGCACTGCACGGCGGCGCCGGCGGTGCCCTTGGCGAGGTTGTCGACCGCACCGACGGCGACGAGACGCCGCGCCACCGGGTCGACGGTGACCTGCAGGTGCACGGCGTTGGAGCCCAGCACCGCCTGCGTCTGGGGCCACTGACCCTCGGGCAGCAGGTGGACGAACGGCTCGTCGGCGTAGGCCTCGGCGTAGACGGCGCGCGCGACAGTGGCGTCGATCTCGTCGGCCGAGGCGGCGAGCGGCGCTGAGCAGGTGGCGAGGATGCCCCGCGACATCGGCACGAGCAGCGGGGTGAAGCTGACCGCGACCGCGTCAGCGCCGCCCTCCAGCAGGCGTCCGAGGTTCTGCGCGATCTCGGGGGTGTGCCGGTGCCCGCCGCCGACGCCGTAGGCGCTGGCGTTGCCCATGATCTCGCTGCCCAGGAGGTGGGTCTTGGCCGCCTTGCCCGCACCGCTGGTGCCGGAGGCCGCGACCACCACGACGTCCGGCTCGACGAGGCCGGCGGCCACCGCGGGCGCGAGTGTCAGCGTCGACACCGTCGGGTAGCAGCCGGGGACGGCGATGCGCCGCGCACCCCGCAGCGCCTCGCGCGCGCCGGGGAGCTCCGGTAGTCCGTAGGGCCAGGTGCCGGCGTGCGCCGAGCCGTAGAAGCGCTGCCACACCTCGGCGTCCTCGAGCCGGAAGTCGGCGCCGCAGTCGATGACGACCACGTCCGGGTCGGCCGCCGCCAGCTGCTCGGCGAGCGCCCCGCTCTGACCGTGCGGCAGGGCGAGGAAGACCACGGCGTGACCGCCGAGGACCTCGGCCGTGGTGGGCTCGAGGACGCGGTCGGCCAGCGGCAGCAGGTGGGGCTGGAGCGATCCGAGGCTCTCACCCGCGTTGCTTCCCGCGGTCAGCGCGCCGATCTCGACCTCGGGGTGGTGGAGCAGCAGGCGCAGCACCTCGCCCCCGGCGTAGCCGCTCGCACCGGCGACCGCCACCCTCGTCCTCGTCGACATGCGCATGAACATACACCATCATGCATGTTCATGACGCACCTGTCCGCGAGGACGACGCCGATCGGCGGCAGGGTCAGCGCTGGACGGCGCCGCAGCGCTCGGCCGCCACGGCGACAGCAGCGTCGCGAGCGGCACCGGTCTCCTCCTCGGTGAGGGTGCGACCCTCGGCCCGGAAGCGCAGAGCGAACGCGAGCGAGCGACGTCCCTCGCCGACCTGGGCGCCGGTGTAGACGTCGAACAGGCGCACCGACTCCAGCAGCTCGCCGGCGCCGTCGCGCAGTGCCGCCTCGACGGTCGCCACGCTGATGTCGGCGTCGACGACGAGTGCGACGTCCTCCTTGGCCACGGGCATCGCCGAGAAGCGGGGACCGGGCGTGACCGCCGGGACCGCTGCGAGCAGCGAGTCGAGGTCGATCTCCAGCGCGGCGCTGCGCGCGGGGAGCCCGAAGGCGCGGCACACCGTGGGGTGGATCTCTCCCGCGTAGCCGATCTCGACGCCGTCGATGCTCACGACCGCGCAGCGGCCCGGGTGCCAGGGCATGCGGTTCGCCGGCCCGAGGCTGACAGTGACACCGAGCTCGTCGGCCAGCCGTCGCACGAGACCGAGCGCATCGCTCCAGGCGGCATCGCGTCCGGCGCCCCACCAACCGGAGCGCTCCCGCTCCCCCGCCAGGACGACGCCCAGGTGGAGCGGCTGCACGGGAAGCGCCTCGAGGAGACGCTGGAGCTCGGTGTCGCTCGGACGGCCCTGCACGCCGTAGATCGGCGCGGGTGCGTCGTCCACGCCGAAGGCGACGGTGGCGGTCTCGAAGACGGAGACCCCCGGTGCGCCGCGGCTGATGTTGCGCGAGGCGGCCTCGAGCAGACCTGGCAGCAGCGTGGTGGTGTAGGCCGGCTCCTCGCTGGAGAGCGGGTTGGCGAGCCCGACCGTGACCCGACGGGGGTCGTCGGCGGGAAGGCCGAGCCGGTCGAAGGTGCGCTCCCCGACGAACGGGAAGCTGACGACCTCGGTGCAGCCGGCGCCGGCCAGCGTGCGCCCGACCCGTCGGCGCAGCCGCTGGGAGGTGGTGAGCCCGCGGCCTCCGACCGGGCGCGGCAGCACGCTCGGCACCTGGTCGTACCCCACGATGCGCACGACCTCCTCGACGAGGTCGTAGGGGTCGTTGAGGTCGGGTCGCCAGCTCGGGACGAGGACGTCGAGCGAGCCGGTGCCACCCTCGCTCACCTCGGCGCCGATGGCCCGCAGGTGCTCGACGGTGGTCATGGGCGAGACCTCGATGCCGCTGATGCGCGCGGGCAGGTCGGCGGCGATCGAGATCACGGGCCGCTCGGGCGCCTGCCCCACGAGGGTGTGCCCCGGCTCGGCGACGCCGCCGCCGTGCTCCACCAGCAGCTCGACCACGCGGTCGGCCGCGATCGCCGGCAGGAGCGGGTCGACGCCCCGCTCGTTGCGCTTGCCGGCCTCGGAGGTGAGGCGGTGGCGGCGGCCGGTGCGGAACATCGAGGTGGCGTCCCAGTGCGCGGCCTCGATGAGGATGCGCGTCGTGGTGTCGCTCATCTCCGTGGTGGCGCCGCCCATCACCCCCGCGAGGCCGATGGGGCCGGAGTCGTCGGTGATGACGAGGTCCTCGGGCGAGAGCACGCGCTCCACGCCGTCCAGGGTGGTGAGGTGCTCGCCCTCGCGGGCGCGGCGCACGCCCAGGGTGCCGGCCACCTTGTCGGCGTCGTAGCCGTGGATCGGCTGACCCAGCTCGAGCATCACGTAGTTGGTGATGTCGACGGCGAGTGAGATCGAGCGCATGCCCGCCTGCTCGAGACGGCGACGGATGACGTCGGGGGTCGGGCGCGCGGGGTCGACACCCGACACCAAGCGCGCAGCGAAGACGGGGCAGCCGGCAGGGTCGTGGACCTCGACCGGCCAGGCGGAGCCATCGACGGCCGGGACCTCGCGCGCGGCGGGGTCGGTGAACGGCACGCCGAAGCCGAGTGCCGCCTCACGGGCCACGCCGCGCAGCGAGAGCGCGTAGGCGCGGTCGGGGTTGATCTCGAACTCGATGATCTCCTCCCCGAGGCCGAGGAGGTCGTAGGCGTCGGTGCCCGGCTCCGCCGCGTCAGGAGGCAGCACGATGATGCCGTCGTGGTCGTCGGAGAGGCCGAGCTCGGCGGCCGAGCAGATCATGCCTGCGGAGAGGTGGCCGTAGGTCTTGCGCGCCGAGATGGCGAAGTCACCGGGCAGCACGGCGCCCGGGAGCACGACGACGACGAGGTCGCCGGCGTCGAAGTTGTGCGCCCCGCACACGATGCCCTGGGGCTCGCCGGTGCCGTTGGCGTCGCCGACGTCGACGGTGCACCAGTTGATGACCTTGCCGTTCTTCTGCGGCTCGGGCTCGCGGGTGAGCACGCGGCCCACCACGAGCGGGCCGGTGATGTCGGCGCCGGCGGCGGTGATGCCCTCCAGCTTCAGGCCGAGCGCGGTGAGGCGGTCGGTGAGCGCTGCCGTGGTGACGTGGTCGGGCAGGTCGACGAGCTCCCGGATCCAGGAGACGGGGGCCTTCATCTACAGCTCGCTTCCGAATGCGGTGGTGAAGCGCACGTCGCCCTCGAAGAGCGTGCGCAGGTCCTCGAGACCGTGGCGGAACATGAGGGTGCGGTCGATGCCCATGCCGAACGCGAAGCCCGAGTAGCGCTCGGGATCGACGCCGCAGGCGCGCAGGACGCGCGGGTTGACGATGCCGCAGCCGCCCCACTCGATCCAGCCCTCGCCGCGGCAGGTGCGGCAGGCGTCGGGGTCGACGCCGCGGCACACGAAGCAGACGAGGTCGACCTCGGCGCTGGGCTCGGTGAAGGGGAAGTACGACGGGCGGAAACGGGTGGAGATGCCCTCGCCGAACATGCGGGACGCGAAATGGTCGAGGGTGCCCTTGAGGTGGGCCATCGAGATGCCCTCGTCGATCGCGAGCCCCTCGACCTGGTGGAACATCGGCGAGTGGGTGGCGTCGTACTCGTCGGTGCGGAAGACCCGCCCCGGGCACACGACGTAGATCGGCGGGGTGCGGGTCAGCATCGTGCGCGCCTGCACGGGGCTGGTGTGGGTGCGCAGGACGACGTGCCGGTCGGCCGGCTCGGTCCAGAAGGTGTCCTGCATGGTGCGGGCCGGGTGGTCCGGACCGAGGTTGAGGGCGTCGAAGTTGAGCCATTCGGCCTCGATGACCGGGCCTTCGGCGACCTCCCAACCCATCGCCACGAAGATGTCGGCGATCAGCTCCGCGCCGGTGGTGAGCGGGTGCCGCGCGCCCACGGGCTCGCGATCGGTCGGAAGCGTGACGTCGACGGCCTCCTCGACGAGGATGCGCGCCTCGTGCTCCGCCTCGAGCACCTCCTGGCGCGCCGCGAGCGCCCGGTTGACCGCGCCGCGGGCCTGGCCGACCCGCTGGCCGACCTCCTTGCGGGCGGCCGGCGGGAGCGCGCCGATCTCTCGGTTGGCGAGCGCCAGCGGCGAGCGGTCGCCCGCGTGCTCGGTGCGCACCGCCTTGAGCTGCTCGAGGTCGGCGGCGTCGGCGATCGCGGCGAGCGCGGCGTCGCGCGCGGCCTCAACCTCGGCTGGGCTCACGGCGGCGACCTCCACGGGGTCGTAGTCAGTATTCGGGCCGGACATCGCCGGTCAGTCTAGGAACCGCGGCCGGGGGCGGGCGAACCGGTATCGCGGCGCGGGCGGCACGGGGCCGACAGCCCGCCCCGAGAGCCGCCCCGAGACCCGGCCCTAGCCCCGCCCCTCGACGCCGCCGTCGGCGACCCGCGGCCAGGCCGTGGCCACCCGCGCGCCCCCGCCGGGACGGTCGTCGATGTGGACGACGCCTCCGTGCGCGCGGACCAGCCCGCTGACGAGGTAGAGCCCCAGACCCGAGCCGCCCCCCGTGCCGCTCGTCCAGAACTTCGTGAACACCCGGCGTCGCAGGTCCACCGGGATGCCGTCGCCCTCGTCGGTGACGGTGACGCCGACGAGGGCGTCGTCCTCGGGCCAGGGAGCGAGGACGACGCGGACGGTGCCCTCGCCGTGGCGCACCGCGTTCTCGACGAGGTTGGTGACCACCTGGACGACCTTGTCGGGATCGGCGTCGATGAGGGGGAGGTCCGGCGCGACCTCCAGCTCGATGGGCGTCGAGGTGGAGTGCGCCACCGAGTCGCGCACGCGCTGGACCTTGAGCGCGAGGTCCGTGGGTCGGCGGTGCAGCTGCAGCCGGCCGGTGTCGATCCGGGCGACGTCGAGCAGCTCGGTGATCAGGCGGCTCAGCCGGTCGGCGTCGGCACCCGCGGTGGTGAGCATCAGCCGGCGCTGGTCGTCGGTGAGCCGGTCCCAGCGGTTGAGCAGCGTGTGCACGAAGCCCTTGACGCCGGTGAGCGGCGAGCGGAGCTCGTGGGCGAGGGTGGCCACGAGGTCGGAGCGATCGCGGTCGAGGCGGGCGCGGCCCCGGCCCGAGCGCAGGCAGATCGCCACCTGCTCGACCGGGCCCGACGGACGGGAACGGTGCAACCGCGCCGTCACGAGCACCTCCGTGCCGTCGGGCAGCAGCCAGCTCTGCTCGGGCACCGCCTTGCGCAGTGCGAGACCGCCGTACGGGCAGTTCTCCTCCACCCAGCTGCGGCCGTCGTGGTCGCGCAGGGCGAGGACGTCGGCCAGCTCCGCCCCGGCGACCTCGGCGCCCCGCTCCACGGCCAGCATGGACGCGCCGACAAGGTTGACGGCCGTCACCCGGCCGTCGGGGCCGGCGAGGACGACGCCGTCGGGCAGGAGGTCGAGGTCGGCGCTCACACGCCCATCATGGCCCGCGCGCTGGCGTAGAGGCAGACCGCCGCGGCGGTGGAGAGGTTGAGGGACTCCGCACGACCCAGGATCGGGATCGCCACCCGGTGGTCGGCGAGCTCGGCCAGCTCGGGAGCCAGACCGTGGGCCTCGTTGCCGAACAGCCACGCCGTCGGGCGAGCGAGCACCTCGTCGGCGGCGAAGAGGTCGAGATCGCCGCCCGCCTCGGTGGCGAGGACCTGGAGACCGGCCGCCTTGGCGGCGTCGACCACCTCGAACGGGTCGCCGCCCTGCGCGATGGGCAGGTGGAAGGCGCTGCCGGCGCTGGCCCGGATGGTCTTGGCGTTGTGCAGGTCGACCGAGTCGCCCGCGAGGACGACGCCCTCCGCGCCGGCCGCGTCCGCGCAGCGGATGACGGTGCCGGCGTTGCCGGGGTCGTTGACATCGGCGCAGATCGCGACCAGGCGACCGGAGAGCGCCTGCTGGAGCGGAACGTCGAGCGAACGGCACAGCGCGACGACCCCGGCGGGCGTGACCGACTCCGAGAGCGCCTTGAGGGCCCGCTCGTCGACCAGGGTCGGCTCGAGCCCGTCGGGGAGCTCGGGAAGGAGGTGGAGCGCGTCCGGGCGGGCGAACACCTCGGCGACGGCGCCGGAGGCGATCGCCGCCTCGACGGCGTTCGGACCCTCGGCGAGGAAGAGCCGCCGCTCCGATCGCTCGGAGCGGCGGCTCAGACGCCGTAGCTGCTTGATGCGAGCGTTGCTCGCGCTCAGCACGGAGATGCTCAGGCCGAGACCTTGGGCGCGTTGACGTCCTCGGGCAGCGCGGCCTTGGCCTGGGCGACCAGGGCCGAGAAGGCGGCCGGGTCGTTGACGGCGAGGTCGGCGAGGATCTTGCGGTCGACCTCGATGCCGGCCAGGTTGAGGCCCTGGATGAAGCGGTTGTAGGTCAGACCCTCAGCGCGCGCGGCGGCGTTGATGCGCTGGATCCAGAGGCGACGGAAGTTGCCCTTGTTCTTCTTGCGGTCGTTGTAGCTGTAGACCAGCGAGTGG
This sequence comes from Nocardioides sp., assembly GCF_964229035.1. Taxonomy (GTDB): domain Bacteria; phylum Actinomycetota; class Actinomycetes; order Propionibacteriales; family Nocardioidaceae; genus Nocardioides. The sequence continues at coordinate 80,152 of NZ_CAXRAZ010000028.1, read as the reverse complement.
GTGACCTGCTCCTTCGCCTTGCGGTACAGGCGCGAGCGCTGGCCGCGGTAACCGCTGGCGCGCTCGAGGGTGGTCCGACGCTTCTTCGCCGCGTTCACTGCGCGCTTGACGCGTGCCATCTCTTAACTCCTTGGGGTAGCTGCGGGATCAGGTGCCGGTCAGAGACCGAGCATCTTCTTCGCGCGCGGGACGTCGTTCTTGGCGACCTCGACAGTGCCGGTCATGCGACGGGTCACCTTCGACGCCTTCTTCTCCAGGTTGTGGCGCTTGCCGGCCTTCTCGCGCAGGATCTTGCCGCTGCCCGTGACCTTGAAGCGCTTGCTGGCACCGGAGTGCGTCTTGTTCTTCGGCATCTTTCGCTCTCTCTTCTTAGGCGTCGATCTCGGGGTCGAGGTTCTCGGAGCGGCCGCGCTCCTTCTTCTGAGCGGCGGGCTTGGCCGCGACGCGCTCGGCCTGGGCGGCGCGATCGGCGTCCACCTCGGCCTGGCGCTCAGCGGCGCGCTCCTCCTTGGCGGCCTTCACCTCGGCCTTGGCCTCGGCCTTCTTCTTGTGCGGCCCCAGCACCATGATCATGTTGCGGCCGTCCTGCTTGGGGTTGGACTCCACGAAGCCCAGCTCGGAGACGTCCTCGGCGAGCCGCTGCAGCAACCGGAAGCCCAGCTCCGGGCGGTGCTGCTCACGACCGCGGAACATGATCGTGATCTTGACCTTGTCGCCGGCCTTGAGGAAGCGCACGACGTGACCCTTCTTGGTCTCATAGTCGTGCGCGTCGATCTTGGGCCGGAGCTTCATCTCCTTGATGACGACGTTGGTCTGGTTGCGTCGCGCCTCACGGGCCTTCTGGGCGTTCTCGTACTTGAACTTCCCGTAGTCCATGAGCTTGCAGACAGGCGGCTTGCCCATGGGGGCGATCTCCACCAGGTCCAGGTCGGCCTCCTGCGCGAGCTTGAGGGCCTGGTCGGTGGGGACGATGCCGACGGTCTCGCCGTTGGGTCCCACGAGCCGGACCTCGGGAACCCGGATCCGCTCGTTGATGCGCAGCTCGGTGCTGATGTGTCCTCCAAACTCGTACGGTCGGGAGCCGTCAGCGCCACAAATGCAGAATGGCTCCCGCTAGGTCCAAGCGGAAGCCAGTCACGAGCCACGCCACCCGCGCCCCGCGAGGGGACGGAGGAGCATCGCTCTCCACGGACCGGACCCGACGACCTGGCGGTCGGTGCGGGTGGGGGACGCGCTGGTCTCCGCTTGTGGATCTGCCCCGCCTGCTCACCCGGGAGGGCGTGCGGGCACGGCGGATCGGTCAACGCCAGAGACTACCGGAGATGTTCCCGGGCGGCCGAATCCGCGGCACCGGGCCCGGCAGGGGGTCTGCGCCCCGGACCGGAGAGGTCAGGATCAGGCGTCCGACGAACCCAACCACGCCCAGCCGCCGTCGTCCAGGCGCACGGGTCGCCAGCCCGCGGCGATGCGCTGCAGGTCGTCGTCGGCGACCACCAGGGGATGCGCACCGGCGACGTCGAGCACCAGGGCTGCCGCGCCCTCCTGGACGGCTGTCGCAGCGGCGAGATGGGCCGCGACAGGAACCGGCCGCGCGGCCGGATCCCACGCCGCGAGCGCGGTGAGGTCGGTGAAGGCCAGCAGGGCGAGCCGGCCGTCGGCGCCGGTGAGGAGCACGGCGGCCATGTCGCTGGTCTTGTCGCGCGCGAGGCCGTCGTCGCCGACCTCGACCTCGCCGAGCACCGCCACGACCGGCACGAGGAGCCGCGCATCGACCAGTCGGGCGAGCACCTCGGGGTACGCGACGCTGCCCCGGGCGTGCCCCAGGAGCGCGTCGGCCAGCGCGGCGTCGGCCGATCCGTCGTCGTCGACGTAGGCGGAGCCCTGGAGGCGGCGGGCGTCGGGACGGTCGCCGGGCGATGCGGTCACCCCTCCATCGTCGCACCCGTGGGACCATCGGCCCCGTGCAGCACTCCTTCGTGGCCCGCAACCGGCTCGCGGCGCGGTTGGCCGCAGCCGTGGACGCCTGGCCGGAACCGCTCGGCACACCGATCGCGGTGGTCGACCTCGACGCGTTCGACGCGAACGCCGCCGACCTGGCCCGCAGGGCGGGCGGCACCCCGATCCGGGTCGCGTCGAAGTCGCTGCGCGTCCCGGCGCTGATCGAGCGGGCGCTGGGCGCCCCCGGCTTCTCGGGGGTGCTGGCCTACACGCTCGCCGAGGCACTCTGGCTGGTCGAGCAGGACATCAGCCACGACGTCCTCGTGGCCTACCCGAGCCTCGATCGTGCGGCGCTGGCCTCCCTGGTGGCCTCGCCCCGCGCCGCCTCGCGCATCGCGCTGATGGTCGACGACGTGGCGCACCTCGACGCGGTCGACGCGCTGCGGTCCTCCACCGCGGTGCCGGTGCGGGTGGCGATCGACATCGACGCCGGCCTGCGCTGGGCGGGTCAAGCCGTCGGCCCGCGGCGCTCGCCGCTGCGCGACGTCGGCTCGGTGGTGGCGCTCGCGCGCACGATCGCCGAGCGGCCGGGCTTCCGCCTGGCCGGGGTGATGACCTACGAGGGCCAGGTCGCCGGCGTGCCAGACGCGGTCCCCGGCGCCCGTGCCCGGTCCGCCGTGGTGCGTCGGATCAAGAAGGCCTCGATCGAGCAGCTGGTGGTGCGCCGCCAGGCGATCGCCGAGGCCCTCACCCTGGCGGTGGGCGACATCGGCCTCTGGAACGCCGGCGGCACCGGATCGCTCGAGTCGAGCGCGGCCGATCCGGTCGTGAGCGAGGTGAGCGCCGGCTCGGGGCTGCTCGGGCCCACCCTCTTCGACGGCTACGGCGCCTTCTCCCCTGCGCCGGCGGCCTTCTTCGGCGTGCCAGTGACGCGTCGTCCGGATGCCGCGACGGCGACCGTGCACGGCGGCGGACTCATCGCCTCGGGCCCCACCGGCGCCGATCGCGCCCCCACCCCGTGGGCCCCGGCCGGCCTGCGGCTCACCCCGCTCGAGGGCGCCGGCGAGGTGCAGACCCCGCTCGTGGGTGCGGGAGCGACCCGCCTCGCGATCGGCGACCTCGTGTGGCTGCGCCACGCGAAGTCGGGTGAGCCCTTCGAGCACGTGGCGCAGGTGATGCTGCTGCAGGGCGAGGAGTTCGTCGCCGCGGTGCCGACCTACCGCGGTCAGGGCCTCGTCAGCTGACCTCGCCTCGCCTCGCCCGCCACCAGCGGGTGGTCGAGCAGCCACGCGAGGATCTCCTCACCCGCGTGGACGCCGGGCGCCGACGTGACGGCCAGCCCGGGCCGGAGCCAGTCGCGGTCGTGGAGCTCACCGTGGGCCGGTCGGACGGCGGCGTCCGCGAGCTCGAGGAGCTCGGCGTCGAGCAGGCTGTCGCCGGCGGCCAGCAGCGGCTCCCCGGCGCCGAGCCGCACCGCCTCCACGGCCGCGGCCTTCGTGAGACCGGCCGGCATGAGGTAGACCTTGCGGCCCTGCACGGAGACCGACCACCCGAGCGGCTCGCAGCGCGCGGTGAGCTCCGTCGTCCACGACGCGGGGATGGCGGTGCGACCGGTGGCGGCGAGGTAGCAGAACGCATCGGCCACCGTCGCCGTGCGCGACACCCAGGGCTCGCGGGCCACCTCCTGCAGGAGCGCGAACGCGGCGGCCAGCGGCGCGGTCGGCGATGGGCCGGCCGGGGCGGACGGCCGCGCCCACCCGTCGTCCACGTGGCCGTGGAGCAGGCGGACCGCTCCGTTCGCGCACAGCGCCACCTCGGGGACGACGGGCAGCATGATGCGCCCGTACTGGTCCAGGTCGCGCGTAGTGACGGGGACGACGCGAGCCCGCCGCATGAGGTCGCCGAGCAGCGTCCAGGAGCGGTGGGTCATCCACGCGCTCGGCGCACCGCGGTGGACCTCGACCACGCGGAGGTCCTCCACCGCGACCGCCGGCTCGCTGAGGGCAACGGCGGAGGCCGAGTAGATGACGGTGCGGTCGAGGTCGAGCGCCACGAGGGTCACGGGCGCACCGCCCGCACCAGGCCGACGCAGGCGTAGACCAGCTCGTCGTCCTCCTCGACCGCGACGCCGCGTGAGGCTGCGAGGGCGAGCACGTGGTCGAGCCCGTCGAGGCGGTCGGGGTGGACGAGCACCTTCCACGGCGCCCGCCGCAGCAGTACGCGGCTCGTCTCGCCCACGCCCGGCTTGATGCGGTGGAGGTCGTCGACACCGTGGCGCTCGGCCAGCCGGCGGACCTCGGCCTGCCCCGCCCACGTGGGGGTGCGCACGACCGGCTCGGCGAGCCGTGTCGCGACCTCGTCGGCGATCGCGGCGGCGCCGTCGGCGAAGTGGGCGCTGACCGCGTCGAGGAAGGCGGCCGACTGGTCGACGGCGGCAAGCTCGGCGTAGTACTTCGCGCCGTGGTACATCTCGGGCCCGATGAGGTCGGGGCGCTGCACCGTGCGCGACACCAGACCGGACACGGTGGCGTTGAGGCAGGCCGACGGAACGAGGTAGTCCTCGCGCGTGGCGAACAGCGAGGTGCAGCCGCCGGGGTCGGCGAGCACCGCGAGCTCGGGGTCGAGGTCGGCGAGGTCGCCCCGCGCCGCGACGAGGCGCTCCCGCGAGGCGATCAGCTGCTGCTGCACCGCCCCCTTGCCCGTCCACCCGTCGACGAAGGCGATCGCGGCGGGCGGGTGGTGCTCGAGCACCCGCGCCAGTGCGACCTCGTCGAGGCCCCGGCCGCGGATGATCGACATCGCGTAGTGCGACAGGTGCCGCCGATGGGCGGCGCGGACGTAGCGCCGGGCCAGGATGCCGACCGGCGTGCCGGCACGCGCCAGCGACACGAGCACCGGCTCGACGCCGCGGAGGGCGTGGCGACGCAGCAGCAACTCGGCCAGCACCGCGGTGTCGACGGCCACGCGGCGCGCCGAGCGCTCGAGCGAGCGGTGGAAGAGCTCGAGGTAGGCGTCGTCGGGCTCGTGCTCCTGCGGCAGCATCTCGGCGTAGGAGACACCGCCCTGGATCGCCCGCTCCCGCTGCTCGGTGGACAGCTCGAGCTGCTCGTGCGAGAGGTCCGAGAGCAGCCAGGTGACCTCCTCGGCGGCGTACGAACCGAACGCGCGACGCACGCCGACGCTCACCACGTGGACGGCGTCGGCGAAGGGACGCAGCGCGGCGACGAGTTCGGAGCAGGCCGGGAGCGAGGCGTCGACGACGAGGACGATCGCGACGTAGGGGCGGGCCGGGGCCTCCGGCCCGCCGTCTGCCGAAGGCCTCCGCGCGGGGTCGACGACGTTGTGCAGGAAGGCGATCCGCGCCGGATCGTCGGGTGCGGCGAAGCTCAGCGTGCGGCGGATGGCGTAGCCGTCGACGTCCGCTGCGACCGCGGGTGAGCGGGTGGTCGACTGCGCGACGACCTCGAGGTCGCGACGGCGCTCGGCGAGGTGCTCGCCGATCACGGCAGGCAGGAACATGAGCTCCTCCGCGCCGAGCACCAGTGTCGCCCCGCTGCCCACCACCGCTCGCGCGAGCCGGGCGGCCACCCGGTCGGCCTCCTCCAGCAGTCGAGCGGTCTGCTCCGGGCGGAGCCCGCCGCGGGCGTCGACAGGGACCTCGAGGGGCCACCAGTCGTGGTGGGAGCGCAGCAGACCCGGAGCCGACGTCGGTGGATCGGCCGCCGGCGGCAGGGTCGCGCGCAGCGCCCGCGCCCGCTCGAGGGCGTCCGGCACGAGTGCCAGCGGCCGCTGCACGAGGGCCACGACCCGCACCTCCACACCCATCTCACGCACCCGGGCCTCGAACACCCTCCGCGCGTCGTCGCCGCGCGCGTCGAGCAGCGCGGCGAGGACGTAGTGGTCGCGGTGTCCGCGCTCCTCGAGCCGCGCGATCACGTCGAGCGCGGTCGCTCCCGTGGTCAGCTCGTCGTCCACGAGGACGACGGGGCGCAGCGTGGCGACGTCGAGGTGCTCGCCCGGCTGGAGGTGGTGGGAGGTCGCGTGCGAGTGCGCTTCCTCGAACGACAGCCAGGCCTCTCGGCCCGGAACGGGTCGACGCGTCGAGGAGAGGTAGTCGGCGTCGAGCGCCCGGGCGACGGCATGGCCGAGCCCGGTGGCGGTCTCGCAGAAGCCGAGGACGAGCGTCGACGCGGCGTCGGGGGTGCACCCGCGCACCAGGTCGGCCAGCTGCTCGGCGCTGGCCCGCATGCGACCGGGGGCCACGGGGAGGTGCTTGCCGAGCACACGGGAGACGACGAGGTGCGCGCGGCGGGGGTTGTCCCGCAGGGCCAGCCCGGCCAGCGCCTCCAGCGCCGGATCCATCGCGCCGTCGACGACGAGGGCTCCGGCAACGACCGACGCGAGGTCCGAGGTTCCCGCGAGATCCGAGCGCTCGGTCGGGCTCACGACACGCCCTCCGCCGCGGTGACCCCCAGGGAGCGCCACACGGCCTCCTGTCCCTGCGCGAGCAGGTCGACGAGGGCGGCGTCCTCGGCGAGGACGCCGTAGACGTCGGCACGGGCCACGACGCCCTCGGCCCAGCGGCGGTGCGGGCCGACCTCGTTCATGCCGCCGCCGGCCGAGGGCAGCACTCCCCCGGCGGTCGCGCGTTCGAGCACCGCGCAGGCGTCGTCCCACTCGTCGCGGTGGACGGTGAGCAGGGCGTTGACGATCGGGGCGTGGGTGGGGTGGATGACGGTCTTGCCGAGCAGCCCGTTAGCGCGGTCGAGGCTGACCTCGCGCAGCAGGCCGTCGACGTGGTCGCGCACCAGCCGTCCGCGCAGGGTGGAGGCGCCCTGCTGCTCGAAGGGGGTGTTGCGCAGCTGCGGCTTGAAGAGTCGCTGGCCCGACACGTGCTCCCACACCGCGCCGCTGACGACGCGGTCGCCGTGGCGCACGAACTGGTTGACGATGTCGGCCACCGCGTCGCGCACGACGGCGAGGTCCCAGATGGTGGTGTCACGGTCGCGCCGCAGCCCGAAGACGCCCGACAGGTCGGTGCCGCCCACCCGCACGCAGAGCACGTGCTCGTCGTAGAGGTCGAAGAGCCGCGCCAGGCGGGGCAGCTCGTCGCGCCGGGTCTCGTTGAAGGCGATGCGGTCGCTCTCGAGGATCGGCATCGCGTAGAGCGGCCGCTCCAGGTCGACGGAGGCATCGCGCACCGCGGCCAGCATCGGCTCGGCCCGCTCGAGATCGGCCTTGGGCAGGCTGACCCCGGCCAGTCGGCGCACGGCCGGTCCGAGCGCGGCGACGAGACGGCTGATCTGCTGCTCGTCGCGCACGCGGACGAAGACCAGCGGTGCGTTGGCGAGCGGGTCGCGGTCGAGCCGGGTGAGCGCGCGGACGACGGCCCGCTCGGCCTCCGGCACGGCTGCGTGCTCGATCGCGTCCTCCAGGCACCAGACCACCGAGGTGACGCCCTGGGCGACGCACCGGCGCAGGTCGGCGAGCAGGTCGGGGCGGGTGGCGGGCATGTAGAGGGTGCCGCCCAGGGCGAGGGCGATCCGGTCACGCGGGCCGTCGAGGTCGACGCCCTCCGGCGGGCGACGGAAGATGCGCGCGCGCACCTCGTCGTCCAGGTGGGCGAAGTGGCGCATCACCGCGCGCCCCGTCGGTGGTGCCCGATGCTCCCGCGATGAGCCATCGTCATCCCCTCCTCGCGCCGCGCCCGCGGCCGGCGCTCGGTCGTCGTCAGGCGCGAGGATAGCCACGTCGGCGCGCGCCTCTCTCCGGCGGCACCCGGCCCGCTAGCGTCGGTCGACGTGACGCCGACGACGCTGGACGACGTACGGGCGCTGGCCCGTCGCCCCGCCACCCTCGGCGGCAGCCGCCTCCTCTGCATCGACGGCCCGACGGGGGCCGGGAAGAGCACGCTGGCCGCTGCGCTCGCCGCGCGGGAGCCGCCCGCCCTGGTCATCGCCACCGACACGATGCTCGAGGGATGGGCGGGCCTGCCCGGCCTCGCGGAGTCCGTCGATCGGCTCCTGAGGCCGCTCGCCGAGGGGCGTCCCGGCCGCTACCGTCGCTGGGACTGGCTCGCCGACGCATGGGCCGAGGACGTCGAGGTCGAGCCACCGGCGCTGCTGGTGCTCGAGGGGGTCGGGTCGTTCGCCCGGCGCTACCGCGACCTGGTCACGGCACTCGTGTGGGTGGACGCCGACCCCGCCGTGCGACGCCGACGCTGGATCGAGCGCGACGGCGAGGCCTCGCTGGTGCACCGCGACGCCTGGGTGCGCGACGAGGACGCCCTGTACCGGCGCGAGGGCACGCGGGCGGCCGCCGATCTCGTCGTGACGACCTGAGACCTCCCACTGCCGCCGGGGCGCCGCCCAGCCGGCGCCCAGCCGGCGACGACCGTCAGCGGCCGGCGTCGGCCTCAGCCGCCTCCGCGAGCTTCACGAGCGTCTGCTCGATACCGGCCCTGGTCTTCTCGGCGAACATCGCGCGCAGCACCTGGCGAGCGCCGATGGGCCAGCGAGAGATGTCCCAGGTCTCGGTGACGCGCGTGCTCGCGTCGCCGAGCGGCTCGAGCTCGTAACGCCAGCGGTGCGGAGCGAAGTGCTTCCAGGCGATGCGGCGTCCGGGCTCGAACTCCACGACGGTGTTGGGCGTCTGGTACTTCGCGCCCATCTTCATGCGCATCGCGAACTTCGAGCCGAGCTCGAGGCGATCGGGCCCCTGGGCGAGGCCGAGCACGGTGCCCGAGCCGTCGATCCTGGGGTGCTGGCGCGCATCGGACAAGATGGCGAAGACCACGTCGGCGGGCGCGGCGATGGTGGCGGAGGCGCTCACGTTGCTACTCATGACCTGAGCCTAGAAGAGCGCCCTCAGCCGGACCCCGCGACCGCACTAGGCTCGGGACCGTGAGCGCACCCACCGGCGAGCAGTACTCCCTGTCGGCCCACGGCTACGAGGCCGTCGTCACCCAGAGCGGGGTGCTCGCCTCGCTGCGGCACGCCGGCCGCGACCTGGTCGACGGCGTCCCCGACGCGACGATGCCGGCGGGTGGCCGCGGCCAGCTGCTGGTTCCGTGGCCCAACCGCATCCGCGACGGTCGCTACCGCTTCGACGGCGCCGACCAGCAGCTGGCCCTCACCGAGCCCAAGCGACACAACGCCTCGCACGGACTCGTGCGCTGGGTGTCGTGGTCGGTGCTCGAGCGCACCGACACCCGCATCGTGCTCGGCTACTTCCTCCCCGCGCAGACGGGCTACCCGTGGGCGCTGGCCCTGAGGACGACGTACGCGCTCGACGAGGGCGGCCTGACCGTCGTCCAGGAGGCGACGAACCTCGCCGACACCCGCGCCCCCTACGCCTCGGGCGCCCACCCGTACCTGCTCGCGGGCGAGGGGCCGTGCGACGGGTGGGAGCTCACGCTGCCGGCCACCACCAGGCTGCTCACCGATGACGAGCGCCTGCTCCCGGTCTGGCGGGAGGCCCACGACGCGTTCGTCGACGGCGCCCTGCTCGGCGCCACCGTGCTCAACCATGCCTACACCGATCTGCGCCGCGAGGACGACGGCCGCGCCGAGGTGCGGCTGCGGGCCGCCGCCACCGGCGTGGCGCTGTGGGTCGACGAGCAGCACCGCTGGCTGCAGGTCTACACGGCCGACGACACCGCGACTCCCCGGGTGAGCGTCGCCGTCGAGCCGATGACCGCACCACCGGACGCGTTCAACTCCGGTGAGGACCTCACTGTGATCGAGCCGGGCGACACCGTGGCCGCCCGCTGGGGGATCCGCGCGCTCTGATCGCCGCGCGAACGCCTCAGGCGCGGGGCGGCTGCTGCGGGGACGGGTCCGCCGAGGACGGCGCCGCTGCGCCGGAACTCGCCGGACGATGTGCCGCGACGACCGCGCGGAGCTCGCGGATCGACGACGCCGCCCGGGCGCCGTCGGAGGCGTGGATACCCATCATCGGCAGCTTCTCGCCGTCACCGAGGTCGAGGTGCGGCCACGGCGCCCCCTGCGGGAACCGGACGGGCCCGACCTCACCCCAGGGCAGCACGCGCTTGCGGTAGCCGTTGACGATCGTGAGGGTGTCGGGGCTCGCGGTGATGCGCGAGCGGGCGATCGCGTTGAGCAGCACCAGCGCACCGGCGATCAGGGCGAACATCGTGAGGCGCTGCCAGATGTTCACCCCCTCGCGCGTGGCGTCGTCGAAGTTGACCCAGAGGAAGGCGAAGGCCCCCACCAGGAACAGACCGAAGAAGGGGGCGAGAAGCCGCGGCCCGAGCGGGCGCCAGGTGCGGGGAAGCGGCGGGGCGACGACGGGCTGCGGGTCGCTCACGTGATCTCCTTCTCGCGCGGGAGGCGGGCTGGCGGACGGTCGGCCGTCAGAGCCGGCAGGCGTGGATGTCCGTTGTCAGGATGGCACGCCCGCCCAACGCGTAGAGCTCGTCCATGACCCGCTGGGCGCTCGCACGCTCGACCATCGAGCGCACGGCGACCCAACCCTCGCGGTGCAGCGGGCTGACGGTGGGGCTCTCGAAACCGGGCGTCAGGCTGATCGCCTTCTCGACGTTCTCGACGCGGATGTCGTAGTCCATCATCACGTAGGCGCGGGCCACGAGCACGCCCTGCAGACGGCGCACGAACACCTCGAGGAGCCCGGCGTCCGCGTCCTCGCGAGCGATCATCACGGCCTCGGACTCGAGGATCACCTCGCCGAAGACCTCGAGGCCGGCGTTGCGCAGGGTGCTGCCGGTCTCGACGACGTCGGCGATCACGTCGGCCACGCCGAGCTGGATGCTGGTCTCGACCGCGCCGTCGAGGCGCACCACAGTGGCCTCGATGCCGCGCTCGGCGAGGAAGCGGCCGACGACACCGGCGTAGGAGGTCGCGATGCGCTTGCCGGCGAGGTCGTCGACGTCCTTCACGGTGCCGGGCACCGCGGCGAAGCGGAACTTCGAGCGGCCGAAGCCGAGCTGGAGGGTCTCGCCGGCGTCGGCGCGGGAGTCGAGCAGCAGGTCGCGGCCGGTGATGCCCGCATCGAGCGTGCCCTCGCCGACGTAGACGGCGATGTCGCGGGGTCGCAGGTAGAAGAACTCGACACCGTTGTCGGGGTCGAGCTTGGTGAGCTGCTTGGAGTCGGTGCGCTGGGCGTAGCCGGCTTCGCGGAGCATGGTGGAGGCGGCCTCGGAGAGGGCGCCCTTGTTGGGGACGGCGATCTTGAGCATGGCGGGGTCGTGCCTCACAGGTGGGTGTAGACGTCCTCGAGCGTGAGTCCGCTCGCGATCATGAGGACCTGGGCGTGGTAGAGCAGCTGGCTGATCTCCAGCGCGGTGGCCTCGGGGCCCTCGTGCTCGGCGGCCATCCAGGACTCGGCGGCCTCCTCGATCAGCTTCTTGCCGATCGCATGGACGCCGGCGTCGAGCGCGCGGACGGTGCCGGAGCCCTCGGGTCGCGTGGCGGCCTTCTCACTGAGCTCTGCGAACAGCTCGTCGAACGTCTTCACAGGCGACGAGCCTACGGCGTGGCGTCGCCGCGGCCCGCCCCGGTCTCAGTGGCGCCGGGGCGGGGCCGCGGTCGAGCGCTCAGAGACCGTGACCGCGCTTGATGCGGCGCAGCGTCGCCGCGGTCTGCAGGGCGGCGGAGGACGCCTCGTAGCCCTTGTCCTCCTTCGAGCCCTCGAGGCCGGCCCGGTCGAGGGCCTGCTGCTCGTCGTCGCAGGTGAGCACCCCGAAGCCGATCGGGATGTGGTGGTCGAGCGAGACCCGGGTGAGTCCGTCGGTGGCGGCCGAGCAGACGTACTCGAAGTGGGGGGTGCCGCCGCGGATGACGACGCCGAGCGCGATGACGGCGTCGTAGGTGGGCGCCAGGGCCGCCGCCGCCACGGGCAGCTCGAAGGTGCCCGGCACGCGGACGACGGCCGGTGCCTCGACCCGGTGGTCGTCGAAGGCCCGGCGGGCGCCGGCGATGAGGCCGTCCATCACCTGCTGGTGCCAGCTCGCGGCCACCACGGCCACGCGCAGGTCGTGGCAGTCGACGGGGGCGATCTCGGGGGCGCCGTGTCCGGCCATGTCAGTGGGCTCCTTCGGTGGCGGGCTGCGCGGCGTGCTCGGGCAGGTCGGGCAGCTGGTGGCCCATCCGGTCGCGCTTGGTCAGCAGGTAGTCGATGTTGTGGTCGTTGGGGCGCGGCGTCAACGGCACCCGGTCGGTCACGGTGATCCCGTAGGCCTCGAGGTCGCTCACCTTGTCGGGGTTGTTGGTGAGCAGGCGCACCTCGGAGACGCCGAGGTCCTTGAGGATCTGCGTGGCGGCACCGTAGTGGCGGGCGTCGGCGGGCAGGCCGAGGTCGAGGTTGGCGTCCACGGTGTCGCGGCCGCCGTCCTGCAGCTGGTAAGCCTGCAGCTTGGCGACCAGGCCGATACCGCGACCCTCGTGGCCGCGCAGGTAGACCAGCACGCCCGAGCCGTTCTGCACGATGCGCTCGAGGGCCTCCTCGAGCTGCGGCCCGCAGTCGCAGCGGTGCGAGCCGAAGACGTCGCCGGTGAGGCACTCGGAGTGCACGCGGGTGAGCACGGGGCCGTGGTCGTTGAGCGTGGCCGGGTCGCCGTGCACCAGCGCCACGTGCTCGCTGCCGTCGACGGTGATCGTGTAGCCCACGGCGGTGAACTCGCCGTGACGGGTGGGCAGGCGGGTCTCGGCCTCGCGGCGCACGTGGGTCTCGACGCGGCGGCGGTAGCGCACGAGGTCCTCGATGGAGATCATCGCCAGGCCGTGCTCGTCTGCGAAGGCGCGCAGCTCGGGCGCGCGCTTCATGGTGCCGTCGTCGTTGACGACCTCGACCAGCACGCCGGCGGGGGTCAGCCCGGCGAGGGTGCAGAGGTCGACGGCCGCCTCGGTGTGGCCGCGGCGCACGAGCACGCCGCCCTTGCGAGCCCGCAGGGGGAAGACGTGGCCCGGGCGGGTGAGCTCCCACGGCTCGGTGGCCGAGTCGGCGAGCACCCGCACGGTGTGGGCCCGGTCGGCCGCCGAGATTCCGGTGCTGACGCCGTCGCGGGCGTCGACCGAGATCGTGTAGGCCGTGCGGTAGGCGTCCTTGTTGTGGGGCGTCATCAGCGGGATCTCGAGGCGGTCGAGCATCTCGCCCGGCATGGGCGCGCAGATCACGCCGCTGGAGTGGCGGATGGTGAACGCCATCAGGTCCGGGGTGGCCTTGCTGGCCGCGAAGATGATGTCGCCCTCGTTCTCGCGGTCCTCGTCGTCGACGACGACGACGGCCTTGCCCGCGGCGATGTCGGCCACCGCCCGCTCGACGGGGTCCATGCGTACGCGCGTGGTCATGTCACTCCTCCTCGTTGCTGCTGGTGCTGTCGGCGTCGCGGCGGGGCGCGGCCGTGTAGGCGCGCACCAGCTTCTCCACGTGCTTGGCGATGACGTCGACCTCGAGGTTCACGCGGTCGCCGGGTGCTCGGAAGCCGAGCGTCGTGCGGGCGAGGGTCTCGGGGATGAGGCTGACCGAGAAGGTCTCGTCGTCGACGTCGACGACGGTGAGCGAGATGCCGTCGACGGTGATCGAGCCCTTCTCCACCAGGTAGCGCCCCAGCCCCGCGGGCAGCGACAGGCGCACGACCTCCCAGTGCTCGCTCGGTGTGCGCGAGACGACCTCGCCCACGCCGTCCACGTGGCCTTGGACGATGTGACCCCCGAGCCGCTTCTCCGCGGTGACCGCGCGCTCGAGGTTGACGCGGTCGCCGACGGCGAGGCCGCCGAGGCTCGTGCGGTTGAGGGACTCGGCCATCACGTCGGCGGTCCAGGTCGCCTCGGTGCGCTCGGCGACCGTGAGGCAGCAGCCGTTGACGGCGATCGAGTCGCCGAGGCCGGCGTCCGACAGCGCGGTCTCGCACGCGATGGTCAGGCGCACGGCGTCGTCCTGCTGCTCGATGGCGGCGACGGTGCCGAGCTCCTCGATGATCCCGGTGAACATCAGTGGTCTCCCTTCGTGGTGGGGGTGGTGCGCAGGGTCAGCCGCACGACCGCCTCCGCGCCCTCGCCGACCACTGCGGTGTCGAGGAGGCGCAGACGCAACGTGTCGGCGACGGTGGCGATTCCGAGGTCGGCGATCGCGGAGGCCCCCGCGCCCAGGAGGGCGGGGGCGAGGTAGGCGACGACCTCGTCGACGAGGCCGGCGGTGACGAAGGCGGCGGCCAGGCGCGGGCCGCCCTCGAGGAAGACGTGGTGCCGGTCGTGCTCGGCATAGAGGGCGCGCAGTGCCGCCAGCGGGTCGCGCGTGCGCAGGTGCAGTGCCGGGGTGGCGCCGTCATCCGTCCCGAACACCCGCGCGGACGACGGCAGGTCCCGCTCCCCCATCACCACGCGCAGCGGCTGGGTGGCCAGCGGCCGGTCGGCGGCGTCGCGCACGGTGAGGCGCGGGTCGTCGTCCACGACCGTGCCGGTGCCGACGAGCATGGTGTCGGCCAGGGCGCGCAGACGGTGGGTGTCGCGGCGCGCGGGCAGCGAGGTGATCCACTGCGAGGTGCCGTCGGCCGCCGCGCTGCGCCCGTCGAGGGTGGCGGCGAACTTCCAGGTGACGAACGGTCGGGCGTGGCGGTGGGCGAAGGTCCAGGCCGGGTTGATCGCCTCGGCCTCCTCGGCGAGCGCGTCGACGACGACCTCGATGCCGGCGGCCCGCAACGTCGCGGCGCCGCCCTCCGCGAGCGGATTGGGGTCGCGCTGGGCGGCCACGACACGGCGCACCCCGGCGGCGATGAGCGCCTGCGCGCAGGGGCCGGTGCGGCCGGTGTGGTTGCAGGGCTCGAGGGTGACCACCGCGGTGGTGCCCCTGGCGCGATCGCCGGCCACCGCCAGCGCCTCCACCTCCGCGTGCGGCGTGCCGGCGCCGTGGTGGAAGCCCTCGCCGACGACCGTGCCGTCGTCGGCCAGCAGCACGCAGCCCACGCGCGGGTTCGGGTGGAGAGGCACCTCGGGCGAGACGGCCAGGGCGAGAGCGCGGCGCAGCGCGTCGATCTCGCGCGGGCTCGCGGACTGCGCGGCGTCGAGGTGCGGGGGCGTGGTCACTGCTGGTCTCCGGGTCGTGGGGTGACACGGCTCCGGGGATGGCAGGTGCGCCGGGCGCGCCCGAGTGGGCGACGCCGAGCGCGATCGCGTGATCCTCCCATCCGGACTCTCACCGTCGGTCCAGGAATCCCACCTGGTCAACCGATGACTGGCTGCCATCGGGTCGCGGACTGTCACCGCCGGCTCGGAATTGCACCGACCCCGGAGCACGCGTGCTCGTGGGTTCATCGTGGCACAGCACCGGGACGACGGGGCGCAGGGACCGGCCGTTGGGCACCTCGCGTCGCGCGGGCCGGCAGCGCGATCGCCCGCGCGCTCACCCGGGCCCGGCTACCGTCGCAGGGGTGAACCTCACCTGGCTGGGCCTGGGCAGCCTCGCAGGCGTGATCCTGTGGTTCGCCACCGACCACGTCGTCCTGCTGGTGCTCGGGGTGCTCATGGGCGTCGCGCTCGGCATCGGCCTGGCCGACCGCGACGGTCCGGAGCCGCCCGAGCGCTGATCCGCCACGGCCGATCGCCCCTCAGGTCGCGAGGATCAGGCCGCTGGTCGGCACGCCGGTGCCGGCCGTGACGAGCACGTGCTCGACGTCCGGCACGGGATTGACCGAGGTGCCCCGGATCTGGCGCACCGCCTCGGCGATGCCGTTCATGCCGTGGATGTAGGCCTCGCCGAGCTGACCGCCGTGGGTGTTGATCGGCAGTCGACCGCCGACCTCGAGGGCCCCGTCGCGGACGAAGTCGGGCGCCTCGCCGCGCCCGCAGAAGCCAAGCTCCTCCAGCTGCATGAGCACGTACGGCGTGAAGTGGTCGTAGAGGATCGCCATCGGCAGGTCGGCGGGGCGCAGACCCGACTGGCGCCACAGCTCGCGACCGACGACGCCCATCTCGGGGATGCCGATGTCGTCGCGGTAGTAGGAGGTCATCACGAACTGGTCGCTGCCGGAGCCCTGCGCCGCGGCGACGATGCGCGCCGGCGTCTGCGCGAGGTCGCGCGCCCGCTCGGCCGTGGTGACCACGAGCGCCACCGCGCCGTCGGACTCCTGGCAGCAGTCGAGCAGGTGCAGCGGGTCGGCGATCATCCGCGACGCCTGGTGCTCCTCGAGCGTGATCGGACGCTCGAAGAAGAACGCCTTCGGGTTGGTGGCGGCATGGCGCCGATCGGCCACGGCCACCCGGCCGAAGTCCTCGGAGGTCGCGCCGAACTCGTGCATGTAGCGCCGTGCCTGCATCGCCACGGTGGCGGCCGGGGTGCTGAGGCCCAGCGGGTAGGTCCAGGCGTTGTCGAGACCGTTGGTGTTCACCTGCTGCGCGGCCCAGGCCGACACCTGGCCGAAGCGGTCGCCCGAGCGCTCGTTGAAGCCGCGGTAGGCGACCACGACGTCGGCGACGCCGGTGGCCACGGCCATCGCGGCCTGCTGCACGGTGGCGCAGGCGGCACCGCCGCCGTAGTTGATCCGGCTGAAGAAGCGCAGCTCGCCCATGCCGAGCTCGCGGGCGACGGCGATCTCGGAGCTGGTGTCCATCGTGAAGGTCACCAGGCCGTCGACGTCGGCCGGGGTCAACCCGCAGTCGTCGAGGGCATGACGCACGGCCTCGACCGAGAGCTGCAGCTCGGAACGGCCCGACTCCTTGGAGAACTCGGTGGCGCCGATGCCGGCGATGGCGGCCGCGCCCGACAGCGTGCGCCCGCTCACGCGCGCACCCGCACCGTGCCGATGACGTGGTCGCCCAGCGACACCGAGCCGACGACCTTGATGGTGGCCTCGCCGTCGGCGACCTCGACGACCTCGCCGGTGAAGGTAAAGGTGTCGTAGGGGTAGGCGGGGGCGCCGAGGCGGATGCTGATGCCGCGGATCTCCACGTCATGACCCGCCCAGTCGGTGACGTAGCGCTCGCACAGCGCGGTGGAGGTGAGGATGTTGACGAAGATGTCCTTCGAGCCGGCCGCCTGGGCGATGTCGCGGTCGTGGTGGACGTCCTGGAAGTCACGGGTGGCGATCGCCGTGGAGACCACCAGCGTGGGAGTGATGGGCAGGGTCCACGTCGGCAGGACGGTGCCCGCCGCGATCGTCGCGCTCATGAGGGCACCTTCGTCCAGATCGGCAGGGTCAGCTCGTCGTCGATCTCGTTCCATCCCACGCGCACGCGGTCGCCGATCTCGACCGGGCCGGTCATCTCGGCGACCATCCGCACGCCCTCGTCGAGGTCGACCAGGGCGATCACGAGCGGCAGCGCCTTGCCCGGCACCTGCGGGGCGTGGTGGACGACGTACGAGAAGACGGTGCCCTCCCCCGCCGCCACGGTGAAGCCGCGGTCGAGGGCGCCGCACTCGGGACAGGCCGGCCCGGGCGGGTGGCGCAGTGCGGCACAGGCGTTGCACCGCTGGATGCGCAGCTCGCCGGCCTTCGTTCCCTCGAAGAAGTACGCGTTGTCGCGGTTGACGACCGGGCGCACCGGCCCGCTCACGCGCGTGCCCTCGGGATGAACTTGAGGACCCGGAACAGCATGGTCGCGACCCGTTCGGCCTCGCCGTCGGCGTGATCGACGTACCAGGTGTTGCGGGAGGTCACGAAGTAGCCGACACCCATGCCCGTGGCCTTGGGACCAACCACCGAGTCGAGGGCGGTCGTCACCCGCACCCGCTCCCCGACACGGAGGTAGCGGTCGTAGGTCTGCTCGCAGTTGGTGCCGAGCACGGCCGTGAAGCCGGCGTCCGTGAGCGCGCGCATCATCGCGTGCAGCGGGTCGTTCTCCGACGGCCGACCGCCGAGGCCGTACATCGTCCACACCTGCGCCATCGACGGCGGCGCCTCACCTGCGGTGAAGCGCGGGTTGTCGAGACCCATCGCCTCGAGCCAGTTGTTGATGGTGGGCTGGTTGACCTCGTCGCGGGCGGTCCTCTCCGCGGCCTCGCCCCAGGCGGCGATGCGCTCGGCCTCCGCCATCACGTGCGCGTGGACGTCGGGTGCGACGAGCTCCTGCGTCTGCTCGCCGGTGCCGGCGCTCACCGCGGCACCCGCGGCAGCCCGAGGCCGAACATCGAGATGAGCTCGCGCTGCACCTCCTGGACACCACCGCCGAAGGTGATGACGAGGTTGCGCTTGGCCTGCGCGTCGAGGTAGTCGAGCAGCTCCTTCGTCGCCGAGTCGCCGGCGTCGCCGTGGCGGTGCACCAGCGAGACGAGGTCGGCCAGCAGGTGCTGCACCTCGTCGGCGGCGAAGACCTTGGACGCCGACGCGTCGGCGACGCCCGGCTCGCCGTCGGCCGCCGCGCGCGCCACCGCCCAGTTCAGCAGCTCATTGACCCGGAAGATCGCGGTGGTCTCCCCCAGCAGCGCCCGGACGTCGGGCAGGTCGCGGATGCCGGCGGCGTCGGCCCAGCGCACCACGCGGTCGCGCAGGCCCTCGATGCGACCGGCCGGGCCGAGCATCACCCGCTCGTGGTTGAGCTGGGTGGTGATGAGGCGCCAGCCCTGGTTCTCCTCGCCGACGAGCATGTCGGCGGGCACCTTGACGTCGTTGTAGTAGGTGGCGTTGACGTGGTGCGATCCGTCGGCGGTGATGATCGGCGTCCAGGAGTAGCCGGGGTCGCGGGTGTCGACGATGAGGATGGAGATGCCCTTGTGCTTGGGGGCGTCGGGGTCGGTGCGCACGGCGAGCCACACGTAGTCGGCCTGGTGGCCGCCGGTGGTCCACAGCTTCTGGCCGTTGACCAGGTAGTACGGGTCGCCGTCGTCGGTGACCAGGCGGGCGCTCGTGCGCAGCGCCGCAAGGTCGGTGCCGGCGTCGGGCTCGGAGTAGCCGATCGCGAAGTGGACGTCGCCGGCGAGGATGCGGGCGAGGAACATCTCCTTCTGCTTCTCGGTGCCGTAGCGGATGAGGGTGGGCCCGACGGTCTGCAGCGTCACCGCCGGCAGGTGGACGTCGGCGTACTGGGCCTCGTTGGCGAAGAGGGTCTGCTCGATCTCGCCGAGGCCGTGGCCGCCGTACTCCTTCGGCCAGCCTACGCCCATCCACCCGTCGTCACCGAGCTGCCTGATGAGGCGCTGGTAGGTCGGGCCGTGGCGGTCCCAGGCGCCGTCGGGGCCGGGGTCGCCCGGCTCGCCGTGCACCGCGACGGAGGCGAAGTAGTCGCGCACGCGCTGCTTGAGCTCGCGCTGCTCGTCGCTGAGCTCGAGGTTCTTGGTGCCCGCGCTCTCCACCGGCACCCGGTCGGGCGTGGTGTCGAGGGCGTGGGCGAGGTCGGTGAGCCAGGTGGAGTAGCCCACCAGCGGGTAGGTGATGTCGACACCGACACCGCCGTGGAGGTGGTGGCAGGTGCGCATCGCGCCGGGCGCCACGCGGCTGGCCCAGTAGCCGGCCACCGCCAGGTCGTCGGCGGCCGGTAGGCCCGAGGCCACCCGCCACACCGCGTTGTCGGCGGCCAGGTCGAGCGTGCGCGAGGCGATGTAGACGTCGGCCATCTGCAGCGACACCGCCTGGAACTCCGCCAGCGCGCGGCCGAACTGGCGGCGCTCCTTCACGTAGCTCGCGGTGAGGTCGCGGGCACCGGCCAGCACACCGGCCGCCAGGGCGCTCAGGCCGGCCCGCGCCACATCGGCGAGCACCGCGGCGGCGCCGTCGTCGAGGAGGTCGGCGGGTGCGTCGTCCAGGACGACGGTGTGCTGGGTGGTGCCGCTGGAGGAGGTGGAGGCGAGCAGGGTCACCCCCGGACCGCGTGGGTCGACCAGCGCGACGACGTCGCGGTCGCCGTCGCGTGCGGTGACGAGGAGGCGCACGGCCTGCTCGGCGTAGGTGACGGCGACCTTGCGGCCGCTGATCCGGCCCTCGTGCCAGCGCGCACCGGCGCGGTCGCCGAGCGGTACGCCCGGCTCGCGCAGCGCCGGGGCGAGGACGTGCTCACCGGACGCGATGCCGGGGAGGAACTCCTTGCGCTGGGCGTCGCTGCCCGCCATGGCGAGGGTGAGAGCGGCACAGCAGAGCGTCTCCCACACCGGCACCTGGACGCCGGCGCGCCCCGCCTCACGCAGCAGCACCGCGACCTCGGCGAGCCCCAAGCCGTCGCCCCCGTGCTCCTCCGCAACGCTCAGCGCAGTGAGGCCGGCGGCCGACCAGGTGGCCCACTCGCGCCCGCTCTCACGCTCCAGCACCTCGGCGACGACCGCACGGACCGCGGCGGTGGTCTCGGACTCGACGGCGACGACAGCACTCACGACACAAACTGTAACGTGTTCTAGTTTCTCCCGGAAGGTGCCATCTGCCTGCGGCGCGCCCCACTAGTGTCGAGGCATGGGTTTCCTGCGTCGCCGGGTCGTCACGGCCGCTCTCACCGCCAACGCGATCCGCCCGGTGCCGGGCTTCCGCGCCGGCATCCCGGCGTTCTTCGCGGGATGGCTCACCGGCGAGCTCGCACCGCACGTACTCGGCGCCACGGTGGCCGACACCGCCTGGCAGCTCTCGCGCGGACGACGCGACGCCCGCGCGCTCGCACTGGCCGGACTCACCACCGCGGGCCTGGTGCACCTGATCAGCCAGAGTCGCGACGCCGTCCGCGTGGCCGAGGAGGCGCTCACCGAGGGCTTGGGTGTCGACTACGTGGAGCAGCTGGACGCCGCCCCCAGCCCGGCCGACCTCGCCACCCCGTGGAGCCGCCTCGTCAACCCGTTCGCGTTCACCCGGGCGGCCCGCAAGGCCGGCGTGGAGGTGCACCGCGACATCGCGTTCACCGCCTACGGCGGGCGCGGCATGCTCGACATCTACACCTCCGAGATCACCCCCGCCTCCGGCGCGCCGGTGCTGCTGCAGGTGCACGGCGGCGGCTGGACGATCGGCAAGAAGGAGGAGCAGGCGCTCCCCCTCATGCAGCACCTGGCCGCCAAGGGCTGGGTGTGCGTGGCCATCAACTACCGCCTCGCCCCCCGCGATCGCTGGCCGGCGCAGATCGTCGACGTGAAGGCCGCGATCGCCTGGGTGCGCGCGCACATCGCCGAGTACGGCGGCGACCCCGAGTACCTCGCCATCACCGGCGGCTCCGCGGGCGGGCACCTCGCCTCGCTGGCCGCCCTCACCCCCGGCGACCCCGCCTTCCAGCCGGGCTTCGAGGACGCCGACACCCACGTCGAGGCGGCCGTGCCCTACTACGGCGTGTACGACATGGCGGGCGCGAGCGGGCTGCCCAACGCCCGGCTGATGCGGGCGGGCTTCCTCGCCAAGCGGATCTTCGCCCCGGGCGCGAGCGACGCCGACTTCGAGGCGGCCAGCCCCCTGCTGCGGGTCACGCCTGATGCGCCCGACTTCTTCGTCGTCCACGGCTCGCGCGACACGCTCGTCAACGTCGGCCAAGCACGTGCGTTCGTGGCTGCGCTGCGTGCCACCTCCAAGGCGACCGTGGCCTACGCGGAGCTGCCGGGTGCCCAGCACGCGTTCGACATCTTCCCGTCC
This sequence comes from Nocardioides sp., assembly GCF_964229035.1. Classification (GTDB taxonomy): domain Bacteria; phylum Actinomycetota; class Actinomycetes; order Propionibacteriales; family Nocardioidaceae; genus Nocardioides. Next base: position 58,713 of record NZ_CAXRAZ010000028.1, on the reverse strand, counting down.
ATCCGCTCCGCGCACCTGGTGCGCGCCACCGACCGGTTCCTGCACTGGCACTGGAACCGCTGGCGCGCCGAGAAGGCCGGCCGGACGCCGATGCGCTGAGCGAGGTCGTCCCGACGCGACTCAGCGGGGCAACCCGAGGATCCTCTCGCCGACGATGTTGCGCAGGATCTGCGTGGTGCCGCCGGCGATCGACAGGCAGCGGGTGTTGAGCTGCTCCCACAGGTCGGCGGCGAGGGGGTCGGCGTCCTCGAGCGCGTGGCGCTCGGCGGCCGAGACGAGCGCGAGCCGGTCGCCCTGCAGGCGCACCACCAGCTCAGACGACTCCTGACGACTGCGGACGCCGAGCAGCTTGGCCACGCTCGACTCAGGCCCCGGGCCGTGGCCGCCGAGGGCGCGCAGCGTGGTGCGCAGGCCCAGCAGCGAGCACACGGTGGCCAGTGCGACCTGATGGCCGACTGCGACGCGGTCGACGACACCCAGGCCCAGCCCGGGGTCGCCGGCGAGGTCGACGGCGCGCTCGACGCTCCGGGTGAGCCGGGCGCTGGCCATCGCCACCCGCTCGTTGGCCAGGGTGGTGCGGGCCAGCCGCCAGCCGTCGCCCGGCGCGGCGACGACGCACTCGTCGGGCCCGAACACGTCGTCGAGGACGACCTCGTTGAACAGCGCCTCACCCGTCATCTCCCGCAGCGGCCGCACCGTGATGCCGTCGCTGCGCATGTCGACCAGGAAGTAGGTGATGCCCATGTGCTGCGGCACGTCGGCATCGGTGCGGGCCAGGCAGATGCCCCAGTCGGCGCGGTCGGCCACCGACGTCCAGACCTTCTGGCCGGAGAGGCGCCAGCCGCCGTCCACGCGCTCGGCGCGGGTGCGCAGCGAGGCGAGGTCGGAGCCCGAGCCCGGCTCGGAGAACAGCTGGCACCAGGTGATCTCACCGAGCAGCGATGGACGCACGAAGCGCTCGCGCTGGGCGTCGGTGCCGTGGCCGAGGATGGTGGGCACCGCCCAGCCGGCGATCACCAGATCCGGCCGCTCCACGCCCGCGGCGGCGAGCTCGGAGTCGATGACCACCTGCAGGGTGGCGTCGGCGCCCAATCCGTAGGGCACGGGCCAGTGCGGCGCGAGGTACCCGGCGTCCGCGAGAGCCGCTCGGCGCCCCTCCTCGCGCATTGCGGCGATCCGCTCGACGGTGCTGCGCACCTGCGGGCGCACGGCGTCGTCGCGCCCACCGAGGTCGACGTCCACCCGGCGCCGCACACCGCGCACGGCGGCGTCCACGAGCGCGAGGGCGGCGTCGTCCGCGGAGCCGACGAGGGCGCGCAGGCTGAGCGCGCGGCGCAGGTAGAGGTGGGTGTCGTGCTCGAAGGTGAAGCCGATGCCGCCCAGCACCTGCACGCAGGTCTTCGCGACCTCGACCGCACCGTCGAAACAGACCACGCGGGCGACGTCCACAGCGAAGGCCCACTGCTCGTCGCCGTCGGAGGCGGCCGCGTCGGCGGCGTTCGCCGCATCCCACGCGGCAGCCGTGACCGACTCGGCGGTCTCGAGCATCTGCGAGCACAGGTGCTTGACGGCCTGGAAGGAGCCGATGCGCTGGCCGAACTGCTCGCGCACCTTCGCATAGGCCACCGCGGTGTCGAGGCACCAGCGGGCCACTCCCGAGGCCTCGGCCGCAGCGAGGGTCACGGCGAGTCGTTCGCGGCGCGAATCCTGCCACCTCGAGTGGCGCACCACGGGTGCCACCTCGGCGTGGCGGGCGCTGAGGTCGACCCCGACGCGGACGACGTGCTCGGCGGACTCTGCGGACTCTGCGGGATCGGCGGGATCGGCGGGGTCGAGGAGCAGCACCTGGTCGGCGCCGCCGCCGTCCCAGACCACGCCGCCGGCGCGCACCTGCACGCCGTAGCGGCCGGGCCTCCCGGTGAGGAGCGTGCCGAGGGTGGAGCCGAGCAGGCCGCCGGGCACGAGCTCGCGGGCGCAGGCCTCCAGGGCCACCGCCTGGTCGAGCACCGTGCCGCCCCCGCCGCCGGCGGCCTCGGGGAGCGCGATCGAGGTGATGCCCATCTCCGCCGCGGCGGCGGCCAGGGGTGCGAAGTCGGCCTCCGCGTCGTGCTCGGCCGCCCGCACGGCGGCGATCGGGTCGAGCCCGGCCGCCCACTTCTGCAGGCTGGTGGCCAGCTCGACCTGGTCGTCGGTGATCGGGATCGACATGGTGCCCCTCGGGGTCGGCGGGCGGCCCGCGCAGAACTAGAACAAGTTTCAGTTTACTAGAGTGGCCGGGTGACCGACACCATGCCGCGCGACCTTCTCGAGCTCGCCCGCTCCACCAAGGGCTTCATGCCGGACGACGAGGGCGCGCTGCTGCACCGGATCGCGTTCGAGCGCCTTCCGCACGGCCCGGCGCTCGAGGTCGGCACCTACTGCGGCAAGTCGGCGGTGTACCTCGGCGCCGCGGCGCAGGCGGTCGGGAGCGTGGGCGGCGTGCCCGCCACCGTGTTCACGGTCGACCACCACCGCGGCTCGGAGGAGAACCAGGCCGGCTGGGAGCACCACGACGCCAGCGTGGTCGACCCCGAGTTCGGGCTCATGGACACCCTCGGCGTGTTCCGCAAGACCATCGCCCGCGCGGGACTGGAGGAGCACGTGGTCGCCGTCGTCGGTGCGTCGTCCACGGTGGCGGCGCACTGGCGCACCCCGCTGTCGCTGCTCTTCATCGACGGCGGCCACGGCGTCGAGCCCGCCCGCGCGGACTTCCGCGGCTGGGCCCACCATGTGCAGCGCGACGGGCTGCTCGCCATCCACGACGTCTTCCCCGACCCCGCGGACGGCGGGCGCCCGCCGTACGAGGAGATCTACCTCCCTGCACTGGCGAGCGGTGCGTTCACCGAGGTCGACGTCGTGGGCTCGCTGCGGGTGCTGCAGCGCACGAGCGGGTCAGCGGGAGAGCCGCTCGCCTGAGGTGCTCGCGGCGCACTCGCACTCCAGCGCCAACTCCTCAAAGTGCGGCGCCAGCGAGGTGCCGCGCATGATGCCCGAGCCCGGGGTCGAGCGGCCGTAGGTCTCGCCCAGCGCGTCGACCGCCAAGATCACCGCAGCAGCGGTGTAGGTGGTGTGCTCCACCGGCCAGTGGACGTCGCGCGGCTCGCCGTCGGCGCGCCGCGCCGGGTCGTCGTAGACCCAGCCGGTCCAGTAGCGGCCGTCGTCCTCGCGCAGGTGCTGCATGTCGGTGAGCAGGCGCAGCGCACGCTCGTGGTCGCCGATCACGTCGAGAGCCATCGCCAGCTCACACGTCTCGGCGCCCGTGACCCACGGGTTGGTGTCGACGCAGTGGATGCCGAGGCCGGGCACCACGAAGTCGTCCCACCGGCGCGCGATCAGGGCACGGGCCGCCTCACCGCGCACGGCGCCGCCCAGCACCGGGTAGTACCAGTCCATCGAGTACGACGACTTGTCGGCGAAGCGGTCGGCGTGCACGCGCACGGCGTGGCCGAGGCGACCACCGGCGAGCTCCCACTCGGGCTGGGGGTCGTCCATGAGGTCGGCGAGCGCGACGCCCGCGCGCAGCGAGTGGTAGATGCTGGAGTTGCCGGTGAGCAGGCAGAAGTCGTCGACCGGCGTCCACCGGATGCCGCCGAAGGGCTCCTGGAGCGAGACCACGAAGTCGAGACCCGCGCGCACCGAGGGCCAGTGCCTCTCGATGAACCGGATGTCGCGGCGCAGCAGCCAGTGGTGCCACAGGCCCACCGCGAAGTAGGCCGACATGTTCACCTCGCCGCGGACGTCCTCCGGCTCACCGTTGACGATCTTCATCGGCCAGGACCCGTCGGCGCGCTGCATCGTGGGCACCCAGTCGTAGGCGCGCTCGGCGGCGGCCACCTGTCCGCCGACGAGCATCGCCATGGCGGCCTCGACGTGGTTCCAGATGTCGACGTGCTCGCCCGTCGTCCACGGGACGGCTCCCCAGGGCTCCTGCATGGCGGCGATCGCGGCGGCGGTGTCGGCCACCTGCTGGGCGCTCAGGACGCCGTCGACGAAAGGCAGCCGGCCCAGCGGGACCTCGGGCACGGCACCGGCCCCGCTCACACGGTCTCCGGCTTGCGGAAGTAGAGCACGAGCGACTTGCCGATGAGCGGGTCGAGCACCTTGCCGGCCAGCCGGAGGGCCAGGGGCTGCTTCATGATCTCCCACACCAGCAGGCGGTGATAGGCCTTGGCGAGCGGGTGCCCGTCGTTCTCGACGCCCACCGCGGACTTGATCCACCAGTAGGGCGCGTGCAGGCCGTGGCTGTAGGACCGACCCTCGTAGATCATCGCGGCGCCGGGCGTGCCGTCGTTGGCGCGACCGGCCTTGGTGACCTTGTCGATGAGCTCGAGGTCGGTGTAGATGCGGATGTGGCCGCCGGTGGCGTTGTGGTACTCGGGCGAGAGACGCCAGTTGACGACCTCGGGCAGCCAGCGCGGTACCGAGACCGCGAGGGTGCCGCCCGGGCGCAGCACCCGCACGAGCTCCTTGATCGCGTCGACGTCGTGGTGGATGTGCTCGAGCACCTCCGAGCACACGATGCGGTCGAACTCGCCGTCGGCGAAGGGCAGGGCCAGGGCGTCGCCCTGCTTGACGTCGGCCTCGGCGCCGGGCGGCACCTCCCCGGCCTCGGCCATGGCGACGAAGAGGTCCTTGACGCCGGCGAGCTCGTCGGCGTCGAGGTCGAAGGCGATCACGTCGGCGCCGCGGCGGTACATCTCGAAGCTGTGGCGTCCCGCGCCCGCGCCCATGTCGAGCACGCGGTCGCCCGCACGCAGGCCCAGCCGGTCGAAGTCGACGGTCAGCATCCTCAGTTCCCCTTCCGCTGCGGCGCGGCCTGCTCGGCCGCGAAGTCCGCGATCACCTTCTCGTAGGCCGCGGCCACCTTGACCGCGACCGCGCGCCAGCTGAAGTGCTCCTCGACGCGTCGGCGGCCGGCGGCACCCATCCGGGCGCGGCGCTCGGGCTCGTCGAGCATGCGCGCGAGCGCCGTGAACAGCTCGCCCACGTCGCCGGGGGCGACCAGGTCGGCGCACTCGCCGTCGTCGCCCACGACCTCGGGGATGGCGCCGGCGCGGCTCACCACGAGCGGGGTGGCGCAGGCCATCAGCTCGGCGGTGGGCAGCGAGAAGCCCTCGTAGAGCGAGGGCACGCAGGCCACCTCGGCCGAGCCCATGAGGGCGACCAGCTCGGCGTCCGAGAGGCCGTTGGCGAAGCGCACAGAGTCGCCGATGCCGAGCTTCTCGATGAGCCGCTCGGTGCGCCCGCCCGGCGCGGGGCGGGTGACGAGCACGAGCTCGACCTCGCGCTCGGTGCGCAGCTTGGCGAAGGCCTCGAGCAGCGTGGAGATGCCCTTCATCGGGGCGTCGGCGCTGGCCATCGCCATGATGCGGCCGGGAACCCGCGGCTCGGTGGGCGGCACGAACATCTCGTCGACGCCGAGGAGGATGACCTCCATCTTCGCGGGGTCGACGCCGAAGTCCTTGGCGATGTCGCGCTTGGAGGTCTCCGACGGCGTCATGATGAAGCGCGCCCGGCGGGCCACGTGGGCCTGCATGCGCAGGAAGCCGTACCAGCGGTGGAGGGTGAACTTGCGCCACGGGTTGGACGTCTGCGAGATGTCGATGCGCCGGTCGAAGGTGATCGGGTGGTGGATCGTGGTGATCAGCGGGATGCCCGCGCGCTTCTCGATGTCGAGCATGCCGTGGCCCAGCACCTGGTTGTCGTGGGCGATGTCGAAGTCGGCGGCCCGCTCGGCCATCACCTTCGCGATGCGCCGCGAGAAGGTGCGCGGCTCGGGGAAGCCGGCCAGGCACATGATCGCGAACTCCTGGACGTCGATCAGGTCGCGGAACTCCCGCAGCTTGGGCACCCGGAACGGGTCGGGCTCGCGGTACAGGTCGAGGCTCGGCACCTTGGTGAGCGCCACGCCCTCGTCGAGCTCGGGGTAGGGCTGCCCCGAGAAGACCTCCACCGTGTGGCCCAGCCGCGTGAGCTCGCGGCTGAGGTGGCGCAGGTAGACACCCTGCCCGCCCACGTGGGTCTTGCTGCGATAGGACAGCATCGCGATCCGCATACTCGGGTTCACTCCTTCTCACCGCCGGCGCAGCGCGCGGCGGACACGGGGCAGGGGGTCCGGACGGCCCAGGGCCACGCGGCGCCTTCGGGGCGCAGCGGCCGGAACGAAGTGGAACGTGTTGCTGTCGGACCACTACCTGTCGGTAGCCTAACCGCTGAGGGGGGCGCGAACCGTCCCCTCCCATCCAGCCCAGGGAGTGTCCGATGACCATCGCGAACCCGGCAGCCGACGAACTCGGATCCGCGGCGCAGCGCGACCGGCGCAAGCGCATCCTCGACGCCACCTACGACCTCGCCAAGGCCGGTGGCTTCGACGCCGTGCAGATGCGGGCCGTGGCCGAGCAGGCCGACGTCGCCCTGGGCACCCTCTACCGCTACTTCCCCTCGAAGATCCACCTGCTGGTCTCCGCGCTGGGTCGACAGTTCGACGAGGCCGCGCAGCGCGTGACCACCCGCGAGGTGCCGGGCGACACCTCCGCCGACCGCGTGCTGCACGTGCTGCGCCGCATGTCGCGCGGCATGCAGGGCGATCCGCAACTCACCGAGGCGCTCACCCGCGCCTTCATGTTCGCCGACAGCTCGGTGGCCGCCGAGATCCACGTGGTCGGCATGTCGATGACCGCCATCGTCACCCACGCCATGCGCGGCGGACCCGCAGCGCCCGGGCAGGAGGCCTCCGAGCAGGACGTCGCCGTGGCCCGCGTGATCGGCGACGTGTGGCTCTCGGCCCTCGTCTCGTGGGTCACCGGCCGCTCGAGCGCCGCCGAGACCGCGCAGCACATGGAGACCGCGATCCACCTGATCCTGCGCGACTGATCGCCGCGCGCCGAGGAGCCCCCTCACGCGGCCTCAGGCGCCGAAGGCGTGCGTGCTGGTGACGCCGCCGTCGACGGCGATCTCGGCACCGTTGATGTAGGACGACTCGTCGCTGGCGAGGAAGACGTACACCGGCGCGATGTCCTCCGGCGTGCCCACGCGGCGCAGCGGCACCTTGCTGGCGCCGAACTCCATCGCCGCGTCGCCCCCGTGCACACGGGTCATCGGGGTGTCGATCATCCCGGGGTGCACCGAGTTCACCCGGATCCCGCGCGGCCCCAGCTCCATCGCGGCGCACTTGGTCATGCCGCGGATGGCCCACTTCGTGGCCGCGTAGGCCGTGCACGACGGCATGCCCGCGAGCCCCTCCACCGACGAGGCGTTGATGATCGAGCCGCCGCCGTTCTTGCGCATGGTCCGGGCCACGGCCTGCATCCCGAGGAAGACGCCCATCTGGTTGACCCGCCACAGCAGCTCGACCTCCTCGGCCGGCATCCGCTCGATGTCGCCGAAGCGGAGAATGCCCGCGTTGTTGGCGAGCACCGACACCGGTCCGAAACGCTCGGCGACCTCGGCGACGAGCGCCGTCCACGACGCCGCGTCGCTGACGTCGTGCCGGGTGAAGTGGACGACGCCCGGCCCGTGCTTCGCCGCGATCTCCTCGGCGAGGGCGGCGCCCTCCGCCTCGGCGACGTCGGCGATGACGACCTGCGCCCCCTCGGCGGCGTAGGCGCGGGCGATCTCGGCCCCCTGGCCCTGCGCCCCACCCGTGACGATCGCGATCTTGCCGGCCAGGCGTCCTGAGCGCAGCGCTGCGCTGCTCGTGTCGCTCATCGCTGCGCCCCTCAGACGCTCAGCTGCATGATCGCGTCGGCGGCGAAGCCGATCGACGGATCCCGGTCGGCGAACCACCCGCCGAGCTGCTTGTCGAGGTCGTCGGGGGTCCACACGTCGCCGCTGGCGTCGAAGCGCTCGGCCACCACGGGGGCCGCGACGACCGCGACCATGCCGCCGTAGACCACCATCACCTGGCCGGTGATGCGCGCGGCGGCCGGCGAGGCCAGGTAGGCCACCAGCGGTGCGACGTGCTCGGGCGAGTACGGGTCGACCGTCCGGCCGGAGGTGTCCTCGCCGAAGACCTCGGCGGTCATCGCGGTGCGGGCGCGCGGGCAGATCGCGTTGGCGCGCACGCCGATGCGACCCAGACCCCGCGCCGTGGAGAGCGTGAGGGCGGCGATGCCGGCCTTCGCCGCCGCGTAGTTGGCCTGGCCCGGCGAGCCGCCGAGGAAGGCCTCGGACGCGGTGTTGACGACGCTCGCCTCCACGCGGCCCTCCGGGCTCTGCTTGGCCTGCGCGCGCCAGTGGGCGGCAGCGTTGCGCGAGAGCAGGAAGTGCCCGCGCAGGTGCACGGCGATGACGGCGTCCCACTCGTCGTCGGCGAGGTTGAACAGCATCCGGTCGCGGGTCATGCCGGCGTTGTTCACCACGACGTCGAGGCGACCGAGCTCGTCGACCGCGGCGGCCAGCATGGCGTCCGCGGTGCTGCGCTCACTGACGTCGCCCTCGACCACCACGGCGCGCACCCCGTGGGCGCGCACCTCCTCGGCGGCCTCGTGCGCCGCACCCGGCAGGTCGTTGAGGACGACGTCGGCGCCCGCCGCCGCCAGCGCCAGCGCCTCGGCGCGACCCAGTCCGGCGCCGGCCCCGGTGACGATCGCGACCCTGCCCTCCAGCGACGTCGTCACGCGTCGCCCTCCACGAGGGTGATGGCCGCACGCGGGCAGGCCGCCACGGCCCGGCGCACGTCGTCCTCGTTCTCGGGGGTGGTGTGCTCGGCGTGCAGCTGGAGGAAGTCGTCGTCGTCCAGCTCGAACACCTCGGGCGCCATGGCCTCGCAGAGGCCGTTGGACTCGCACAGCTCGAAGTCGACCTTGATGCGCATCGGTTGTTCCCTTCGGAGGGTGGAGGGGTGGGGTGGTGGTCGGGGTGCGGGGACGCGAGCCGCGGCGGCTCAGCCGCCCTCGGAGGAATGGCCCGGGAAGACGTGGGCGGTGGGGTCGATGACGACGGCGGCGTTGTTGACGGCCGTGGCCGCCTCGCCGAAGCCGACCGAGATGAGGCGCACCTTGCCGGGGTACTCGGTGATGTCGCCGGCGGCGAAGACCCGCGGCAGGTTCGTGCGCATCGCGGTGTCGACGACGATGTGGCGCTTGTGGGTCTCGAGCCCCCACTGCTGGAGCGGGCCGAGGTCGGCGACGAAGCCGAGGGCCGCCACCACCGCCTGGGCCTTGCGCACCTGCGCGGTGCCGTCGACGGTGATCTCGACCTCGGCCAGCTCCTCGGCCTCTGCGCCACCGCGGCCGGCGGCGTCGCGCAGGGCGGTGACCTCCGCGCGGGTCACGATGTCGACCGAGGAGGCGCGCACCTGCGCCACCGTGCGCTCGTGGGCGCGGAAGGCGTCGCGCCGGTGCACCAGCGTGACCGAGCGGGCGACGGGCTCCAGGTGCACCGCCCAGTCGAAGGCGCTGTCGCCGCCCCCGACGATCACGACGTCCTTGCCCACATAGGGGGCGAAGGTCGGCACGAAGTACTCGACGCCCCGGCCGATCCACTCGGCGCCCGCGGGGAAGGGGCGCGGGCTGAACTTGCCGATGCCCGCGGTGACGAGCAGGGCTCCGGCCTGCAGCTCGGTGCCGTCGTCGAGGGTGAGGCGCACGCCGTCGTCCTCACTGGTGACGAGGTCGGTGGCGGTGCGCCCCAGCAGCTGCAGCGGCTCGGCGGTCAGCGCCTGGGCCACGAGCCCGGCCACGAGGTCGCGGCCCTTGATGCTCGGGAAGCCGGCGACGTCGAGGATCGCCTTCTCCGGGTACATGGCCGTGATCTGGCCGCCGAGCTCCGGCAGGGAGTCGACGAGCGCCACGCGCAGGCCGCGGAAGCCCGCGTAGTAGGCGGCGTAGAGGCCGGTCGGACCTGCGCCCACCACCACCAGATCGCACTCGGTCACCATCGGATCACCGTCGCCTCCTCGCCGCCACGCCGGAACTGTAACGTGTTCTAGTTCTCTTGTCTCGGGTCGGCGCGGCGGGTCGACGTTCGGTGCGACGGCGCCCGGCGCGTGGCCCAGGTCACGTCCAGCCTAGGGCGCGCTGATGACGATCGGGCGGAACCGCCGATGCCGGGCGGAGCGGGACCAGCAGGACCAGCAGGGTCAGGAGGGCGACGGCGACACGCTGGGCGCGGGCGAGGTGGGAGCAGCCTCGCCGGGAGCGTCGGTGTCGAGGCCGTCGACGAACCAGCCGCGGTCGGTGTGCACCATCGTCACGAGCACCTTGAACGGCGTCACGAGGGTGTCGGGCTTGCCGTCCTGCGTGCGGCGCACCACCTGGTTGAGGAACACCAGCGCCTCGAGGCGCGTGCGACTGGCCCGCACCACCCCCTGCGCGACCACGGTGGCCTGCACCGTCGTGCGCTTGGCGACGAAGTCGCGCTCGATGTCGCGGGTGGTGGCGCGGTACTCGCGCGCGAAGTCGGCGGTCATCAGCTTCGCTGCCGCGTCGACCTCGCTGGCGAACTTCGTGTGGTCGATCGACACGATCTCCTGCGCGGCCTTGGCCGCGGCGTCGACACCGTCGAGCACCTGCAGCTGGTTGGCCACCACGGGCCGCCCGGCGGGCACCGTGAGGCCGTTCGGGTCGGTGGACGACGCCCGCTCGCCGTCGCCCCCGCCCTCCTGGCGCCAGAGCAGCACGCCGACGACGATCAGCGCGACGGTGAGCACCCCGATCACCGCCGTGAGCACCCGTGTGACCCGCGGCGAGGCGAGCGGTCCGACCGCCTCGGGGCCGTGGCTCTCGACCTCCACGCCGACGGGGTAGAGCGCGCGCGAGCGGTCGACGTCCTCCTCGCGGCGCCGCGGCGTCGCAGACGCGGATGCCTTCGCGAGCGACGGTCGCGGGGCATCGGTGGTCGCGGCGGTGTCGCCGCTGCCACCCTCTCCCTCGCCCTCGACGGGGGTGAGCGGGGTGTCGCGACCGGCGATGCGCTTCGGGCGCGAGGTTCCGCCTCGCGAGGACGCGGGCCGGCGCGGGGGACGCGAGGAGGCGTTCATGGCCGTTCTCCAGTGCCTCGGGGATCGGTGTCGGCGGCGCGGCGCGAGCGCACGGGACTCGTCACGGGCCTCACCCGAGCGCCACGTACTGCAGGTCGCTGGTGAGCCAGGCGCCCTTCGAGCGCACGAGCTCGACCTGGATGCGGTAGTTGCGCGCCTCGTCGCGGAAGCGGGTGGTCTTGTTGCGCACCGCACCGCTGGTGGCCACGATCACCGTGGCGGAGTCGTCGTCGCCGGCCACGAGACCCGTCCACACCACGCGGGCGGTCATCTGCGACTGCGCCTCGGTGCCGAGACGGCGCAGGTCGGCGGCACCGCGGGAGTACTCGGCCAAGAAGGTGCCGGTGGAACGCTTGCGCACGGCATCGACCGTGCGGGCGGGGTCGCGGTAGTCGAAGTTGACGAACGCCTCGACCATCGAGCGTGCGGCCGCGATCTGGTCGGCCGTGCGGGCCTGCTCGGCGCTCGACGCGAGCGGTACCGCCTCGACGACGCCCGGGCCGACGTCCTCACCGGCGTCGCCGCTCACCCCGACGCCGTCGACACGGTCGTCGGACTGGCGCACCAGCGTGAGCGTGAGCAGGACGAGCACGCACACCCCGATCACCGCTACGGCGTAGAGGACGACGTTGAGCCGCACCCGCGAGGTGTCGCTCACCGACTCGCCACCGGGCCCACCAGCAGCCACTTCCATGCATCCCCTCCGAGCACCGAGAGATCCTGCGGCTGCTGCAGCCGGATCCGGGTGCCGTCGTCGTCCACGAGACCCGGCACCGCTCCGGTGGCCGGGTCGTAGACGTCACTGTAGACGCGCGCGGGCGAGGCGGCCTCGGCCCTCCGGTTGCCGGGCGCGTAGCGGCTGCCCCGCATCGCGTACGGCGGACCGGCCGTGCAGGAGACGTCGGCGGCCTCGGCGTCGGAACGGTCCTGGGTGGAGCGCCACTTCGAGGGCGGCAGGTAGCCCTTCGTGCAGGGCGGGACGCTGTAGTCGAGCTGCAGGTTGACGTGGCCGAACCCGTCGGCGGTGCTGCCCGTCGGACCGCCCGCGATGAGCGGCGGGTAGGTGACGAGCAGCTGCTCGATGCCGTCGAGCTCGCTCACCAGCACCTGCCCGACGCTGACGAGGTCGCCCATGAGGATCGGCAGCGTGGGCTCGAGCTCGGTGAGCAGGCGGTCGACCGCGCGAGCAGCGCCCGGAGTGGCGTCGAGGATGGTGCGCAGGTCCTGGTCGCGGGCACGCAGCGTGCCGGTGACCGTGGCGAGGTCGCGGGAGAAGCGCCGGATGTTCTCGCCCTGGCCCTGCTGGGTGCGCAACACGGTGCGGCCGTTCTCGAGCAGGGCGATCGTCTCGTCGGTGTTGCGGCTCGCCTCGTCGATGAAGGCCGTGCCGCCGTCGATGAGGCGCTGCAGGTCGCGCCCGGAACCTGAGAACGCGAGCCCGAGCTCCTTGACCACCGAGCGCAGCGCGTCCTGGTCGACGGAGGACACGAAGCGGTTCAGGTCGACCAGCAGGTCGCCCTCGTCGGTGGGCAGCGAGGTGGCGTCGCCCACGAACCGCGCGCCGTCGGCGGCGAAGGGGCCGTCGTCGTCCACGGGCTCGAAGTCGAGGTACTGCTCCCCCACCGCCGAAAGGTTGTGCACGTACATGCGGGAGTCGAGGGGAAGGCGGGTGCCGGGGCGCAGGGCCATGGTGAGGTCGAGCCCGTCGGCGCTCGGCTCCATGCGCGTGATCTTGCCGATCTTCACCCCGCGGTAGGTGACCTCGCTGCCCTCGAAGAGGCCGCCGGATCCCGGCAGCCGGGCGCTCACCACGATCTCGCGGCCCGTGACGCGGTCCACCAGACCGAGGTAGGTGGCGGTGACGTAGGTGAGGCCCACCGCGCTGAGGACGACGAAGGCCATCAGTCGGATGCGCACGCCGCGGCTCATGTGGCCCCCAGGAGCTGGTCGGTGGTGCCGGTGAACGACGACTGCGATCCGGTGAGGCCGCCCATCAGGCCGTTGAGGCCGCCGAGGAGGCCGCCGCTGCCGTCGAGCAGGCCCCCGAGGTCGAGGTCGGGCAGGGCGTTGAGCAGGCGGCACACCGGTCCGTCCTTGATGGCGGGCTGGCGGCACTGGCGCTGGAGGTCCTGCACGAGGTTGACGTCGCGCAGCACCTTGGCGCACGCGGTGCTGGTGAGCTTGCCGCTGCGCAGGCAGCGGCCGACCTGGTCGATGACGCCGCCGAGGTCGGGCAGCTGGATCTCGGGCAGCTTCAGCGACCGGTACAGGTTCGCCAGATCGAAGTCGGCCTGGATGACGGTGTCGGCGTAGTCGCCCTCGACGATCGCGTTCGCCGACTGCGGGAACGGGAAGCTCAGCAGCAGGTTGAGCCCCGGTGCGAGCTGTTCGTCGGCCTCGCGCAGCTTGCGCAGGACCGGGCCGAGGTCCTTCAGCACCGAGAGGATGTCGTCCTTGCTGGCGTCGATCACGCGCGTGCCGACCCGGCCGAGCTCGTCGAGCGATCCGAGCATGGCCACGAGCTCGTCGTGCTGGTCGGCGAGGACGTCGACCGCGGGTCCGACGGCGTCGAGCGCCTCCCCCACCGTGTCCTTCTCGGCGTTGAGCGTGGAGGTGAGGTTGTTGAGCGACTCGAGGGCCCGCACGATGTCGAACTTCTGGGCGTCGAGCGTGCCGATCACGCCGTCGAGGGAGGAGAGCAGGTCGCGCAGCCGGTCCTCGCGACCGGACATGACGGCGTTGGCCTCGCGGGTGATCGTGCCCAGCTGCGCCACGCCGCCGCCGGTGAGCAGGAAGGACAGCGCCCCGAGCACCTCCTCGACCTCGGGGTTGCGCCCGGTGGAGGGGAGCTTGATCGTGTCGCCGTCGCCCAGGCGTCCGCCGGTGGTGGTGGTCGGCGCCTCGAGCGCGACGTACTTCTCCCCGAGCAGCGAGACCTGGCGGATGTCGGCCACGGTGTCGTCGGGGAGCTCCACGTCCTTGCGCACGAGCAGCGTCACCCTGGCGTTCCAGCCGGCGCGCTCGACCTCCTCGACCTCACCGACCACGACGTCGTCGACCATGACCGGCGAGCGCGGGACGACGTTCAGCACGTCGCGGAAGTAGGCGGTGACGCGGAAGGCGTCGTCGGCGGAGACCTCGTGGCCCGGCAGGGGGAGGTCGTAGGCGCCGTCGAAGTCGCAACCGACCAGGCCCACCGCGCCGGCGAGCAGGAGGGCCACTGCGCCCGCCCGGGCGCGCAGCCGGCTCATCGCGCCCCTCCGAGCAGGGCGACGACGCCGCCGTCACCGGTGGAGTAGCGCACGTCGGAGGCTCCGGGGAGCTGCAGGCCCTGGGGGGTGTCCATCCCCGAGCCGCCCCGGGCCGCCGCCCCCTTCGCCCCGCCGGGCAGCGACGAGGCGTACTCCGGCGGCAGGAAGGGGAGGTTGCCGACCACCGGCTCCACCAGGGCCTTGATGAGGTCGCAGGCGGTGTCCTTGAGCGCGGCGGGCATGGCCGGGTTCTGCTGCACGATCGCGCACACCAGCCCGTCGGCGTCCCAGATGTTGCCGCCGATGCCCACGCGCGAGCTCTGCGACCCGCTGATCGGCTCGAAGCCCATGAGGAGGTTGCCCATCGCGACGGGCGCCACGCGCACCGCCTGGTCGATGCTGTCGGTCTCGGAGGCGATGGTGCTCATCACCTCGGTGAGCTTGCGGACGTCGCGGACGAAGGCGTCGCGGTTGTTCTCGACGAAGCCCTTGACCGAGCCCACCGCCTGCGCCACCGAGCGGACCGCGGCGTCGAGCTCGTCGCTCTCCTGGGCGAGCATCGCCGACACCCCGGTGAGGTCCTTGACGAAGGCCTGCACGAGCCGGTCGTTCTGCGCGAGGGTGCCGGTGAACGTGGCGAGCTGCGAGACGGCCTCGAAGAGCGGCCCGGCGCCGTCGCCGAAGGTCTGCGCTGCCGCCGCCAGCTGCGCGATGGTCTCGCGTCCCCGGGCTCCCTGGCCGTCGAGCGCCTCCCGGCCGGCGCGCAGCAGGTTGTCGAGGGTGCCGTCGGCGTTCACGCCGTTCGGCCCGAGCGCCTGGGTGAGCGAGCGGAGGCTGCTGTAGATCCGGTCGAGCTCGACCGGCACCGCCGTGTCGGGCAGGGCGATGTCGGCACCGTCGGCGAGCACCGCCCCTCGGCCGGGGTACACCGGGGTCAGCTGCACGAAGCGGTCGGCCACCAGCGTGGGCGTCACGATCACCGCCTTGGCGTCGGCGGGCAGGCGGTGCTCGGCCTCGTACTCCATCTCGACGCGCACCGAGTTGCCCTCCGGGATCACGGCCGTCACCGAACCGACGGTCACGCCGAGGATGCGGACGTCGGTGCCCGTGTAGACACTCACCGCGCGGGGGAAGTGCGCCGTCACCCGCTTCATCTCCACCGGGGATCGCACGAGGTTGACGCAGAGTCCGACCAGCAGCGCCACCGCGAGCAGCGCGAGCACCCTCCTGTCGATGAGCCTCACCAGGCCCGCCACCGCTCTCATCGCTCCCCCGGGACGAACTCGCCGGTCGGCAGGGCGAGGAGGTTCGAGGCGTAGGCGTCGAACCACGGGCCGGTGCCGATGATGTTGCTGAGGATCGAGACATAGGGACCCAGCGCGTCGAGGGTCTCCTTGATGCGCTTCTGCTTCGAGACCAGGAAGCTGACGAGCCCGTCGACCTCGGCCAGCGCCGGACCGATCTGCGCCTCGTTGTCCTTCACCACCCCCTGCAGCTCGCGGGCGAGCGAACGCGCGTTGACCAGCAGGTCGTGGACGGCGTCGCGGCGCTTGGTGAGCTCACGGAAGACCAGGCTGCTGTCGCGCATGAGCGCGACGAGGTCCTCGCCACGCTCGGCCAGGACGCCGCTCACCTGCTCGGTGCTGCGGAACAGCTGCTGCACCTGGGCATCGCGCGAGGCCACCGCGCGCGAGAGGCGCGAGATGCCGTCGAAGGCGCCCTGCAGCTCGGGCGCGGCGCCGTCCAGCGTCTCGGCCACCGTGCTCAGGGCCCGCGACAGGCGGTCGGTGTCGATCTCCTCGGTGGTCGTGGTGAGGTCGGAGAAGACGTTGACGATGTCGTAGGCGGCCTCGGTGCGCTCGAGCGGGATCGTGGCCCCCGAGGCCAGGCTTCCGGGCCCGGCAGGCTCCAGGTCGAGGTACTTCTCACCGAGCAGGTTGAGCACCTGCACCGACGCCCGGCTCTCGCGGCCGAACTCGACGTCGCCGTCGAGCTCGAAGGTCACCCGCACGCGATCGCCGACCAGCTCGATGTCGCTCACCCGGCCGCTGCGGATGCCACCGACCTGCACGATGTTGCCGGTGCGCAGGCCGCTGGCGTCGCTGAACTCGGCGTGGAAGGTGGTGCCGCGGAACCCCGGGAACTTGCCCAGGTTGAAGGTCGCGGCCGACACCAGCACCATCAGCGCGAGCGTGATGACGCCGAGGCGCAGCACGCGCCTCTCGCGCGCTCGGGCGATGCGGTTCGTCGTCCTCATGGTGATCACTTGTCCTGGCACCGGGGTGCGGTGGAGCGGATCTTGAAGTCGGCGATGTACTTCTGCAGCTCCTTGATGATCGGGAGGTTCGCGATCACGGGCAGCCGGATGCGGGCCGAGACGCCGCAGACGTAGTAGTTGTACCAGCTGCCGTAGGTGCCGGTGCGGGTCTGGTCGCGCATCGTCTCGGGCATCCGCTCGAGCAGGCTCGCGAGGTTGGCCCGGTTCTCCTTCCGGTTCAGCAGGGCCGACAGCTGGCGCAGGGCGTCGAGGTCCTCCTTGACCAGCGGGCGCCCCTGGCGCAGGAGGTCGGCCACCGTCACGGTGAGCTGCGAGATGTTGTCGAGCGAGGATCCGATGGTGTCACGGTCCTTCGCCAGGTCGCTCATCCAGTCCTTGAGCTCGACGATGAGCGACCCGAGCTGCTCGCGCCGGTCGGCCACGGTGTCGAGGGTCTGCCCGAGGTTGTCGATCACCTCGCCGATCAGCTGGTCGCGATCGGCGAGTGTGCCGGTGAGCGAGGCCGTGTGGGCCAGCAGGCTCCGGACCGTGCCGCCCTCGCCCTGCAGCACCTGCACGAGGTTCATGCTGAGCTCGTTGACCTGCTTCGGGTCGAGCGCGGCGAAGAGCGGCTTGAAGCCGTCGAACAGGGTCGTCAGGTTGAGCGCGGGCCGGGTTCGCTCGGCCGGGATCGTGGCGTCGGCCCGCAAACGGGGGGCGCCCTGCGAGCCGGTGCCGCGCTCGAGGGCGAGGTAGCGGTCGCCGACCAGGTTGAGGAAGCGGATCTCGGCCTGCGTGGACGACGTCATGGCCACGCTCGAGTCGACGCGGAAGGTGACGCGGGCCATCGAGCGTCGGTAGTGCTCGACGCTGCGCACCTCGCCGACGCTGACGCCCGCCACCCGGACGTCGTCGCCCTTCTCGAGCATCGAGGCGTCGGTGAAGATCGCGTGGTACTCGGTGCGGTCGCCCAGGCCGATGTTGCCCATGATCACCGCGAGCACGCCGGTCACCAGGAGCGACACCATCGTGAAGACGGCGAGCTTGACCGCGGCCGCACGGGTCGCCCGGTTGCGGCGACGGCGCAGCTGAGCCGTCGGGTCGGGCGGGTCGGGCACCTCGAACCGCGGGGTGTGAGTCGGGTCGGGCCGGGTGCTCATCCGACTCCCCCGCCCACCCGCACGACCGGGCCGTAGAGCAGGGAGCCGAGCGCGCCGTAGGAGGAACCGCTCGAGCGACCGTTGCGTCCGGCCAGCAGGGCGTTGACGACGCGTTGCTCGGCCCGCGAACCGGCGTACCCGCTGTCGATGCTGCTGATCGGATCGAAGAGTCCGAGGTTCGGCACCGGCAGCGTGCCCTTCTTCTCGTCGATGTCGGAGCCCTGGTCGAGGGAGAAGCCGGGAGTCGGGATCGTGAAGTTCGGCAACCCCGCGCACCAGGGCCCGTGCCCCACCTCGCCGTACTCGGGCAGGTCGCGCTCGTCGAAGGCGCGGGTCTGTGGCTGGAAGAACTCGATGTACTGCTTCACGACGTTGCCCTCGAAGGTCTTCGACAAGATGGGCTCGTAGTTCGCCGCACCGCGGATCAGGCACGGGAACTGCGGCGAGTACTCCGCCAGCAACCGGACGATCGGGGCGCTCACCTGCCCGACCCGGATGAGGTTCTGCTCGTTGGCGTTGAGGACCCGCGTGGTGGTGCGGGCGAGGCCGGTGATGTCGGAGAAGAAGACGTCGAGGTCGGCTGCCTTCTCCGTGATCGTCTTGCTCGTCACGGTGACGTCGTCGAGGACGTCGAGCAGGTCGGGGGCGGCCAGGTCGTAGGTGTCGGCCACATCGGCCAGCGCGATCAGGTCCTCGCGCAGCGTCGGCAGCGACTGGTCGATCTCGCCCACGTAGCGGCCCAGCTTGTCCATCGTCTCGCCGATGTCGGCCCCGCGTCCCTCCAGCGCCCCGGCGATGGCGCTCAACGTCGCGTTGAGGTCGGCGGGGCGCACCGCGCGCAGCAGGGGGAACAGGTCGGCCAGCACCTGGCTCAGCTCGACGTTGGTGCGCACGCGATCGGCGGGGATGATGCTGCCGTCGCGCAGCCGCCCGGAGGCGCGGGTCGGCGGCACGAGCGCGACGAACTTCTGGCCGAACAGCGTCGTGGGGAGGATCTCGACGCTGATGTTGGCGGGGATGCGCTCCGCGGCGTCGGGCTCCAGGGCCAGCGTCAGCTCCGCCTGCTTGCCGTCCTGCGCGATCCGCTGCACGCGGCCCACCAGCGCGCCGTTGAGGCGGACGTCGCCGAACTTGGCCAGCTGCAGACCGGCCCGCTCGGCCTTGACGGTGACCGTGGTGACGCGGTCGAAGGTCTTGTTGTAGATGGCCACCGAGAGCCAGATGAGCAGGGCGAGGGCGGTCAGGAAGGCGATGCCGGCGACGAGCAGGCGGTTGTGCTCGCGGGCGCTGCCGTGGTGGAGGTTGACGAGCATCACCCGGTGATCCTCACCGTCGTCGTCGAGCCCCAGATGGCGAAGCTGAGGAAGAAGTCGGCCACGACGATCGTCACGATGCTCGTGCGGATGGCCGTGCCGACCGCACGACCCACGCCCGCGGGCCCACCGGAGGCGGTGTAGCCGTAGTAGCAGTGGATGAGGATGACCGCGACCGCCAGCACGAGCAGCTTCGCGAACGACCACAGCATGTCGATCGGCGGCAGGACCTGCAGGAAGTAGTGGTCGTAGGTGCCGGCCGACTGGCCGTAGATGAGCGTGACGATCAGCCGCGGCGACAGGTAGGAGGCGCAGAGCGCCACCACGTAGAGGGGGATGACGGCCACGAAGGCCGCCACCATGCGCGTCGTGACGAGGAAGGGCAGTGACGGGATGCCCATCACCTCGAGGGCGTCGATCTCCTCCGAGATGCGCATCGCGCCCAGCCGCGCGGTGTAGCCGCATCCCACGGTCGCGGCGAGTGCGATCGACGACACCAGAGGGGCGACCTCGCGGGTGTTGAAGTAGGCCGAGATGAAGGCGGAGAACTTGGCGACGCCGATCTGGCTGAGCGAGGCGTAGCCCTGGATGCCGACCTCGGTGCCGGCGAAGAAGGCCATGAAGGCGATCACGCCGACCGAGCCGGCGATAAGGCTCAGCCCGCCGGCTCCGAAGGCCACCTCGGCGAGCGTGGCCGTGATCTCGCGGGGGTAGCGGCGCACGGCGCGCGGTGCCCAGGCGAGCGCCTTGGCGTAGAACAGCAGCTGGTCGCCGTACCCCTCGAGCGAGGCGCGTCGCGCCCGTCCGAACTCCCCGGCCGCCTCGGTGATCGCGCTCATCTCACAGTCCTGCCGGGGGCGAGATCTGGAAGTAGATGGCGGTGATCACGGCGTTGAGGAAGAACAGCGCCATGAAGGCGATGATCACCGACTCGTTGACCGCCCGACCGACGCCGCTGGGGCCGCCACCGGCGTTGAGGCCCTTGTAGGCCCCGATGACCGCAGCGAGCCATCCGAAGATCAGCGCCTTGATCATGGCGATGTAGAGGTCCGGCAGCGAGGCCAGCGCCGTGAAGGACGACAGGAAGGCACCGGCGGAGCCGCCCTGCACGATCACGGTGAAGAAGTAGCCGCCGCCGATGCCGGTGCCGATCACGATGCCGTTGATCATCACGGCCACGAACATCGTGGCCACGACGCGGGGGGCGACGAGGCGCTCGAGCGGGTCGATTCCCAGCACCTCCATGGCGTCGATCTCCTCGCGGATCTTGCGCGAGCCGAGATCCGAGCAGATCGCGGATCCGGCCGCGCCGGCGATGATCATGGCCGCGGCGATGGGCGCCGCCTCGCGCACCGTGGCGAGCACCGCGGTGGCCCCGGCGAAGGACTGCGCCCCGAGCTGGCCGGTGAGGTTGCCGACCTGCAGCGAGATCACCGCGCCGAACGGGATGGAGACCATGATCGTCGGCACGAGCGTGACGCTGGTGATGAACCAGGCCTGCTCGATGAACTCACGGGTCTGGAAGGGCCGGGTGAGGATGCGGCGGGTCACCTCGACGACCATCAGCGCGATCTCACCGGGCCCACGGACCAGTGCGACGGCGTTGAACGCCACGGGTGCTCCTCTCACCGACTACCTGCGCGAGCGGCCGGCACCCTCCCCGAGCGCGACCGCGGGGATAGTAGAACACGTTCTCATTCTGGGTGCCACCGTGACGCGGCGGAACCGGACGGGATCCGTAGGAGGAGCGAGAGGAGGGAGAAGAAGGAGAGGAGGGTGAGCGTGGGGATCAGCGCGGGAGGTCGGGCACCATCGAGGACCCGGCCGCCACCTGCTCGCGGGTGAGCAGTGTGCGCACGCGGCGGCGGTAGCGCAGGATCTGCACGACGCCCACCGCCCAGAGCAGGTACTGCACACTCACCGCCCAGCGGAACGCCGAGGCGGAGTACTCCTCCCCCGCCGGCGTCAGCAGGTCGAGGACGACGCCCACTCCGACGATCACCAGCAGCGAGGCGGTGAAGCCGCCGACGTTGATGATGCCGCTGGCGCTGGCGCCGCGGTGTCCGGGGTTGCTCGTGCGGGCGACGTCGAAGCCGACCATGGAACCGGGGCCGCCGGCGCCGACGACGAGGATGAGGACGACGAGGAGCCACAGCGGAGCGTCGCCCGGCCACAGCAGGACCGCCGCCCAGGCGGAGGCCATGGCGGTGACGATGACCAGGGCCGCCGTGGAGCGGTGCCACGGGTGGCGTCCGACCAGCCAGCCCAGCAGGGGCCCGTAGCCCAGGTTGGTGAGCACCAGCAGCGAGATGAGCGCTCCCGCGGTGGCCTCCGAGCGGTGCTCGCCGACCACGAGGAACGGGAAGCCCCACAGCAGGCCGATGAGGGCCGGGCTAAAGGGCGTGGAGAAGTGGATCCAGAGCCCCAGCCGGGTGCCCGGCTGGGCCCAGGACGCCGCCAGGCTGGCGCCGAGGTCGCGTGCCGACATCGGGTTGCCGCGCACGTGTGCGGCGTCGGGCGCGTCGTGGAGCAGCAGGCGCAGGGCGATCAGGCCGACGAGGCCCGCACCGGCGCCGGCGAGGTAGGCCGTCGTCCACCCGAACTCGCCGAGCGCCCAGGTCATCGGTGCGGCTGCCGCCAGGGCGCCGAGCTGGCCGAGGTTGCCGGTGAGCTGGGAGACGAGCGGCACCTGACGGTGCGGGAACCAGGCGCCGACCAGGCGCAGCACGCAGATGAAGGTCATGGCGTCGCCGGCACCGACGAGCACGCGCGCGGCCAGCGCCGTCGGGTAGTCGTCGGCGAAGGCGAACGCCGTCTGCCCGAGGCTGACCACCGTGACCGCGACGGTGAGCACGGTGCGCGAGCCGAAGCGGTCGACGAGCAGCCCGACCGGCACCTGCAGCGAGGCGTAGACGAGCAGCTGGAGCATGGTGAAGGTGGCCAGCTGGCTGGCCGAGATGCCGAAGCGCTCAGTGGCCGCGAGGCCCGCCACGGCCAGGCTCGAGCGGTGGAAGACGGCGAGGCCGTAGAGGCTCAGCCCCACGGCCCAGACCGAGTAGCGCCGAGCTGATGAGGGCGCGCCGGCGCCCGAGGAGGCGGCCGGCCCCGAGACCGCCGCGCTCACCGGGTGGCTTCGACCATCTGGCGTAGCTCGCGCTTCAGCTCCGAGATCTCGTCGCGCAGCCGGGCGGCCACCTCGAACTGCAGCTCGGCGGCAGCGTTCTTCATCTGCTCGGTGAGGTCCTGCACGAGCTGGGCGAGATCGGCGCTCGGCATGCCCGCGAGGTCGGCGGTGTGGTTGCCGATGTCGGTGGAGCGCAGCTGCGGCGTGGGCGAGCCCTTCGGCTTCACACCGCCGGCCCGCCCCTTCTGGCCCACGTCGGCCCAGGTCTGCAGGAGCTCCTGGGTGGTCTCGTCCTCGCGCGCGAGCATCTCGGTGATGTCGGCGATCTTCTTGCGCAGCGGCTGCGGGTCGATGCCGTGCTCGGTGTTGTAGGTCACCTGCCGCGCGCGGCGGCGGTTGGTCTCCTCGATCGCCGACTCCATCGACGGGGTGATCTTGTCGGCGTACATGTGCACCTGTCCCGACACGTTGCGCGCCGCGCGGCCGATGGTCTGGATCAGCGACTTGTCGGAGCGCAGGAAGCCCTCCTTGTCGGCGTCGAGGATGGCGACCAGCGAGACCTCCGGGAGGTCGAGACCCTCGCGCAGCAGGTTGATGCCGACCAGGACGTCGTAGAGGCCGAGGCGGAGGTCGCGCAGCAGCTCGATGCGCTTGAGGGTGTCGACCTCCGAGTGCAGGTAGCGGGTGCGGATGCCGGCGTCGAGGAGGTAGTCGGTGAGGTCCTCCGACATCTTCTTGGTGAGCGTGGTGACGAGCACCCGCTCGTCCTTCTCGGCCCTCGTGCGGATCTCGGCGATGAGGTCGTCGATCTGACCCTTGGTGGGCTTGACCACGACCTCGGGGTCGACGAGGCCGGTGGGGCGGATGATCTGCTCGACGACGTCGCCCTGCACCTTGTCGAGCTCGTAGTCGCCGGGCGTGGCGGAGAGGTAGATGGTCTGGCCGATGCGCTCGAGGAACTCCTCCCAGCGCAGCGGCCGGTTGTCCATCGCGCTCGGCAGGCGGAAGCCGTGCTCGACCAGGTTGCGCTTGCGCGACATGTCGCCCTCGTACATGCCGCCGATCTGGGGCACGGCCACGTGCGACTCGTCGACGACGAGCACGAAGTCCTCGGGGAAGTAGTCGAGCAGGGTGTTGGGGGCGCTGCCCGGGCTGCGGCCGTCCATGTGCATCGAGTAGTTCTCGATGCCCGAGCAGGAACCGACCTGGCGCATCATCTCGATGTCGTAGGTGGTGCGCATGCGCAGGCGCTGGGCCTCGAGCATCTTGCCCTGGCGCTCGAACACCGTGAGCTGCTCGGCGAGCTCGGCCTCGATGCCGCGGATCGCGCGCTCCATGCGCTCGGGGCCGGCCACGTAGTGGGTGGCGGGGAAGACGTGGAGCTCGGAGTCCTCCGTGAGCACCTCGCCGGTGATCGGGTGCAGCGTGGAGAGGCGCTCGATCTCGTCGCCGAAGAACTCGACGCGCACCGCCATCTCCTCGTAGACCGGGAAGATCTCGAGGGTGTCGCCGCGCACGCGGAACGTGCCGCGGGTGAAGGCGAGGTCGTTGCGGGTGTACTGGATCTCGACCAGCCGGCGCAGCACCGTGTCGCGGTCGTGCTCCTCCCCCACCCGCAGGCGCACCATGCGGTCGACGTACTCCTGCGGCGTGCCCAGGCCGTAGATGCACGACACCGTGGAGACCACGATGACGTCGCGACGCGTCAGCAGCGAGTTGGTGGCCGAGTGGCGCAGCCGCTCGACCTCCTCGTTGATGGAGGAGTCCTTCTCGATGTAGGTGTCGGTCTGCGGCACGTAGGCCTCGGGCTGGTAGTAGTCGTAGTACGACACGAAGTACTCGACCGCGTTGTCGGGGAAGAGCTGGCGCAGCTCGTTGGCGAACTGTGCGGCCAGCGTCTTGTTGGGCTGCAGCACGAGCATCGGGCGCTGCACCTGCTCGGCCACCCAGGCCACCGTGGCGGTCTTGCCGGTGCCGGTGGCGCCGAGGAGGACGACGTCCTGCTCGCCGCCCTGCAGACGCTTGGTGATCTCGGCGATCGCCGCGGGCTGGTCGCCCGAGGGTGAGTACTCGGACTTCACCTCGAAGGGGGCGACACGACGCTCGAGATCGGTGACGGGGCGCATGGCTCCAGACTACGAGCGGCCACCGACAACGCCGATCCAGCGCCGATCCA
The DNA here is from genome assembly GCF_964229035.1 of Nocardioides sp. Taxonomy (GTDB): domain Bacteria; phylum Actinomycetota; class Actinomycetes; order Propionibacteriales; family Nocardioidaceae; genus Nocardioides. The sequence continues at coordinate 34,412 of NZ_CAXRAZ010000028.1, read as the reverse complement.
GCGCCGATCCAGCGCCGGCGGCTCAGCGCCGCGGGCGGTCCGGGGCCACCCGCAGGGTGTGCAGCACGGTGGCCAGCATGTCGTAGTGGGCGGCGAGCATCAGCACCTCGATCCGCTCGCGTTCGTCGAAGTGCCGCTCGACCTCGGTCCAGGTGTCGCCGCCGAGGTCGCGGGTCTCGACGAGCTCGTCGGCGACGCGTAGGAGCACCAGCTCGCGCGCACTGAACCCCACCGCTCGGACGCCTCCCGGCGCGTCGATCCGCTCGATGGCCTCGACCTGGTCGGCGCCGAGCCCCGCTCGACGTCCGAGACGGCGATGCTGGGTGAGCTCGTAGGCGGATCCGCGCCGGGCCGCGACCCTCAGGATCACCAGCTCGGACTCGCGGCGGCTCAGCCGGCCGCCCGGCATGAGCCGGCCGGCGAAGTGCAACCACCCCCAGAACAGGCGACGGTGCCGACCGAGGGTGAGGAAGACCGCGGGCGGCTCGGTGCCCTGCACCCGCCCGGCCACGCGGGCGAAGCCCGCCACCAGCGGCCCGATGTCGCGCAGCGTCCCCGGGGCCAGCCGCGGCGCCGACCCGCTCATGCCGCCCGCCTCGCCCGCTCGACGTCCGGGAGGAGCCGGTTCGCCCCGGCGTGGAAGATCCGCATCGCGAGGGCGTAGCCGGGCGGGAAGTAGCGCTGCAGCAGGTGGACGAGCCGGATGTCGGGCGAGGTGTAGATCCAGTAGCGGTTGCGCAGCGCGCCGCGCCAGATCGACGCGGCGGCCTGCTCGGGGCTCACGGCCCGGCGGCGGAAGTGCTCGCGCGCGCGGCGGAACGCCGGGCTCTGGTCGTCGACGCCGGCGATGCGCACGGTCTCGACCATGCCGGTGTCGACCCCGCCGGGGCACACCAGGCTGACGCCGATCCGGTGCTTGCGCAGGTCGTAGCGCAGGACCTCCGAGACGCCCCGCACCCCGAACTTGCTGGCGCTGTAGGCGGCGTGCCACGGCATGGCGATGATGCCGGCGGCCGACGAGACGTTCACCAGCTGCCCGCCCCGGCCGGCCTCGATCATCGGCGGCACGAACTCCTCGATCACGTGGATCGGGCCCATCAGGTTGACGTCGACGACACGTCGCCAGTGCTCGGGCTCCAGCCCGCGCACGGTGCCCCAGATCGCGATGCCCGCCACGTTGAGGACGACGTCCATCGCTCCGCTGCGAGCGGTGATGTCGCGCGCCAACGCGCGCACTTGCTCGTGGTCGGAGACATCCGCGGGCGCCGCGGTGGCCACCGTCGCACCGAGACCGCGCAGCTCGTCGGCCACCCGCGCGAGCGCCTCGGCCTGCACGTCGGTGAGGTGGAGCACCGCACCGCGCTCCGCGGCGTGGCGGGCGACAGCCCGACCGATCCCGCTGGCCGCCCCGGTGACGAGGACCTGGCGGCCGTCGAGGTCGCGCACGGGCGCGCGGAGCATGCCGACGACGGGGAGCGGACGGATCACGGGAGCCTCCTGCGGCGCCGGTGGGGGTAGCGCCTGCGTGGAGGCTAGAGCAGCGGGCGCAGCGGCGCGAGCACCAGCTCGGTGAACTTGCGATGGAGGTCGCGCGCCTCCCACTCGCCGCTGGTGAGCTCGAGGCAGTGGGCCTGGTCGACCTCGAAGATGGCTTCGAGCTCGCGGGCGAAGTCCTCGTCGATCACCTCGACGTTGATCTCGTAGTTGCCCTGGAGGCTCAGCCGGTCGATGTTGGCCGTGCCGACCGTCGACCAGGTGCCGTCGACCGTCGCGGTCTTGGCGTGCACCATCGCGTCGCGGTAGCGCAGGATCCGCACACCGGCGTCGAGCAGCTGGGAGAAGTAGCCCCTTGAGACCCAGTCGGCCACGATGTGGTTCGACTTCAGCGGCAGCAGCAGGCGGACGTCGACGCCGCGGCGCGCGGCGTTCTTGACCGCCTCGATGAAGTCCTCGTCGGGCAGGAAGTAGGCCTGGGTCATCCAGATGTTCCGGCTCGCGCGGTTGATCGCCTCGATGTACATGGCGCGGATGGGGAACATCCACAACCGTGGCACGTTGCGCTGCACGCGCACCCGCGGCTCCCAGGTGGAGGCCGTCTCGAGCAGCAGCGGACGCTCGGTGCCGCGAAGGCGACGGCGCCGGTGCAGGTTCCAGAAGTCGGCGAAGGCGCGCTTGAGGTCCCACACGGCGGGCCCGGTGATGCGCACGTGGGTGTCGCGCCACTCGGTCTCGTAGGCCGACCCGATGTTGTAGCCGCCGACGAAGCCCACCTCGTCGTCCACCACCAGGATCTTGCGGTGGTCGCGGCCGTAGCGGCGCAGGTCGAAGAAGCGCCAGCCCGCCGAGTAGATCGGGTAGCGCACCACCTTGACCGACGACGGGAAGTGCTTGAAGGCGGGTGAGACGACGAGGTTGGCGAAGGCGTCGTAGATGACGAACACCTCGACCCCGCGGTCGGCGGCGGCGACGAGGGCCGCCTTGAACCGCTCGCCGGTGGCGTCGCCCTTCCAGATGTAGGTCTCGAAGAGCACCTGGCGCCGCGCGCCCGCGATGGCCTCCAGCATGTCCTCGTAGAGGTCGCGGCCGAAGGTGTAGGTGGTGATGGCGCCGTCGCCCACCTCGACCGTGTGCGGGCGCCGGGTCGGGAACTCGGGCGTGCGCTTGCCGCGGCGGCGGTACGAGTCGACGAGCGACATCGCGATGGCCACCACGAACGGCACGCCGACGAGGGTGAGGACGACGCGCCGCAGCACGGCGCGCAGGCTGTCGAGCCGATCGCCCCCGCTGCTCCGCCGTCGCCCCACGGGCGTCAATCTAGAGCACCGGCCCCAGCACCACCCGGCGAGGTGACGCCCCCGGGTCGCACCGGCTAGGGCGTGGCCGACGAGCTCGGTGCGGACGACGCCCCTGCCGCCGGGTCCAGACCGCTGGCGTTCGTGCCGCTGAGCAGCTCGAGGCGCTCGACCAGCCAGCGGCCGCCGGTGCGCTTCATCGTCATGCTCACCCGCTGCTCCTCGACCTTGACGTCGCCGAGGTCCTGGGCCGGGCCGCCGTCGGAGATCGCCTGGTCGACGAAGGCCAGCACCTCGACCTGGTCGGCGGAGACGGGACGGGCAGCGGCATCGAGCACCTGTCCCTTGGCGGTGACCTGTCCGTCGACGATCGCCTTCTTGAGCTGGTCGACGTTCGGCGCGAGCCGCTGGCGCAGGGCCGGGTCGGCGATCTGGTCGAGCCAGGCGAACTCGTGCTCGCCGTCCCTGTACGAGTAGGTGGTGATCTGCACGAGCACCGCGCGGGCGGCGTCCAGGGCGGCCTTGCCGGCGTCGTCGCGCGCGGTGAATTGCTCGGCAGTGGCGCGGGCGGCGTCGAGGTCCTCGCCCTCGCTGCGCTGCCCCAGCGCGAGCCAGACGATGACGCCGAGGGCCACCACGAGCGCGGCGGCCAGCGCGATCACGGTTGTCGAGGCCTCGCGGACCTTCTCGAGGCGGCTCATCGGACGGGCCCCGGGGCTTGGGCGGCGCCGCGCTGCAGCGTGGCGAACGACGCCGGGCAGCTGCCGTCGGTCTGCAGCGGACGGCGCTCGTTGCTCTTGGGGTTGAGCCGGCTGATGTTGTCGTAGGTGCAGCGGGTGTCGCGCTTGGGGATGATCGCGATGCGCAGCTTGCCGTCGCGCACCTTGTCGAGCAGCGACTGCAGGCCCGGCGAGTACGACTGCAGCAGCGCGCGCAGGTGCGGCTCGTAGGAGGCGAAGATGTCGGTGAAGCTGACCCCCGTCTCCAGGAAGCCGGGCAGGACCTCCTGGGCGTCGCGCACCAGGGCGAGCAGCTGGTCGAGCTGCTTCGGACCGCGCTGCAGGGTGCGGCGCAGCTCGGGGTCGTAGTCCTTGAGGAAGCGCGCGAACTGCTTCGACGAGCGGGCGAGGGTCTGCAGGGAGTCGGCGTTGTCGGTCACGATCCCGAGCACCGGGTCGGCGTTCGTGATCACCCGATCGGTCTCGGGCCAGACCTCGTTGAGGGTCTGCAGCAGGCGCCCGCCCTGGTCGAGGATCTGGCCGAGCGCGTCGCCGGTGCCCTGCAGGCCGGTGGAGAGCTCCTCGAGGAGGATCTTCAGCTTCTTGTCGTCGATCTGGCGCAGCAGTCCGTTGACCGCGATCACCGTCGAGCTGAGGCTCTTCGGCAGGTCCGTGGACGACGCGGGCACGATGTCGCCGGTGGCGAGGTAGGGCCCCTTCTGCGCCACCGGCTGGAAGTCGAGGTACTGCTCGCCCACGGGCGAGAGGCTGCGCACGCGGGCCAGCGCCGCCTTCGGGATCTCGATGTCGGAGGTGATGGCCACCGTGGCCCGCACGCCGGCGGCGTCCGGAGCCACGTCGGTGACCTTGCCGACCTTGACGCCGCGGTAGGTGACCGAGGCGCCCTTGAAGAGCCCGCCGGTCTGGGCGAGCTGCACCTCGACGGTGACGGGCCGGCGCGTCAGCGGCTGGTCGAGCACACCGCCGAAGATGTAGGCGACCGCCACCACGAACACCGCGATCACGCCCGCCAGGCTGAGGTGCAGGCGATTGGTGAACACGGACCTGACGAACCTCACGAGCGTCCTCCGAGCAGGCCCCCGAGGAGGCCGGTGAGACCGCCCGGCGTGGTGCCGGGCGAGGGGTTCTGCGGCGGTCGCACGATGGCGCTGCGCGGCGGCGTCGCCGCTCCCCCGCGGGTCGTGCTCGGGGCCGCTGTGCGCCCGAGCCCGAGCAGGTTGCCGAGGTCGAGCAGCTGACCGGACCCGAGGCTGGTGCCGTCGAGGCCCAGGAGGCCGAGCAGACCCTGGATGGTGCCGCCGACGAGCCCGCCGATGTCGGTGCCGTCGAGGTGCAGCTCGAGGCTGATGTTGAGGTAGTCGGTGGCCACGATCGCATCGGCGGTCTTGGCGCCCTCGATCAGCGCCCGCAGCGAGCGGTCGAAGTCGGGGCCGCTGCGCGCGAACTCGGCGAGCACCGGCTCGATCTCGCGCACCACGGTGAGCAGCTGGCTGCGGGTGGCGGTGACGGTGGAGCTGGCGGCTGCGCTGAACTTCTCGACCTCGGCGAGGAGACGGGTGAAGTCGGGGGTGTTGCGGCGCAGCACGCGCGCCGCCGGCTCGAGGTCCTTCACCACGCGGTTGATGGTGTCGCTGCGGCCCTTCAACGTCGTGGAGAGCGAGTCGAGGGAGGTGAGCAGCTGGTCGATGCTGCGCGTGGTGGCGTTGGCCTCGGTGAGGAACACCGTGGCGCGGTCGAGCAGGGTGCGGTAGTCGGACTCGTTGCCGTTGAGCGCGGTGTTGAGCTCCTCGGTGATGGTCTGCAGCTGCTCGAGGCCGCCGCCGTTGATGAGCAGCGACGCCTGCGCGAGCGTGTCCTCGACCGACGGCGCCGTCGAGGTCTGCTGCTGGGTGAGCACCGCGCCGTCCTTGAGGACGGCGCCCTCGGCGGGGTTGGTGACATCGACGAACAGCTCGCCCAGCGGCGTGGTGTAGCGCAGGCGCACGCGGGCCCCCTCGCGCAGCGCGGCGTCCTTCCTCACCGCGAGCGTGGCCACGGCGGAGAAGTCCTTGGGCGCCACCTCCTCGACCCGCCCCATGTCGACGCCGTTGACCTTGACGGGAGCGCCGACGGCGAGGTTCAGCGCGTCGCCGAACTCCGCCTTGACCTCCGTGGTGTCGCCGCCCACCCCGGTGCCCGGGATGGGGAGGTCGCGCATGGTGGTGGAGCAGGCCGAGAGCAGCGCCAGCAGGGCGGCCAGGACGACACCCAGCGCGCCGCGGACGGCGCGTCGGCGCGCCCGCGCGGTGGCGGTGGCGGCAGTGGCAGTGGTGGTCATCGTCGTCCTCACTTGCCCAGCGGGAGGCCGTCGATGATGTTGCACAGCTCGCCCGGGAGCTGGGCGCAGCCCTGCTGGAGCACCCCGCCGAGCGGGTCCAGGATGAGCGGGTCGATGCGCACCGGCAGTCGGTCGCCGCGGATCATCGCGATGTTCTGCAGGGCGAGCGGCATCGCGCGCAGCACCTCCTCGAGCTGCTTCTGCTTGGCGAGCACGGTGTCCATCACGCCGCTGGTGCCGTCGAGCGTGCGCACGATGGCCTCGCGGTTGTCGACGGCGAACTTCGCCACGAGGGTGACCGCACGGTCCAGGGCGCGCAGGGTCTCGCGGAAGTTGCCGCGCTCCTCGGCGAGGAACTGCGAGGCCTCGGCGACCTGGCGCACGAAGGTGCGCGCGGTCGACTCGTTCTTCGCAACCGCCGAGAGCAGCACGTCGAGCGAGCGCAGGGTGGCTGCGATGTCGCCGCGCTGGGCGGAGATCGCGTCGACGCCGTCGGCGAGCGAGAGGATCGTCTGGTTGATGAGGGGGCCGCGGCCCTGCAGGGCCGCCGTGCCGGCGTCGATGAAGCGCTGCACGGCCTTCGTGGTGGCGCGGTTGCCGCTGATGCCGGTGGCGAAGTCGTTGAGGGCGCTGAGCACCTCGTCGAAGTCGACCGGCGTGCGGGTGCGCTGCACCGGGATGGTGGCTCCGGCGCTGAGCTTCGGGCCCTCCCGGTAGACCGGGGTGAGCTCGATGTAGCGGTCGGTGGCCACCGAGCGGGCCACGACCGCGGCACCGACATCGGCGGGCAGGGGCTGGTCGGCGTCCACCTTCATGGTCACCAGCACCTTGTCGCCGACCGGATCGATCGAGGAGATGGTGCCGACGTTGACGCCGAGGACCCCGACGTCGTTGCCGACGAAGAGACCGGCGGCGTCGGCCAGGTAGGCCTTCACCGTGACCTGGTCACCACCGGGAGTCACGTCGTCCACGAGGCTGCAGCCGCTGATGAGGGCGCCGCTGCCCAGCAGGACGACGCCCGCGAGCAGGGCCCTCAGGGAGCGGACGTGGCGGTCGCGCGCCATCAGCAGCGTCCTTCCGACTTGCAGATCGAGTCGTCGCCCGGCAGCGCGGGCGGCTTGATGTAGAGCGGGATGTAGGGGCCGCTGCCGGTGGCGTTGGCGAGATAGCGCACCGAGGGCGCAAGACCGTCGAGCAGGGCCTGCAGCTGCTTGTCCTGCCGGTTGAGGGTGTCGAGCACCTGGTCGAGGTCGTCGAGCGCGGGCTTCACCTTGCCGTCGGTGCCGGTGACGATCGCGCTGAGCGCCTGGGAGAGCTGGGTGGTCTCGCTCAGCAGGCGACGGATCGCCTCCTTGCGGCCGTTGATCTCGGCCAGCACCAGGTTGGCCTGCTTCATGAGCCCGACGATGTCGCCGGTGCTGCGCGAGAGCTGATCGGTGAGCTTGCGGGTGGAGGCCAGCAGGTCGCCGATCTGGCCGGAGCGGCGGGAGACCACCTCGGAGAGCCGCGCCACGCCCTCCAGCGCGGGTCCGATCTCCTCCTTGCTCGAACCGAGCGTGTCGGCCGCGGCGGTGAGCGCCTTGGCGAGCACCTCGGGGTCGAGCTCCTCGAGGGCGTTCGAGCCCTCCTCGATGACGTCCTGCAGGTTGTAGGGCACCGAGGTGCGATCGAGCGGGATGCGGTCGCCCGCCAGCGCTCCCTGACCGGCCGGCGTGATCTCGAGGTAGTGGGTGCCGAGCAGGGTGGCGACCTTGACCGTGGCGGTCGAGCGCTCACCGAGGCTGATGTCGCGATCCAGCGCGAAGGTCACGAGCACCTGGGGGCCGTCGAGCCGGATGTCGGTGACCTTGCCGGAGATGACGCCGTGCACCTCGACGTCCTCGCCCTTGCGCAGGCCGGCAGTGTGCTCGAGCACGGCAGTGTAGGACTTCGTGCCGAAGTTGGTGACGCTCAGCACGAGGATGCCAGCACCGATGAGGCCGATCACGAGGATGGCGACGAGACCGACCTTCAGCGGGTCGCGCTCGTTGACGGGCTTGAGGGTGGGCGTGAGCCTCATCGACACACCGCCGATCGCGGACCGTTGGCGCCGGCCGGGTTGAAGCCGGGGTCGCCCGGGATGATCGAGAGCGACAGCGAGCAGACGTAGATGTTCAGGGCGTTCTCGTAGGAGGTCGAGCGACCGAGGGACTCCACGATCGTGCGGAAGGCCGGGAGCGAGGCGGCGATGCTGCCGCGGGAGCGCTGCAGGATGTCGGCGACGGTCACCAACCGGTCGGTGGCGCGGACGACGGGCACCCGCACGTCGCGCAGCAGGGAGCTGGTGACGCCCACGAGCTGGCTGACACCGTCGATCGAGTCGCCGATCGACTCGCGGTCGCGGGCCAGACCCGTCATCAGGGCGCGCAGCTCGCGCACCGTCGAGGTCAGCTGGTCGCCCTGGCCGGCCAGGTTGTCGAGCACCGGCTTGAGGTTGGTGGCGACGCGACCGATGACCTCGTCGCGGTCGGCGAGGAAGTCGCTGAGCTGGGCGGTCTGGCCGAGCAGCTGCTCGACGGTGCCGCCCTCACCCTGGAGCACCTTCACGATCGATCCGGCGAGCCGGTTCACGTCGGCCGGCTGCAGCACCTGGAAGAGGGGGCGGAACCCGTTGAGCAGCGCGGTGAGGTCGAAGCCCGGATCGGTGCGCGTTACGGGGATGCGGGAACCCGCCTTCAGGGCGGGACCGCGGTCGGCGCCCTGCACCATCGCGATGTAGCGCTGCCCGAGGAGGTTCTGGTAGCGCATCACGAACTTGGTGGTGTCGAGCACCTGCTGGCGGTCGACGACCTCGAGGGTCACCAGCGCGCCGTTGCCGTCGACGGCGATGTCCTCGACCCGCCCGACGCGCACGCCGGCGGCCTTGACGTCGTCACCGACCCGCAGCCCGCTGACGTCGCGGAACTCGGCGCGGAACTCGCGCTTGTCGCCGCTGATGCCGTTGAGCATCGTGTTGGTGAGCAGCAGCAGCATGAGCCCGCTCAGCGCGGCGAAGGCGGCGAACTTGATGGCGATCGAGCGCAGGCCGGTCATCGCGCACCTCCGAACATGGCGCCCATACCTGCCGGGTCGCTCGACCCGGTGCGGTAGCGGGGCCGCTGGTCGGCGCCGTAGGGGCGGGCGAGGTCGAACTTCAAGATCGCATCCGATCGCAGGAACCCGTCCTGGCGCACGGTCGGCAGCACCCGTCCCACCTCGAGGTTGGTGGCGATCGAGCCGCCGATGCCGATGCGTCGGTTGTCGTGCACGGCGTCGACGAGGATCGCCGAGCCGTCGAGGAACGCGATCAGGCGAGCCCGGTTCGCGTTCAGGAAGCCGCGTCCGGTGCGCGCGAGGGTCGTGCCTCCGGCGATGAGGGCGGTGATCGAGGCCTCTTGGGTGACGACCGTGTCGAGCGTGGTGAGAATGTTGTCGGAGGCGTCGAGGAGGTCGGGGGCGATCCGGTCCAGGACGCTCGTGGCGCGGGCGAGCTCGGCGAGGTCGGAGCGCACCTGCGGCATCCGGGGGTTGATCCGCGCCAGGTAGGTGTTGGCCTCGCGGACGTTGCGCTTGATGAGGTCGCCGCGGCCGTTGAGGGCCTGCGCTGCCGAGCCGATGGCCGAGGCGAGGTCGGCGGGGCCGAGCGCCTTGACGAGACGGTCGATGTCGTCGAGCGCCTGCTGCAGCTCGAGCGTGCCCTGGCTGCGGTCGGCCTGGACGACCGACCCCGCCTCGAGGCGCCCGGTGCGCTCGCCGTGCACGACGAGGTCGACGAAGGTCGTGCCGAACACGGTGGCCGGCAGGATGCGCGCCACGACGTTGGCCGGCACCTCACCCAGGTAGTCGGACCACATCTCGAGGTCGAGGGTGACGCTGCGGCCGTCGTCCGCGGTGCGGATGGCGGCGACCTTGCCGATGATCGCGCCGTTCATCTTCACGTCCGAGCCCTTGCGCAGCGAGCCGCCGGCGTTGGCGACGTCGGCGGTGACGTGCGGGCTGGAGCCGAAGGTGCCGTTGCCCTTGAGCGACACCGCCGTGAGCAGCACGGCGACGACGACGAGGGTCAGCAGGCCGCGGCGGGCGAGCCGCTGGCGGGAGATCTCACGAGCCATCGTTCACCTCACCCCGAGATCCGGAAGCCCGGGTCGCCGCCCCAGAACACGAGGGTGAGGACCATGTCGAGGACGACGACGGAGACGATGCTCGCGCGGATGCCCGTGCCGGTGGCCTCGCCGACCGACTGCGGGCCGCCCGAGACGCGCATGCCGTACCAGCAGTGGATGAGCGCCACGGTGAGGGCGAAGATGAGGATCTTGACGACCGAGAACAGGATGTCGCGGCCCTGGATCAACGTGGAGAAGTAGTGGTCGTACTGGCCCGGCGACTGGCCGAAGAGCAGCACCACGGAGGCCTCGGAGGCCACGTAGCTGCCGATCAGGCCGATCAGGTAGAGCGGCAGGATCGAGACCATGCAGGCGATCACGCGGGTGGCGACGACGTAGCGCATCGCGCTGACGGCCATCACCTCGATCGCGTCGATCTCCTCGTGGATCTTCATCGAGCCGATCTGCGCGGTGAACCGGCAGCCGACCTGGGCGCCGAGCGCGAGGGCGGCGATGAGCGGCGCCAGCTCGCGGGTGTTCACGCTCGCCGAGATGAAGCCAGTGAGCGGGGAGAGACCCACGATCTCGAGGCCGTTGAAGCCCTCGATGCCGATGGAGGTGCCGGCCGCGATCGAGAGGAGCACCATCACGCCGACGGTGCCGCCGCCGACGAGGATGGCGCCGCTGCCCCAGGAGATGTCCTTGATCTGGCGCAGCACCTCCTTCGGGTACAGCGCGATGGTGGCCGGGATGTTGCGGAAGACGTCGACGGCGAAGGTCGAGAACGAGCCGAGCGTGGCGAGTGCGCGCACGAGGCCGTCCAGCAGACCCACGACGAGGTCGGAGAGGCGGCCACCCATGCTGCGACCGAGGCGGATGTCGGCCATCAGGCACCACCGGGGAAGAGCATCACGTAGGCCTGGGTGAGCCCGACGTTGACCACGGCCAGCAGGATCACGCTGAGGACGACGGCCTGGTTGACGGCGTCCGCGACGCCCTTGGGGCCGCCGCGGGCGCTGAGGCCCTTGTGGGCGGCCACGATCGTGGCCATGAAGCCGAAGATGAACGCCTTGATCTCGGCGAGGATCAGGTCGGCCGGTTGGGCGAGGCCGACGAAGGAGTCCAGGTAGGTGCCCGAGGAGATCTGCCCGGTGCCGACGACGAGGATGAACGCGGTGGTCATCGCGGACATCGCCACGATCACCGTGAGCAGCACCGAGACCAGCAGAGCGGCGAGGATGCGCGGCGCGACGAGTCGCTGGATCGGTGAGATGCCCATGACCTTGAGGGCGTCGATCTCCTCGCGCACGGTGCGTGCGCCGAGGTCGGAGCAGATCGCGGAACCCACCGCACCCGCGATCATCAGCGAGGTGACGAGCGGGGCGCCCTGGCGCAGCACGCCGATGCCGTTGACCGCGCCGATGAACGACTGGGCGCCGATCTGGTTGGCAGCGGCGCCGATCTGCACCGAGGTGATGACGCCGAACGGGATCGAGACGAGGATCGTCGGGAGCAGCGAGACCCGGGTCATGAACCAGCACTGGAGCAGGAACTCCGACCAGCTGAAGCGCCGCGCGATGATGTCGGAGAAGCCCCACTGGATCGACTCGACGGCGAGCTTCACGAGCTCGCCGGTGGTGATGACACCCGCGCGGGCGCGCCCGGCGAGGTTGTCGACGACCGACCGGCCGCCGGCGACGACCGCGCTCATCGGCGCGACTCCTGCCCGGCCATGCACTCCCCCGAGATGCTGCTCATCGGGATCATCCGTCCTCCCCGCGTGCGTGATTCGCACGTTCGTTCCCTCATCCGCACCGGGACGATCCCTCGACGATGTTCCTGTTGCTCGGTGTAACAGATATCACGCGATTCGGTCACGTGTGGGCAGATGTCCGCGCGGCGACATCCGCGGCCCCCTCCGCGGGCGGTGCAGACCTCCGACGGCCACCAGGAACGGCACCCGACCGCGCTGCCCCGCCCAGGGGCGGAGGTAGGCGGCCATCGCGGCATCGTCGAACGGTGTGCCCGTCAGCGCCCACCCGACGTCCTTGGCGACGTGGTAGTCGCCGAAGGACACCGCGTCGGGGTCGCCGAGCGCACGCTGGCGCGCCTCGGCCGCCGTCCACACGCCGATGCCGGGCAGGCTGCGCAGGCGCCGCTCGAGCTCGGCGCCGTCGATCGCCGCCGGCGTGCCGGCGGCCTCCCGGTCGAGCCGTGCGATCGCGTCACCTCGGCGGGCGAGGGTGACGAGCGTGCGCGAGCGGGCGGGGTCGATGTGCATCTCCAGCCACTGCCAGGAGGCGATGGTCGCGAGGCGCTCCGCCGTCGGCGGGACCGCCAGCCCGACCTCCGGCCCCGGGCCCGGTGCCGGCTCACCGAAGCGCCGCACCAGGCGGCGGAAGCCGGCGAAGGCCTCCTGCCCGGTCACCTTCTGCTCGATCACCGCCGGCACGAGCGCCTCGAGCACGTTGTCGGTGCGCCCGAGGCGGATGTGCGGGTGACGGCGGCGCACCTCGGCGAGCAGCGGGTGGCGCGGCTCGAACGGCGACCAGTCGTCGTGCTCACCCAGCAGCGCGGGCAGCTGCTCCAGCACCCAGTGCGCACCTGGACCCCACGCGTGAGCCTCGATGCTGCCGTCGGGGCACTGGTCGCTGATCGCGATCGTCGCCGGACCCTCGGGCGTGCGAGTGCCGCGCCAGTGTCGGCCGCCGACGCCCAGCCGGTGGGTCGGGTCGCCGCCGCCGCGCCGCTGCTGGCGCAGGATCGCGAGCACCGGGACCGGTCGCCCCGGCCTCCACGTGCGCTCGGCCTCGGGCCGGGCGGAGCCGGCGGGCGGGGTGGCGCGGATCACCGGAGAACTGTAGGTCGGGGAGGGCGTCTCCGGCGATGTACCGCGGTCATCGAGGCAGCGGGGCCAGAGCAGGACTAGAGTCTGTCGCGAAGAGGTGAAGAGCTTTCGCGGCGAAGGGTCGCCAATTCATCTCCCCCGCCGCACCCCATCCGGAGGATCCGTGACCGTCGAGAGCACCCGTCGTCGTCCACGGCTCGACCGTGAGGCGGTGCTCGTCGCCGCCGAGGAGCTGGTCGACCGCGACGGCTACGACGCGCTCACGATGACGTCGCTGGCCGCCGAGCTCGACACCCGCGTGTCGTCGCTCTACAACCACGTGGCCAACCTCGAGGACCTCCGCGCGCTGGTGCAGGTGCGGGCGATGCGCCTGCTCGGCGAGCACGTGCGCACCGCCGCCATGGGGCACGCCGGACTCGACGGGCTGCGCGCACTCAGCCATGCCCTGCGCGCCTTCGCCCTGGCGCACCCGCACCGCTACGCCGCGCTCACCCGCCCGCCGATCGACCCCGAGTCGTTCTACGCCGCCGCGCTCGTGGCGATCGAGGCCCTGGCCGTGATGGTGCGCTCGGCCGGCCTGCCCGAGGAGCACCTGCTGCAGACCGCGATGGCGATCTTCGCCTCGCTGCACGGCTTCGTCTCGCTCGAGGTCGCCGGCTACTTCAGCGACCTGTCGGGCACGGGCGAGGGTGCCGGCCAGAATGGCACTGCGCCCGGCTCGATCGACGTGAGCCTCGACCTCGACGTCGTCTTCGCCCAGATCATCGAGGGCGCGGTGGGGGCCGCGGCGGCGCGCGTCGACCGCTGATCCCTCCCCTGGCGCTCGCGCGAGCCTCGCTGTCGGTGCCGCCCTGCACACTGGCCGGGTGCTGCTCCACGACCTCGTCACCGCCTCCGCCGCGGTCGCGGCGACCCGCTCGCGCACCACGAAGGCCGAGACGCTCGCAGCCCTGCTCGGCGCAGTCGCAGCCGACGAGCGGGCGCTGGTCGCGCACTACCTGAGCGGCCGGCTCCGACAGCGCCGCACCGGCCTCGGTTGGCGCAGCCTCCAGCAGCTGCCGCCGGCGGCGGACGAGCCGTCGCTCACCGTCTCCGAGGTGGACGACGCCTTCGCCGCCATGGCTGCGCTCGCCGGCAAGGGCTCGGCCACCGAGCGCACCCGGCAGGCGAACGAGCTCTTCTCTCGCGCCACCGACGAGGAGCAGCGCTGGCTGCGAGCCGTGGCCGTGGGCGAGGTGCGCCAGGGAGCGCTCGAGGCGGCGGTCACCGACGCGCTCGCCCGGGCCGCGGGCGTCCCGCTCGCCGCGATGCGCCGGGCGGCGATGTTGGCAGGGGGCGCCACCTACGTGGTCGACGCCGCCTTCGAGGGCACCGACGCGCTCGCCGCCGTCGGCCTCACCGTCGGCCGCCCGATCATGCCGATGCTCGCCTCCTCGGCCCCCGACGTCACGGCAGCGATCGAGCGGTTCGAGGGCGAGATCGGCGTCGACGCCAAGCTCGACGGCATCCGCGTACAGGTGCACCGCAACGGCGACGAGGTGGTCGTCGCCACCCGCAGCCTGGACGACGTGACCGCCCGGCTGCCCGAGGTCGTCGCGGCCGTCCGCGCGCTGCCCGCGCAGCGCGTGGTGCTCGACGGCGAGGCGCTCGCGCTCGCCGACGACGGCCGCCCCCGCCCGTTCCAGGAGACCGCCTCGCGCACCGGTCGCCAGGACGGCGACGCCAGCACCGCGATCACCCCGTATTTCTTCGATCTGCTCCACCTCGATGGCACCGACCTCATCGACCTCCCCGCCCGCGAGCGTTGGGCCGCGCTCGAGCGGCTCGTGCCCGAGCACCAGCGGGTGCGCCGATGGATCGGCAGCGACGCGGCGGAGGCCGAGCGCTTCACGGCCGACGTCCTGGCGCAGGGCCACGAGGGTGTCGTGGTGAAGGACGTCGACGCGCCCTACGAGGCCGGTCGCCGCGGCGCCGCCTGGGTCAAGGTCAAGCCCGTGCACACCCTCGACCTCGTGGTGCTCGCGGTCGAGCGCGGCTCCGGACGCCGCTCCGGCTGGCTCTCCAACATCCACCTCGGCGCCCGCGACCCCGACTCCCCTACCGGCTTCACGATGCTGGGCAAGACATTCAAGGGCATGACCGACGAGACCCTCGCCTGGCAGACCGAGCGCTTCCGCGAGCTCGAGACCGCGGACGACGGCTACGTCGTCACCGTGCGCCCCGAGCAGGTCGTCGAGATCGCCTTCGACGGCGTGCAGCGCTCGACGCGGTACCCAGGTGGTGTCGCGCTGCGGTTCGCGCGCGTCGTCCGGTACCGGGAGGACAAGACGGCCGACGAGGCCGACACGATCGACGCCGTGCGCGCCTTCACCGGCTGAGTCGGCGGAACACCACCGCCGACGGAGCGGTTGCACCGGCATGCAGGTGTGGGACTCGCTCGTGATCGGCGCCGGCCAGGCCGGGCTGTCGGCGTCCTACCACCTGCAGCGCACGGGGGTGGCGCACGTCGTCCTCGATGCCAACGCGGGCCCGGGCGGGGCGTGGCAGCACCGGTGGGACGCCCTCACGATGCACGACGTCCACGGCATCGCCGACCTCCCGGGGCGCGAGCGCCCACCCATGGACGACGACGCGCCGGCCAACCGCGCGGTGCCGGCCTACTTCGCCGACTACGAGCGTGGTTTCTCGCTGCCGATCGAGCGGCCGGTGCTGGCCGACCGGGTCGAGGACGACGACGGCCTGCTCGTCACGACCGCGCGCGACGGCCGCACGTGGCGGTCGCGCACCCTCGTCAACGCCACGGGCACCTGGACCCGCCCCTTCGTGCCGTACTACCCCGGCCAGGAGACCTTCGCCGGCGAGCAGTTCCACACGGTCGACTACCCCGGCCCCGAGCACTTCCGCGGACGACGCGTGGTGGTCGTGGGCGGCGGCGCCTCGGCCGTGCAGCTGCTGGGAGCGATCGCGCCGGTGGCCGAGCGGGCCGTGTGGGTGACGCGTCGCGAGCCGGTCTGGCGAACAGGTCCGTTCACCGCCGAGGTGGGGCTTGCCGTGGTGGGCGAGGTCGAGCGGCGGGTGCGCCAGGGCCTGCCGCCCACCAGCGTCGTCGGCGTCACCGGACTGCAGCTGCGCGAGCAGGAGCGGGCGGCCGAGGCGCTCGGCGTCTACGCCGACCGTCGTCCGATGTTCGCGCGCATCGAGGCCGACCGGGTGGTGTGGGCCGACGACAGCGCCGAGGTGGTCGACACCATCGTGTGGGCCACCGGCTTCCGCTACGCCGTGGAGCACCTCGCCCCCCTGCACCTGCGCAGCGACCGCGGCGGCATCGCGCTGACCGGGCGCCCGGGATCGGGGTCGACCGTCACGGCCGTGGCCGACCCCCGCGTGCAGCTCGTCGGCTATGGCCCGTCGGCGAGCACGATCGGGGCCAACCGGGCCGGGCGGGCCGCGGCGCGCGCCGTCCGCGAGTCGCTCGGTCTGGTGTCGGCCGACTGACCCGGCAGCCGACCTCGGAGCCGCGCGTCGAGAGATGTTGCAACACCGGGTTACACAGGGCGTACACTTCGACCATGGCCACCACCGCCCCGCCCACCGACGGACGCCGCAAGGCGGCCGCTGCGCGTCGGCGGGCCCGCGAGGCCGAGATCATCGCCGCCTGCCGCGAGCTCTTCGACTCCAAGGGCGTGCGCGACGTGCAGATCGAGGAGGTGGCGAGCGCCGTCGGCATCAACCGCGCGATCGTCTACCGCCACTTCACCGGCAAGGAGGAGCTCTTCGCGCTCACCCTCGTCGGCTACCTCGAGGAGCTGCGCCAGGCGATGGCCGAGGCGGCCGAGAGCGACGACGATCCCACCGAGCGCCTCCGCGCCGTCGTGGGCGCGTTCGTCGACTACGGCGTCGCCCACCCCGCCTTCGTCGACTGCGCACAGGCGCTGATGGTGCGCCCCGGCGACGAGCTGCTCGACGAGATCGCCGAGGGCCCGCTGTTCCGGCTCGGCCGCGGCATCACCTCCTGCCTCACCGTGCTCTCCGACGTGCTGACCGACGGCACCCGCAGCGGTGACTTCGAGCTCAGCGAGGAGCCGGTGCTGCTCGCCAACGCCCTCTACGCCAGCGGTCTCGGGGCGCTGCAGCTCGCCCGCCTCGGCATCCTCGTCACCGAGGCCGCCCCCGGCGTGCCGACGGTCGGTCAGATCTCCGCCGCGCAGGTCCGCGGCTACCTCGTCACCTCCGCGCTCGCGCTGGTGCGCCCGCAGCGCGGCTGACCCCGGGTCGCGCCCGGATCCCCCCGGGTCGAGGCCGGCGCCCCGTCGTCCTCGAGGACGACGAAGGCCCGCCCCCGGCGAACCGGGGACGGGCCTTCGATGAGCGAGGGCGCTCAGCGCTCCATGATCGCGACGACGCCCTGGCCGCCCGCGGCGCACACGGAGATCAGCGCGCGACCGCCGCCGTTGGCCTTGAGCAGCTTGGCCGTGTTGGCCACGATGCGGCCGCCGGTGGCCGAGAAGGGGTGACCCGCCGCGAGCGAGGAACCCTTGACGTTGAGCTTGCTGCGGTCGATCGACCCGAGGGGCGCGTCGAGACCGAGGCGCTCCTTGCAGAACACCGGCGACTCCCAGGCCGCGAGGGTCGAGAGCACCTGCGAGGCGAAGGCCTCGTGGATCTCGTAGAAGTCGAAGTCCTGCAGCGTGAGGCCGTGGCGGGCCAGCATGCGCGGCACCGCGTAGGCGGGGGCCATGAGCAGACCCTCGGCACCGTTGACGAAGTCGACCGCGGCGACCTCGGAGTCGACGAAGTAGGCGAGCACCTCGAGGCCGTGCGCCTCGGCCCACTCCTCGCTGCCGAGCAGCACCGCGGAGGCGCCGTCGGTGAGCGGGGTCGAGTTGGCGGCCGTCATGGTGGCGGCCTCTCCCTTGCCGAACACCGGCTTGAGCTTGGCGAGCTTCTCCAGCGAGGAGTCGGCGCGCAGGTTGTTGTCGCGCTCGAGGCCGCGGAAGGGGGTGATCAGGTCGTCCTGCCAGCCCTCCTCGTAGGCCTTGGCCAGGTTGTGGTGCGAGGTGACGGCCAGCTCGTCCTGCGCCTCGCGGGTGATCTGCCACTCGAGGGCGGTGAGCGCCTGGTGGTCGCCCATCGACAGCTTGGTGCGGGGCTCGCCGTTGGAGGGGATGGCCAGGCCCACGTCACCGGGGCGGATGGTGGCCAGGATCGCGAGGCGGTCCTTGGTGGTGCGGGCGTTGTTGAGCTGGATGAGCTTCTTGCGCAGCTTCTCGCCGATCGCGATGGGGGCATCCGAGGTGGTGTCGACGCCGCCACCGATGCCCGAGTCGATCTGGCCGAGCTTGATCTTGTTGGCGATGTAGTTGATCGCCTGCAGGCCGGTGCCGCAGGCCTGCTGCAGGTCGACGGCCGCGGTCTCGGGGGCGAGGCGGGTGCTGAGCACCGACTCGCGCACGAGGTTGAAGTCGCGGCTGTGCTTGAGCACGGCGCCGCCGGCCACCTCGCCGATACGCTCGCCCTCGAGGCCGAAGCGGGCCACGAGGCCGTCGAGCGCGGCGGTCAGCATCTCCTGGTTGGAGGCGGTCGCGTACGCGCCGTTCGAGCGGGCGAAGGGAATGCGGTTACCGCCCAGAACGGCGGCCCGACGCACAGTCTCAGTCATGGTGCCTATCCTCACCTCAGGGCACCGGGGCGGGAACCCTTTGAGTGCCAGATCACGAAATGTGGACTCAGAGTTACACATCTAGTTACATACAGTCGAACGCGGCCCTCGCCGTGGACGCGCCCCCTCACGCGCGGGCACGCGAGCGATCGGAGGGCCGCCCACCACCCGCATCCAACGAGATAGCAGAGGCGCAGCGGCACATGAGCGACAAGTACCAGGACTTCGTGAGCTCCCCCATCGGCAAGATCCTCGTCAAGAACCTGGGTCTGCCGAACCCCACCAAGCTCGAGCGCTACAAGGCCGGTGACCCGCTCGTGCAGGGCACCGTGCTCGTCGGCGGCCGCGGCCGCCTCGCCGAGTCGCTGCCCGGCCTGCTCGACGTCCTCGGCGTCGCGTCGGTGACCGCGCAGGGCGACGGCGAGAAGTACAAGGGGCTCGTCTTCGACGCCACCGGCCTGGCCTCCACCGAGGACCTCGTCGACCTCCAGGCGTTCTTCACCCCCGTGCTGCGCAGCCTCACCTCGAACGCCCGCGTGGTGGTCATCGGCACCCCGCCGGCCCAGACCGAGGGCGGCACCCGCGTCGCCCAGCGCGCGCTCGAGGGCTTCACCCGCAGCCTCGGCAAGGAGATCGGCAAGGGCGGCACCGTGCAGCTCGTCTACGTGGCCGAGGGCTACGAGGACTCGCTGCTCTCCACCCTCGGCTTCCTGCTGAGCCCCAAGTCGGCCTACGTCTCGGGCCAGGTCGTGCGCATCGGCGCCCACAAGGAGAAGCACGGCGCGGACGTCGCCGACTGGACCGCGCCGCTCACCGGCAAGGTCGCCTTCGTCACCGGTGCCAGCCGCGGCATCGGCGAGGAGATCGCCCGCACCCTGCACCGCGACGGCGCCACCGTCGTGGGTCTCGACGTGCCGCAGGCCGCCGACGAGCTGCAGAAGGTGATGAAGGAGATCGACGGCGACTGGCTGACCCTCGACATCACCGCGAAGGACGCTCCCCAGCGCATCGCGCAGCACCTGAAGGAGAAGCACGGCGGCGTCGACATCGTCGTGCACAACGCCGGCGTCACGCTCGACAAGAAGCTCGCCAACCAGACCCCCGAGCGCTTCGGCAAGGTGCTGCAGATCAACCTCGAGGCCCCCGAGCGCATCACCGCCGAGCTGCTCGCCCAGAAGGTGATCAACGCCAACGGCCGCATCATCGGCGTCGCCTCGATCGCGGGCATCGCCGGCAACCTGGGCCAGACCAGCTACGCCGCCTCCAAGGCCGGCGTCATCGGCTTCGTGGACTCGCTGGCCGACAAGCTGAAGGACGGTATCACCATCAACGCCGTCGCGCCGGGCTTCATCATCACCGCCATGACCGCCGCGGTGCCCTTCGCCACCCGCGAGGTCGGCCAGCGCCTCAACGCGATGTCGCAGGGCGGTCTGCCCATCGACGTCGCCGAGACCATCGCCTGGTACGCCAACCCCGCGTCGTCCGCCGTGAACGGCAACGTCGTGCGGGTCTGCGGCCAGATGATGCTGGGTGCCTGACATGGCCCTGCCCGTGATGCTCAAGGCGGCCCTGCCCGCCGTGCCCGGCGTCAACCAGCTGCCCGGCATCAAGAAGACCGGCGGCGCGCTGCCGGAGTCGACACTCGAGCGCCGCGACGTGCTCGTCGAGCGCGGCGCGGTGGAGCGCTACGCGGCCGTGTGCGGCTTCCCGAACCGCGACGTCGCCCCGGTGCCGTACCTGCACATGCTGGCCTTCCCCCTGCACATGCAGCTGATGACCGACGCCTCCTTCCCGTTCCCGGCCATCGGCTCGGTGCACCTGGAGAACACGATCACCCAGCACCGTCCCGTGGCGATCGGCGAGAAGGTGTCGCTCTCGCTCAAGGCGGAGAACCTGCGCAAGTCCACCAAGGGCCGTGCGTGGGACATGAACGTCACCGGCACCGTGGGTGAGGAGGTCGTGTGGACCTCGACCTCGACCTACCTGCGCGTGGGCGGCGGCGACAAGGAGAACGGCGACCCGGGCATGAGCCTGGCCGCCGTCGAGGCCAAGGGGCCGGTGTGGTCGGTGCCCGACAACATCGGTCGCGTCTACGGCGCCGTGTCGGGTGATCGCAACCCGATCCACCTCTACCCGCTCACCGCGAAGGCGCTCGGCTTCCCGCGTCACATCGCGCACGGCATGTGGAGCAAGGCCCGCTGCATCGCTGCTCTCGAGAACCGCCTGCCCGACGCCGTCACGGTCGAGGTCGCCTTCAAGAAGCCGATCTTCCTGCCGGGTCGCGCGCGCTTCGGCGCCGAGCCCCGCACGGGCGGCGCCGAGGGCTGGGACTTCACTCTGGTGAACCCCAAGAACGGCGCGCCGCACCTGCTCGGTCGCACCAGCGCGGTCTGAGCTCCTCGCAACCACGACGCCCGGCTCCCCTCGCGGGGGCCGGGCGTCGTCGTCTACGGGCGTGAGACCTGCGATCAGGCGGGAGCGGGCTCCGCTGCGCCGGCCTCCGGCTCCCCTGCGCCGGCCTCCGGCTCCGCCGTGGACGACGGCACCTCGGCCTCGGCCTTCTTCATGGGCCGGATGAGCCCCTCCTGGGCCACGGTGGCCACCAGGGTGCCGTCCTCGGTGTAGACCCGGCCGAGCGAGAGCCCGCGTGCGCCGCCGGCGGAGGGCGACCACTGGTCGTAGAGCCACCACTGGTCGGCGGCGAAGGGCCGGTGGAACCAGATGGTGTGGTCGAGCGAGGCCATCTGCACCTGCGTGGGGTCGGTCGGGTGCGCGGCGAGCGAGGCACCCAGCAGGCTGACGTCGCTGGCATAGGTGAACAGCGCCAGGTGCGTGGTGGGATCGGCCGGCACCTCGCCGGCGATGCGGATCCACAGCTGCGTGCGCGAGGGGCGCTCGGGGTCGGGCGGGAGGCCGTGGCGCGAGTTGCCGAGCCAGCGCACCTCCATCGCCGCCCACTCCTTGGCCAGGCCGGGGTCGGACGTGCGCGACTGGATCAGCTCGAGCATGTCGATGCCGTCCTCGGGCCGCGCGACCTGCGGCATGGCGTCCTGGTGCTCCCAGCCCTCCTCGAGGCGCTGGAAGCTCAGCGTCTGGTAGTAGATCGCGCGACCGTGCTGGCGTGCGACCACGCGGCGGGTCACGAACGAGCGACCGTCGCGGATGCGCTCGACGTCGTAGATGATCGGCACGTTGTAGTCGCCGGGCAGCAGGAAGTACGAGTGCAGCGAGTGCACGTGCAGGTCGGCGTCCACCGTGCGCCGGGCGGCGATGAACGCCTGGGCGGCCACCTGGCCGCCGTAGACCCGCTGGCGGATGGTGTCGGGCTGGCGGCCCCGGAACAGGTCGACGTCGAGGTCCTCGAGGTCGAGCAGCGAGATCAGCTCGCGGGTGGCGTCGCTCATCGCGGGCCTCCCGGCTGCTCGGGCGCGGTCGGGCCCGCGCCGTCGTCCGGACCCTCGAGGCCGGCGAGGAACTGCTCGAACTGCTGGCCGATCTCCTCGCCGGTGGGCAGCGGCTCGTCCTCGGCCAGCAGGCTGCTGCCCTCGGCCTCGGCGCGGGCGAAGGTGTCGTACTGCTGCTCCAGTGCAGTGACCACGTCGGCAACCTCCTCGTTGGCCGCGAGGTAGCGGGAGATCTCGACCTCGCGCTCCTCGGCCTGCGTGACGACCTCGGTGAGGTCGACGGTGAGGCGCGCGGCCAGCTCGACGTGCTCGAGGAGGCTGTGCGCCGCCCGCGGGTACTCCAGCTGGGCCAGGTAGTGCGGCACGTGGGCGACGAAACCCTGCGCGTCGTGGCCCCACTCCCCCAGGCGCAGCTCAAGCAGCGCCTGAGCGCTGCTCGGCACCCGCAGCTCGCCGCGCCACGGGCTGGTGCCCGTGAGCAGCTCGGGATTGTTGGCGTGGTGGGTGATCGCGATCGGTCGGGTGTGCGGCACAGCCATCGGCACGGAGCCGATCGAGACCACGCGGCGCACCCCGAAGCGCTGCACGACCTCGTGCACCGCGCGACAGAAGGCCTCCCAGCGGATGTCGGGCTCCGGGCCGTGCAGCAGCAGGAAGGGCGTGTGCCCCTGGTCGTGCAGCAGCCGGACGACCAGGCGCGGCGCCTCGTAGCCCTCGTAGTGGTCGCGCGCGAAGGTGAGCGGTGGACGACGAGCGCGGTAGTCGTGCAGCTGGTCGACGTCGAAGGTGGCGACCACGACACCGCCGCCCTCGGTGGACGACGCACCCGCGCGCACGAGGTGACGCGCACCGATCGCGCCGGCGCTGCCGGCGTCCAGGAACCCCTCGAGCACCACGATCATCGAGAGGTCATCGACCTCGGCGAGCTCGGGCACCTCGTCGACGATGTGGACCAGGCGCGGGCCCTGGCTGGCGCTGGGCGGCGGGGCGGGCGAACTCACGGCTCTAGCCTAGGGCCGTGACGCGGCTCACCCGCGGTAGGTGGCTGCCATGAGGTCGGCACCGCGGCGCACGAGCTCGCGGGCGTCCAGCCCCAGCGCGTCGCGCAGCACCTCGCCCTCGTCGGCGCCGCCGCCGAGGGAGTCGAGCAGCACGAGCAGGGTGCGCTGGCCGTAGGTGCGGGCGATGTACTCGCACACCCACCAGGCCACGCCGTACCAGCTCTCGGCGTCGGGGCCCGCGAAGTCGGCCGAGCGCGGCAGGTCGGTGGCTGTTCCCGCGATGGTCAGCGCCATCGACGGGAGTCGTCGGTCGCGCTCGGGCAGGGCCTGCACGGAGGTGTACTCGGCCAGGCCCTCGTTGAGCCACAGCGGCGCCTTGCGCGCGCGGGGGCCGAGGAGGGCGTGGGTGAGCTCGTGGCGCACCAGCCGGCCGAGCACGTCGTCGGGTTCGGACAGCACGCGGGTGTTGAGGAAGACGCGGTAGGACGCCGTGCCCCGACCGGGGCGCGCGGTGTCGACGGGGACGGCGACGGTGAGGCCGTCGGCACGATCCGGGTCGCCGACGCTCTGCCCGGCCAGGCCCCGCAAGGTCGAGGCGTCGTCGACCGCGTAGACGATCACGCCGTCGACGCCGTCGAGCTCCTCGGCGCCGCTGCCACCGGTGCCGCCGGCGCCGGCGCTGTCGCCGCCGATCACCGAGCGCACCTCGCGGCGACCCTCGGCCGCCTCACGCAGCACGGCGGGCGCGTCGTCCACGGTGAGGTCGTCGAAGATGCCGAGGACGCCGTCGGCCTGGCGCACCTCGATGCGCTCGCGGTCCCACGGCTGGGTGTTGCCGGGGTGCTCGTCCTCCCATGCGGGATCGGACGTGGAGGCCACGACCAGGCGCTCGCCGTCGTCGGTGGTGCGGAACAGGAAGCGGTCGCGGGTGCGAACGGGTGCGGAGTCGAAGCCGTCGAGCTGGAGCGCCAGCACGACCTCGGCCCAGTACTCGCGGCCGGCGAGCCCGGCGCTGCCGTAGGCGCCGCCGGCGGTGTCGCCGCTGTCGTCGACCGGGCTCACGGTGTCGGGCAGCACCCGGTAGCGCAGCAACCCGACCGGGAGGTCGGAGATGTTGTCGTAGTAGTCGATCTGCTGGCGCAGCAGGTCGGCGTCGCGGCGGTCGAGCGTGGCGCGGAACCGGCCGGCGTCCTCGCGTTCGAGCGCGGCGGCCCGCTGGTCGAGCGTGCCCTGCATGAGCCGGGCGACGTCGTCGTAGGTGGCGGTGGAGTAGGTGGGCGGCGGCAGGTCGTCGGAGCAGGCGCTCAGCGAACCGGCGACGGCAGCGGCCACCAGGCCGCCGGCGAGGGCGGAGGCGAGTCTCGGACGGACCCGCCGCGGATCAGCGGTTCCGGTCGGCATCGAGCAGCGACCGGGCGTCGTCGACCGGTTCGGCGGCGATGTCGTGCAGCGCCTCCAGCGCGATGGCCGATGCCGTGAGCCCGACCTTCTCGAGGATGGCCGCGCGCTTGGCGTGGTCGAGGAACTCCTGCGGGATGCCGTGGATGCGCACGGGCGTGCGGATGCCGGAGTCGTTCAACGTCTGCAGCAGGCAGGCACCGACGCCGCCGACGCGACCGTTGTCCTCGATGGTGATCACGCGGCGGAAGGTGCCGGCGAGCTCGACGAGCGCGGGGTCGATCGGCTTGACCCAGCGGGGGTCGACGACGGTGACGCCCACGCCCTGGGCGTGCAGACGCTCGGCCACGTCGAGGGCGAGCGGAGCCATGGCGCCGACCGAGACGACGAGCACGTCGGCCTCGCCCTCGCGGGCCAGGACGTCGCACTGCCCGACGCGGTCCATTGCCTCCACGTCGGCCGGAGGCGCGCCCTTGGGGTAGCGGACGACGGTGGGCGCGTCGTCCACCTCGACGGCCTCGTCGAGGAGCTCGCGCATGCGGGCGACGTCGCGCGGGGCGGCGAGGCGGAGTCCGGGCACGAGCTGCAGCATCGACATGTCCCACATGCCGTTGTGGCTGGCGCCGTCGTCGCCGGTGACGCCCGAGCGGTCGAGCACGAAGGTGACCCCGCAGCGGTGGAGCGCGACGTCCATGAGCACCTGGTCGAAGGCGCGGTTGAGGAAGGTGGCGTAGACGGCGAAGACAGGGTGCATGCCGCCGAGGGCCAGGCCGGCGGCCGCGGTGGCCGCGTGCTGCTCGGCGATGCCGACGTCGACCGTGCGCTCGGGGAAACGGGCCTCGAACTTCTGGAGGCCGACGGGGTGCATCATCGCCGCGGTGATCGCCACGACGTCCGGGCGCCGCTCGCCGATCGTGACGATGTGGTCGGCGAAATGGTCGGTCCAGATCGCGCCCTTGGGGGTCTCCTCGCCCGTCTCGGGGTCGAAGGGCCCCGGGGCGTGGAACTGGTCGGCCTCGTGGCGCTCGGCGGCGTCGTAGCCGAATCCCTTGCGGGTGATGGCGTGGACGATGACCGGGCCGCCGAAACGCTTGGCCTGGGTCAGCGCCTGCTCCATGGCGCCGCGGTCGTGGCCGTCGACGGGGCCGACGTACTTCAGCCCGAGGTCCTCGAAGAGGCCCTGCGGCGCCAGCGCGTCCTTGAGGCCCTTCTTCATCGCGTGCAGCGCGTCGTAGGCCGCCGGGCCGACGCCGGGGACAGCGTTGAGGCGCTTCTTGACCGCGTCGAGGACGTGCTCGTAGCGCGGGTCGGTGCGCAGGCTCGAGAGCGCCGTGGCCAGGCCGCCGATGGTGGGGGTGTAGGAGCGGCCGTTGTCGTTGACGACGATGACCAGCCGGCTGTCCTTGGCGATCGCGATGTTGTTGAGCGCCTCCCAGGCCATGCCGCCGGTCAGCGCCCCGTCGCCGATGATGGCGACGGCGTGGCGGTCCTCGCCGCGGATGCGGTAGGCCTTGGCCAGGCCGTCGGCGTAGGACAGCGCGGTGGAGGCGTGGGAGTTCTCGACGATGTCGTGCTCGGACTCCTCCTGGCTGGGGTAGCCCGAGAGCCCGCCCTCGCGGCGCAGGGTGCCGAAGGACTCCACGCGCCCGGTGAGCAGCTTGTGCACGTAGGACTGGTGGCCGGTGTCGAAGACGATGCGGTCGCGCGGGGAGTCGAAGACCCGATGCACGGCCAGCGTCAGCTCGACCACGCCCAGGTTGGGCCCGAGGTGCCCGCTGTTGGTCGCGACCGTGCGGATCAGCAGGTCGCGGATCTCGCTCGCCAGGAGCGTGAGGTCGTCGTCGCTGAGTCCCTGGAGGTCACGAGGTCCCGTGACCGACTCCAGCACTCCCATCGGGGGTCCTCCTCGGGCGTGGCGTGCCCCCGCACGGTGGTGAGAGGGCGAGTCCATGAGTCTAGACGGAGGTCCTCACAGGTCCACGACCGCGACGGCGGGTTCGTGCAGGCTGCCCAGCCAGACCCGCCCCTCGTGCTCGCGCACACCGGTGACCATGTGGAAGTCGGGCGTGTCCAGGTCGAGGTCGTGCACGAGGCGCCCCTCGTCGTCGTAGGCCTGGACCCGGCAGGTGTGGGCGGGCTTGGGCTGGAGCCGCTCGGGAATGCGCGTGACCGCCTTGCGCGCCCACATCGGCGCGCTCCCGAGCCGCTCGACCACGGGGTCGACCGGGCTGGCGATGCTGACCCAGATCAACCCGTCGCTGCCCCGCGCGATGTTGTCGGGGTAGCCGGGCAGGTCGCCGGCCAGCAGGTCGCGGGTGCCGGCCCGGTCCCCGGTCAGCCAGCGGCGTACGAGCGTGCGGGCGCGGGTCTCGGCCACGACGACGAAGGACTCGTCGGCCGAGAGCGCGACGCCGTTGGCGAAGGCCAGCCCGTCGAGGACCGTGGTGACCGTGCCGTCGGGAGCGAGGGACAGCAGGCGGCCCGAGCGGGTGTCCTGGACGAAGTCGTCCTTCCAGCGCTCGATGCCGTAGTGGCGCGAGGAGTCGGAGAACCAGGTGGTGCCGTCGGAGCCGATGGCGGCGTTGTTGGTGAAGACCATCGCGGTGCCGTCGACCTCGGCCAGCAGCCGCTCCACCGCGCCGGTGTCGGGGTCCATGCGCAGCAGCCCGCGGTGGGCGTCGCAGACCAGCAGCCGGCCCTCGGGGTCGATCTCGAGACCGAGCGGGCGCCCGCCGGTGGAACCGACCTGCTCGACGGAGCCGTCCGGCCGCACCCGCAGCACGGCGCCGTCGACGGTGCCGGTGTAGACCGAGCCCTCGTGGCGGCCCCTCGGGGCGACCACGACGTCCTCGGCGCCGTCGTGGTGGACCTGGTGGACGGTGACTCGGGTGCTCACGCGCACAGCCTCCTGTAGACGGGGCCGGAGAGGAACCCCGGCAGGACCTGCCGGGCGGACCCGGTGAGGTCGAGGTCGAGGACGCGGTCGGCCTCGACGAACACGATCCGACGACCCTCGCCGCAGACGATGTCGTCGTCGGCGAGGTCGACGGCCGCGGCGTAGAACGACATCTCGTCCCAGGAGTCGTAGGCCTCGTGGAAGACGCTGGCCACCTCCACCAGCTCCAACCGATCGGGCGGGAGCCGCACGCCGGTCTCCTCCTCCAGCTCGCGCACCGCACCGTCCAGGGCGTCCTCGCCCTCCTCCAGGTGGCCGCCGCAGAAGCCCCACTTCTCCGGGTCGATCACCGGGTGCTCGTCGCGCTCCTGCAGCAGCAGGCGTCCGTGGCGGTCGATCAGGACGACGCAGGCGAAGCGGTGCATGCCTCCCACTCAACCACCTCCTCGACCACCTCGTCCCGCACGCGGGCCTGGCTCAGAGCCGTGCGCGGTAGCGACGCCCGCGCAGCGCCTCCTCGACCAGCCCGACCTCGCGACGCAGCGCCACCAGGCGCGCCTCCTCGGTGAGGAAGGTCTGCACCGCCGCCTCCACGACGTCCCCGTCGGCCACCTGGGGCAGGTCGGCCCGGGCCTCGCTGAGCCCGCGGCGTACGGCGGCGTGACAGCCCTCGACGTGCAGCACCGCGAACCGCGCCAGCACCACCGGGTGGCGCCTCAGCGTCGGGTAGCCGCGGAACTCCGGCGGGCACTGGTCGAGCAGCCAGGCGCATGCCGTGGCCTCCCAGTCGGGGGCGTCGGGTGGTCGCACGGCACGCGGCCAGCCGGGCGGGGCGACGAGTCGGTCCATGGGAGCGATGGTAAGCCGACGGTCGAACACGTGTTCGAGGGCGGGTGGGATGGTCCGACCTGCCCCCGCCTCAGCCCGTCAGGAAGCTGAATCGCACCTCGCGCTCGTGGTTGTCCACGTTGAGGTCGACCAGGCACAGGCTCTGCCACGTCCCGAGCGCGAGGCGGCCGTCGAGGACCGGGAGCGTGGCGTACGGCGGGACCAGGGCCGGCATCACGTGCGACCGGCCGTGGCCCGGCGTGCCGTGCCGGTGCCGCCAGCGGTCGTCGGCCGGCAGCAGGTCGCCCAGCGCCGCGAGCAGGTCGTCATCGCTGCCGGCGCCGGTCTCGAGGACCGCCAGCCCGGCGGTGGCGTGCGGGACGAAGACGTGCAGCAGCCCGTCGCCCCGGCCGCGGCACCAGGCCTGGGCGCGGTCGGTGAGGTCGAGGACCACGTCGGCGGAGCCGGTGCGCACGGTGAAGGTGTCGGAGTCCATGCCCCCGTTCTACCCCCGCACGGCAGCGCTTTACCTGGACGTGACACGCGCGTCCCCGGAGCAGGCGCCCCGCTCCCCTAGCCTCGGCGGCGTGGAGGTCCTGTCCCTGGCGTGGCGCACCGACCTGGCGCGGCTCGCGCAGTCGGGCAGCGAGGTCGAGCACCACCCGGCGTACGTCGTCGTGCGCACGCCGCAGAACCCGACCTTCCGCTGGGGCAACTTCGTGCTCCTGCGCCGCACACCGCTCCTGAGGGACCTGCCGGGGCTGGCCGCCCGCGTGGAGACGCTCCTCCCCGGCCTGGGCCACCACGCCGTCGGCATCGACGACCCGAGTGCCGGCCGTGAGGACGTCGACCGGCTGCGCCAGCCGGGGTGGCGCGTGGCCGTCGACACCGTGCTGACCGCCGACAGGGTGCTGCCGCCGCGCCAGCTGCAGCGCAGCGCGGTCGTCCGCGCGCTGAGCGGCGACCGCGACTGGAGCCAGAAGGTCGCGCTCGACCTGGCCTGTGCCGAGGGCGCCGGCCCCGACTACGAGCTGTTCGCGACCCGCCGCGCCGCGGCCGAGCGGGCCGCGGTGGAGAGCCGGCACGGCGCGTGGTTCGGCGCGTTCGACGGCGACCGCCTCCTCGCCGGGCTGGGCATCTTCTGCGCAGGCGACGGGCTGGCGCGCTTCCAGACCGTGCAGACCCACCCCGAGGCCCGGCGACGCGGCCTCGCGCAGGCACTGCTCCACCACGCCGGCACCCACGCCCTCGGCGAGCTCGGGGCACGCACGCTCGTCCTGGTGGCCGACCCCGACCACCACGCGCTCGACCTCTACCTGGGCGCCGGCTTCGTCCGCACCGAGCGCCAGGTCAGTGCCGAGTGCCTCAGGACTCCAACCAGGCGGTGAACGCCCGGTTGTCGTAGGGGCGGCCCAGGAACTCCTCGACGAGGTCGGCGGCGTCCCTGCTGCCGCCCGCCGCGAGCACGGTGTCGCGGTAGCGCGTAGCCACCTCGGGGGCGAACAGGTCGCCGGCGTCGAACGCCGAGAAGAGGTCCTTGGCGATGACCAGGCTCCACATGTAGGTGTAGTAGCCCGACCCGTAGCCCTCGAGGTGCCCGAAGCCGCAGTGGAAGTGCGTGTCGGGCACCTGCCCCCAGACGGCGTAGCGGTCCGACAGCTCGCGCGAGCGGGCGGTGAGGTCGGCCGGCAGCTCGGCGTGGAAGCGGTAGGACACGGCGGCGTAGTACATCTGCGTGCGC
Source organism: Nocardioides sp. (assembly GCF_964229035.1). Taxonomy (GTDB): domain Bacteria; phylum Actinomycetota; class Actinomycetes; order Propionibacteriales; family Nocardioidaceae; genus Nocardioides. The sequence continues at coordinate 4,667 of NZ_CAXRAZ010000028.1, read as the reverse complement.
GCGTAGTAGCCCTTGCCGAACTCCTCGGCCGCGCGCATCCGGTCCACCAGCGCCTCGGGGATCGGGGTGCCGTCGGCGTCGACGGCGAAGCCGGCGAGCACGCCGTGGTCCCAGGCCCACTCCTCCAGCATCTGGCTGGGCGCCTCGACGAAGTCCCACTCGGTCGCGACGCCGGAGAACCGCACCCACGGGTGCCGTCCGGCCAGCACGTGGTGCAGCAGGTGCCCGAACTCGTGGAAGAGCGTGACGACCTCGGAGTGGTCCATCCGGGTGCGGCCGAAGTTGCACACCAGCACGCCCTCGGGCAGCTGGCGGCCGGCGACGCCGCGGACGAGGTCGAACTGGGCGGCGTGGTTGTACTTCCCCGACCGCGGGTGGAGGTCGAGGTGGATGCGGCCCAGCCGCCGCCCGGTCTCCACCAGCACCACGTCGTACGTCGCCACCTCGGCGTGCCAGGAGGGCGCGTCGACCGGGAGGTACTCCAGGCCGAAGAGCCGGCCCGTCACGTCGAGCAGCCCCTGGCGGACCCGCCCGGAGTCGAAGTAGGCGCGCACGGCCTGGCCGTCGACGTCGTACTGCTCGCGGCGCACGACCTCGCCGTAGTAGCGCGCGTCGGCCACGTCGAGCCGCTCGAGGTCGGGGTGGTCCTGACGGGCCCGCTCGAGCAGCACCGCGGCGTCGCGCTCGGCGCTGGCGGTGGCGTCCTGGGCGACCCGGTCGACGAACTCGGCGATGGCGGCCCCGGTGCCGATCATCTTCTCCTCGGCGTCGTAGTCGGGCCAGGAGTCGTAGCCCAGCAGCCGTGCCTGCTCGTCGCGGACCTTCAGCAGGTCGGCGAGGACGGGGTCGTTGTCGGGCCAGCCGATGTTGAGGAAGGTGTGCATCACCGCGTGCCGGGCCTCGCGGTCGGCGGAGAACATCAGGAACGGGTTGGTGTCGGGGTAGCCCGTCGTGATCGTGACCGTGCCGTCCTCGGCGACCGGGTGGGACTCGACGTAGTCGGCCGGCAGCCCTTCGAGGGCGCTGGCCGGGACGCGGGTCTCCCCCGCACCGTCGCGGATGTTGCGGGAGAACGCCTGGCCGAGGTCGGAGCCGCGGGCCGACAGCTCGCGCAGCCGGGCTCGGGTCTTCTCGTCGCGGTCGACGCCGCTGCGCCGGAAGGAGCGCAACGCGTCCTCCAGCACCCGCTCCGCGCCGTCGGGCAGTCCGTCGGTGGGGGCGGCCTCGAGCACGGCGTAGACCTCGGGGTCGAGCATGAGGGAGGTCCGCAGCTCGTGCAGCTGCTGCTCGTAGCCCTCGGCGCGCTCGCGCAGCGGCGCGTCGGGGTGCACCTGGGAGAGCAGGCCGGCCACGGCGAAGGCGTTGCCGAGGTCGACGTGCACGTCGTTCCACCGCGGCAGGCTCGCCGGGTCTCCGGGCGCGGTCGCGCGCAGGGCATCGACACGCTCGCGCGTGCGCTGGAGCCCGCCGAGCACCTGCTGGTCGAGGAAGTCGTTCCAGCCGTCGAGGTCCTCCACGGCGGGCAGGGTCACGGGCTGGAGGTCGCCCGCTGCGGGCGCGCTGTCGGTCGGCACGCTGCGAGGCTACCCAGCAGGCACCACGGCCGAACGGGCTACCGGGCCGCCATGCCCTCGCGGAAGGCAGCGGTCGCCTCCGCGCTGGAGGTGATCCGCCAGTCCAGCTCCTTGTCGTGGTGGAACCACGTGATCCCCGCCAGCCTCGGGTCGTCGCGCAGCGAGGCGAACATGCCGCGGATCCAGGCGGGCTTGTCCCCGGAGCCGTCCGGGGCCCTCTCGGGGGTGGCGGTCTCCGAGACGTGCACCGGCAGGGAGGTCAGGGCCGCCAGCTCGTCGAGTCCCTGGCCGACGACGTCGCCGAAGGACAGCCAGGACGTGCCGGGCAGGTGCCCGGCCCAGTTGTAGCCGTCCAGGCCCACCTGGCCGACGTAGCGGGAGCCCGGCCACAGGTCGGCCAGCGGAGTGCTGCCGGGGAAGGGGACGTTGGGCGACCACCGCAGCACGACGTTGCCGGCACGCTCCTTCGCGAGCACGTCGCGCACGCGCCGCCAGGCGCCCACGACGTCGGCGGTGGTCGTGCCGGCGACACCGGGCGACCAGGGGTACCACGTGCCGTTCATCTCGTGGGCGAACCGCAGCACCACCGTGCCGCCGAACCCGCGAGCCCCGCGGGCCCACCGGCGCAGGTAGCCGTCGTGCTCACCCGCGGCGATGCTGCGCATGGAGTACGCCGTCTGGGCGCTGCCCGCGGCAGGGTCCCACGGCTCCCAGGTGATGACCGGCGTGGCGCCGAGGTCACGCACCCGGACCGCGTCCTCGGTCGGGAAGCCACCACCGGTGCTCCAGGCCACGAACCACATCACCTCGTCCGGCACGGCACCGACCTCAGCGACCAGGGCCTGCAGCTCGGCGCCGCCCGGAGCACCCTCGGTGCTGACGCCGACGTGCTTGGCGGGGCTGGGAGGCGGGGTGGCCGGCGCGGGCTTGCGCTTGGCCTGCGCCGCGCCACCGGGAAGGACCGTCACCACGGCGACGGTGAGGAGGAGCAGCACCGCGGCGGACCGACGGCGCAGGAGGGACGGGACTGCAGGCACGGCGGACCACCTCGAGACGACGGAGCCCCTCCCATCGGCAGCGGGGCCTCAGACCTGAGTGAGCCCCGGGTCCCGGGGCGGCTCGATGCCGCCGGCGCAGGAGGCCCGCGGCTCCGGAGCCGTCTCGCCGTTGCCGAGCTGGGCGATGAACAGCGCCAGCCGCGGGTCGTCGGCCCCGGTGAGCGCCAGCCGACGACCCCAGACGACGACCACGACGGGCGCGTCGAGCCCGGCCCAGGGCGTGAGGATGCCGTTCTGCGGCAGCTGCTCGACCAGGGCGTCGACGTCGTCGGTGTCGAGGTCCGGGTCGTGGGCGATGACGACGGTGCCGTGCTCCAGGTCGTGCACGAGGTTCTCGGCGGGCACCTGCTCGTCGTACGCGCCGCAGTCGAGCCACTCCCCCGCATGACGTCCGCCGACCGGCGGCTCGGTGGGGTACTCCACGGCCTCCTCGGTGTGGGTCGTGGGGAGGTCCTCGAACACCTCGACCGCGTCGAGGTTCGGCGGCTCGGGGCGCAACCGGTCCGCAACCCGCGGGAGCAGCGTGACGGTCGCGAGGAGCACCAGGACGCCGAGCAGGGCCACGCCGACCACCGCCAGCCGTGCACCCGTCCCCACGCCCTGCCGCGGCGGCGTACCGGGTGCCCGCGGGGGCGCAGGTCCCGGATCGGCCGGCTCGGCCGGCGCGTCGGGGGACGTCTCGTAGACCGGATCGTTCACGCGGCCGAGGGTAGTGGGGTCCCCCTCAGGCGGTGCCCCGGTCCCATCCCGGGCAGTCGACGAGCGCGCCGAGGTCGCCGGCGCTGGCGCGCGGGACGACGCTCAGGGTCCCGTCGGTCTCCAGGACCACCGCCGCGACCCCTCGCAGGTCCCCCTGGCCGCTGCTGCGCACGGCCTGCCGCACCTCCGCCGGGGTGACACGGGCGCGCCGTGCGGTCGCCTCGTCGAGCTCGCCGTCGTGCAGCAGCAGGGTCGGCCGGGCGGTCACGACGTCACGGGCGCCGGGCACCCGCGTGGTCACCAGCGCCACGAGGAGCTGCAGGACGACGAGCGTCGCCAGTGCCACCATCCCCTCGGTCCACGAGATCGCGCCGTCGAGCAGCACCGAGGAGAGCGTGGAGCCGAGGGCCACGGTGACCACCAGGTCGAAGGCGTTGAGCTTGGCCAGCGTGCGCTTGCCGGAGACACGGAACAGCAGCACGAGACCGGCGTACGTCGCCGCCCCGACCAGCAGCACCCGCAGGACCTGGGACCAGGTGTCGAACCACATGGCCGACCAGTACCCCGGCCCAGCGGGGTTCAGCCCTCCAGCAGGCGCTCCACGCGCTCGACCTTGGCCGTCAGCTGACCGTCCCAGCCGGGCCGGATGTCGGCCTTGAGCACCAGCCCGACCCGCGGGGACACCTCCGCGACGACGTCGACGGCGCGCTTGACCACGGCCATCACCTCGTCCCACTCCCCCTCGATGTCTTCAGAACATGACACGCCATCAGGAGCCCTCAGTGCGCGCCAAGGCAGTTTCGACGCGCTCAACCTTCGCGTCGATCTGGCCGTCGAACCCAGGACGAATATCAGCTTTGAGAACCAGTGAGACTCGTGGTCCGAACTCCTGCACGGCCTCGGTTGCGCGTTTGACCACGTCCATCACGGTGTCCCAGTCCGGTCCTTCGATGGTCGTGAACATGGCATCGGTCCGGTTCGGCAGCCCGGACGCCCGGACCACTCGGACAGCGGCAGCCACAGCCGCGGACACCGAACCGGCATCGTCAGCCGACCCACTCGGGGCCACGGAGAATGCGACAAGCATCGTGAACCTCCCACACTTCTGAGTTGTTGCTTAGCAAGATGCTTGCCATGGACCTCATGCTCATGCGGCTGCACCAGAGGCAGATCGAGCATCAGTGCCATGCTGCCCTGCTCGCCCTAAACATCGGCCAGCAGGGTCTCGATCAGAACGATCAGAACGTCTTCTGGGCCAGTATCCAAGGGTTCTTGACTGCGGCAGCAAACATCTCGAAGACGCTGTGGGGCGCAGGCGGGAGGTTATCCGAGCAAC
>NZ_CAXRAZ010000027.1:0-45034 GCF_964229035.1 Nocardioides sp. | reverse complement strand
GGCGGTGGTGGCGGGGCGGTTGGCACCCTGGCGGGCGGCGCGGATCGCGGACCACACGGCCGCGCTGAACGCTGAGGCGGCCGGGTTCGTGGACCAGCGGCTGGGTTCTGCGGTCGCCACGGGTGTGGTGGGGTGGAAGCGGCTCGGGCAGCTGGTGGATGAGGCGGTGATGAGGTTCGACCCCGACCTGTCCGAGGCACGTCGTCTGCGGGCAGCCGAGGCGCGGGTGGTGCGCACCCAGTCGTGTGGTGAGGGGCTTGCTGCGGTGGAGGCGGTGCTCGATGCCGCTGATGCGGCCGATCTGGAGCGGGCGGTCAGTCGCCAGGCCGAGGCCCTGGCACGGAGCGGCGACACCTCGCCCATCGCGGTGCGGCGGGCGCGGGCGTTGGGCGTGATCGCCCGGATCGCACTGGGCCAGGAGGTGCTGATCGCCGACCCCACCACCGGGGAGGTCGTCTCGTCCGATCCTGGGCGGCGGGTGACGTTGAACGTCCACCTCACCCCGGAGTCACTCGCAGTCGGTGTTGAAGGTGGGAATCCGGTGGCGCGGTGGGAGGAGGGGCGGGTCCCGGTGCTGATCGGGCAGGTGCGTGAGTGGCTGCTGCAGCCGGGCACCACGATCCGTGTGCAGCCGGTCATCGACCTGGCCGCGCATCATCCGGTGGAGGCCTATGAGATCCCCGACCGGATACGGCGTCAGGTCGAGCTGCGTGACCACGGCTGTCGTTTCCCCTCGTGCGAGCAGGCCGCTGCCCGCTGCGACCTGGACCACCGCGTCTCCCATGCGGCTGGTGGGGTGACGTGCGCGTGCAACCTCCAGCCGCTGTGTCGGCGTCACCACCGGGCCAAGACCCACGCCGGGTGGCGGGTCGACCTCATCGCCGACCAGCCCGGGCACTACCGGTGGGTCAGCCCCCACGGCTACCGCTTCGACGTCCACCCCGAAGGAACCACCGACGACGGGGGACGCCGCTGATCACAGCTCGAGCGTCAGGAAGACGCTGTGGTGGTCGAGGCCGTAGTCGGCGAACGGTGGACACTCCCGGAAACCGCGGGAGAGATAGAGGGCGCGCGCAGGAGCGAAGTAGTCCTCGGTGCCGGTCTCGAGGTTGATCCGGCGCAGGCCGCGATCCGTGGCGAGGCCGATGAGGTGCTCGAGCAGCGCCCTGCCGACGCCGCGTCCACGTGCAGCCGCGGTGGTGCGCATCGACTTGAGTTCCACCTCGCCACCGCCGAGGTCCTTGAGCGCGGCGCAGCCGAGCAGGGTGCCGTCGTCCGCGCGGGCGGCGACGAAGTGGATGCCGGGTGCTGCGAGCGCGTCGGGGTCCAGCGCGTGCACGCTCTCGGCGGGCGAGGTCGCGTACATGTCGGCGAGGTGCTCCTCGAGGAGGGCCAGCACGTCGGAGCTGCGCGGGTCGTCGTCGGCGATGGTGAGGGCGCCGGGAGCACCGTCGAGCGAGGCCATGGGACCCATCATGGCCGCTCGTCCGCTGCGCTCTGCGCACCGATCGGGTGCTGATGCCGACCTCGATCGCGGTGCTCGTGCTGCTCGCCCTACCCCCCACGTCCCCGCGGTCCCCGCCGCCGCGTGGAGCTGGGGGAGCGCCGTCGGGTTGAGCGCGGTGGCGCTCGTCGTCCTCGGTGCGGGGGCGGCGGCCGTGCGGCGTCGCGACATCGGCTGAGCGCATCTCCCACGATCCACCCGGGCGGTCGGCTACCTTCGGGCCATGTCAGTGCCTTCGGGGCCGTCCGCGCCCTGGCAGCCGGAGCCGCACTGGGTGACGCTCCCCGGCGGCACCGGCACCTCCACGGTGGGGGTCTGGCGCACCGCCCTCGGCGAGCGACCGGTGGTCGTCAAGCGTCTCGCGGCACCGCAGCCCGGCGACCCGGCCGAGCTGTCGGCGTGCCGCAACGTGGGGTACTGGCGGCGTGAGGCTGACGTCCTGATCTGCGCGCTGACCCACGACACCCCGGGCTTGCGCGGCGTCACCGCATCGGTCGAGGAGGACGACACCGGCGTCACCATCGTGCGCGACTGGGTCGAGGACGCCGCCACCACCGGCCTCTTCCTCGCCCACGCGCTGGGACGCTTCGCTGGCGCCGAGCTCGGCTCCCAGTCCTTCCTCGCCGCGCACCTGCTCGCCGACCGCCTCGAACGCGTCGAGCGCCGCGGTGGATGGCCCACCCTCGCGCGCACGTCGGTGGCGGACCTCGCCGAGCACCTGTGGTCGCGCCGCGCAGCGATGCTGCGCCGGCTCGAGGCCCTGCCGCAGGTCGCCCAGCACGGCGACCCGACCGCGCAGAACCTGCCGGGACGTCTGGGCGACGACGTCCTGGCCATCGACTGGGGCACCCTCGGCACCGGGCCGGTCGGAGCGGATCTCGGCTACCTCTCGCTCTCCTCGCGCGAGGAGTTCGAGCCGCTCCTCGACGCCTACCTCATGGGGCTGCCCGACGGCACGGCCAGCATGGAGGAGGTTCTCCTCGGCGCTCGCGTGGCCGCGGTCTACACCGCGATGAGCCGCGCCGAGTGGGCGCTCGCCCGGGTGGCCGGCGGCGAGGGCGCACTGGCGGGCAAGTACCGCCATCCGGCGGTGGCCCCCCACCTGCGGGCGCTGCAGCGCACGTTCGGGCACATGGAGGCGCTGCTCGAGCTCTGAGCGCGGGGGATCAGACCCGCCGGGCGGCGAAGGTGTCGCAGCCGCGACCCTCGAAGCCTCGGGTGAACCACGCCTGACGCTGCTCGGCGGAGCCGTGCGTCCACGACTCCGGGGTGACCCGCCCCTGGGTGCGCTCCTCGATGCGGTCGTCGCCCACGGCAGCGGCTGCAGCGAGGGCCTGGTCGAGGTCGGACTTCGTGACGTCCTCGACGAGCACCTGGCCGTCGGCGTCGCGGGTGCGGGTGGCGTGCGCGGCCCACATGCCCGCGAAGCAGTCGGCCTGCAGCTCGAGGCGCACTCCCTGGCTCTGCGGGCCCGTGGCCTGGCTGGTGACGAGGCCCATCGAGCCGAGGAGGTTCGAGATGTGGTGCCCGTACTCGTGGGCGATCACGTAGAACTCCACGAACGCCCCGTCGGGGCCGCCCAGCTGACGCTCGAGCACGTCGTCGAAGAAGGTGGTGTCGAGGTAGATCGAGGCATCGCTGGGGCAGTAGAACGGGCCGACGCTGGAGTCGGCCGGACCGCACCCGGTGTCGACGGACCGGGAGAAGGTGTAGAGCGAGGTGACCGGCTCGAAACGGGCGCTGCCGGTGCCTCGGTAGCCGCGCAGGTCGCCGAAGGCGCCGGCCCAGTAGTCGCTCAGCGAGTTCTCGATCGCCACGCGGGCGCAGTCGAGGCTGCTGTTGGCGTCCTCGCCCGTGGTGCAGCCGTCGTAGCGGCTCAGGTCCGTCAGCCCCGAGGACGACGCGCCCGCATCACCCGGGTCGTCGCCGGTGAGGCCGAGGGCCTGCGCTGCGACGTAGAGCAGGACGACGACCACCAGCGTCCCGATGCCCCCGCGGCCCACGGCGCCCGAGGGGATCGGCAGGCCGCGACCGCCGGCGCTGCCCGATCGGCCGGAGCCGCCTTGGCGCATGCGCGAGGTGTCCAGCCGGGCCTTGGGATTGAAGCGCACCACGGCCTCCACCCTAGGGCCCGCGGACGCCTGCGGCGGCGGTGTGACCGGCGTCGCTCCGGTCCTGCGGTTTTCCGGGCGATCACCGCGCCGTGGGAGGATTCCCCGGTCATGATCACGGTGCACCAGCTCGAAGTCCGCGTCGGTGCACGCCTCCTCATGGAGGACGTCAGCTTCCGTGTCGGCCCCGGCGACAAGGTCGGCCTGGTGGGTCGCAACGGCGCCGGCAAGACGACGCTCACCAAGGTGCTGGCAGGGGACCTGCTCCCCGCCGGCGGCACCGTGACCAGCACCGGCGAGCTCGGCTACCTGCCGCAGGACCCGCGCGTCGGCGACCCCGAGATCATCGTGCGCGACCGCATCCTCTCCGCCCGCGGCCTGGACGACGCGGTGCGCCGCCTGCGCGAGGCCGAGGTCGCGATGGCCTCGGAGGATGCGAACAAGCGCGAGAAGGCCTTCCGCAAGTTCCAGCGCGCGCAGGACGAGCTCGACGCCGGCGGTGGCTACGCGGCCGAGACCGAGGCGCTGCAGATCGCGCAGAGCCTCGGCATCCCCGACCGGCTCATGGACCAGCCGCTCGGCACGCTCTCGGGCGGCCAGCGCCGTCGGGTCGAGCTCGCGCGCATCCTGTTCTCGAGTGCCGAGGTGCTGGTGCTCGACGAGCCCACCAACCACCTCGACGCCGACTCCATCGTGTGGCTGCGCGAGTGGATGAAGACCTATCGCGGCGGCTTCATCGTGATCTCCCACGACAACGCGCTGCTGGAGGAGACCGTCAACAAGGTCTTCCACCTCGATGCCAACCGCTCGGTCGTCGACATCTACAACATGGGCTGGAAGAACTACCTGACCCAGCGCGAGACCGACGAGGCCCGTCGCAAGCGCGAGATGATGAACGCGCAGAACAAGGCCAAGACGCTCACCGACCAGGCCAACAAGATGCGGGCGAAGGCCACCAAGGCCAGCGCAGCGCAGCAGATGCTCAAGCGCGCCGAGAAGCTGCTCGACGGCCTCGAGGGCGAGCGCCAGGCCGACAAGGTGGCGGCGATCAAGTTCCCCACCCCCGCGCCCTGCGGACGCACCCCGCTCACCGCGCAGGACCTCTCGAAGTCCTACGGCGCGCTCGAGGTGTTCACCGCCGTCGACCTGGCGATCGACAAGGGCTCACGAGTCGTCATCCTCGGCCTCAACGGCGCCGGCAAGACCACGATGCTGCGCATCCTGGCGGGAGTCGACAAGCCCGACACCGGCGAGGTCGTGCCCGGCCACGGGCTCAAGGTCGGCTACTACGCGCAGGAGCACGAGACCCTCGACGTCTCGCGCAGCGTGCTCGAGAACATGCAGTCGGCCGCGCCCGAGCTCACCGACACCGAGGCGCGATCGGTGCTGGGCTCGTTCCTGTTCACCGGCGACGACGTGCACAAGCCCGCGGGGGTGCTGTCGGGCGGCGAGAAGACCCGCCTGGCCCTCGCCTCGCTCGTCGTCTCCGCGGCGAACGTGCTGCTGCTCGACGAGCCCACCAACAACCTCGACCCCGCCTCGCGCGAGGAGGTGCTGGGCGCCATCCGCCGCTACGAGGGCGCGATCGTGCTGGTCACCCACGACGAGGGCGCCGTGCACGCCCTCGAACCCGACCGGGTGCTCATCCTCCCCGACGGCGTCGAGGACCTCTGGAACCCCGACTACGCCGACCTCATCAGCCTGGCCTGAGCGAAGCCGCGGGCGCTACTCGGTGGCGATCGCCCGCAGCACGTCGAGCCGCGCGGCCCGGATGGCGGGCACCACCGCCGCCACCACGCCGACGACCACCGACAGCACCAGGAAGACCGCGAGCTGGCCCAGCGGGACGCCGAGGCTGGTCAGGTCGGCCTGCAGGCTGCGCTGCAGCAGCACGCCCACGAGCACGCCGAGTCCGAGCCCGAGCACCGCACCCAGCACCGCGATCGCGATGGACTCCAGCGTGATCATCCGCCGCAGCGCGGCGCGGCTCATCCCGATCGCCCGCAGGAGTCCGATCTCGCGCGTGCGTTCGATGACGCTGAGTCCGAGGGTGTTGATGATGCCGATGACCGCGATCACGATCGCCAGGGCGAGCAGCGCGTAGATCAGGTAGAGCAGCTGGTTGACCTGTCCGCGGAGGTCCTCGGCGAAGCTGACCTTGTCGAACACCCCGACGGTCGGCACGACGCTGGCGGCGTCGTCCACGGCCTTCTGCACCGTTGCGACGTCGCTGCCCGGGGCCACCAGGATGCTGATCGAGGTGTCCTGGCGTCGCAGGCCGGCATCGGCCAGCCGCTCCAGGGGCACGAGGACGTCGGGCAGGCTCTCGGCGTCCTTCACGACACCGACCACCCGCAGGTCGAGGCGCTTGCCGCCCTGGAAGGAGAGCCGCAGCCGGTCGCCCACGCCGAGCCCCAGGCTGCGCGCCTCGCCCTGGGCCAGCACCGCCTCGCTACCGGTGAACCGGGCGGTGCCGGCGACGACGTCCGGGCGGTAGATCTCGGAGTAGGTGCCGCTCACGCCGCCGACGTCGACGGTGCCGGGGCGGGGCGCGCCGTCGGCCCCGTCGACCCGCGCGTCGACCCGCTGCTGGCGGCTGATCGTGCCGATGCCCGGCACCTTCTCCACCGCGTCGCCGACGCTGGTGGAGAAGGGGAGGAACGTGGAGTCGCGAACGAGGAGGTCGGCGGTGAACTGCTCGTCGACGAGGTCGTCGATGGAGGAGTTGAGCGAGGCGGCCAGGACGCCGATGGTCGACACCAGTGCCAGACCGATCATGAGCGCGGACGCCGTGGCGCCGGTGCGCCGCGGGTCGCGCAGGGCGTTCTCGGCCGCGAGCCGGCCCGGCGTGCCAAGCAGACGGGAGAACAGGGCCCGGCAGCCGAGGAGCACGGGGCGACCGAGCACCGAGCTGGTGCCGATGAGCGCGAGGATCCAGAGCACCGCGCCGGTGCCGACCCACGCGGCGTCCGATCCGGGGGCGCCGCTGAGGCCGGTGATCACCAGCCCCGCGCCGAGGGCGATCACGATCGTGCCGACGAGCGTGCGTCGTCCGAGGGGCCGCTCGACAGCGGTGTCGGTGCGCATCGCAGCGACCGGCGGCACCTTGGCCCCGCGCCGGGCGGGCAGGTAGGCGGCCGCCAGCGTGACGCCGACGCCCACCGCGTAGGAGGCGATGAGCGCGGGGGCGGTGAGGTCGAGCGCGTCGCTGGAGATGTCGAGGCCTAAGGAGCGGAAGATCGCCGCCAGTCCACGGGCGAGCAGCCAGCCGATGCCCACGCCGGCGGTCGTGGCGACGAGCGCCATGGCGAGTGCCTCGACGAGCACCGATCGCGTGACCTGGCCGCGTCCGGCGCCGAGCGCGCGCAGGAGCGCCAGCTCGCGGGTGCGCTGGGCCACCAGGATCGAGAAGGTGTTGACGATGATGAAGCCGCCCACGAGCACGGCGATGATCGCAAACACCAGCAGGAAGGTGTTGATGACGCCGAGAAAGGTGCCGATGGCGTCCTGCGACTCCTGGGCGACCGTGTCGCCGGTGGCGGCCTCGTAGTTCTCGGGCAGCACCCGGTCGGCGGCCCTCACCAGAGCAGCCTGGCTGACGCCTGGTGCCGCGGTGAGCGAGATGCGGGTGAAGGCGTCGGCCCCGCCGAGGAAGATCTGCTGCGCCGCGCGGGTGGAGAACACCAGGAGCGTGGCGCCCGCGGTGCCGCCCGCGGTGAACTCGGCGGTGCCGACGAGTCGCGCGGTGCGCTGCAGCTGGCCGAAGGGCGCCACGAGCTTGACCTCGTCGCCGACGCGGTAGTCGCCCGCCTTCGCAGCTGCGTCGTCCAGGACGATCTCGGCGCTGCCGTCGGCTGCCAGGCCCGCCTCCGAGGGCCATCGGCCCGAGGTGAGGGTGAGGGCCTGTCGGCCGTCCATGGTGGGGGCGTCGGTGCGGTTGAAGGCGAGCGTCGGGGCGCCCGTGCCGCCGACGACAGTGCCGTCCTTGCCGAGCAGGCTCATGCCGAACCCGTCGACGTCGCCGTCGGCGCGCGCGACCTCGGGCAGCGCCGCCAGGCGGTCGACCACCTCGGGCTGCAGCGTCAGGTCGCTCTGGCCCGAGAACCCGCCGTCGAACTCGGCCGACCCGACGGGCCGCACGACGCCGTCGGGCGTGGAGCCGGTGATGATCGCGTCGAAGGTCGACGACAGTCCGTTGCTGAAGACCAGCACGCCGGAGAGGAAGGCGACGCCGAGGATCACCGAGAGCCCGCTCATCACCAGGCGCACCTTGCGGGCGAGCAGGTTGCGCAGGGTCAGGCGCAGCACCTCAGACCGCCGACCCGGGTGCGGGCGAGGCGGAGGCGATCGCGGCCGCCTGCAGCGCCGACATGCGGGCCAGGATCGTCTCGCGGTCGGGGGCGCGCAGCTCGTCGACGATGCGGCCGTCGGCGAGGAACACGACCCGGTCGCAGTAGGAGGCCGCGACGGCGTCGTGGGTGACCATCGCGATCGTCTGGCCGAACTCGCTGACGCTGCGGCGCAGGAAGTTCAGGACCTCGGCCCCTGAGGTGCTGTCGAGGTTGCCGGTGGGCTCGTCGGCGAAGACGATCGAGGGTCGGCTCGCCAGCGCCCGCGCGCACGCCACCCGCTGCTGCTGGCCGCCCGACATCTCCGAGGGGCGGTGGCCCAGCCGGTCGCGCAGCCCGACGGTGTCGACCACGGTGTCGAACCACTCCGCATCGGGACGACGACCCGCCAGGCTCAGCGGCAGCAGGATGTTCTCGCGCGCGGTGAGGGTGGGCACGAGGTTGAAGGCCTGGAAGACGAAGCCGATCTGGTCGCGCCGCAGGGCGGTGAGCGCCTTGTCGCGCAGCTTCGACAGATCGGTCTCGCCGATGATCACCTGCCCGGAAGTGGGGGAGTCGAGTGCTGCGAGGCAGTGCATCAGGGTCGACTTGCCCGATCCCGACGGGCCCATGATCGCCGTGAAGCGGCCGGCCTCGACGTCGAGACTCACGCCGTCGAGGGCGCGCACCTCGGAGTCTCCCCGGCCGTAGGTCTTGCGGAGATCGATCGCGCGCGCCGCGGCGACGGGGGAGGGCGCGGGGGAGGTCGTCATGTCACCAGCGTGCCAGCGCCCACCGACTCCCCGCATCGGGGATCTCCCTGGCGCGGCCCCGGGGGTTCCGTAGGGTGAGCCCCATGGCTGAGCCACGCTTCGTCGGCGCGATCGACCAGGGCACCACGAGCACGCGCTTCATGGTCTTCGACCACGCCGGCCGCGAGGTCGCCCGCCACCAGCTCGAGCACCAGCAGCTGCTGCCGCGGGCCGGGTGGGTGGAGCACAACCCGATCGAGATCTGGGAGCGCACCTCGGCGGTCATCCAGACCGCGCTGGCCAAGGCCGGCCTCCAGGCCGACGACCTCGCCGCCGTCGGTATCACGAACCAGCGCGAGACCACGTTCGTCTGGGACCGTCACACCGGGCGTCCGCTCACCGCCGCCATCGTGTGGCAGGACACCCGCACCGATGCCATCGCGGCGGCGCTCGACCGCGACGGGCGCGGCGACGTGATCCGCCACCGCGCCGGCCTGCCGCCCGCCACCTACTTCTCGGGCGGCAAGCTGCAGTGGATCCTGCAGAACGTGCCCGGGGCGCGCGAGGCCGCGGAGGCGGGGGACGCGCTGTTCGGCACGGCCGACACCTGGCTGCTGTGGAACCTCACCGGCGGTCCCGACGGCGGCGTCCACGTCACGGACGTGACCAACGCCGGGCGCACCATGCTGATGGACCTGGAGACCCTCGACTGGGACGACGAGCTGCTGTCGTTCTTCGAGGTGCCGCGCGCGATGCTGCCGACGATCCGCGAGTCCTCCGCCGTGGCGGGTCGCCCCTTCGGCGTGACCCGGCTGCACGGCCCCTTCGGCGGTGAGGTGCCGATCACCGGCATCCTGGGCGACCAGCAGGCCGCCACGGTCGGCCAGGTCTGCTTCGCGCCGGGCGAGGCCAAGAACACCTACGGCACCGGCAACTTCATGCTGCTCAACACCGGCACCGAGATCGTGCGCTCGCAGGCGGGTCTGCTCACCACGCCGGCCTACCGGCTCGGCGACGAGCCCTGCGTCTACGCCCTCGAGGGGTCGATCGCGGTCACCGGCTCGGCGGTGCAGTGGTTGCGCGACCAGCTCGGCATCATCAGCGGGGCGGGGGAGTCCGAGGCGCTCGCCCGGCAGGTCGACGACAACGGCGGCGTCTACTTCGTTCCGGCCTTCTCCGGCCTCTTCGCGCCGTACTGGCGCTCAGATGCCCGCGGCGCCATCGTCGGCCTCTCCCGCTTCAACACCAACGCCCACCTGGCGCGCGCCACGCTCGAGGCGATCTGCTTCCAGTCCCGCGACGTGGTCGAGGCGATGTGTGCTGACTCCGGTGTGCACCTCGAGGTGCTCAAGGTCGACGGCGGCGTGACGCTCAACAGCCTGTGCATGCAGATCCAGGCCGACGTGCTCGGCGTGCCGGTGAGCCGGCCCGTCGTCCCCGAGACCACGGCGCTGGGCGCCGCCTACGCCGCAGGCCTCTCGGTGGGCTACTGGGCCTCCACCGACGAGCTGCGCGAGAATTGGCGCGAGGACGTCCGCTGGGAGCCCCAGTGGGACGACGAACGGCGTACATCGGCGTACGCCCGGTGGAAGAAGGCCGTGCAACGGACCCTCGACTGGGTGGAGGTCGACTGAGATGAACCCCGCACCCCTCTCGCCGCGCTCGCGCAGCGCCGCGCTGAAGCGGATGGGCTCGCAGCAGCTCGACGTCCTCGTGATCGGCGGCGGTGTGGTCGGCACCGGTGCCGCCCTGGACGCCGCCACGCGCGGCCTCACCGTGGGCCTGGTCGAGGCCCGCGACTTTGCCTCCGGCACGTCGAGCCGCAGCTCCAAGCTCGTGCACGGTGGGCTGCGCTACCTCGAGATGCTCGACTTCCGCCTCGTCGCCGAGGCCCTCAAGGAGCGCGGGCTGCTCATGCAGCACCTCGCGCCGTACCTAGTGAAGCCCGTGCCCTTCCTCTACCCGCTCAACGGTCGCGGCTGGGAGCGCTGGTACGCCGGCGCCGGCGTGGCCCTCTACGACACGATGTCACGGGCCAGCGGCTACGGCGACGGCGTGCCGCTGCACCGCCACCTCACCCGCCGCGGTGCTCGGCGGGCGTTCCCCTCGTTGCGCAAGGACGCCTTGGTGGGCGCCATCCGCTACTACGACGCCCAGGTGGACGACGCCCGCCACACCATGGTGCTCGCGCGCACCGCTGCCACCTACGGCGCGGCCGTGGCCTCGCGCACCCGCGTGCTCGGACTGGTCAAGGAGAGCGAGCGCGTGGTCGGCGCCGAGGTCGTCGACCTCGAGACCGGCCACCGGTTCACCATCCGCGCCTCCCAGGTCATCAACGCCACCGGCGTGTGGACCGACGAGACGCAGTCGATGGCGCGCGAGCGGGGGCAGTTCAAGGTGCGCGCCTCCAAGGGCATCCACCTCGTGGTGCCGCGCGACCGCATCCGCGGCGAGACCGGCCTGATCCTGCGCACCGAGACCTCGGTGCTCTTCGTGATCCCGTGGAAGCGGCACTGGATCATCGGCACCACCGACACCGACTGGGCGCTGTCGAAGGACCACCCGGCGGCCAGCTCGCGCGACATCGACTACCTGCTCGACCACGTCAACCGCGTGCTCGAGGTGCCGCTGACCCGCGACGACGTGGAGGGCGTCTACGCCGGGTTGCGGCCGCTGCTGGCGGGGGAGTCGGACGCGACGTCCAAGCTCTCGCGCGAGCACGCGGTGGCCCACAGCGTGCCCGGCCTGGTGGTGGTGGCGGGCGGCAAGTACACGACCTACCGCGTGATGGCCGCCGACGCGGTCGACGAGGCCGTGCACGGCCTGGAGTCCGTGCTCGGACGACGCGTGGGTGCGTGCGTCACCGATCGGATCCCGATGGTGGGGGTCGACGGCTACCAGGCGCTCGTCAACCAGCGCCGCACGCTGGCCGCCCAGTCGGGTCTGACGGTCAGCCGGATCGAGCACCTGCTCGACCGCTACGGATCGCTCACCCTCGAGGTGCTCGACCTCATCGCCGCGGAGCCGGAGCTCGCGGAGCCGCTGCCCGGTGCGGAGGACTACCTCCAGGCCGAGGCCGTGTACGCCGTGACCCACGAGGGTGCCCGGCACCTCGACGACATCCTCACCCGCCGGATGCGGGTCTCGTTCGAGACCTTCGACCGCGGGGTGGGCGCGGCACCGCACGTGGCCGAGCTGGTGCGCGGTCACCTCCGCTGGGACGCCGAGCAGCTGCAGCGCGAGGTCGACCACTACCTCAAGCGGGTCGAGGCCGAGCGCGAGAGCCAGCGCCAGCCCGACGACCTCACCGCCGACGCGGCCCGCAAGGGTGCGCCCGACGTCGTCCCGGTGTCGCAGGCCGCCGGCGAGCCCGCATCGTCCAGCCCCACCAGTCAGGAGCCCTGATGGACCTCGACCTCGCCGGTCGCGTCTACCTCGTCACCGGCGGCACGCGCGGCCTCGGTCGCGCCACCGCCGCCGCCCTGGTCGCCGACGGCGCCCACGTGGTCGTCACGGGCCGCGGCCCCGAGGCGGTGGAAGCCGTCGTCGCCGACCTCGAGGCCATCGGCGGGGAGGGTTGTGCGCTCGGCGTGGTGGCCGACAACGGCGAGCCCGACACCCCCGCGCGCCTCATCACCGCCGCCCGCGAGCAGTGGCAGCGCCTCGACGGCGCGCTGGTCAGTGTCGGTGGTCCGCCGCCCGGGCCGCCGAGCGCCATCACCGACATCCAATGGCAGGGTGCATTCGACGCGGTGTTCCTCGGCACCGTGCGCCTGCTGCGCGAGGTCGGGCTCGAGCTCGCCGCGCACGGCGGCGGGTCGCTCGCCCTCGTGCTCTCGACCAGCGTGCGTGAGCCGATCACCGGGCTCGCCGTCTCCAACGGCCTGCGCCCCGGCCTCGGCATGGTCGCCAAGGACCTCGCCGACGAGCTCGGCCCGCGCGGCGTGCGCGTCAACGGCCTGCTGCCCGGCCGGGTCTCCACCGAGCGCGTCGCCGAGCTCGACGCCGCCACCGGCGACGCCGCAGCGGCTCGCGCCACCAACGAGGCGCGCATCCCGCTCGGCCGCTACGGCGAACCCGACGAGTTCGGTCGAGTCGCCGCCTTCGTGCTCTCGCCCGCGGCGTCCTTCGTCACCGGCGCCATGGTGCCCGTGGACGGCGGCCTCTCGCGCTCGCTGTGACTCGCTCTGACTAGCAGCTCTGCTCAGCGGGTGCCGCGGTGGTCGTGTAGCGCAGCGTGAGGTCGTCGGACTGCCGCGCCCCGTCGATGCGGCTGGCGTAGAGCCTCGTGGTGTAGTCGACGTTCGGCAGCGCACTGCAGACATCGACCCGCACCGCGCAGGACGCCCCCGGACTGAGCGCGCCGACGTAGGTGCCGCTCGCACCGGAGTAGGTGACCTCGCAGCGACGCAGGCCCGCCGGCGGCGTCCAGGTGTCGTCGATCTCGAAGACGCCCGCCCAGTCGGAGAAGCCGAAGGAGGGGACGGCGTCCCGGTCGCCGATGTTGGTGGCCTTGACGAGCCGCTCACGATGCCGGCCCGGGGCGTTGTTCCGGAGGTCGTCGCTGCCCGGGAGGGTCTCGAGTGCGAGGTAGCCGCGACTCAGCGCATCGACGACCACCGGGAACACCGCGAGCACGTCGTTCCCGGCGAGCAGGCGCAGGTAGCCGGGATTGGAGCCGCCGCGCACCACGTCGGAGGCATACAGGGCGATGTCACAGGACTGACCCGGGAGGACGGCACCGAACTGGCCGTTGGCACCGCACCGCCGGCCGGGATCGATTCCGTCGTCCCAGGCGTCGAGGGACCCCCAGTGGCCCGGCGCTCCGCGGGCCGGGACGCAGGACAGGGCCTGGTAGGCGATGCCGGGGGAGGTGGCGGTGCCGACGTTGGTGACCGTGACGATGGTCTGGGCGTACTGGTCGATCTGCTCGAACTCGGCTCCCACCGGGTCGGCCGTCACGGCCAGCGCGCCATCAGGGCTCGCAGGCGTCACCTCGAAGCGGACGCCGGGGGGAGGCGTCGTCCCTTGGGGGTACGGCATGATCGAGCCGCCGCACACCGACGCCGCGCCGCCACTGGGCCCAGAAGGCGGTGGGGCCGGGGCGGCGACGTCGAAGCTGCGGTGGACGCGGCAGTTGTTGGTCTCCGACGACTCCGTAACCCTGCGGTTGGCGTCAGCGCACGCCAGCACCCGCCAGGTGCCGGTGGCCAGCGGGGTCGGGAGCTTCGCGATCATCGCCCGGACGGCGGTCTCGCCGGGATCGAGCACCGCCACCTCGCCCGAGGCCAGGAAGCGGTCGCCGCTCCCGAGCCGGGCGTCGCGGGAGAGGTACAGGGCGAGCAGGGACCGCGCGGCGGTCGCGCGTCCGCGGTTGCGCACCGAGACCCTCGTGCTGATCGCACCGCCGGAGGCGGCGACCAGCTTGCCGGGCGTGGTGGCGGCGACGACGAGGTCGGCTCGCCTCGGGGCGGCCTCGGCGGGCGTCGTCCGCATGCCGCTGAGGGAGAGCAGGGCGGCGGTCACGGCGAGTGCCGCGAGGGCGCCACCCGTTCGTCGTCGAGTGGCCATGGCCCGACCCTAGGGCTCCGGGCCGTCGTCGACTCGTCAGGCGCCGACGTGATCGGTCCCAACTCGGTCCCAGCCGACCCAGCAGGGGCCGACGTCAGCCGCGGGCCTTCTCCTCGGCCCGCTCGGCGCGGGCCTTCTCCTGCGTCATCGCGATCTGGCGACGTCGGATCTCGCGGCGCTTCTGACGCTCGCTCGGCTCCCTGGCGGCGACCCGCTCCTTGCGCGGGCCGTTCTGGCGCTCGTCCCAGGCGAGGTAGCCGAAGCCGAAGGTGGCCAGCAGGCCGAAGAACCACCACTGCAGACCGTAGAAGAAGTGGGGACCCTCGCCGAGGTCCGGCAGCTCGACCGGCTCCAGCGCAGTGGCGGGCTCGGGCGACTCCGAGCGCAGGGCGACGAAGCCGTTGAGCAGCTCGCGGTCGATGGCGCGTCCGATCGGGCCGCTGGCGATGGCGCGCGTCGAACGGTCGCTGTCGACGGCCGTCGACTCGCCGGTGCCGTTGTCGCGCACCCAGCCCGTCATGGTCACCTCGCCCGAGGGCGGTGCCGGGATCTTGTCCGGCCCGATCTCGGGGTCGTCGGTGCCGAACCACCCGCGGTCGACGAGGAAGGTCTCGCCGCCCTCGGTCACGAACGGGACGACCACCTCGACGCCCGGAGCGCCATCGCGGGTGCGGTAGCGGACGACGACCGTGCGAGCGACGTCGTACTCGCCCTCGGCGCTCACCAGACGCCACTCGTCGCGCTCGGCGACGGGCTTGCCCACGCCGAGGACGTCGCCCACCGGCACGGGCTGCTGCTTCTCGTTGGTCTCCACGATCGCGTTGCGCTCGCGGCGATCGGCGAGGCGCCCGAACTGCCATTCGCCGAGCCACCAGGTGCCGTAGCCGATGAGGAGCACGGCGAAGAAGAACAGCACCCAGCGACGACTCAGCAGGAAGCGCCACGACGTCAAGCTCGAACCCACACCACAACGGTAGGCGGCGGGTGGTACCGCCCCGCATCCGGGCCGGTCGCGACCGTCTGCCTAGGATGATGTGATGGAGCGCCTGATCGACCGCCACGGCCGGGTGGCCACCGACCTCCGGGTCTCACTCACCGACCGCTGCAACCTGCGGTGCACCTACTGCATGCCGCCGGAGGGCCTCGACTGGATGCCCACCGAGGAGCAGCTCACCGACGCCGAGGTCGTGCGTCTCGTCGGGGTCGCCGCGGCTCACCTCGGGGTCGAGGAGGTGCGCTTCACCGGAGGCGAGCCGCTGGTGCGACGCGGCCTCGTCGACATCGTCGCCCAGGTGCACGCCGCGCATCCCGGTCTCGAGCTCTCCATGACCACCAACGGTCTGGGCCTGGCCCGCACCGCCACCGCGCTGGCCGAGGCCGGCCTGCACCGCGTCAACGTCAGCCTCGACACCGTGCGCCGCGACACCTTCACCGAGCTCACCCGCCGCGACCGGCTGGACGACGTCGTGGCGGGCCTCGCAGCGGCCGACGCCGCCGGCCTCGGACCGATCAAGGTCAACGCCGTGCTCATCCGCGGCGTCAACGACGACCAGGCGCCCGAGCTGCTGGCGTGGTGCCTCGAGCGCGGCTACGAGCTGCGCTTCATCGAGCAGATGCCGCTGGACGCCCAGCACGGGTGGCAGCGCGACGAGATGGTCACCGCCGACGAGATCCTGGCGTCCCTGCAGGCGCGCTTCGACCTGTCGCCGGCCGTCGAGCCGCGCGGCAGCGCCCCGGCCGAGCTCTTCCGCGTCGAGGGCGGCCCGGCCACGGTCGGTGTGATCGCCTCGGTCACCCGTCCGTTCTGCGGCGACTGCGACCGCGTCCGACTCACCGCCGACGGCCAGGTGCGCAACTGCCTCTTCGCGCGCGAGGAGTCAGACCTGCGGGCGGCGCTGCGCGCCGGCGCCACCGACGCCGAGCTCGCCGAGCGCTGGCGCGCTGCCGTCATCGGCAAGGCGCCGGGGCACGGCATCGACGACCCCACCTTCCTGCAGCCGGGCCGGCCGATGTCGGCCATCGGAGGCTGAGGGCCCGGTCGCGATGCGTCAGGGCGCGTGCGGGAGCGTCTCGCGCAGGAACCCCCGCGCACCCAGGAAGTCGCCGAGAGCGCCTCGGTGCTCCTCGCAGGCCAGCCAGATCTTGCGCCGGTCGGCCGTGTGGAGTTTCGGGTTGTTCCAGTGCAGCTCCCATGCGGCATCCGCGCGGCAGCCGCGGGAGGAGCACGTGTGCGTCGCGGGCCCGACGTCAGTCACGGGGCGTGGGGCCGGCCTTCAGCTGGCGCTGGGCGTTGCCGCCGCCGGTGAGCGGGAGGTCGGTGGAGCGGGTGTCCTCGACGTTGGCGATGACCACGGCGAAGCCGGGCAGGAACACCGCCCCCGCGATGAAGAACGGCCACACCCAGTGCCAGCCCGCGGCTCCCGTGGCAGCGGCGGCGACGAAGCACAGCGTGCGGATCGTCATGGCGATGACGTACTTGCGCTGACGGCGGGCGAGGTCGGCCTGGGGCCCCTCGCCGGCCGTGGTGATCCGGATCGCGTCCTGCTCTCGCGATCGACCAGGACGGGTGCTCATGGAGCCAGGTTACGCCGGGCCGCCAAGGTTCGCCGGTGGTCCGTGAGTAGGCTGCGGCGCATGTCGAACCGCACCTACCGCATCAGCGAGATCGTCGGCACCTCGCCCGACGGCATCGACCAGGCGATCCGCAACGGCGTCTCCCGAGCGGGCCAGACCCTGCGCCACCTCGACTGGTTCGAGGTGTCCCAGGTCCGCGGCCACATCAAGGACGGCGAGGTCGAGCACTTCCAGGTCACCCTCAAGATCGGCTTCCGCCTCGAGGACGACGAGTAGGTCGCTCCTGCCGGGTCCCGCTTGTAGGGATCCCACAACGTCGACGCGGCATCTTGGTGCTCGCGGGGCGCGAGGAGTCCCCGCCCGCTTCGTTAGCGTCGCCGACGTGAGCACACCACGTTCGGTCCTCGTCACCGGCGGCAACCGCGGCATCGGCCGCGCGATCGCCGAGTCCTTCCTCGCCGCCGGCGACCGGGTCGCCGTCACCACGCGCAGCGGGGGTGCGCCCGAGGGCGCCCTCGAGATCAAGGCCGACGTCACCGACCAGGCAGCGGTCGACGGCGCGTTCGCCGAGGCCGAGGAGGCCCACGGGCCCGTCGAGGTGCTCGTGGCGAACGCCGGCATCACCGCCGACACCCTGCTCCTGCGCATGTCGGACGACGACTGGGACCGCGTCGTCGACACCAACCTGACGGGCTCCTTCCGCCTGGCCCGGCGCGCCGCGAAGAGCATGGTGCGCGCGCGTCGCGGACGGATCATCCTGATCTCCAGCGTCGTCGGCCTGCTGGGCTCTCCCGGCCAGGTCAACTACGCCGCCTCCAAGGCCGGCCTCGTCGGCATGGCGCGCTCGCTGGCGCGCGAGCTGGGTCCGCGTTCCATCACGGCCAACGTCGTCGCTCCGGGCTACGTCGACACCGACATGACCGCGGTGCTCACCGACTCCCAGAAGGAGGCGATCCGGGCGCAGGTGCCGCTCGGTCGCTACGCCGATCCCGCGGAGGTGGCGGCGGCGGTGCGCTGGTTGGCCTCGCCCGAGGCCGGCTACGTGACCGGCGCGGTGATCCCCGTCGACGGCGGACTCGGGATGGGGCACTGAGATGACCGAGCAGACGAACGAGCAGACGACCGAGCAGGGGAGCGGCATCCTCGCCGGCCGCACCATCCTGGTCGCCGGCGTCACCCTCGACACCTCCATCGGCTTCGCCGTGGCGAAGTTCGCCCAGGAGCAGGGCGCGACCGTGCTCATCTCCAACTTCGGTCAGGCCCTGCGCATCACCCGGCGCATCGCCCGCCGACTCCCGGTCGAGCCGCCCGTGCTCGAGCTCGACGTCACCGACCCCGAGCACCTCGCGTCGCTGCCCGAGGCGGTGCGCGAGCACCTCGGCGCCGACGCGGTGCTGCACGGCGTCGTCCACTCGATCGCCTACGGCAACCCCGAGACGCTCCTGGGCGGCAAGTTCCTCGACGGCCCCTGGAAGGACGTTGCCCAGGCCCTGGAGGTCTCGGCCTACTCCCTCAAGTCCCTGGCCGTCGCGGCCCGTCCCCTGATGGTCCCGGGGTCCTCCGTCGTGGGTCTCACCTTCGACGCGACCGTCGCCTGGCCGGTCTACGACTGGATGGGCGTCGCCAAGGCCGGGCTGGAGTCCTGCGCGCGCTACCGGGCGCGCGACCTCGGCGCCGAGGGCATCCGGGTCAACCTGGTCTCGGCCGGCCCGCTGCGCACCCTGGCCGCCAAGGCCATCCCGGGGTTCGAGGACCTCGAGTCGCTGTGGACGACGCGCGCTCCGCTGGGCTGGGACAACACCGACCAGGAGCCGACCGCTCGTGCGGTCTGCGCCCTGCTCTCGGACCTCTTCCCAGCCACGACCGGCGAGGTCGTCCACGTCGACGGCGGCTTCCACGCGATGGGCGCCTGAGACGTCCGGCACATCGGAGCGGCACCCGGGCACCGACGCCGGGTCTGCCTACGATCGAGGGGTGCACCGCAGTCGACGTCTCGTCCTCGTCCGCCACGCCAAGGCCGAGGCCTTCGCCGCCAGCGATGCCGAGCGCGCCCTCACCGAGCGCGGCCGCGCTGACGCCGCCGAGCTGGGCCGCTGGCTCGCCGACATCGGCATCATCCCCGACGCCGCCCACGTGTCCGACGCCGTCCGCACCCGGCAGACCTGGGCGGAGGTGGCGGCCGCCGCCGGATGGGCGCTCACCCCGCACATCGACGCCCACCTCTACGGCTGCGAGGAGGACGGCGTCCTCGAGATCGTGCGCGCCGCCGACGACGCGCACACCACCCTCGTCGTCATCGGCCACAACCCGACCATGGGGTCGCTCGTGCAGTGGCTGGACGACGGCGAGGGCGATCACACCGGTGCGGCCCTCACCGGCTTCCCGACGTCGGCCGCCGCGGTGCTCGAGTTCGACGGCGAGTGGGACGACGTGGCACCGGCCTCGGCCCGGCTGGCCGACTTCCACGTCGGTCGCTCCTGAGCGGACGGTCGCGCAGGGCAGAGGCGGCTTAGAGAAGCGGCGGCGTGGGGGTGACGATGCCGTCGGCGGCGTCCGCGGCCACGATCTCCTCGCGGGTGATGCCGAGCAGGTACATGATCGCGTCGAGGTAGGGCACGTTGAGCGAGGTGTCGGCCGCGGCCCGCACCACCGGGCGGGCGTTGTAGGCGATCCCCAGGCCCGCGGCGGCGAGCATGTCGAGGTCGTTGGCGCCGTCGCCGATCGCGATCGTCGCCGCCTCCGGAACACCGAGGTCGGCGGCGAACTCGCGCAGCGCCTCGGCCTTGCCCGCGCGGTCGACCACGGCGCCCACGACCTCGCCCGTGAGGCGACCGTCGACGATCTCGAGCGTGTTGGCGCGCGCACGGTGGATGCCGAGGTCGGCGGCCAGCCGATCGGTGATCTGGCTGAACCCTCCGGAGACGATGGCGAAGCGGTAGCCCAGGCGCCGCAGCGTGCGCACGAGCGTGCGGGCACCGGGGTTGACGACGATCTGGCCGTACACCTCCTCGAGCACGCTCGCGTCGAGCCCGGCCAGCAGGCGCACGCGCTCGCGCAGCGACTGCTCGAAGTCGAGCTCCCCGCGCATCGCACGCTCGGTGATCTCCGCGACGGCTTCGCCGTGCCCCGCGTGCTCGGCCAGCATCTCGATGACCTCGCCCTGGATGAGCGTGGAGTCGACGTCCATGACGATCAGCCGCACGCCGTGGCGCAGCAGGTCGGCCGGCTGCACGGCCACGTCGACCCCCAGCTCGGCGGCGTCCTTGGCCAGCAGGGTGCGCAGCCGGTCGGGGGCCGCGCCGGAGACCTTGAGCTCGATGGCCGTCACGGGATAGCGCGCCATGCGCTCGATGCGGTCGATGTTGCCGCCGCAGTCGGCGATGCGGCCGCTGATGGCCGCGAGCGCGGACGCCTTGAGCGGGGCGCCGATCAGGGTCACGTGGGCGCGCTGCTCGGGGCGGGCCCGGTTGTCGCCCTGCCCGCGCTCGATGGTCACGTTCATGCCGAGGCGGGCCACGGTGTCCTCGACGGGGTCGAGCACGCGCCGGGCGTCGCGCGGCGCGGTGACGAGCACGCCGAGCACGAGCTGACCGCGCATCACGATCTGCTCCACGTCGACCACGGTGACGCCGACGTGGGCCACGGCGCCGAGCACCGCCGACGTGACGCCGGGCCGGTCGCGGCCGGTGACGGTGATGAGCAGGGTGTCGCCGACGGGCGCCTCGCTGTGATGTGTGCTCATGGCGGGGGTGAGGCTACTCCCGCCTCCGCCCTCAGTCGGCCGGTGGCCACGCGTCGGGCGAGCAGGCGGCCGTGAGCGCCCGGCGTACGGCCCGCTCCAGCGGCTCGAGGGCACCGCGCCGCGCCGCGGCCTCGCTCGCCGACACCGCCGCACCGTCGTCCTCGAGGGCGAGGTCGACCACGGACCACAGGCGCAGCGCGCGCCCGGCGAGGTCGACGCAGCGGGGCGGCACACCCGGCGGCGCCTCCAGGGGCGTCCCGGAGCGCAGGTCCATCAGCTCGTCGGCCACTTCTGGGCGCCAGCGGGCCACATCGAGCGCGGCCAGGGCGTCGGCGGCGGTGAGCAGCGTGGCGCGCAGCTCACGGTCGGCCTCGCCCAGATCGAGCGGTGGACGACGCGCAGCGGGCGTCGGCGTCCACTCCACGACCCGGCCGACCCGCGCAGGCACGAGCGCGCGCTCGATACCGAGCAGCAGCACGCACTGGCCCGCCTCAATGGCCGCCGCGCTCAGGGCGCGAGGTCCGCGGAGCCCGACGGGGTCGCCGGTGGCGGGGAAGGACGCCGCCACCGCGGTGGCGCCGGCGGTGCGGGCGGCGGCCAGCTCGACCAGGATGGGCGAGGGCCCGTCGTCCGGGCCGTCACCGAGCACCAGCGGCGGGACGTCGCCGGGGGAGAGCAGGGCGTCGACCACGTCGTCCGGCCCGACCCGCCCCTGCAGCCACGCGGTGCCCCACCAGGCGAGCCGTGCGGAGTCGGGCAGACCGTCGTCCGCAGCGCGCTGGTTCACGGCCACGACCCTACGGGCGCCCCCATGGGCCCCGCGGGGGCACCGGCGCCCCTCGATAGGGTGAGGCCATGCCGACAGCCGCCCCCGTGCTCGAGCTCGCCGAGGTCTCCGTGCGCCGCGGACGGGCCACGCTGCTCGACCGCGTCAGCTGGGTGGTGCGCGAGGGCGAGCGCTGGGTGCTCCTCGGCGCGAACGGCGCCGGCAAGACCACCCTCATGCAGGTGGCCGCCGCGCAGTTGCACCCCTCCTCGGGAGCGGTCGGCATCCTCGGCGAGCTGCTCGGCACCGTCGACGTGTTCGAGCTGCGCCCGCGCATCGGCGTGTCGAGCGCGGCCCTCGCCGAGCAGATCCCGCGCGGCGAGACGGTGCGCGACGTCGTCCTCTCGGCCTCGTACGCGGTGCTGGGCCGCTGGCGCGAGAGCTACGACGACGTCGACCACTCCCGCGCCGACGCGCTGCTGCGCGAGGTCGGCGTCACCCACCTCGCCGACCGCACCTTCGGCACCCTCAGCGAGGGCGAGCGCAAGCGCGTGCAGATCGCCCGAGCGCTGATGACCGACCCCGAGCTGCTGCTGCTCGACGAGCCGGCCGCCGGTCTCGACCTCGGCGGGCGCGAGGACCTCGTGTCCACGCTGTCGGTGCTCGCCTACGACCAGGCCTCGCCCGCCACCGTGCTGGTCTCGCACCACGTCGAGGAGATCCCGCCCGGCTTCACCCACGTGCTGATGCTCCGCGGAGGCGGTGTCGTGGCCTCCGGCCCCATCGCCGAGACCCTCACGCCCGAGGCGCTCTCGGCGACCTTCGGCATGCCGCTGGTGCTCGAGCACCACGACGGCCGCTACGCAGCTCGCCGTCGCCAGCGCCGAGGCGGGGCGTGAGCGCCCTCGAGCTGCTGGCGCTCTTCCTCGCCGGCATCGGCGCCGGCACCATCAACGCCGTCGTCGGCTCGGGCACCCTCATCACGTTCCCCACCCTGCTGGCGCTCGGGGTGCCGCCGGTGACGGCCAACATGTCCAACAGCCTCGGCCTCGTGCCGGGGTCGGTCGCGGGCGCGTGGGGCTACCGGGCCGAGCTGGCCGGTCAGCGGCGTCGCGTGCTGCGCCTGCTCGTCTTCTCCACCACCGGCGGCGTGCTCGGTGCAGTGCTGCTCCTGCTGCTGCCGCCGGGAGCTTTCGAGGCCGTCGTCCCCGTGCTCATCCTGTTGGGCGTGGCGCTGGTGATCCTCCAGCCCCGCCTGGCGCGAGCCGTGGCCGCTCGGGCGGAGCGGCGCGGCACGACACCCGGCCAGGGCGACACCGCCTGGTGGGTTCCGGCGGCCGCCTTCGCCACCGGCGTCTACGGCGGCTACTTCGGTGCCGCCCAGGGCGTGCTGCTCATGGGCGTGCTCGGCATCGGCGTCGCGGAGTCGCTGCAGCGGCTCAACGGCATCAAGAACGTGCTGGTGGCCGTGGTCAACGGCGTCGCCGGCGTGCTGTTCATCGCCCTCTCGGGGCTGCTCGACCTCGGCGACGACGCGCAGGTCGACTGGCTGCTCGTGGCCGTGATCGCCGTCGGGGCGGTGATCGGCGGCTTCCTCGGAGCAGCGGTCGGACGACGACTCCCGCCGCTCGCCCTCCGCGCCACCATCGTGGTCGTCGGGCTCACGGCGGTCGCCGTCATCGTCGTCAGCTGAGCCGGTCAGGCCGCCTTCGCGACCTTGGTGACCTTGACGGCCTTCGCGGCCTTCGCGGCCTTGGCCGCCTTGCGAGCCTTCCGGGCGGCCTTCGCGGCCTTGCCCGACTCGGCGGCGGCAGCGGCCTTCGCCGCACGGCGACCGCGGGCGAGGGAGGCGAAGCCGGAACCGACGGCTCCCAGCGCCACGGCCGACAGCACACCGGCGGCCGAGCGCGGCACGTCGTCCTCGCCGAGCTCGAGGGCGCCGGTGAGGGCGTCGGCACCGTCGACGGCGATGCCGACGAGGACGAGGTTGCGGCGCAGCCGGCCGCGCGCCACGAGGGTCACCGCTCCCAGCGCGACCTCCCGGGCACCGAACATGCGGCTCATGGCGCGCAGCTGCGGGTTGTTCTCGGGGTCGAGACCGAAGAGACGCGCGGTCGCGTCGGGGTCGATGAGCGCGCCGGTGCCGATGGCGATGCGGCCGAGTGAGAGGCCGGTCACAGGATCCATGCCCGGAGACTAGTGGGTCGGCTCCAGCACGAAGCCGGTGAGCCACTGCTCGATCGCCTCGTAGGCCCGCGCGCGGGCCGGTCGGCGCGAGAGGACCACGTCATGCACGGCGCCGGGCACCGCGATGTAGGTGACGTGCCGGCCGATGGCGGTGGACCACCGACGGATCTGGCGCACGTCGAGCACGATGTCGGTGCTGAAGACGCGCTCGTCGAGCTCCTTCGGGTAGCTGCTGCGGTCCGAGGACAGCACCAGCACGGGCGCCTCGACCCGCAGGCCGGCCTGCACCCGGGCGTGGCCCTGGCGCACCGCCCGGATCCAGCCGAAGCGGATGGGCAGCGAGTCGAGCGGCTTCCAGCGCACGTCGAAGTCCCACTCGCCGTCGTGGTCGCGGTGCAGGCTGCGCCCGTAGAAGCCCTTGACCTCCCGGCCGAGCTGAGCCATCGGCCGGCGTCGTCCGAGCTGCTCGAGCGCGAAGCCCACCGGAGCGCTGCGCAGCATCGGCGGGCCCTGGAGGTCGAGCCACGGGGAGTTGAGGAGGAGACCCGCGAGCTCCGGCGGACGACGGGCGTCGGCCCACAGCGCCACCACGAGGCCGCCGGTCGAGTGCCCCGAGAGGACGACGTGCCGGTGGCCGTCGCGTCGGGTGATGCGCTCCCAGGCGGCGTCGAGGTCGGCGAAGTACTCCTCGAGGTCGGCGACGTAGGCGGGGGACTGGTGCGGTCGCATCGAGCGGCCGTACTTGCGCAGGTCGAGGCCGTACATCGTGTGGCCCCGCTCGGCCCACCACTCGCCGAACTCGGTGTGGAAGAAGTAGTCGGAGAAGCCGTGCACGTGCAGCACGGCACGATCGGTCGGAGCCTCGCCCTCGGCGGGCCGGCGGCCGACCAGCGTGGTGACGACCGGCCCCTCGGCATCGGGGGCGAGGTCGATGGTCTCG
Source organism: Nocardioides sp. (assembly GCF_964229035.1). Classification (GTDB taxonomy): domain Bacteria; phylum Actinomycetota; class Actinomycetes; order Propionibacteriales; family Nocardioidaceae; genus Nocardioides. The sequence continues at coordinate 20,559 of NZ_CAXRAZ010000027.1, read as the reverse complement.
GCGAACCACGGCTCGCCCAGCACGTCGACGATCGCGGACTCCTCGGACATGGATGCTCCCGGGTGGGTCGGCGTCGTGCAGGGACCCGGCCCGACCGAGGGGGGTCGGCCGGACCGGGCCGGGGTGAAGGTTAGCGCTTGTAGGCTGCGCCCGTGGAGGACGGTCCGCACGATGGGTGAGATTTCACCACTTCCCGACCCGGCTGCCGAGGGGCACGGCCAGCGCCGGTCTGCCGAGACGCCGGCCGATCCGCCGACCGCGCTCGTCCTCGCCGAGCTCCGGGCCCGCCTCCAGGAGCGTGCCCGGGTGCCCGACCTGGGTGCCGGGTGGCGCCACCAGTCGGCGATGCTGCCGGCCCTCGGCGTGGCCTACGGGGGCGACTTCGTGATCTCGGCGCAGCCGGCGGAGGGCGAGCACGTCCAGCTGGTGCTCGTCGACACCTGCGGCCACGGCGAGTCCGCGGTGCCCGCCGCCCTGCAGCTCGCCGGCGCCCTGCAGGGGCTGCTGAGCGTCGTCCCTCCGGCCGGGGTGCTCGCCGCCGCCAACACCTTCCTGCTCTCCCAGCCGTCGGGCGAGAGCATCGCCACGGCGGTGCAGGTGGAGATCGACCTCGTGACCGGCGACTACGTGGTGCGCAGCGCGGGCCATCCGCCGGCGCTGCGCCTGGTCGGCGCGAGCGGCGAGTTCGTGGTCGACCACGCCCGCGGCACCGCACTCGGCGTCCACGACGCCCCCGAGTTCGTCGAGAGCTGCGGGCGCCTCGAACCCGGCGAGTGCCTGCTCTTCTACACCGACGGCGTGGTCGAGGAGCGTGGCAGCGACATCGACGCCGGGATCGACTGGCTCCGTCGCGCCGCTCGCAGCGCCCTCGCCGAGGGGTGGGAGGGTGCGGCCGACCGCATCCTGGCCGGTGTCGCCAGCGGCGAGGACGACCGCGCCGTGCTGCTGCTCCAGCGCACCCCGCACTGAGCCGAGCGCCGATCGACGCCATGTGACGCCATGTGACGCCATGTGACGCCGTGTGACGCCCGCCACCGAGGCGGTGGCACAGTGGCGGTATGCGACGCACTGTCTTCACCGAGGACCACGAGGCCTTCCGCTCCACCCTCCGCGCCTTCATCGAGGCCGAGGTGGTGCCGCACTACCAGGAGTGGTTCGAGGCCGGTCTGGTGCCGCGCGACCTCTACCGCAAGCTCGGCGAGCTCGGCGTCTTCGGCATCGAGGTGCCCGAGGAGCACGGCGGCGCCGGCATCGACTCCTTCAAGTACTCCGCCATCCAGTACGAGGAGACCGCCCGCGCAGGCATCGGCTTCGGTGGCGCCGGCACCCACGTCGCGCTCTGCCTGCCCTACCTGCTCTCCCTCGGCACGCCCGAGCAACTCGAGCGCTGGATGCCGGGCTTCGTGGCCGGCGAGGAGATGTGGGCCATCGCGATGACCGAGCCCGGGGCCGGCTCCGACCTGGCCGGCATGCGGACCACCGCCCGCAAGGACGGCGACGAGTACGTGCTCAACGGTGCGAAGACCTTCATCACCGGTGGCGTCCAGGCCGACCGCGTGATCGTGTGCGCGCGCACCTCTCCGCCGCGCGAGGACGACCGCCGCTTCGGCATCTCGCTGCTCGCCGTCGACACCTCGCTGCCCGGCTACGAGGTCGGCCGCAAGCTCGACAAGATCGGCCTGCGCACCTCCGACACCGCCGAGCTGTCCTTCACCGACGTGCGGGTGCCCGCGCACGACCTGCTCGGCGAGGAGGACCGCGGCTTCTCCTACCTGGGCCACAACCTCGCCAAGGAGCGACTCGGCATCGCCTACGGGGCCTACGCCCAGGCGGCCGCAGCCGTGCGGTTCACCCAGGCCTACGTCACCGATCGCACCGTCTTCGGAACGTCGGTGGCGTCCTTCCAGAACACCAAGTTCGAGCTGGCGGCCTGCCAGGCCGAGGTCGACGCCGCCCAGGCGGTGGCCGACCGCGCGCTCGAGGCGCTCGACGCGGGTCACCTCACGCCCGCCGACGCCGCGTCGGCGAAGCTGTTCTGCACCGAGGTCGCGAGCCGCGTCATCGACCGCTGCCTGCAGCTGCACGGCGGCTACGGCTACATGAACGAGTACCCCATCGCGCGGCTCTACGCCGACAACCGGGTCAACCGCATCTACGGCGGCACCTCCGAGGTGATGAAGGTGATCATCGCCAAGAGCATGGGCCTGTAGCAGCGGTGCGGCGCCGGTGCGGGTGACGGTCCGGGACGCGACCCGGGTTCGGCCGATCCCGGCCCGCACGGGGAGAATGCTCCGGTGAGCAGCGACTTCCCGCCCTACCCTTCCGGTCTGCGCCTCGCCGGGCGCCGCGTGCTGGTGGTCGGTGGTGGCAACGTCGCGCAGCGCCGGGTTCCGCAGCTGATCGCGGTGGGAGCCGACGTCCACGTGGTCTCGCCCGTGGTGACCCCCGCGATCGAGGGCCTCGTCGGCTCCGGCGAGGTCACCTGGCATGAGCGCGTGTTCGCCGACGACGACCTCGACGGCGCCTGGTACGTCATCGCCGTCACCGACGATCGCGCGGTCAACGACCACATCTCCGCGCTCTGCGAGGCCGCCCGCGTCTTCTGCGTGCGTTCGGACGACGCCACGCTCGGCACCGCCTGGACCCCGGCCATCGGCCGCGAGGCGGGCCTGACCATCGCCGTCGTGGGCAACCGGGACCCCCGTCGCTCCACCACCGTGCGCGACGAGATCGTGGCCGGGCTCCGCGACGGCTCGATCGCCGCGCCCCACCACCGCGAGCGCACGCCGGGCGTCGTCCTCGTGGGGGGCGGGCCGGGCGATCCCGAGCTCATCTCCATCAAGGGCCGCAAGGCGCTCATGGAGGCCGACGTCGTGGTGGCCGACCGCCTGGCGCCCCGCGAGCTGCTGGGCGACCTGCCGGCCGACGTCGAGCTCGTCGACGTCGCCAAGCTGCCCCGCGGCCGGTCCGCGCTGCAGGAGGAGATCAACCGCGTCATCGTCGAGCGCGCTCTCGAGGGCAAGCGGGTGGTGCGCTTCAAGGGCGGTGACAACTTCGTGTTCGGTCGCGGCTTCGAGGAGATCGAGGCCTGCCGCGAGGCGGGTGTGCCCGTCACGATCATTCCGGGGCTCACCTCGCCGGTCTCGGTGCCCGGCATCGCGGGCATCCCGGTGACCCACCGGGGCGTGACGCACGAGTTCACCGTCGTCTCCGGCCACCTGCCGCCCGACCACCCCGAGTCCCTCGTCAACTACGAGGCGCTGGCCCGCATGCAGGGCACGGTCGTGCTGATGATGGGGGTCGAGAACGCCCCCCGCATCGCCGCCGCCCTGATCGCGGGCGGCCGCCCCGCCGGCACGCCGGTGGCCATCGTGTGCGACGGCACCATGCCCACCCAGCGCACCGTCCTCGCCACCCTGGGCGACATCGGGGAGCGCATCGAGGCCGAGGACGTGCGACCGCCCGCGATCATCGTGATCGGCGAGGTCGTGCGGGTGGCGCACCCGCAGGCCTTCGCGGCCTCGTCCACCCGCTGAGCGGCGCTGACGACGGTGGCGCGCATCGAGCACCTCGACGACCTGGCGGGCGTGGACGACGACCGCCTCGCCGACTACCGCGACCTGCGCGACGTCGAGCTGCGCAAGCACCTCGAGGCCGAGCACGGCCTGTTCCTCGCCGAGGGCGAGAAGGTGGTGCGCCGCGCGATCGAGGCGGGCCATCCAGTCCGGTCGTTCCTCATGGCGCCGCGGTGGCTCGACGGCTTGGCCGACGTCCTCGACACCACCGACGCCCCCTGCTTCGTGCTGCCGGAGAGGGTGATCGAGGAGGTCACCGGCTTCCACGTGCACCGCGGCGCGCTGGCCTCCCTCGAGCGCACACCGCTGCCCGCCGTCGCCGACGTCCTGGACGACGCCCGCTCGGTGCTCGTGCTGGAGGACATCGTCGACCACACGAACGTCGGCGCGATCTTCCGCTGCGCGGCCGGGCTCGGCTTCGACGCCGTGCTGCTGGCTCCCCGCTGCGCCGATCCGCTCTACCGCCGTGCGGTGAAGGTGGCGATGGGCACGGTGTTCTCGGTGCCGTGGACCCGGTTGCCCGACTGGGCCGGGGCGCTGCCGATGCTCTCGGCGGCCGGCTTCACCACGGTGGCGCTCACCCTGGCCGACGACGCCGTGCCGGTGGAGGATGCCGTGGCGGGCGTCGACAAGGTCGCGCTCGTGCTCGGCTCGGAGGGCCACGGGCTCTCGGCGCGGTGGCAGCAGGCCGCCGACCGGCGGGCGGTGATCCCGATGGCCGCCGGCGTCGACTCGCTCAACGTCGCCGCCGCCAGCGCCATCGCCTGCTACGTCACCGCCCGACGCTGACGCAGGACCGCCGACGCGTCAGCGGTGCAGGAGGGGCTTGAAGCGCGCGACCGTGTCGTCGACCGCCGCCTGGCAGGCCTGCGACCACGGACCCATGTCGAAGAAGCCGTGGATCAACCCCGGGTAGGTGTGGTGCTGTACCTCGACCCCGGCCGCCTCGAGCGCGTCGGCGTAGGCGATGCCCTCGTCGCGCAGCGGGTCGAACTCGGCCGTCACGACGATGGCGGGAGGCTGTCCGGCCAGCTCGCCGCGCAGCGGGGAGAGCAGTGGGTCGAGGAGGTCGGCGCTCTCGTCGGCGTAGTTGCCGATGAACCACGCCATGGTGGGCATGTCGAGGAAGTAGCCGGTGGCGTTCTCCTCGCGGGAGGCGAACTCCCCGGCCACGTCGGTGGCCGGGTAGATGAGCAGCTGCGCGGCGAGCCCGGGCACGTTCTGCGCGGCGACGGCCGACAGGTTGCCGCCCGCGGAGTCGCCCGCCACAGCGAGCACGTCGTTGCCGCCGAACTCCTCCAGTCGGCCCTGTACGTCGCGCACCGCGGCGATCGCGTCGTGCGCGGCCGCGGGGAACCGGGCCTCCGGGCCGAGCCGGTAGTCGACCGACACCACGACGGCGTCCGCACCGGCGGCGATGGCGCGCGCCATGCCGGCGTGGGTGTCGAGGTCGCCGATCACGAACCCGCCGCCGTGCAGCAGGACGACGGTGGGCAGCGGCCCCTCGGCGTGGGGGCGGAACACGCGGGCCGCGAGCGGACCCTTGGCGCCGGCCACCTCGACGTCCTCGATCGAGGCGACCTCGGCGAGCGTGCCCGGCGGGCGCAGGTCGACGGTGAGGGTGCGGAAGGAGGCGCGCGCCTCGGCCGGCGAGAGGGCGTGCATCGGCGTGCCGTTCTCGATCAGGGCGAGCAGGGGCGCGAGCTGCGGGTCCAGAGGCATGCTCGCAACGTAGCCCACGGGCCGTGCGGCGCGGCTCAGGTCGGCCAGTGCTCGCCGAACTCCGCGGCGGCGGCGTCGTGCTGCTTGCGCAGCTTCTTGCGCAGCTTGGTGGAGAGCCGGTCGCCGAAGACAGTGCCGAGGGTGTGGTCGGTCTCGTGCTGCAGGCACCGCGCGAGCAGGCCGTCGCCCTCGAAGCGCACCGGCTCGCCGTCGAGCCCCTCACCCTCCACCGCGGCCCAGTCGGGGCGGGCGCAGTCGACGAAGGCGCCGGGGTAGGACAGGCAGCCCTCGAGGTCCTCGTCGAGCTGGCGCTCGCGGCCCTCGGGCAGGGTGAGCCGGGGGTTGCAGACGACGCCGACCGTGCGTCGTCCGGTGGCGTCGGGGCAGTCGAAGACGAACATCGCGACGTCCTCGCCGATCTGGCAGGCGGCCAGGCCCACGCCGTCGGCGGCGTACATCGTGGCGACCATGTCGGCTGCCAGCGCCCGCAGCGCGTCGTCGAAGACCGTGACCGGCTGCTGCGGACGGTGCATCACCTCGGTGCCCCAGCGGGTGATGGGACGGGCGGATCCACCGCGCGGCAGGGGGCCGTGCGGGGCCAGGACGGGAGGCTCGTCGGACTGCGACATGGGCTCGATCCTAGGTCGGCGCGTGTGACCTCCCGCACCCGCCCCGGCCAATTCCGGGCGAGGTGTAGCGCAATGTGTAACTCGCAGTTACATTTGAGTCATGTCCCTCATCAGCAACCTCAAGCCGGGCGGCAAGTACGGCGTCCCGAGCCAGGAGAGCCGCGACCCGATCGGCTTCCTCGTGGCGGGGCTCAACAAGCTCGCCCAGAGCGACCTCCTCGACAAGGTCGGCCTCCGCAAGCAGACCGAGCAGGCCGTCTTCACCGTGACCCGCACCGGGTTCAAGACGATGACCCAGGCCAGCCGCACCTTCGCCAAGGCCGGCTCCAAGGGCCAGCCGGGCGCGCGCCCGGCCGCGGCGTCGTCCTCGGGCGTCTTCGACCTCACGCCCACCGAGGACGAGCAGATGCTCGTCGACGTCGTCACCGAGTTCGCCGCGGAGGTCCTCCTCCCGGTGGCGCAGGAGGCCGACAACAACTGCGCGGCCCCCGAGGAGGTGCTCAAGAGCAGCCTCGAGATCGGCCTGCCGATCCTGGGCCTGCCCGAGGAGCTCGGCGGCATCTCGGAGGAGCGCTCGGCCATGGCCGGCACGCTCGTCGCCGAGGCGCTCGCCAAGGGCGACATGGGCCTGGCCGTCGCCACGCTCGCCCCCGGCTCGGTGGCCACCGCCATCGGCCTCTGGGGCACCGACGCCCAGCAGAAGACCTACCTGCCCGCCTTCACCGGCGACGAGGTCCCCGCTGCGGCGATCGCGCTCAACGAGCCCACCGTGCTCTTCGACGTGCTCAGCCCCGGCACCACGGCAACCCGCTCCGGCGACGGCTTCGTGCTCAACGGCACCAAGAGCCTCGTCGCCCGCGGCGAGAAGGCCGAGCTGTTCATCGTGGGTGCCCAGCTCGACGGCAAGCCGGTGCTCTTCATCGTCGAGTCCGGCACCGAGGGGCTCAGCCTCGAGAGCGACCCGGCGATGGGTGTGCGCGCCGCCGGCCTCACCAAGCTGGTGCTCGAGAACGTCCAGGTGCCCGCGGACGCCGTCCTCGGCGCCACCGACGGCACCACCTACACCGAGGCCGTGCGTCTCTCGCGCCTGGCCTGGTGCGCCCTGGCCGTCGGCACCGCGCAGGCGGTGCTCGACTACGTCACCCCGTACGTGAAGTCGCGTGAGGCGTTCGGCGAGCCGATCGCCCACCGCCAGTCGGTGGCGTTCATGGTCGCGAACATCGCGATCGAGCTGCAGGCCATGCGCCTGCTGACCTACCGCGCGGCCTCTCGCGCGGCCGCCGGCAAGGACTTCACCAAGGAGGTCGCGCTGGCCCGCAAGATCTGCACCGAGAAGGGCATGCAGATCGGCAACGACGGCGTCCAGCTGCTGGGCGGTCACGGTTTCGTCAAGGAGCACCCGGTCGAGCGGTGGTACCGCGACCTGCGTGCCATCGGCATCATGGAAGGGACGGTGCTGGTCTGATGGCCATCAACCTGGAAGTTCCGAAGAAGCACCGCGCGCTGATCGACCAGGCGCACCAGGTCGCGCTGAACATGCTGCGACCCATCTCGCGCAAGTACGACACGCTCGAGCACGAGTACCCCAAGGAGCTCGACGTCCTCGCCGCCATGATCGACGGCCTCTCCGAGTCGGGTGCCGCTGACGGCGCCGGCGCCTCGGGTGTTCGTCGCGACGCGCCGAAGAACGACGACGGCAAGGTCAAGAACGGCTCCAACATGGCGTCGGTCACCTCGATCCTCGAGATGTGCTGGGGCGACGTCGGCCTCATGCTCTCCTTCCCGCGCCAGGGCCTGGGCAACTCGGCCATCGCGTCGGTGGCCAACGAGGAGCAGCTCAAGCGATTCGACGGCAAGTGGGCCTCGATGGCCATCACCGAGCCGGGCTTCGGCTCCGACTCCGCCGCCGTGTCGACCACCGCGGTGCTCGACGGCGACGAGTACGTCATCAACGGCGAGAAGATCTACGTCACCGCCGGCGAGCGCTCCGACTGCGTCGTCGTCTGGGCGACCCTCGACAAGTCCCTCGGTCGAGCGGCGATCAAGTCGTTCGTCGTCGAGAAGGGCACCCCCGGCCTCAAGGTCGAGCGTCTCGAGGAGAAGCTCGGCATCCGTGCCTCCGACACCGCGGTGATCACCTTCACCAACTGCCGCGTGCCGAAGGAGAACCTCCTGGGTTCGCCCGAGATCAACGTCGAGCAGGGCTTCGCGGGCGCCATGGCGACCTTCGACAACACCCGTCCGCTGGTGGCTGCGATGGCCGTCGGTGTGGCGCGTGCGTCGCTCGACCTGACCCGCGACCTGCTCAAGCAGGCCGGTGTCGAGGTCGACTACGACAAGCCGGCCTACCTGCAGCACGCCGCCGCGGCGAAGTTCCTGCAGCTCGAGGCCGACTGGGAGGGCGCTCGCCTGCTCACCATGCAGGCCGCGTGGATGGCCGACAACCGCCAGCCCAACTCGCTCGAAGCCTCGATGGCCAAGGCGAAGGCCGGCCGCGTGGGCTCCGACGTCACCCTCTCGTGCGTCGAGCTGTGCTCCTCGGTGGGCTACAGCGAGGGCGAGCTCATCGAGAAGTGGTCGCGCGACTCCAAGATCCTCGACATCTTCGAGGGCACCCAGCAGATCCAGCAGCTCATCGTGGCCCGTCGGGTGCTCAACCTGTCGAGCGCCGAGCTCAAGTGATCGACTGACTGAGCCGCTCAGCCGCTCAGCCCCGGCTGAGCACGCGCGCTCCGGCCGCCGGCACCACCGCATGGTGGGTCGGCGGCCGCAGTGCTTCTGCGGCGAAGGCGACGTCGATCGCCTCCTGCACGGCGTCGAGGTCCGCGGCGCGCACGAGCGCCACGGTGCTGCCGCCGAAGCCGCCGCCCGTCATCCGGGCCCCGAGGGCGCCGGCGGAGCGGGCGGCGTCCACGGCGAGGTCGGTGGCGGGCACCGTGACCTCGAAGTCGTGGCGCAGCGACTCGTGGGAGGCGTCCATGAGGGCACCGAGCGTCGTCCACGCGCCCTGCTCGAGGGCCTCGACCGCCTCGCTCACGCGCTGCTGCTCGGTGATCACGTGGCGGGCCCGCGCGGCCAGTGCTGGGGGCAGCTCGGTGCGTGCGAGGTCCTCGGCCGTCGCCTCGGCGAGCAGTTGGACGCCGAGGGCGCGGGCGGCGTCCTCGCACTCGCGGCGCCGCTGGGCGTAGCCGCCGTCGCCGTCGGCGAGGGAGTGGCGCACGCGGGAGTCGGTGACCAGCAGCACGAGGTCGGCTTCCTGCAGCGGCATCGGCACGCTGCGCGCCGTCGGCGCGTCGGGGTCGGCGAAGTCCACGAGGACGCCGTGCTCCTCGCTGCCGAGCATGCTGGCGAGCTGGTCGAGCCCACCGGTCGGGGCGCCCACGTACTCGGTCTCGGCGCGACGGCACACCTCCGCAAGCTGCTCGCGCGAGAGATCGGCGCCGACGAGGGCGCTGACGCCCACCGCGACCGCGCACTCGAGGGCCGCCGAGCTCGACAGTCCGCCGCCCAGCGGGAGGTCGGAGGTGATCTCGAGGTCCATGCCGGGGAGTCGCACCCCGGCCGCCTCCAGCGCCCACAGCACGCCGGCCACGTAACCGGCCCATCCGTCGGTGGCCCCGGGCGCGAGATCGCTCGTTCGAGCCTCCCATCGTCCGGTGTCGGCCGCGTCGCTCTGCGCGCTCAGTCGCTCGTCGGCGCGTCGCGCGATCCGCACGGTGGTACCGAGGTCGAGGGCGAACGGCAGGCACCGACCGCCGTTGTAGTCGGTGTGCTCGCCGATGAGGTTGACGCGCCCCGGGGCGCGGGCGACGACGGCGCTCGAGGAGGTGTCCACCGCGTCATCCTCACGCACGACCGGAGGAGGCGCGTCGCTAGGTTGCTGTCGTGCCTCGCCCCCTCATCGTGTCGGCCGCCCGTGCCGAGGTCGCCCACCTGCCCGCCGGACTCGACGTCGTCGTCACCGGGATGGGCAAGACCGCCTGCGCGACTGTGCTCGCCCGCCACCTGGCCGGTCGATCGGACCTCGCCGACCTCGAGCTGGTCAACCTCGGCACCGCCGGCTCGCTCCGTTCCGCTCCGCGAGGCGCCGGCACCGTCCCCGGCCTCTACGAGATCGGCGCGGTGATCAACCACGACATCAATGCCGAGGCCGTCCGCGCGCTCGGCTACGACCCGCGCGAGCACATCGTGCTGGGTGAGAGCCCGACCGTGCTCGCCTCCGGCGACGTCTTCGTCAATGATCCCGTGGTGCGCGACCGGCTCGCGGAGCGGGCCGATCTCGTCGACATGGAGGGTTACGCCGTCGCCTACGTGGCCCGGGAGTTCGGGCTGCCCGTGCGCCTGGTCAAGCACGTGTCGGACGACGCGGACGAGGGCGCCGACGACTGGCCGAGCCTCGTCGACCGCAGCGCGCGCGTGCTCGGGCGGTGGGCCGCCGAGCACCTGCTCGGCTGAGGGCGCGCCGCGCGCACTAACCGCGGCTGCTGCCCACGCGTCGTCCGCGGACGACGCCGACGAAGTCCTGGTGCACCGGGCCGTCGTCCTCGCGGCGCCACACGAGCCCGATGGTCGTGCCGGGAAGGTCCACCGGCCGGTGGACGACGTCGCGCCGGTGGTGCAGGCGCGCCAGCGACATCGGGAGGACCACGATGCCGGTGCCCGAGGCGGCCACCTCGACGGCGTCGGCCACCGTCATGGTCGGAAAGGCCAGCTGCTCGACGCTCGGATCGACGCCGGGGTGGGGGAGCACGTGCTGCTCCTCGCGCAGGTCGCTCGGATCGACCAGCTCGTCGGCGTCGGCTGCCGCGAGCCAGTGCTCACGACCCGCGACCGCCACCGGTCGCTCCTCGTAGAGCCGCACGCAGTGCAGCGCGGTGGGACGGTCGAGGTCGACCGGGAGCCGCAGCAGCACCATGTCGAGCTCGCCGGCGTCAAGAGCCGCCCGCTGGGCGTCGCCCTCGAGCTCGTCGAGCGGGACGACGCGCAGGGCGATGCGCGGGTTCTTCTCGCGCCAGGCACGCACCCACTTGTCCGGGGTCACGCCCGGCACGAATCCGACACGCAGCTCGTCCACGGCCTCACCCTCCCACGCTGGGGCCTCGAGCGCGTCGCGGGCTCAGGCGCTCCAGCGCCGGGGGAGCAGCTCGAACCGCAGGTCGCCGCTCGCGTCGACGTCGGCGTCCAGCGTCATCTCGTCGAGACGGTCGGCGGCCTCGGCGTCGAGGTAGACCACCACGCCGTCCTGGTGGACGACGCGGTCGCCCTCCTCCGGGCGCGGCGTCGCGCTGACGGCGAACCCGCCGGCCGCCGCGGTGATGCGCAGCCCGGCGGTGTCGGGCACCTCGGGGCCGTCGGTCATCTCGCGGACGAGGGTGGCGGCGTTGTCGGTGAGGGCAAGCACAGGTCGGTCTCCTCGGGAGGTCGGCCGGTCGGACTGGGGGCCGCCAACGGTGCCAGGCCGCTCCGCCGCGATCAAACCCAGCGGGGGAGAGGCGGAGGAATCGCGTCCTCGTGACCGACAGGGGTGCCGATGCGACTGATCGGGCCTGTCTTTGCTACGGTTTCACCCGCACTCGTCCGGGTGGCGGAATAGGCAGACGCGCTAGCTTGAGGTGCTAGTGCCCGTATTAGGGCGTGGGGGTTCAAGTCCCCCCTCGGACACCCAGGAACGGCCCCTCGCAGCAGCGGGGGGCCGTTCGGCTTTCTCAGTGAGGGCCCCGACTTCCCCTGAGAGATCGCGGCGAAGAGAGGACCTAGGTCCCCGTACCCTCGGCCGTCCGGGGGTCGTTGGAGAGGCATGTCCACCTCCACCGCCCGCCTCCCCGAGGCCTCCCTGCTCGAGGAGTGGACCGTGGCCCGGACTCAGCACTGGGCGCGGACGTCGGGCGCCTTCGGCGTCCGCCCCCGGCTCGAGGACGACGTCCGGTCCACCCGCCCGGCCGCGAAGCCCACCGCCCCGCGCGACTCGGCCCGTGACTCGCGCCGCACCGAGCACCTCCTGCGCCTGGCCGGCGACGACCGCGCCACCGCCGCCGAGCGGGCCCTGGCCGCTGAGCGCGCCGCCCAGCTGCTGCGCCGCTTCGCCTGAGCGCGTCGCTCAGTCCCGCAGTACCCGCGCGAGCTGCGGGGTCAGCGCCGAGGCGAAGGCCGCGGTGATGTGGCTGACATCGCGGTAGACGAGCACGTTGCCGGCGATCGGCTGGCAGAGTCGGCCGCAGATCCATCGGACGGTGTCGACGTAGCGCGCACCCGTCGCGGCGGTGGCCCGCTCCTCGGCGCCCACGATCGACGGACGGACCAAGCGGTCGACCGGAAGCGCGCAGCCGGCGGGGTCCTCGAGTCGCCGGGCCACGCAGTCGTTGACTGGCTCCGGCCACCGCGGAGTGTCACCCAGCACGACGACCTGGGTGCCGCGGGGCAGGGAGCGGATCGTGCGCTCGATGCCGGCCTGCCACGCGGCGGCGAAGGCGGCCGGATCAGATGCGGAGTCCTGGTAGGCGGCCCCGAAGCCGGCGAGCACGACGACGTCCGCGGCGAAGGACCGCACCGTCGCGAGGGCGGCAGGGCGCCACGCGTCGCACTCGCGGTAGGGCCGCTTGAGGGCGGTGTTGTAGATCGGCACGTCGTAGACCGGGCAGGACGACTTGGTGAGCGACAGCAGCCGGCCGCCGCGCTCGGCGACGATCTGACGCAGCGCCGGGAACCACTGAGCTGCGTGCGAGTCGCCCACGAGCGCCACGCGGAGGCCCGCTCCGGTGCCGTCGACGCACCGTTTCGGCCGCGTGGCGGCGAAGTCGAGGTGGCAGCCGTCGGCGTAGGTGGCGGGCAGGTCGTCGGCGGCTCCGGTCAAAGTCGGCGTCAGGTTGCGGGGGACGAAGGAGGGGGCCGGCAGCTCGGCCGGCACCTCGGCGGTGTCGAGCGGCGGCGCCGTCCGATCGCTGGTGAGGGGCCCGACCGTGAGCGCCAGCACGGCGGCAGCCGCGAGCGTCGTCGCCGTCAGCGCCCCTCCGAAGGCGAACGTGCGAGGCGTGCCCGCCAACCGGGGTGAGCGGCGCAGCGGCTGCTCGACCAGCCGGTAGGAGAGCGCCGAGAGCAGCATCGTCAACGCCAGCAGGCCGAGCAACGGCAGGGGAGACAGCGGACCCCAGCGCATCGAGGCGAGGATCAGCACCGGCCAGTGCCACAGGTAGATCGAGTACGAGCGGTCACCGACCCACTGGACGACGCGGTGCCCCAGGATCGAGCCGAGCACCGAGCCGCGCTCGACCGCGGCGGCGATCACAGCGGCCGTGCTGACCACCGGCAGCAGGACGGCCGTGCCGGGGAACGTGGTGTCCTCGCTGAACAGGACCACCGAGGCGGCGATACCCGCGAGCCCGGCCCAGCCGAGCAGCTGGCGCGCCCGCGGGGTCGATCGACGAGACAGCGGCTGGGCTGCGAGGGCGACCAGTCCGCCGACGGCCAGCTCCCACGCTCGCGCGGGCAGGGTGAAGAAGGCCCACGGCTGCGAGGTGTCGGTGAGGACGACGCAGAGCGCGAACGACGTCGCGACCACGGCGAGCATCACACCAGCCGTCGCCCGTCGCCCGCGGCCGATGCGCACAGCGGCGAGCAGCAGGAGGGGCCAGAACAGGTAGAACTGCTCCTCCAACGCCAGCGACCAGTAGTGCTGGAACAGCGACGGCGCAGGATTCGCGAGGTAGTCGGTGCCGGTGTGGGCGAACCACAGGTTGGAGGCGTAGAGCGAGGTCGCGACGGCGTCCTGCGCCACGGTCGGCAGCTGTGTCGGTGGCAGCAGGAGCCGCGCGGCGACCACGCTCGCCACCAGGACCAGGGCCGACATGGGCAGGAGCCGACGGATGCGGGCGGCGTAGAAGCTGCGCAGCCAGCGCCGACGGGGCGAGGCGGCGGTGCCGCCGGCGCCGATGCGGCGCAGCAGCTGGGAGGTGATGAGGAAGCCCGAGATCACGAAGAAGACGTCGACCCCGACGTAGCCGCCCGGCAGCCAGGCGGCGTCGGCGTGGTTGACCACCACGGCGCCGACCGCGATCGTGCGAAGACCCTGGATGTCCGAGCGCTGCGCCGCCGACGCCTCAGCGAGGTGCTGGCGGCCGCTGGTCGACGAGGACGTCGCACGGTGCTGCGAGCGCTCGGTCGACGTCATCCTCATCCCCAGTAGGCGCACCCGGACGGGTGGTCCGCGTCATCGTAGGTCAGTCGAGCCCGCGGGCCGCGCGCGCCGCGGCGCGCGCTCGCGCCGGCGTGGTCCCGGTCCAGCGTCGGTAGGCGGCTGAGAAGCTCGTCGACTCGGCGTACCCCAGGCGCAGCGCGATCTCGGCGACCTCCAGGTCGGTGCGGGTGAGCAGGTCGTCGGCCCGCTCGTGCCGGACGCCGTCCACGACCTCGCGGAAGGAGACGCCGGCATCGGCGAGGCGGCGGCGCAGCGAGCGCTCGCTGAGGCCGAGGTGGGCCGCGACGGCCGCCATCGGAGCGCCGTCCTCGAGGTGCTGGGCCACGAGCACCCGCACCTGGGGGACGACGCCGTCGCGCGCGCGGCGGTCGGCGACCAGGTCGGCGCACAGCTCCTGCGCCATCGCGAAGGCATGGCTGTTGGACTGCGGGAGGGGCTGGTCGAGCCAGGACGCGTCGAGCACGAGGGCGGCTCGGCCTCCGGTGATCCACGTCGGCGGCACCCCGAAGGTCTCGCGGTAGGCCTCGGTCTCGCGCGGCGCGAAGGGCAGGCGCACCGCGCGCAGCCGCGGCCGGCCGCCGGCCAGCTCGCGCAACACGGTCCAGAAGGCCGCGAGGTCGCGTTCGACGACGAAGCGGCGCACGTCGTCGGCGAGGTCGCGGTCGTCGAGGTGCAGCGCCACCACCGCGTGGTCGAGCGGCCCGAGCCGCGACGGGCTGCCCTCGAGGGTGATGGTGCCGTCGTCCGCGGGCTCGTGGACGACGAAATCGGGGAGCGTGAAGACGAAGCTGAGGTCGAGGTAGCGCAGCGCCACCTCCGCGGCGGCGCCGAGGCTAGGTGCGCTCATCAGCGCGAGACCCAGCGGGCCGAAGGTGGAGGCGTGGTAGCGGGACCCCACCCGCACGGCCGCCCCGGGCGCCGCCTCGCGGCCGAGGTTCCGCACGACCCGCAGCTCCTGGGCGGCCGTGACCTCCCGGTGGTGGTCGTCCAGGTCCCGCACGCCGAGGCCTGTGCCGGCCAACAGCGTCGCCAGGTCGATCCCTGCGCTCTCGCCCTCGGCGACCAGCAGGGCGGTTCCGGCCACGCGGCGCGGGAAGTCCCAGGTCTCCGTACCGGGGGCGCCGAAGCGCCGGGGCGCGGAGGAGGTCATGGCCGGAATTATGGATCGGATGTCCGCCGAACGCTCCGGCGGGGCCGTCGAGCGCCGTACCGTCGGGGGCATGGTGAACACCCCTGCGCAGCGCTCGCCGTCCGTCATCGTCATCGGCGCCGGCTTCGGCGGCCTCGCCGCGGCCCACCACCTGCGCGAGACCGGCATCACCGACATCACGGTGCTGGAGCGCGGTAGCGACGTGGGCGGGGTGTGGCGTGACAACACCTACCCGGGCGCGGCCTGCGACGTGCCGTCGGTCCTCTACTCGTGGTCGTTCGCGCCGAAGTCGGACTGGACTCACCGCTACGCCCGCCAGCCCGAGATCCTCGACTACATCCGCCAGCACGCCCAGCGCAGCGGGTTGCGCGACCTCGTGCGCACCGACTCCGAGGTCGTCGACGCCACCTGGAGCGAGGACGACCGGCGGTGGCGCGTCACACTGACCGACGGCGCCGTCCTCGAGGCCGACATCGTGGTCTCGGCCGTCGGCCAGCTCTCGCAACCGTCGGTGCCGAAGATCCCCGGCCTGGGCGACTTCGCCGGCCCGCAGTTCCACTCCGCCACCTGGGACCACTCGGTCGACCTGCGTGGCAAGCGCGTGGCCGTGGTCGGCACCGGCGCCAGCGCGATCCAGTTCGTGCCCGCCATCGTGGACGACGTCGCCGCGATGACCGTCTTCCAGCGCTCGGCGCCGTACGTGGTGCCGAAGCCCGACGGGCCCTACTCCAAGCTGCAGCAGAACATCAACGAGAACGTGCCGCTGGCCCTGCGCGCCGCGCGCGAAGGCGTCTTCCACCTCTCCGAGCAGCTCAACAAGACCCTCGACTCCGACGGCCGCTTCGCCGACGCGCTGCACCTGGCGTGGAAGCTGCACCTGCGCCGCCAGGTCCGCGACCCGCGGCTGCGCTCGCGACTCGTGCCCGACTACCCGCTCGGCTGCAAGCGCCTGCTCTTCTCCAACGACTGGTACCCCGCGCTGACCCGCGACCACGTCGAGGTGGTCAACGACGCCATCACCGAGGTGGAGCCCACCGGCGTGCGCACCGCCGACGGGCGCCTGCACGAGGTCGACGTCCTGATCCTCGGCACCGGGTTCGCGGCCACCGACTTCCTGGCCTCGATCACGGTGCACGGTCGCGGGGGCGTCGAGCTGCACGACCAGTGGGACGGCGGCGCCCGCGCCCACCTCGGCATCGCGGTGCCGAACTTCCCGAACTTCTTCGTGCTCTACGGCCCCAACACCAACCTCGGCGGCAGCTCGATCATCAACATGCTCGAGGCCCAGGCCCGCTACGTCGTCCAAGCGGTCGAGCAGGTGCGTCGCGACGGCGGGCCCCTGGAGGTGCGAGCAGACGTCGCCGACGGCTACGACACCGAGATGCAGGGCCGATTGGCCTCGAGCGTGTGGTCCTCGTGCGCCAGCTGGTACCGCGACCCGAGCGGTCGCATCACCACGAACTGGCCCGGGACGGTCCGGGAGTACCAGCAGCGGACGTCGCGCTTCGACGTCCACGACTTCGAGCGAGTGGCGGAGGTGGCGCGATGACGCACTACGACGTGGTGGTGATCGGTTCGGGGTGGGGCGGCAGCGTCAGCGCGCTGCGCCTGACGGAGAAGGGCTACCGCGTCGGGGTGCTCGAGGCCGGTCGGCGCTTCAGCGACGACGACCTGCCCACCACCTCGTGGAAGGTGCGCGACTACGTCTTCAACCCCGCGATCGGCAGCTACGGCCTGCTGCGCATGACCCTGCTCAAGGACATCCTGGTGCTCACCGGCGCCGGCGTCGGCGGCGGGTCGCTCGTCTACGGCAACACCCTCTACCAGCCTCCGAAGGCCTTCTTCGACGACCCGCACTGGGCCGGCATCACCGACTGGGGCAGCGAGCTGGCGCCCTACTACGACCAGGCCAGCCGCATGCTCGGCGTAGCCACCTACCCGCGCATGTCGCCCTCCGACGAGGTCATGCGCGACGTCGCGGACCGCATCGGCGTAGGGGAGACCTTCCACCACACCGACGTCGGCGTGCTCTTCGGCGAGCGCCCCGGCGAGCGGGTGCCCGACCCCTACTTCGGCGGCAAGGGCCCCGAGCGCACCACCTGCACCGACTGCGGGGCCTGCATGACGGGCTGTCGCGTCGGCGCGAAGAACACCACGGTGAAGAACTACCTGCACCTCGCCGAGCAGGCGGGCGCGGTGATCCACCCGATGACCACCGTCACCGACGTCCGCCCCCGCGCGGGCGGCGGCTACGAGATCACCACCCGCCGCACCGAGGGCAAGCTCCGCCGTGGACGACGCACGTTCACCGCCGACGAGGTGGTCTTCGCCGCCGCCTCGCTGGGCACCCAGCGGCTGCTGCACCGCCTGCGCGACCGCGGCAGCCTGCCGAACATCTCGCCACGCCTCGGCGAGCTCACCCGCACCAACTCCGAGGCCATCCTCGGCGTACGGGCACGCAGCAGCGACGTCGACTACTCGCAGGGCGTCGCGATCAGCTCCTCGATCCACCTCGACGACCACACGCACGTCGAGCCGGTGCGCTACACCAAGGGCAGCAACCTGCTCAGCCTGCTGATGGCCACGCTCAACGACGTGCCCGAGGGCGCGGAGGACCGCAAGGGCGCCCGACTGCGTGCCGGCCTCGCCGAGATGTGGCGCAACCGACGCGACCTGCCGCACCTCCACGACCCTCGCCGCTGGTCGGAGCAGACCATCGTGCTGCTGGTGATGCAGAGCCTCGACAACTCCCTCACCACCTACCTGAAGCGCCGCCCGTGGGGCAAGGTGCTCACCACCAAGCAGGGGCGCGGCGACGCGAACCCGGTCTGGATTCCGCAGGCGCACGACTTCGCCCGCGAGGTGGCCGACGAGATCGACGGCGTGCCGGGCGGCACGTGGGCCGACCTCGTCAACATCCCCACCACCGGACACCTCGTCGGCGGCTGCCCCGTCGGCGAGACCGCCGCCGACGGCGTGGTCGACCCCTTCCACCGACTGCACGGCCACGCGGGCCTGCACGTGATCGACGGGTCGGTCGTGGCCGCCAACCTGGGGGTGAACCCGTCGCTCACCATCACGGCGATGGCCGAGCGCGCGCTGGCGTTCTGGCCCAACCGGGGGGAGGCCGACACCCGGCCGGCCGTGGGAGCGGCGTACCGGCCGATCGCGCCGGTCGCCCCGCGTCGTCCGGTGGTGCCGGAGGAGGCGCCCGGCGCGCTGCGGCTGCCCATCGTGTCGGTCACCCAGGGCGTCCCCAGTAGCGCCGGTGCGCGCGCAGCGGCCCCGGCCGACAAGGTGGAGTAGGAGCTCCGCCTCACCGGCGGCCGGAGGTCCGGATCCTGTCAACAGGACCTTCGGCCCCTCCTCGCACGGTCCTTCTCCTCCAGTTGGTCGATGTCGGTCACCCGCCAGCGAATGGCGACCGATCACCAGAGCAGCGGCCTCAGGGGACGGGGTCGAGCGAGGAGGACCGAGATGTCCGTGACGACCGCCGGAGGGATCCGGCCCACCGGGGTGGAGAAGACCTTCCGCCCCGACCAGATCATCGTGTCGAAGACCGACCCGCAGGGCCGGTTGACCTATGTCAACGACCTGTTCGTCGAGATCAGCGGCTACGCCGAGCGCGATCTCATCGGGCGGCCGCACAACATCATCCGCCATCCCGACATGCCACGCGCCGTGTTCGAGCTGCTGTGGCGCCGCATCGCGGCCGGCGAGGAGATCTTCGCCTACGTAGTGAACCTGAGCGCCGACGGCTCGCACTACTGGGTGCTCGCCCACGTCACTCCCACCAAGGACGCCGCCGGCACCATCGTCGGGTTCCACTCCAACCGCCGCACGGCTGAGCCGCGGGCCGTCGCCGCGATCACGCGGCTCTACACTGAGATCCGCGCGGTCGAGCAGCGGTGCGCGACCGCGCGCGAGGCCGTGGCTGCCGGTGTCGCCCTGCTGCAGGAGCAACTCGACGTCCTCGGAACGACCTACGACGAGTTCGTGTGGTCGCTCAGCGGCGAGGAGGTGGCGGCATGACCGCCGTGCTCCCCGAGCGCCGCCTCGCACACGCGGAGGGCTCGGAGGGCGCGGGCCCCGCCGACACGGGGGCCGAGCAGGAGATCGCCCGCCTGCGCGCGGAGGTGGAGCGCCACCGCGTCGCGCTCCGCGCCGTGACGGACGTGGCGCGGGCCGCCTGCCGCGGCGACCTCGAACCGCGGGTCGCCCCCCTCGGCGAGGACGTCGACCTGGTCGCCGTCCGCGGGGCGCTCAACGAGCTCCTCGACCGCACCGACGCCTACGTGCGCGAGTCGTCGGCGTCGCTGGAATTCGCGAGCCGCTCGCAGTTCTACCGCCGCTTCCTCGTGCGCGGCATGACCGGATCGTTCCGGGCCGGCGCGCAGACCATCAACCTCGCGATCTCCGCGATGGCCGACACCCACGACCAGCTGGCGGCGGAGGGCGCACGGCGCCTCGAGCTCGCCGACGCCTTCGAGTCGGCCGTGCTCGGCCTGTCCGACCAGGTGGCGGCCGCCTCCGCCGAGATGGAGGCCTCCTCGCGCACCCTGGCGAGCACCGCGGAGGGCACGGCGGCCCGGGCTGTGCAGGTCTCCGAGGGGTCACAGACCGCGTCGGACGCCGTCACCGTCGCCGCGGCCGCCGTCGAGCAGCTGGTGAGCACGGTACGGGCGATCGAGGAGCAGGCCCAGCAGTCGAGTCGAGCCGGATCGCGAGCGGTGGAGGAGGCCGAGGCCGTGCGATCGACCGTGCAGAGCCTCTCGGACGCCTCGCAGGAGATCGGCGAGGTCGTGGGCCTCATCGGCCAGGTGGCGAGCCAGACCCGGCTGCTCGCGCTCAACGCGACCATCGAGGCAGCTCGCGCGGGCGAGTCCGGCAAGGGCTTCGCCGTGGTGGCCTCCGAGGTGAAGACCCTCGCCTCCGAGACGGCCGAGGCGACCAGCCGCATCGAGCAGCAGGTGGCGGCGATCCAGTCGGCGACGGGTGCGGCCGTGCAGGCGATCACGACCGTCGGCGACGCGGTACGCAGCATGGGCGACAACGTGGGCGCCATCGCGGGCGCCGTGGCCGAGCAGCGTCAGGCCGCCGCCGAGCTAAGCCGCACCACCACCGAGGCGGCCGGCGCGGTCTCGGCGGTGAGCGGCGACATCACCGCGATCGGCGAGGCCACCATCGCGACCTCGACCGGAGCATCGGAGATGACCGGTGCATCGCTCGAGCTCTCCCGCCTCTCGGCCGATCTGCGCATGCACGTGGCGGGCTTCCTCGAGCAGATCCGCT
>NZ_CAXRAZ010000026.1:0-82815 GCF_964229035.1 Nocardioides sp. | reverse complement strand
AAGGAGTGCGGCGGGCCGGCGGCGGCCGTGGCCAACGCCGAGCAGCTGCAGAAGCGCATCGACCGCATCCGCGAGTGGTCGGTGCGCAAGAGCTCCTGAGGGACGTGGCTGCGGCGCCTTGGTGGGTGCTGAGCGGTCGACTGGGACGACGAAACTGGCACTGGGACGACGGACTTCCGTCGTCCCAGTGCCAGTTTCGTCGGCCCAGTCGACCGCTCAGCACCCACCCAGGCGCCGCAGCCACGTCCCTCAGGAGCTCTTGCGCACCGACCACTCGCGGATGCGGTCGATGCGCTTCTGCAGCTGCTCGGCGTTGGCCACGGCCGCCGCCGGCCCGCCGCACTCCTTGCGCAGCGCGGCATGGGTGATGCCGTGGGCCTGGCCGGTGCGGTGGTGCCAGCTGGCCACGAGGCCGTTGAGCTCGCGGCGCAGCACGGCGAGGTGCTCGTGCGTGGTGATGTCGGCCAGGGCCTCGGCAGCGCGAGCGTCGGCGCGATTGGCGCCTTGGGCGTCGTCCGCGCCCCGTGGACGACGGCGGTCGGCCTGCCGCTGCTGCAGCAGGGCGCGCATCTGGTCGGGCTCGAGCAGGCCGGGGATGCCGAGGAAGTCCATCTCCTCCTCAGAGCCGATGTGCACCTCGCCCTCGTGGCCGAACTGCGCGCCGTCGTAGAGGACGTGGTCGAAGCGCGCCTCGGAGCCGAGGGCCTCGAAGGGCAGCGACTCGAGGTCGGAGGAGGCCGCCTCGCTGGCGTTGGCCTGGTTCATGAGGTCCTCCTCGGCGGCGAAGATGTCGCCGTCGCTGCTGACCTTGCGCTTGAGCACGTGGTCGCGCTGCACCTCGAGCTCGGAGGCGTAGGTGAGGAGGGTCGGCACCGAGGGCAGGAAGACCGAGGCGATCTCGCCGCGCTTGCGGGCCCGCACGAAGCGGCCCACCGCCTGGGCGAAGAACAGCGGGGTGGAGGTGTTGGTGGCCCACACACCGACGGCCAGGCGCGGCACGTCGACGCCCTCGCTGACCATGCGCACCGCCACGAGCCAGCGGCTCTCGCCCGCGCTGAACTCCGAGATGCGCTTGGAGGAGGCCTTCTCGTCCGAGAGGACGACGGTCGCCGCCTCGCCCGTGATCGCCTTCAGCTGCTTGGCGTAGGCGCGGGCGGAGTCCTGGTCGGAGGCGATGACGAGACCGCCGGCGTCCGGCACGTGGCGCCGCACCTCGGAGAGACGCTTGTCGGCGGCGGCGAGCACCGAGGGGATCCACGACCCGTTGGGGTCGAGTGCGGTGCGCAGCGCCTGGGCGGTCATGTCCTTGGTGAGCGGCTCGCCGAGGCTGGCCACGACCTCGTCGCCGGCGCTCGTGCGCCAGGTCATCTGACCGGAGTAGGCGAGGAACAGCACGGGGCGCACGACGTGGTCGGCGAGCGCCTCGGCGTAGCCGTAGGTGAAGTCGGGCACCGACATCGGCACGCCCTCGGGCCCGGGCTCGTAGCGCACGAACGGGATGGGGTTGATGTCGGAGCGGAACGGCGTGCCCGTGAGCGCGAGACGGCGGGCGGCGGGCTCGAAGGCCTCCCGCACGCCCTCGCCCCAGCTCATCGAGTCGCCGGCGTGGTGGATCTCGTCGAGGATCACGAGCGTGCGGAAGCGCTCGGTGCGGATGCGCAGCGCGAGCGGGTTGACGCCGACACCAGCGTAGGTGACCGCGACGCCCACGTAGTCGCTGGCGATCTTGCCCTTGCCTGCCGAGTAGGTGGGATCGATCGGCAGGCCCGCGCGGGCGGCCGCCTCGGCCCACTGCATCTTCAGGTGCTCGGTGGGCGCCACGATGATGAGGCGGTCGACGACGCGTCGTCCGAGCAGCTCGGCGGCGACGGTGAGCGCGAACGTCGTCTTGCCGGCGCCGGGGGTGGCGACGGTAAGGAAGTCACGCGGGTTGCGCGCGAGGTAGTCCGAGAGCGCAGCAGACTGCCAGGCACGCAGCGACGGCGCCGTGCCCCACGCTGCCCGCTCCGGCCAGGCCGGACCGAGCGAGCTCATGCCTGCGGACCGGACCCTCCGTCGGGACCGCCACCGGATCCACCGGGACCACCGGACCCGCCCTCGTCGCCCAGCCCCTCCCAGATCTCCTTGCAGTCGGGGCAGACGGGGTACTTCTCCGGGGCCCGCGAGGGCACCCACACCTTGCCGCACAGTGCGACGACGGGCGTGCCCATGACCATCGCCTCGGTGAGCTTGTCCTTCTCCACGTAGTGGCTGAACCGCTCGTGGTCGCCCTCGTCGGTCGGGACGGTACGGCGGTCCTCCCGGACGTCCGTGCTTGTCGAGAAGCCGATCGTGGTCACCGGGTCACTCTAACCGCCGCGGGCGCGGGATCAGTGTTCGCCGGAGACGTCGAGATCGGCCGGCAGGTCGCGGTGCACGAGGACGGCGACGACCAGCGTGAGCGCGGCCGCAGCCAGGCCCACGACCCCGAAGGCGGTGGAGTAGGACGCCATCGCCGCGGCCTGCACCGGCCCACCCAGGGCGCCCGTGAGCGACTCCACGGCGGCGCTCGGAGCCGTCTCCGGCAGGCCTGCGCGGTAGACGATGCCGGCCAGGCTGCCGAGCAGCGCGATGCCCAGCACACCGCCCACCTCGTACGACATCTCCTCCACCGCGGCGGCCGAACCCACCTGGTGGGCGGGCGCCGCGCCGATGATGAGCGCGGAGGCCAGGCCCAGTGCGGCCGAGCCGCCGCCGATGAGCAGCAGCGAGACGGCCACCGTCGCGTAGGTGAGCTCGCCGGGCACCAGGCCCAGCACGCCCACCCCCGCAGCGAGGACGACGAGTCCGCCCACCAGCACCTGGCGAGCGCCGACCCGCGCGGCCAGCGCCGGGGCGAGTGGCGGCCCGATGAGGCCGCCGAGCGCCATCGGCAGCAGCGCGACACCAGCCATGAGCGGGCTCCACCCGCGCACCAGCTGGAGCCACTGGGCGCCCACGAAGAGCACCGCGACCATCACCGTGCTGCTCACCAGTGCGGTGAGCACGCCGGCGCGGAAGACCGGCAGCAGGAACAGCCGGACGGCGAGCATCGGGTCGCTCTGGCGGGCGCAGCGGCGCACGAAGGCGGTGAGCATGCCGACTCCCAGCACGGCGGTGACGACGGCCAGCGCGTCGAGCCCCTCCTTGCCGAGGTGCTTGATCGCGAACACCGCGAACACCATGCCGCCGACCGAGAGCAGCACGCCCGCGGCGTCCACGCGACCGGGCCGGTCGCTGCGGCTCTCGGGGAGCAGCAGCAGGCCCGCGGGCAGCGCGACGAGCATCAGCGGCACGTTGACGAGGAAGGCGGCGTGCCACGTGAAGGCCTCGAGCAGCGCTCCGCCGACGATCGGGCCGACGGCGCCGCCGACCGCGGCCGTGGAGGCCCAGAGCCCGAGGGCGAACGCCCGCTCGCGCGGGTCGGGGAAGAGGGCGCGGATGAGCGAGAGCGTGGCCGGCATGATGAGCGCGCCACCCATGCCGAGGAGCACGCGCAGCGCGATGACCTCGCCGGGGCTGGTGGCCACGAGCGCGCCGGCGGAGGCGCCGGCGAAGATGCCGAAGCCGACCAGCAGCGCCCGGCGTCGTCCGAAGCGGTCGGCGAGCGCGGAGAACGGGATGAGCAGGCCGGCGAGCACGAGCGAGTAGACGTCGACGATCCACAGCTGCGAGAGCGCTCCGGCGTCGAGATCGGCGGCGAGGTCGGGCAGCGCGACGTTGAGCACGGTCATGTCCATGACCACGACGAGCAGGCTCGCCGAGAGCACGGCGAGACCGGCCCAGCGGCGCGGATCGGCGGGTGCGGTGGTGCGGGGGGTGGTGAGGGCGCTCATCGCGCGGCACTTCCTTCGAAGAACGTGGTGGTGATCAGGTCGACGGCATCGCGACGTGCGATGTCGCCTTCGATGAGGGCGTCGCGCACGGCCACGAGCAGGCCGTAGACGGTGTGCCCGAGCCAGCGGGCGGGCACGTCCGAGCGCAGGACGCCGGTGCGCTGGCCCGCGGCGTAGAGCTCGACCTCGCGCACGAAGATCTGCTCGCAGCGCTCGCGCAGGGCCGGGGCCGCGACGATGTTGGTGTCGGTGAGGGCGATCGCGAAGTCCTGGGCGTCCACCACGAAGCGGGCGAGCATCGCCTCGAGTGCGGCCCGCACCTGCGCGGCGTCCTCGGACGCGACGGCAGCGGCCGCGCCGACGGCCTCGAGGCTCTCCTCCCACCGATCTAGCGAGCCGACGCCGATCTCGTGCAGCAGCTCCTCGCGGGTGGCGAAGTGGCGGTGCACGGTGGCGCGGCCCACGCCCGCGGCCGCAGCGACCTGGGCCATGGACGCCGTGGGCTCGGTGTTGAGCAGGCGGGTGGCGGCGGCGAGCACCGCTGCACGGGTGGACATGGGACCTCCGAGTCTCGAATGAGACATCAATGTCTCACACGAGACAGACAAGTCTCAAACCGGCGCAGGTGTTCGGCGTCAGTTCAGCTCGGGATCGGTCGGGCGGGTGGCGTGGAACGCCAGCTCGCCGGGCTGGCGGCGCATCACGCGGCGCCACAGGTCGCGCACGTCGTCGGAGAAGACGTCGCCGATCTCGCCGCCGACGACGTACCAGCTGCCCTCGGCGATCTCCGCCTGCAGCTGCCCGGGGCCCCAGCCGGCGTAGCCGGCGAAGATGCGCAGCCGGTCGACGGTGCCGGTGACGAGCTCGCGCGGGGTGTCGAGGTCGAGGAGGCCGAGTCGGCCCCACACAGCGCGGAAGCCCGCGGCGCCCTCACCGCCAGGGGTTGCCAGAGCGACGGCGAGGGCGCCGTCGGTCGACACCGGACCACCCTGGAAGAGCACCTCCGGCTCGTCGACGACGTCCTCCCACTCCCCCAGCACCTCGCCGACGGGGAGCACGCTCGGCCGGTTGAGGACGACGCCGAGGGCGCCGCCGTCGTCCACGTCGAGGAGGAGGACCACGGTGTCGGCGAAGTTCGGATCGAGCAGCTCGGGCGAGGCGAGCAGGAGGCGACCGGGCGCGAGCGGGAGCACGTCGCGAGCCACGCGTCGGTCGGAGGCCATGGCCCCATCATGCCGCGCGCCCGCGCTGCAGGACGCGCGGTCCGATGATCCGGACACGCGCGCCCCGCCTCGCGGGCGCGGACGAGTGCTGTGCTGTTGTGGCGGTTGCGCTGGCGTGTTGCTCGGGTCAGGCCGCGAGCACCGCGCGGAGGCGGTCGAGCAGCGTGCGCGGCTCGGCGACCTCCTCGTAGGCCTCCTCGGCGGGAAGCATCGGGATCCCCTTGTGCAGGGCGCGAGCCCGCTCCTCGATCTCGGCACCCACGCGGGCGGCGGCGTCGGCGCCGATCCCCGAGCGGCCCGCCATGACGGCGAGCAGGTGGTGCTCCTTGCCCGTGGCGGCGGCCATGGCGGTGGCCATCGCGTCGTCCACGGGGTGGGCGCGGTAGTGGTCGATGATCAGGCGGATGCCCGGCAGCTCGTGGGCGGTGTTGCTCCACGCGATCGCGACGGCCTCGTCGAGGTCCATCGGCTGGTGGGCGAGCATCCGCTCGATGTGGCCGGAGAGGCGGGTGTGCCACTTCAGCGTGAGCGCGGCGAGCAGGTCGAGCTCGTCGCGGAAGGTGGCGGCGACGCCCTCGACGTCCATCGGGAGGAGCCCGTCGCGGCGCACGGCGGAGGTGGCGATGACGGCGCGGAGGGTCTCGCCGCGGTTGTGGTAGGCCGTCCAGGTCATGGTCAGCATTCCTGTCTCGTGTCGGCGGCTGCCGGTTCAGGGGAGCGCTGCGCGAACCGACATACCGCTGGTACGTACTTCGAGTATGTAGCCCGTAGGGCCCGCTCCACACCCGTGCGAGGCGTGATCCCGCCCACGCCTGCGCAGCGACGTGACCGGGCTCACCCGCGGTGCGCCGGCACGCCTATGCTGAGCGCGTGTCGAAGGCGTCGGTGTCGAAGCTCGTCCCCAAGGTCCCCGGCGTTCCCGGCACGCGGCGCGGCGCCTACTCGGCGTCCACGAAGCGGGCCCTGGTCGACGTGGCCGAGAAGCTCTTCGCCGAGAAGGGCTACGCCTCCACCTCGCTCGACGCCATCGTGGCTGGCGCCCGCGTGACCAAGGGCGCGCTCTACCACCACTTCAGCGGCAAGCAGGCGCTCTTCGAAGCCGTCTTCGAGCGCATCGAGGCCGACTCGGCCAAGCGCATCCAGAAATCGCTGCGCGGTCAGCGCGACCCGTGGCAGAAGGCCACCGAGGGGCTGCGCTCCTTCCTCGACGTGGTGCAGGAGAACACCTACCGGCGCATCGTCATCCAGGACGGCCCGGCCGTGCTCGGTTACGAGCGCTACCGCGAGCAGGAGGAGCGCTCCACCTTCGCCAACATCGTCGAGATCGTGCGCGCCACCCTCGACGCCGGCCACTGGGACCTCGACGAGGAGATGCTCCAGACCTTCTCGCGCATCTTCTTCGGCGCGCTCTCCTCGGCCGGCGAGTCGGTGGCCACCGCCGCCGACCCCGAGGCCGCCGCCCGGCGCGTCGAGGGCGCGATCGGCTTCCTCCTCGCCGGCGTGCAGAGCCTGGTCGAGCAGGGCGCGGACGTCGGCTCGTTGCTCGGCACGCTTCCCACCACCTCTCCCCTCGGGCCCGACGCAGGCGAGGACGACGGGGAGCCGAGCGACGCGGAGGTCGAGGAGATCGAGGGCGTCGAGGACGCCGAGCTGGTCGACGACGTGGCCTCGGACGAGCCGGACGAGGACACCGAGCCGGCCGAGGACGCTGAGCCGGCCGCACCCCGCTCCGGCCGCGGCCGGCGCCGCTCCTGACGCGTCAGGCGCGAGGCGTCAGCGCCCCAGCGTCACCCGACCGCCGAAGCGGTCGGCCGGGGTGAGCTCGATCCAGGTCTT
The DNA here is from genome assembly GCF_964229035.1 of Nocardioides sp. GTDB lineage: Bacteria > Actinomycetota > Actinomycetes > Propionibacteriales > Nocardioidaceae > Nocardioides. Next base: position 75,902 of record NZ_CAXRAZ010000026.1, on the reverse strand, counting down.
GCCGGCCGGCACGGTCAGCGGCGCGCCGGTGGTGTCGGTGAGGGTGAGCTCGGAGGACTTCTTCGCCTTCGACCACACGGCGTCGACCACGCGGCCGTTGCTGAACAGCTGGGCGCGCCCCTTGCCCACGAACCGGCTCTCGGGCACGAAGTTGCCGGCGGGGTCCTTGTAGCCGGCGTCGACGACGCCGACGCGGATCACGAGCACGTTGGTGGGCGTGAAGCGGTCGCCCTTCGCGGCGTTGGAGTTGGTGTTGACGTAGCGACCGCCCCGGAAGACCCAGTCGGTGCGGTGCCCGCCGCTGAAGGCCACGGTGAAGCGTGCAGCCGGCTTGCCGGCCGGCAGGTCGGCGGCCGTGCCCCAGGGCAGGTAGTCGCGGGGACGCTCGAGCTTCTTGTCCTGGGTCGCGCGGGCGACCTTCTTGAGGCTGGTGAAGAGGTTGTAGGGGGCGTAGCGCCCGCCCTTGCGGTAGAAGCCGGGGCCGCCCTCCTGGAAGAAGGTGATGCCGGCCTTCTTGACGCGGTCGATGGTGAAGCCGGCCGCGCCGCTGGTGGTGATGACACCGCCGGTGGGCCCGACGATGCCGATGTCGGTGGCGCGCATCGAGCGCACCGGGCCGATGTCGCCCGGGAGCTGGGAGTAGTAGAAGGCCGCCAAGCGGGTGATGCCACCCTCGACGAGCTCCTCGACCACGAGATCTGCCTTGCTCAGGCCCACCTGGGGCGAGCTCGCCCGGGAGTTGTCGATCTTCGTCACGATCACCGGGTGGTCGAGCTCGACCGACGTGCCCGCCGGAGCCTGCAGACCGGTGAGCGGCCACGTGGCGGGCGGCGCCGGCGTGGGCGTGGCTGACACCGAGGACGACTCCTTCTTGGACGCGCCGGACGAGGCGTCGTCCCCGCCTCCGCCGCAGGCGGCCAGCGAGAGGCTCAGGCTGAGGGCGAGGAGCGAGGCCGGCAGGGCCCGGCGGGTTCGAGGCGTGCGCACCGCCCCAGTGTGAACGCTCGCCGCCGCGGACGACGAACGCCGCCCCCGCGTGTCGCGGAAGCGGCGTCCGAACGACTGGCTGTACCCAGGACGTCGTCCTCGATACCTCGCCCTGATCGGCCCCTCGCCGTGCGAGCCCACTTGTAACTCGGTGTTCGGTGCACTGCCACGGTGTTGTGACTGGTCACAACACCGTGGTGGACGACCGAACACTGAGTTACAAGCGGCGGCGGGCGGCCAGGCACCCGGCGACGAGCTCAGGTGCCGAGGGAGATGCCGCCGTCGACGTAGAGCGTCTGGCCGGTGATGTAGCTGGCCTCGTCGGAGGCGAGGAAGGTGACGGCCGCGGCGATGTCGTCGGGCAGGCCGACGCGCTTGACGGGGTTGGCCTCGGCGTTGAGGCGGCGGAACTCCTCGACGTCCAGCTTGAGGCGGGCGGCGGTGGCGTCGGTCATCTCGGTGGCGATGAAGCCCGGCGCCACGGCGTTGGTGTTGATGCCGAAGGGGCTCAGCTCGATGCCGAGGGTGCGCGTGAAGCCCTGGATGCCCATCTTCGCGGCCGAGTAGTTGGCCTGGCCGCGGTTGCCGAGGGCGGAGATCGAGGAGATGTTCACGACCTTGCCGTACTTCTGCTCGACGAAGTGCTTCTGGGCGGCCTTGGTCATGAGGAAGGCGCCCTTGAGGTGGACGCCGATCACGAGGTCCCAGTCGTCCTCGGTCATCTTGAACAGCAGGTTGTCGCGCGTGATGCCGGCGTTGTTGACGAGGATGTGGATGCCGCCGAGCTCGGTGACGACGCGCTCGATGGCGGCCTCGACCGAGGCGCCGTCGCTGACGTTGGCGCCCACACCGACGGCCTTCGCGCCGTCGACGAGCGGCAGCTTGGCAGCGGCCTCAGCGGCGGCGGCCTCGTCGAGGTCGACGATCGCGATCGAGGCGCCCTCCTGGGCGAAGCGGGTGGCGGTGCCGAACCCGATCCCTCGTGCTGCTCCGGTGATGACGGCGACGCGCCCGTCGAAACGACCCATCTGATGTGCCTCTCAGTTCGGTGGAGTGCGATCCGGCCCGCTCCCCGTTGGGGTGCGAACCGTCACAGCGGAGCCTACGCAGGCTCACGCCGAGCGCTGGAGGGCGTCCCTCAGGCGGGCGGCGTAGTCGGCGCGCTCCCCCGCGGCGTACTTCGTGCGGGGCCAGAAGAAGCCGCGCAGGCCGTCGCCCTTCGTGCGCGGGACGACGTGCAGGTGCAGGTGCGGCACCGACTGGCTGACCGTGTTGTTGATGGCCACGAAGCTGCCCTGCGCGCCCAGGCCCTCGACCACGGCGGTGGCCAACCGCTGCGCGGCGGCGAGGAAGCCGTCGCGGTGCTCGGCCGGCAGCTCCGGCAGCGTCACGACGTGGGTGCGCGGCACGAGCAGCACGTGGCCCTTGAACACGGGGCGCTGGTCGAGGAAGGCCGCGAACGCCGGCTCCTCGAGCACCAGGTCGGCCTCGAGGTCGCCGGCGAGGATGGAGCAGAAGACGCAGTCGGCCACCGCTCCACCCTAGGCGCCCGACGGAGTGCCGGTCAGTGGCAGACCGGCAGCCCGCACGACGGCGGCGCCATCACCCGGCCGCGGCGCACGGCGGTGTCGAAGTGCTGGGAGTCCGAGACGCCGTAGGTCCAGCGCAGCCCGTGGCGGGCCATGATGCGCACGACGGCGTGGTTCGACGAGCGCCAGGCGTAGCGGGGGTTCGAGTGCGCAGGCCACCAGCCGTTCGGCGTCCACCCGTGGGAGGAGCGGAACGGGTTCTCCCAGGGGTTGATGTCGAGCGCGCGGCCGGACGCGTGCGGGCTCATCACACCGGGGCGGCCCACCACCCAGCGGCAGTTGAAGGCCGAGGTGTTGTCAGCGGCCATCGAGGCGTAGTCGTCGCCCCCGCGAACGCGCGACGAGTAGCCGAAGCGGTCGACGCGGTACATCGAGCGGATGGGCAGCTTGGCGTTGTACATGTCGGTGAGGGCTCGGGCCATCTGACCGATCGCGTTGGCGGCCGCGACCAGCTCGCCGCGGCGGCGGTAGCCGGAGAAGTCCCAGTAGTTGATGCGGAGCAGTCGCAGCGACGAGCGCGCGAGACATCCCGGGCGCCAGGAGCGTCCGACCATCGAGCGCCACACGCTGTCGGGGATCGTCGTGATGCGGGCATCGGCGCCGGGGGTGGTGGCACGGGCCTGCGCGGGAAGGGCCCGCGGGCGCGGCGATCGGGCAGGCAGGACGACGGGCCGCGCCGCGGGCACGTTGTCGACCCGCAGCATCGTGCTCACCGATCCGAGCGCCCACGGCACCGGGCTGCTCACCGCGCGGAAGCGGGTGTCGGTGCGGGGGCGCACCCGCACGACCACGCGGCCGTCGGAGCCGGCGTTGGCGGTGAGCACCCGCACCCAGGCCGAGCCGTTCCAGCGCTGCAGCGTCACGGGGCCGGGCACGCCCACGCCGGTGCTGGTGCGGCGCAGCAGGGCGAGGCTCAGCACCTGCTCGTCGACCACCCGGGTGGGGCCGCCGAGCCACGTGCGGGTGGGGCGCTGGCGCAGCGGCAGCGTGTACTCGGTCGTGGACGCCGCGTGGTCGGCGTCGCCGGCGAAGGTGGCCCGCACGCGGTTGCGGGCGGGATCGCGATCGACGACGACCTCGACATCGAGCGACCCGGCGGCGTCGGTGGTGCCCACCCCACCGGGGCCGGCGGTGGTGAGCGGGGCCCACGCGCTGCCGTTCCACCGCTCGACGGTGACGGCGGCACCCGCGACCGGCTGTCCGCCGTCGGTGAGGACGACGCCCAGCGTGGTCGACTGCCCCGCGAACTGCACCGGTGCGCTCAGCGCCAGCACGGTCGGGGCGGGAGCGGCCGAGGCGGGTGCGACGACGGCGAACACGGCCGCCACGAGGCTCACCACGGTGGCCAGCAGCGCGCCACCGCGCCCGCTGCTCACGACACGACGACGGCGGGCAGGGGCGAGGGGAGGCTGCGACCCGAGTGGCATGGGGGTCATCCTGCGCCCTCCTCGTCCGGTTCGCCGCATGGCAGCGGCGTGTCGTCGTCCACGAAAACGAGGACACCGGCCGCACGCGGCGGCCGGTGTCCTCGCCCGAGAGGGACAGCGGTACCTCAGGCGACCCGGCCGCGACCGCGACGCTGCTCGGCCACCCACGCGTCCCGTGCGGCGACGGCGATGTCCGGCTGGTCGGCGAACACGGCGTCGACCCCGGCGTCGAGCAGCGCTCGGGTCTCGCCGGCCATGTCGCCGTAGGCGTTCGGGTCGGTGCCGCGGCGCAGGTTGGCGGGCAGGAACTGGTTCTCGGCCCGCTGGGTCCAGGTCACCACGCGCAGGCCGGCGCGGTGGGCGTCGCGTGTCACCGCGCTCGGGGCGCCGATCGCGCCGGCAGCGTCACGGGGCAGCAGGAGGTTCTTGTTGGCCGCCAGCCAGGTGGCGTAGCGCGCCGTCGCGCGCAGGCCCGCCGGCGTGACGAGGTCGGCGTAGGTGACGCCGGTGCCGGCGACCACCTGGTCGTACGGGGCGCCCGCGGCGTCCACGAGCTGGGCGAGCGGCACCCGGGTGAGCCGGTGCAGCTGCTTCAGGTTGCCCACCTCGAAGCTCTGGACGACGACCGGCGCGTTCGCCCGGTCGAGCCCGTTGCGGCGCAGCACCTGCACGAGTCGCCGCTCCAGGGGCAGGCCCACGGAGGCGAAGTAGGTGGGGTGCTTGGTCTCGGGGGCGATGCCGATGGTGCGGTGCAGGCGGCGCGACTCGCGGCGGGCGAGGTCGATGACCTCCTGCAACGTCGGCACCTCGAACCGGCCGTCGTAAGCGGTGTTGGCCGGACGCACCTGCGGCAGCCGCTCGATCGCGCGCAGGGTCTTGAGCTCGGCGAGGGTGAAGTCCTCGGTGAACCAGCCCGTCTCGCTCACGCCGTCGACGACCTTGGTGGTGCGACGGTCGGCGAACTCGGGGTGCTGCGCGACGTCGGTGGTGCCGCTGATCTCGTTCTCGTGGCGGGCCACGAGCTGGCCGTCCTTGGTGGGCACGAGGTCGGGCTCGATGTAGTCGGCGCCGAGGTCGACGGCGAGCTGGTAGGCGGCCAGGGTGTGCTCGGGCCGGTAGCCCGAGGCGCCGCGGTGGGCGAACACGAGCGGGCGCACCCGGCCGCGGTCGCGGTCGACCGGCTTGGCCGGCTTGGCCGGTTGCCCCGGCCCGGCGGTCTTCGCGGGGGCCGTCGCCGGACGCGCCGTAGGCGCCGCAGTGGCGGCGGTGGTGCCGGCGCCGAGGGTCAGGGCGGCAGCGGTTCCGAGCAGGACGAGCGGTCGCAGGGCGCGCGTGATCGATGGGTTCCGAGATGTCATGCCCCCACGGCAGCAGACGCAGGTGGCGAGGCGGCGAGCCCGAGTTGAACACTCCTCCCTTCGGAGGTGGGTGCGTGCTCACCCGCACGGCAGGATGCTCCGGTGGCCTACTGGATCCGAACGTCCCCCACCACGCTCGCCCCGACCGCCCACGTGGGCGGCGCGTGGAGCGAGTCGCAGCAGCACATCGCGCCGGCGTTCGGCGTCCTCGTGCACGAGGTGGAGCGGCACCTGGCAGCGCGACGCGAGGCGCCCCTGCCCGTCGTCTCACGGCTGAGCTTCGACATCCTCGGCCCGATCCCGCTCGAGCCGCTCGAGATCGAGGTGGAGGTGCTGCGACCGGGGCGCAGCATCGAGCTGGTGCAGGCCACCGCGCGCCACGACGGCCGTGCCGCAGTGCTGCTGCGCGCCTGGCTGTGCGCCGAGCACGACACCGCGGGCCTCGCCGGCACGCACCTGCCGCCCGTGCCGCGCGCCGACGAGCTCGACGCCTGGGACGGCACCGCCACGTGGCCGGGCGGCTTCATCGCGTCGGTGGAGCTGCGCCGCCGCGAGCTGGCCGCCGGCCGCTCGCACACCCGCGTGCGCACCCACCACCCCCTCGTGGACGACGAACCGGCGAGCCCCCTGGCCGCCACCGTCGGCCTGGTCGACATCACCAACGGCGTCGCCGTCCGCGTCGACCCCCGCGAGGTCGCCTTCCCGAACCTCGACCTCACGATCCACCTCCTGCGCGCGCCGCAGTGGTCGGGGAACGAGCGCACGGAGTCCGGCTCGGGCGGCTGGCTGGGCCTCGACACGCAGGTGTCGTTCGGGCCGGGCGGCCTGGGCATCACGCAGTCGGTGCTGCACGACGACCTCGGGCCCTTCGCCATCTCCGCGCAGACCCTCACCGTGCGCCCGTGAGCACGCGCCCCTGATCCGACTCCCCCGCCCGCGACGTGCGCGGGCTCACCCCGCCGCCGACCGGCGCGGCCGTATCGGTGACCGAGGCGCGGGTACGGCGGGAGCATGCGTATCGCCATCGTCGGAGGAAACGGCCAGATCGCCCGTCTGCTGCACCCGCTGCTCGTGAAGGCCGGGCACCAGCCCGTGGCCCTCGCGCGCAAGGAGGAGTACCGCGCGGACCTCGAGTCGCTCGGCGCCGAGCGGCGCCTGCTCGACCTCGAGAACGCCGACGACGCGGCGTGGGACGCCGCGCTGGAGGGTGCGGACGCCGTGGTCTTCGCTGCGGGCGGTGGCGGCGACGGCAGCATCGAGCGCAAGAAGACCGTCGACCTCGGCGGCTCGCTCGGCGCCATCGCCGGCGCGACCCGCCTCGGCATCCGCCGCTTCGTCCAGATCTCCGCGATCGGCGTCGACCGCCCGGCCGACCCCGACCTCGGCGAGGTGTGGGCGGCCTACGTGGCGGCCAAGCGCGACGCCGACGTAGCTCTGCGCCAGAGCGAGCTCGACTGGACCGTGCTCCGCCCGGGCCGCCTCACCGACGACGCCGCCACCGGCCTGGTCGACCTCGGCCCCGAGGCGCAGCGCGGCGACGTGACCCGCGCCGACGTCGCCGCCACCGTGGCGGCGCTGCTCGAGCGCGACGAGACGATCGGGCGCCAGTGGAACGTGGTCGGCGGCGAGACCCCCGTGGCCGAGGCCGTGGACGCCGCGCTGGCCGCCGACAGTTGAGACTGCACCCGCGCCGGGCCTGCACCGGGCCTGCACCGGGCCTGCACCGGGCTTGACCAGCACACGCCCGATCAGGCAGGGCGGCCGGTTCAGCCGCCGTAGATCCCGGCGATCCCCCGCCAGTACTCCTCGACGAGGTGCGTGGCCTCGGCCGGCGTGGCCGCGAGGTCGTCGGGCAGCGGCGTGCGGCATACCGTGCCCACGCAGTCCTTGACCGCGAGCCAGAGGCGGTCCAGCTCGGCCCGCACCGAGGCGTAGCCGGGGTCGCTGAAGCGGTTCTCGAACTCGCCGGGATCGGCGAGGAGGTCGTAGAGCTCACCCTGACCGTTCATGTAGCGGGTGAAGGAGTAGCGCGGCGTGCGCAGGCCGATCGAGCTGCGTGCGTCGCCGGCGCGGAAGTTCGGGTCGGTGCGCCGCCCGGTGATCGACTTGTAGGCCTCGGTGACCACGGGCGTCGTCCAGCCTTGGTCGCCCTGGACGATGCTGCGCCAGCGCGAGGTGCCGTCGGCGACGTGGGGCGCGCGGGCGCCGGCGATGTCGAGCACGGTGGCGGTGAGGTCGACGGTGGAGATGGGGTCGCTGCGACGCTCGCCGCCCCGGACCCCCGGCCCGGTGACGAGGAAGGGCACGCGCAGCGACGGCTCGTGCGCGAGCACCTTGCCGTCGGGCTTGCGGTGCTCGCCGAGGAAGTAGCCGTTGTCGGAGGTGAAAATCAGCACGGTGTTCTTCCAGGCGCCCGTCCTCTTCAACGTCGCCACGATCCTGGCGACCTGACGGTCGAGCACGTAGACGGCCTCGGCGCGCTGGCGGGTGACGTTGAGCAACGCAGCCCGCTCGGCCGCGTTCGGCTCGGGGAAGCGCGTGAGGTTGGTCGGCTTGTCGCTCATGTCGGCCTCGGCCGGACCGCCGTCCTTCGGCAGGCCCGGGGCCTGGGTGATAACGCCGTTGAAGCGGCCCTTCACCCAGTCGGGGCGGGCGGTCGTGTTGAGCTTGCGCACGTGGTTGTCGGCGTCCAGGAAGGGCGCCGGGTCGTCGGGTTCGCGCGGGCCGCCGTGATGGGGCGCCACGAACGAGGTGTAGAGGAAGAACGGCTGCTTGCCGGCCGCGTAGCGGGTGATGAGCCGCCGCGAGAAGGCGCCGATCACGTCGGTGCCGTACTGACCCCGGTGGGTGTTGTCGATGCGCCCGTTGATGTTGAAGGGCACGTCGAAGAAGTTGTAGGTCGAGCCGTGGATGCCGACCTCCTTGCCGCCGTCGACCGAGGCGTACCAGTCGCTCCACCCCTTCGGCACGTAGGTGTAGGACGGCTTGCCGGTGACGAGGCTGCGCATCGGGCCGTAGCCGTTGAGGTACTTGCCCACGTAGGCCGTGCGGTAGCCGGCCGCCGCGAGCGAGGTGCCGATCGTGCGGGAATCGTCGAAGGCGGCGAACCCGTAGGGCGCGTAGTGCCACAGCACCTTGTGGTTGTGCGCGTAGCGGCCGGAGAGGAACGAGGCACGGGCCGGGCAGCACAGCGGGAAGGGCGAGAAGGAGTTGTCGAAGGTGACACCGCCCTCCCCCAGCACCGTGCGCACCGTGGGGGCGTAGCGCAGGTCGTCGACGCGCATGTCGTCGGCCATGATCACCACGATGTTCGGACGACGCGCCGGGCGCTCTGCTACGGCCGAGCGACCGCCCGAACCGGGGTCGTCGATCGCGGGTGCGCCCGAGGCCTGGCGGGCCGTCGTCCGCGAGGGGGTGGAGCCGCCGTCGGTGCCGAGCACGCCCCCGATGAGCGCGAGGGCTGCGATGAGAGCCACGAGCACCAGTGGACGACGCCACCGGCGGCCGCGCGGGCGGGGAGTCGGGGGCGCCTCCTGGGCGGTCGACTTCTCCTGCACGATGCTCCCTGTTCCCTTGCCCGACGGCCCGGCGTCACTCCGGCCGGGTTGCGGCCCCCAGGGTAGGTCGCCGCGTGCCGCTCACGAAGTCGACTCGGCCGAACCTGTCACCGCGACATCGAATGCGAGGGATCTCCCAGCCGAGCACCGCAACGACCTCGGCGATGATCGTCAGCGCAGGCGCCAGATCCGCCAGTCGCCGAGCACCGCTGCGACTGCGTAGCGCCGTTCGAGCACCCGCTGGGCCTGGTCGGTCTCGACGCCCCAGGTGCGCAGGCTGTCGCCGTGGACGACGATCCACGTGGGCGCCCGCTCGGACTCCAGCAGTGAGGTGAAGCGCGCGAGCTTCGAGTCGCGCACCCGCACGGGCAGGCTCCACAGTTCGCGGTAGGGGCTGTCGAGGCCCGACTCCCACAGGATGTCGGGGTGGCCGAAGGCGACGGTGGCGGTGTCGCCGGGGGCGGCGTTCGCGCGGAGGTAGGCGATGGGTCGGGCGTCGGCGGTGCGCGCGGGCCCCATCCCGTCGGACGACGCGTGGGCGACGACGAGCGAGACGAGGGCCAGGCCGAGCGACACCGCGAGCGCGCGATCGGCGCGGCGGCTGGCCGGGCGCTGGGCGGAGGCGGCCGCCAGCACCACCGACCCGGGCACGAGCAGCAGGAGGTAGTGCAGCCAGTAGCTGCCGCCGAGCACGATGCCGATGCCCTCCCACGCCAGCAGACCCACGCCCAGGTAGCGCAGGTCGACCCACTCGCGCGGACGATCGGGATCCAGCCGTCCCGCGAGCGGGTGGCGCACCCGCCACAGCAGCGCCAGCAGCACGACCGGCAGCAGGCTGAGCACGAAGGCGCCGAACAGGTTGACCGCCCGCCCGCTCACCGCAGGCGGCGCGGACGCGTCGATCACGCGGGAGGCCTCCACGCGGAAGGACACCACGGCGTCCCAGAGGCCGGAGAGATCGGTGCCCCGCCACGCTGCCGCGCCGAGGCCGGCGGCGAGGAAGGCGACCGCACCCGCCGAGAAGGCTGCGGCGAGGCCGAGCACGAAGCGGACCCCGTAGCGGCGCAGCAGCGGCAGCGCCACCAGCACGGCTGCCACGACGCCGTCCACGGCGTTCTGCTTGACGCCGACGGCGGCCACCGCGAGGACGCCGGCGAGCGCCGACCACACGAGGGCCGGGCGCCCCGTTCGGCGACTGGCGGCGAGCAGGGCGAGCACTCCCCCGAGCACGAACGGCGCCGTGAGCAGCTCGCCCGGCACCTCGCTGGCCCCGAAGAGCGGCGTGGAGACCAGCACCGCCGCCAGCGGTACGGGGAAGATCCGGGTCACGGTGGCCGAGCGGTCCTCGCGCGCCGCCATGTGGGTGAGCACAGCGGCCATCGCCACCACTGCCACGGCGCAGACCATGCCGATGACCCGCAGTGCGGTCGTGCCGCCGAGCTGCCCGGCGAGCGCGTGGATCGCGATGATCAGCGGCGGCCGGTCGACCCAGTGGTCGCCGTAGAGACTGTCGCCGCGGTGCCACTGCGAGGCGACCAGGAGGAAGCCGCCCTCGTCGGGCGTGGCGGGCAGGGTGAGGAACGGGACGCGGGCGATCACCACGGCCAGCGAGGCCGCCAGCGTGGCGAAGGCCAGCGGGTGCTCGCGGATCCGATCGCGCCACCGCCGTCGGGCGGTGGCGGGGCTCAGCACGGGGCGACGGTACCCGCGGCGTCACCTCACATTCGCGCTGGCATCGCCGAGGCCCCGTCGTTGAGGCTCAGCGCCGCCGTGCGCGGTCCAGTGCGGGTGTAGACGCCGGTTCCTCAGCGATCCGGACGTGGGGACAGACCGGGTCGGCGGCCGGTTCAGTGGCGAGGTCAGTGGCGCCGACGACGGCGCCCACCGTGCCGGTGCCACCAGCACCACGCGATGCTGACGGCCCACAGCGCCACGACGAACAGATCGTCGCGGTGGACGCCGTGACTGGCGCTGAAGGTGAAGATGACCGGGCCCGAGAGCCGCGAGCTGCCCGCCACCGCCACGAGCGCCAGCGCGGTGATCACCGTGGCGACGAACGCGAAGCGCAGGAACGAGGGCATGCGCTCGAGCCTAGAACGCTCACCCGCGCGTCCGGCGGAGGGCTCCACTCGGGCGGGGCTCGCGCGGTGGCGAGGCGCGAGAGGGCCCGGCCGCCGTCGGGCGGCCGGGACCGGGGTGGTTACGACGTCGCCCCTGGGGAGGACGTCGAGGTCATCGGGTCGAGCCCGAGCCGCTCACGCTGTCGACGCGTGCCGCCGACGATCTCCGCCGGGGTGTCGTCGCCGTACTCCGACTCGTGACCGGCGAGCATCCCGCCGTCCTCGTCACGCACCCGGAAGGGCTGGGCGGTCTCGACCTCCGGCAGGTGCCGGGCCTGCCCGCGGGTCTTACGCAGCGAGAGCGCGATGCTCGTGCCGATGATCGTGGTCACCACGGCGAGGCTGATCGTGGTCGGGATGTAGACGACGTCGATCTTGAGCAGCATCTTGATGCCCACCCAGATCAGCACCAGCGCGAGTCCCGCCTTGAGGTAGACGAAGCGGTGGATGAGGTCGGCCAGCAGGAAGTACATCGCGCGCAGGCCGAGGATCGCGAACGCGTTGGCAGTGAAGACGAGGAACACCTCGTCGGTCACGGCGAAGATCGCGGGGATCGAGTCGACGGCGAAGATGATGTCGGTGACCTCGACGAGCACCAGCACGGCCAGGAGCGGGGTGGCGACCAGGACGCCGTTGCGCCGGATCCAGAACCGCTGGCCGCGGTACTCCCCGATCATCGGGACGACGCGTCGCAGCAGCGCCAGCGTACGCGACTGGGCGGGGTCGATGTGGGCGTCGCGCTGCATCAGCATCTTCACGCCGGTCACGAGCAGGAACGCGGCGAAGAGGTAGAGGATCCAGGAGAAGCTCGCGATGAGCGCGGACCCGCCGGCGATGAAGGCCGCGCGGAAGACGAGCGCACCCAGCACGCCGTAGAACAGCACCCGGTGCTGGTACTCCCGCGGGACGGCGAAGAAGGCGAAGATGATCGCCCAGACGAAGACGTTGTCGACGGCCAGGGACTTCTCGATCAGGTAGCCGGCGAAGTACTGCTGGCCGTACTCGGCGCCGTAGATGCGCCAGATCAGCGCACCGAACGCGACACCGAAGGCCACCCAGATCGCCGACCAGGTGGCGGCCTCGCGCACCGAGATGACGTGCGCGTCCCGGTGCAGGAACAGGTCGAGGAACAGCATCGCGAGAATCACGCCCAGCACCGCGAGCCAGGCCCAGAAGGGGACATCCATGGTTCGACACCTCGTCTCATCGTCAACGGTGAAACGAAGGTCTCCCTCGAGCGGCCCGAGGCTGCTCCGCGACACCGGGGCCGATGGCCCGTAGTGACGATGCCGCGCTGGTGAGGTACTCCCCCTCGATCCGAGGATCACTCCTCGGATGCGGAAAGGATGAAGGATCGACGCTGACTTTTCAAGGCGCGAGGTCCCGCGCAAGCGGAGACGCCGACGGCCCCGGCCACCCGCGCGGGGCGGCCGGGGCCGTCGTCCTCAAGAAGGAGGTGCTGAGAGCAGCGGTGGAGCTGCGGGGAATCGAACCCCGGTCCTCGAGCGCCGAGCCAGGTCTTCTCCGGGTGCAGTCAGTGGTGGCGTTCTCTCGCCCCCGGCGCTCGCACTGACACGTCGCCGACAGGACCAGTCAGGTTTAAGTCCCGATCGACCACCCTGACAGCAGTCGATCAGCAAGTCTCCTAGATGACGCCTGGTTCCGAGCCGGAGACGGATACTCGGTCAGACGGTTCGATCACCGATCAGGCGGCGAGAGCGAACGAACTGCGCTTAGCGTTGGCAGTTATTGGTTTCCAGCGATCGTTTACGAGATGACGCTGGCTCCTCGACCCGCTTCCCCTGGAACAAACGTCCCAAGTCGAAACCGATCAGCCCCTCTTGAGTTGTGAAGCGCTGCGGGCCTGCCCGCAGTAGGTCAACACTACCCGGCGCAACGCGACGGCGCCCACCGGCTATTCCGCGGCGCCGGCCGGCCCGAGGCCCAGGCGGGCCGCGTTGTGCCAGCACACGGCGCGCAGCCAGTCGTCGCCGAGGCCGAGGCGGGCGAGGTCGTCGAGCTGCTGGCGGTAGGCGAAGGGCAGCGTCGGGAAGTCCGAGCCCCACACCACCCGCTCCCCCAGGTCGGCCAGGCGGGGCAGCAGGTCGCGCGGGTACGCGCCGTGCCCGCTGCACCCGGGGCCGTCGGCGAAGAAGTCGGTGAAGGCCATCGAGGTGTCGAGCAGCACGCGCTCGTAGGTCTCGGCCAGCTCGAGGAAGTCGCCGCACTCGGGTGAGCCCATATGGGCGATCACCAGGCGCAGCCGCGGGTGGCGCTCCAGCACCCGCCCCGTGGACGCCGCCCCGGTGAACTCCGTGGCCACCGGACCCGATCCCGCGTGCACGACCACCGGCGTGCCCGCCTCGGCGAGCGGGCCCCACACCGGCTCGAGCAGCGGGTCGTCGAGGTGGAACCGACCCACCTGCAGGTGGAGCTTGAACACCGCGACGCCGTCATCGATGAGCGCGGGCACCATCGCGGCGGCATCGGGCTCGGGGTAGAAGGTGGCCGAGCGCAGCACCTCGGGCACCTCGACGGCGAGGTCGCGGGAGAAGTCATTGAGGAAGCCCGCCACGCCGGGCTTGTGGGCGTAGGGCAGCGTCGAGAAGCGCCGCACGCCGGCCTCGCGCAGGAACGCCACGCGACGCTCGACGGGCAGGCGGTAGCGGATCGGCCAGTCGCGCCCGATCAGCTCGCCTCCGGCGTCGAACTCACGCCACACCGCGCGCTCGATCGGCGGCGGCAGGAAGTGCACGTGCAGGTCGAGCAGGCCAGGCAGACCGAGTTCCTGCCAGAAGGCTCGGACGTCGGCTGCCTCCGCGGCGAGCGTCGCGTCGTCCACGACGACGGGGTTCGGCGACGACGAGGGCGAGCCGTCAGTCACGCATGCCCTTCAGGCGGCGACCGATCGCCTCCTGCTTCTCGCGGTCGGCGGTGCGCTCGGCGATCGCCTGGCGCTTGTCCCAGGTCTTCTTGCCCTTGGCCACACCGATCTCGATCTTGGCGCGACCCTTGACGAAGTAGAGCTGCAGCGGCACCACGGTGTGGCCCTTCTCGCTGACCTTGCGCTCGATCTTGTCGATCTCCACGCGGTTGAGCAGCAGCTTGCGCTTGCGGCGGGCGGCGTGGTTGGTCCACGTGCCCTGGGCGTACTCGGGGATGTGGACGCCGTGCAGCCAGGCCTCGCCGCCATCGATGTCGACGAAGCCGTCGACCAGACTGGCCCGACCGAGGCGCAGGGACTTCACCTCGGTGCCCTGCAGCACCATGCCGGCCTCGTAGGTGTCCTCGATGAGGTAGTCGTGGCGGGCCTTCTTGTTGGAGGCCACGAGCGTGCGCCCGAGGGCGTCCTCCTTCTTGCCCGCCTTCGCCGCCTTCTTCGCCATGGGCTCATCCTCTCAGCCGCGCGCAACGGGGTTGCGCGCGGCTGCGGGTCGGTGGTGCCGAGGGATCGCTCAGAGGTAGGGCGCGGGGTCGACGGCCTCGCCGTTGCGCAGCACGATGAAGTGCAGGTGGCAGCCGGTGGACCATCCGGTCGCGCCGGAGTAGCCGAGGGTCTGGCCGCGCCGGACCCGATCGCCCTGACCGACGACGTAGTTCGTCGCGTGGTTGTAGACCAGCGTGATCGAGGCGCCGTTGACCTTGCCGATGGCCACGTAGAGCCGGTTGCCGTAGACCTCGTCGTAGAACCTGCTCACCACGGTGCCGGATTCGCCGGCCACCAGCGGCGCACCGCAACCGGTGCCGAAGTCGATGCCGTTGTGCAGACCGTAGTAGCCGTAGATCGGGTGGATCCGGTAGCCGTAGGGCGAGGTCACGGGGCCGGGGCCGGGCTTGGCCAGGAAGCCGCTGGTCGAGCCGCTGTAGCTGCCCTTCTGGCGACGCGAGAGCTCGACGATGCGCGCGCGGATCGCGGCCTCGCGCTTCTCCAGACGCTGCAGGGCGGCGCGGTCGGCGGCGCGGGCGCGGGTGACCTGCACCCGCGCGGCGGCGGTGCTGCGCACCAGGCGGGCGATGGCCGCCTCCCCCCGGGCGGCGCGCCCGACCAGACCGGTGATGGTCGCGACGTTCGCGTCGGCCTGGGCCTTGGCGCCGGCCACCTGGTCGCGAGCACGCTGGACGGCGGCCCGGCGCGCGGAGAGCTTGGCCTCGATGGCCTCGAGCTCGTCGAGCGCCTGCTGCTGGCGACCGGTGATGACGTCGTGCGCGGTCTCGTCCATGAGGATGTCCTCGATGGAGGATCGGCCCACGTAGGACGACAGCACCGCGAGGTCGGGACTGCCGTTCGTGGCGAGGGTGATGAGGGTGGCGCGGCTGGCCGCGCGCTGGCCCTTCACGTCGTCCTTCGCCTGCGCGAGCTCGCGCTGGGCCACGACGAGCTGCTGCTGGGCGGTGGCCAGCTGGGTGGCGAGCCTCGCCACCTGCGCGCGGGCCGCGCTCAGCTGCGACTGGACCTTGGCCAGACGGGTCCGGGCGGCCGTGAGCTGCCCCTGGGTCTCGGCCAGGCGGCCGCTGAGGCGCGCGACCGTGCGACTCGCCTCGTCGATCTGCTTCTTGACCCCGGCGATCTGGCCCTGGACCTGGTCCTGCTTGTTGCGCAGGTCGTCGCGGTCGTCGGCCTGGGCGAGCGGCACGGCGAGGCCCACGATCGCGACGATCGCGGCCAGGGCTGTGACCAGCCATTGGGGATGGGCCCACACGGGCACCCGCTCGCGGGTGCGTCGGAAAGCGCGGGCGCTGGGGAAGGAGCGCACGGGGAAGCCTTCGTGATCGATTGTCGGGGAAGAGCCCCGCACGGGCACCGGAGCACCGCGGACGAGACGATCGACGGTAACCGCCGCGGATCAGACTTTGATGTATTTGCGGGTCAGCAGGAGTGTCGGGATCAGCGTCAGCGCCGGCGCGAGGAAGACGATGCCGGGCGGGAATCCGCCGATGAGCGCCTGGGCGTAGTCGCTCCAGTCCACCCAGGGCAGCGCCGCGACCTCCTTGGCCATGCCCTGGTCGACGCCCCAGTACTGGAAGGCCGCCAGCGCACCCCCTGCGAGGACGACGCCCGCCGCCGCCGTCACCAGCGCCTCCAGGAGGAACGGCAAGGTGATGTAGAGCGTCGAGGCGCCCACGAGGCGCATGATCGCGATCTCACGCCGGCGAGCCAGCGCCGCCAGGCGGATCGTGTTGGCCACCTGCATGAGCGCTGCGAACAGCAGGAACGCCGAGGCCACCCACGAGCCGTACTTGAGGATGCGCATGATGCCGAAGATCTGGCCGAGCTCGTCACGCTGGTCGACGATGCGCGAGACGCCGTCGAGCCCCGCCAGGGCGCTGATGATGCCGTCGGCACGATCGGGCGACTTGAGGGTGACGATGTAGGCGGCCGGCCACTTCTCGACCGTGACCACGGGGTTGTCGCCCTCGAAGGCGGCGGCCGTGCCGTTGCGCTTGGCCTGGTCGAAGGCGATCTTGTAGCCCTCCTCCTTGGTCTGGAAGCGGGCTCCCGCGACCTCGTCGCTGCCGTCGATCTCCGACTGGATGCGCTCGCGCTGGGCGTCGTTGATCTCGCCGCTCGCGCAGTTGGGGCTGCCGGTCGGGTCGTCGACGGTGCAGAGGTTGACGCGGATCTTGAGCTCGTTGCCCAGCTGGCGGTTGGTGAGCTCGGCCTCGCGCTGGATGAGGATGCCGAGCCCGGCGAGGCTGAGGGAGACGAACAGGGTGAGGATCACCGCGAGGTGCATCGACAGGTTGCGGCGCAACCCGGTGCGGAGCTCGGTGAAGACGTAGCGCAGCTGCATGGGGTGGTTCTCTCGCTCCTCGGGGGGCGGGTGGGATGTCGACGAGCGGGGCCGACGGGGCGGACCTGACGGACGGCCTAGTGCTGGAAGCCGTAGCTACCGGCGGCCTCGTCGCGCACGACCTTGCCGTGCTCGAGCTCGATGACGCGCTTGGTGAACTGGTCGACGATGCCGTGGTCGTGGGTGGCCATCACCACGGTCGTGCCGTTGGCGTTGATCTCGCCGAGCAGGTTCATGATGCCCACCGACGTCTGCGGGTCGAGGTTGCCCGTGGGCTCGTCGGCGATGAGGATCATCGGCCGGTTGACCACGGCGCGGGCGATGGCCACGCGCTGCTGCTCGCCGCCGGAGAGCTCGTCGGGCATGCGGTCGCCCTTGCCCTTGAGCCCGACCATCTCGAGCGCGGCCGGCACCGTGGAGCCGATCTCGCGACGCGACTTGCCGATCACCTGCTGGGCGAAGGCGACGTTCTCGGTGACCGTCTTGTTGGGCAGCAGGCGGAAGTCCTGGAAGACCGTGCCGATCTGGCGGCGCAGCCGCGGCACCTTCCACCCGGCCATGCGGTTGATCTCCTTGCCGGCCACGATCACGCGACCGGTCGTGGGGCGCAGCTCGCGGAGCACGAGGCGCAGAGCGGTCGACTTGCCGGAGCCGGACGTGCCGACGAGGTAGACGAACTCGCCCTTGTCGATGTCGACGCTCACCTGGTCGAGCGCCGGGCGGCCGGGCCCGGCGTAGCGCTTGCTGACTCTCTCGAAGCGAATCACCGGCACGACGGTACGCGACCGCGGGCCGGGCGTCGCGCAGGGTCGGCCGGTGCGTCGCGACGCCCTCGTCACAGCCCGCGGCGGCGCCCAGCAGCCCCCGGCGGCGCGGACGAGACCGTGCCCTAGGGTGGCGGGGTGTCGACGGCCGTGCGCGCGCTGCTCCTCGCAGCGCTCCTGACCCTCGTGCCGGTGGCCGTGGGCGTCAGCGTGGCCGACGACCCCACCACCGCCCCCGCGCCCGTCCCCTCCTACGTGGCGACGCCGCTCAGCGCGTTCGACTCCACCGCCGCCGTCGTGCGCCGTGCGCCCTTCTGCACGGTGGTGCCGGCGGCCGCCGCGAAGCAGGCCCTGGGGGTGCCGGCGGTGGCCACCGCCTACGGCAACGGCCAGACGTTGCCGTCGCTGCGCTCGCTCCCGCGAGGCGACGTCGCCCACGAGTACGGCTGCGTCATCTCCCCCGCGGAGCGCGGCGCCCCGGCCGAGGCGCGCGCCTGGGTGTTCGTGCCGCCGGTCACCACTGCCCGGGCCCGCTCGCTGGCGGCCGCTGCGCGGGCCGAGCGGGGCTGCACCCCGGCCACCGGGGCCCCCGCCTTCGGCTCCCCCACCGTGGCGCTGCTGTGCACCGCCGGCACCACGCGGACGGCGTCCTATCGAGGTCTGTTCGGCGACGCCTGGTTCTCGTGCAGCCTGACCCTTCCGGTCTCCCTCCCGCCTGCCGATCTGCTCGATCGGGCCGGCACCTGGTGCGTCGCGGCGGCGCGCGCGGCCGGCCGCTCGTCGTCCTGAACCGGGGGCCGAGGGCCAGCTGAGGGGCGCGGGGCCCCTCGGTCGCGGCGGCGCTTCCTCCGCGCGTCGCGAGGTCCCGGGACCACCGTCCTGAGGGCCGGGTCCTGAATGTGGGCCTCCCGCCCACAAGGGGACCCGGTCCCGCCTCAGCCCCGGCGAAAGCAACGCCGATCCAGGGCACATGACGCCCCTGCTCCGCTCCTCGGCCCTCGCCCTGGCCTGCCTCGCCGTCGGCGCGGCCGCCGTCGTCCAGCCGGCCTCCGCCGACGCCGGACACGACGACCGTGGCGCCGGCACCGCCGCCCACGCCACGGACCTGAAGTCGCTGGCCGCCGCCGCTCGCCCCGCCCACTCCGACCGGGCCGTCACCCGGCGTGCACACGACGGGACGCCGTTCGTGATGGACCAGTGGGCCGAACCGGCCGACGAGCCGACCACGGACGACGAGGTGCTGACCGCCGCGCAGGCGGAGGCCGTGACCGGCGCTGCACTGGCCGACACCTTCGCGCTGCACAGCAAGCCGGGATCGAGCCGCACCATCTACCTCGACTTCGACGGCGGATCGCTGCTGTCGACGAACTCGTGGCTGCTCAACGGCCTCAGCACGCTGCTGTTCCCGGGTTGGAGCATCGACTCCTCCTCGTCGTTCAGCAGCACCGAGCGCGCGATCATCCAGGAGGTGTGGGCCCGCGTGGCCGAGGACTACGCGGCCTTCGACGTCGACGTCACCACGGAGGCACCCCCCGACGGCGCCCTGTGGCGCTCGAGCAACTCCGACACGACCTTCGGGACGCGGGTGGCCTTCACCAGCGGCACGCGGGTGCAGACCGCCATCTGCGGCGGACCCTGCGGCGGCATCGCCTGGATCGGCGTGTTCGACGCGATCACCAAGGGCGAGACCAGGTCGCCGGCGTGGGTCTTCCCGGTCTCCCTCGGCAACCGCGCGAAGACCATGGCCGAGGCCGCCTCCCACGAGGCGGGGCACAACCTCGGGCTCACCCACGACGGCACGACCTCGGAGAGCTACTACTCCGGCACCAGCCTGTGGGGTCCGATCATGGGCAGCCCCTACAACGCGGCCATCTCGCAGTGGTCGCGCGGCTCCTACCCCTCGGCGAACAACAGGCAGGACGACAACGCCACCCTCGTCAGCAGCGGCATCCCGCTGCGCACCGACGAGGCCGGCGACACCGTGGCCACCGCCGCGCCGCTCACCTCGCTGCCCAACCACCGCGGCTACATCACCCGCAGCACCGACGTCGACACCTACTCCGTCGACCAGTGCTCGGGGTCGGTCACGGTGCACGCCTCCGGGGCGCCGGTCGGGCCGAACCTCGACATCGGGCTCGACGTCCGCACCGCCGACGGCCGGGTGCTGGCCTCGGCCGCTCCTCCGACCGAGCGCACGGCCAACGGCGTGAGCGGCATGGACGCCGCCGTCACCCTGCCCCTGAACGGCGGACCGTTCTACATCTCGGTGCGCGGCACCGGCTCCGGCAAGCTGTGGACGTCGGGCGGCTACGACTCCTACGGCAGCCTCGGCTCCTACACCCTCTACGCCAACGGCTGCCTCGGCTCCCCCGCGACTCCCCCGCCGGGGATCGGCGGCGCCGGCAGCAGCAGCGCCCGTCCCAGCCGTCCGGCCCGGCCGCGGGTGGCGTCGGGTCCGCGCGGTGGTGCGCGCACGCTCAAGGTGGCGTGGAGCCCGGCGGTGTCGCGCAGCGGCCCGATCACCGGCTACCGCCTCGACGCCTACCGCATCGGGCGCAGCGGTCGGGTCATCGCCGTCCGCTCGAAGGTGGTCTCGCCCCGGGCGCGCACGGCGCGCCTCGTGCTCGGCACGGGCCGCTGGTCGGTGCAGGTGCGGGCCCGCAACCAGGCGGGGTGGAGCGCGCCGAGCGTGCGATCGGTCGGCGTCCGAGCCCGCTGAGGCGACCTGCCCGCAGACCTGGGGCCCCGTCCGTCGCGCACCGCCCGGTGCGGCGGGCGGGGCTCCCAGTCGTTCAGGGCCAGAGGCTCAGGGGGGCAGAGGCTCAGGGCCGGCTGATCAGTTCTCGTCGGCCTTGTCGGTGCCACGGCGCCAGCGGATGCCGGCCTCGAGGAAGCCGTCGATCTCGCCGTCGAAGACGGGCTGTGGGTTGCCGGTCTCGAAGCCGGTGCGCAGGTCCTTGACGATCTGGTAGGGGTTGAGCACGTAGTTGCGCATCTGGTCGCCCCAGCTGGCAGCGACGTCGCCCTTGAGGTCCTTCTTGAGCGCAGCCTCCTCGGCCTTCTTCACCGCGAGCAGCTTGGCCTTGAGCACCACCATCGCCGAGGCCTTGTTCTGCAGCTGGCTCTTCTCGTTCTGGCAGCTGACCACGATGCCGGTGGGGATGTGGGTGAGTCGCACCGCGGAGTCGGTGGTGTTGACCGACTGACCGCCCGGTCCGCCGGAGCGGAAGACGTCGACGCGGATCTCGTTCTCGTCGACCTCGATCTCGTCGGTCTGCTCGAGCACGGGCACGACCTCGACGGCCGCGAAGGAGGTCTGGCGCCGGCCCTGGTTGTCGAAGGGGCTGATGCGCACGAGGCGGTGGGTGCCGACCTCGACCGAGAGGGTGCCGTAGGCGTAGGGCGCGTGGATGGCGAACTCGGCCGACTTGATGCCGGCCTCCTCGGCGTAGGACACGTCGAAGACCTCGACGGGGTACTTGTTGCGCTCGGCCCAGCGCGTGTACATGCGCATGAGCATCTCGGCGAAGTCGGCGGCGTCGACGCCACCGGCGCCGGAGCGGATGGTGACGATGGCCTCGCGCTCGTCGTACTCCCCCGAGAGCAGGGTGCGGACCTCGAGCCCCTCGACGGCCTTGCGCACCCGACCCAGCTCGGACTCGGCCTCGGCGAGGGTGTCGGCGTCGGACTCCTCCGCAGCGAGCTCGACGAGGACGGCGAGGTCGTCGATGCGCGCCTGCAGCCCCTTGAAGCGGTCGACCTGGCCCTGCAGCGCCGAGAGGCGGCCGGTGACACGGGTGGCGTTGGCCTGGTCGTCCCACAGGTCGGGGGCGGCCACCTGCTCACCGAGATCGGCGATGTCACGCTCCATCTGGGGCAGGTCGAGCACCTGCTCGATGGTGTGCATCGTCGCGTTCAGCTGCTTGATCTCGGCATCGAAGTCGGTTCCGGCCACGATGGAGCAGCCTACGCGTGCGCGGAGCGGGGCACGAACCACGGTCGCGCCCCGCTCCGGACGCTGGGAGGAAGGGTGCCGTCGGCGTCCTCAGTCGAGGACGCCGGGCGCTGCTCCCTCGTCGTCGATCCAGTCGCGACCGTCGTCGAAGAGGTCGCGCTTCTCACCCCGCTCGTCGTCACGCTGACGACCACGCGAGCCGCCCCCCGCTCCCGCGCCGCCGCGCCCGGCAGCGCCTCCGCGACCTCCGGCACCGCCTCGGCCGCCCGCGCCTCCGCGGCCACCGGCCGATCCAGCGGCGCCGCGACCGCCGGTGGATCCTGCAGCGCCGCGGCCGCCGGCCCCGGCCGCGCCACCGCGACCGCCCACGCCGCCGCCCGCCGAGCGGGCACCGCCCGCGGTCTCGCCCGCCCCCGAACCGACGCGGCCCAGCGAACCGGGACCGCCCGTGCGACCGGTGGCGCCGATCGCGCCGGCGCCGCTGCCGCCGCGGGAGATCAGGTTGCGGATGCCGTCGACCATGCGGGGACCGCCGAACACGCCGGCGCCGAGCGCACCGGCGCCGGCCGCGCCGGCCGCGATCACGCCGGGGTGGACGCCGCCTCCGCCGCCCGTGCCTGCGCCGACCGTGCTCTCGCCCGTGCCCTCACCCGTGCCGCCGCCGGTGGAGGTGCCGCCTCCGGATCCGCCGCCGTTCCAGCCGGTGCCCGAGCCTCCCTCACCGGTGCCTGACCCGCCCTCGCCGGTGCCGCCGGCGCCGGTGCCCTCGCCGCCTCCGGAGACCCATTGGCTCCCCCCGCCACCGCCGCTGACGTAGGCGGTGCGGGTGGTGCCGGGCGCGCCGCCGCCGCGTCCACCGATGGGGGCGCCGCCGGTGCCGGACGGGTCGCCGTAGGGGTCGCGGGGATCGCCGTGGATCTCCTGCATCACGGCAGACGCCTCGGTGTAGCTGGTGCGCAGCTCCTCGATGGCCTGGCGCGCCTTCTCGTCGGCGTCCGCGTAGGCCGACTCGGCCCGACGGTGGCTCGCGGTCTGCGCCGCGAAGATCTTCAGCGTGGTGACGTCGTCCTGGTCGTCGCCGGTGGTGGGCGGCATCGTGGGAGCGGGACCGGGAGCATCCGGCACGTTCTGCGCCACGTTGTGGGCCTTCTTCATCGAGAAGTAGACGTCGTTGAGACGATTGCCCGCCTTGTGCAGCTGGGCCTGCCGATCGGAGATCTTCGTGGCGGTGGAGTCGAACGCCGCGTGCGATCGTTCCCCGATCTCCGAACCCGCGCCGAACCCCTCGCGCAGCTTGGGGGCCGCCCCGCGCAGCGCCTGGGCCACGCGATCGAGTGCGAGGGCTCCGGCTTCCCAGGCGTCCCGGCTGACGCTCACGTCACCGGAGTCCATCCCAGCCGTGCGCCGCCTGAGATCCTGGATGTGCTGGCCGGTCATCGGACGGCCCCCTCGTCGGTGCCGCTCGCCGGGGGCCCCGGCGTGACGACGGGCTCGTCGTCAGCACGGTCGAAGCGCTCGTCGTCGACCGCCACGGTGTCGCGGTGGGCATACTGCGACTCCGCTTGGGCCCGGGCGCCGAGGTCGAGCGACTCGGTGGTGGACATCAGCTGAGTCATCTCGGCGGCCGCGGCCTCGTCGGAGCGACGCACGAGCTCACGCGCCTCGCGGACCGAGTCGCGGAACGCCACGAGGTCGCCGATCATCTCCTTGAGCGTGTCGACCACCACGCCGTAGGCGCGTGCGTGGTGATAGGTCAGCTGCTCGGCGACGTCGCCCGCGCCCAGCGACGCGGTGCCGATGTGGGCTTTGGCCTCGAAGTCGATCTCCTTCAGCGTGCCGATCTGGGTGGTCAGCTCGGCGATCACCTCGGCAATGGTCGAGTCGACCAGGTCGAGTCCGGTCGCCTCCGTCCCGGCGAGGTCCTCCGGTCGGATCGAACGGACGAAGTCAGGTGGAAACATGCAGGGCCTCCGGTTCCCGAGTGGCGCGTGGGCCCCGCCTACCCCCGAGACCCCGCGTCGAAACACCATCGAGACGGTGGGCTGCCGGCTGAACCGCGATTCCGAGGTTCGACCCGACGGGCCAGCGGGTCGGGAAGGCCCATGATCTCGCGTCGTGCCGTGGCACCCGTCGTCGTGATCCTGGCCCTGAGCCTCACCAGCGCCTGCGGCAGCCAGGACGAGCCGACATCTCGGGAGGACTCGACCGGCGCCCCCACCGGCTCCGCCGAATCGTCCTCCACGTCGCCCTCGCCGTCATCCAGCCCGGCGGCCACGCCCGGAACGCCGATGACCATCCCCGCCGCCTCCCTCACCCTGCCCGAGGACGACGGCCTCCGGTGGACCGTGACGGGCACGCCCACGCTTCTGCAGGCCAGCGGCGAGACGACTCTGGCCGATGGCAGTCCTGCCTACGTCGACGTGTCGTTGCGTCAACCCAAGCTCCAGCCCGGCACCACCTTCCGCCAGTACGCCGCCATCAACGCCGACGCGACCTACGGCACCATCAAACTGCGCCCGGCCCGGGACCGCGTCGTCGACGGCCGACTCATCTTCGTCGTCACCGGATCGGAGGCCGACGAGAGCGCGACCGAGGCGGGCACCGTCGTGGACCCCGGCACCGGTCTCGTGGTCAACATCAAGGTCTCCTCCCTCGACATCCCCGCCGCCGAGTACACGTCGGTGGTCGACTCGATCCTCGAAGGCATCAGGTGGACCGAGTGAGCCTCACAGGCCGGAACAGCCGAAGGCTGTCCCCGAGGTTCGCCCGGGCGGC
The DNA here is from genome assembly GCF_964229035.1 of Nocardioides sp. Lineage (GTDB taxonomy): Bacteria > Actinomycetota > Actinomycetes > Propionibacteriales > Nocardioidaceae > Nocardioides. Next base: position 51,578 of record NZ_CAXRAZ010000026.1, on the reverse strand, counting down.
TGAGCGGGTAGTTCTGAGCCCATGAGGTCCTCCATCACGATCCGTCAGGCAGCGGTGTCGGCGCTGAGCGTCGTCCTGCTGAGCACCGCGAGCGCCTGCAGCAGCGGCGACCGAACCGGCGAGGCGGCCCCGGCGCCGACGAAGGGATCGGCGTCGGCATCCGCGTCGAGCACCGACGGACCGCCGTCCAGCCCCGCACCGGTGGCCGACGGACCGACGCTGACGATCCCTCAGGCGACGCTCACGCTGCCCACCGACGGACCCGATGCGGACGGCTGGCAGTTCACCCGCAGCTCGCGCCTGCAGCTGGCCTCCGCCGCCTTCACCCTGCCCGACGACGACATCGCGAGCGTCAGCGTCACCCTCGACACCGCCAACATCGGCGGCCCCCTCACCCTCGCCGACTTCGCGGAGCGCGACGACGAGAGCGTGGGCGGCATCGCGCTGCGCCGCCTCGACGACCGGACGGTCGACGGACGCCTCATGTACGTGAAGACCGGCGCGGACGGCGACGAGCGGGTCACCGAGGCCGGTCGGGTGGTCGACGAGGCCGCGGGAGGCATCGTCGGCGTCTCCCTGACGACCCGGCGACTCCCGGCCGCACGGCACGACGCGCTGGTGGACGACCTCCTCGACTCCCTCACCTGGTCGGAGTGATCACCGCGAGCAGGGCGACGTCACCGCACCGCCGACCCGGGGTAGGGCTGCGACGACCAGGTGACGACGTGGGGAACCGGAACGCGCTCGCGACGGCGGCCGTCGTCCTCAGTCTCAGCCTGCTGGCCGGGTGCGGCGGCGAGGAGCCCTCGTCGCGTCCCGAACCTGCTGGCAGCTCCCCCGCGACTGCGGACGCGTCCGGGACCGCGGGATCGGCGGACCCGTCGTCCGCCGCCCCGAGTGTCGCGCCGGGAGAGACGCTGAAGGTCGACGCGGCCAGCCTGACCCTTCCGGCGGACATCCTCGGCGGCATCACCTGGAGGGTCACGAGGGCGCAGAGGCTCCAGCTCGCCTCGGGGACCGCCTCGCTGCCCGACGGCACGCGGGCGCCCATCAACGTGTCGATCGGCCAGCAGAACGTCGTCCGCAACGTCACGCTGCGCGACCTCGCTCGGGTCAACGCGGGCTCCGGCGGCGCCACGGTTCGTCTTCAGCCCCGACCCGACCGCATCGTCGACGACCGCCTCTCGTACGTGGTGGCGGGCGCGGACGGGCCCACCATCGCGACGAGGATCGGCACCGTTCTCGACAGCGGGTCCGGTCTCGTGGCCACCATCGACATCGACTCGGTCAACCTCGACGCCCAGCAGTTCCGGGAGCTCAGCGACGCGGTCCTCGCGAGCGTCCGATGGGCCGACTGAGCGAGTGAGGGCAGGGCTCAGCTCGCGCCCCCTGCTACGTAGGCCCTCCAACCGCCGAGGCCGGTGATGTCGTCGGCGTCCTCGAGCGCCCAGGGTTCGCACACGAAGCCGTGGACGACGGAGCCGTCGGCCAGCTCCACCTGGCCGATGCCGAGCGGTGCGACGACGGTGCTGAGGAAGCTGCCTACGCTCGCCAGGGGCAGTCGGTAGACCTCCACCTCGATCGCCGCTCCCCCGTCGCGCACCCGCCGCAGCCCCGGCTTGGGCGGCGTCGTCCCGCGCAGGGCGTAGAACCGGTAGGCCGGCGCGGTGGCCGTGCGCGCCACGAGCTCGGCTCCGCGATCGACGAGGTCGCGGTGCAGCGGCATGCCTTCGAGATGGGCGCCGACCACGGCCAACTCCAGCCAGTCGTCGCGCCGCGTGGCAGTCGAGGCGATCGTGGACGACGCCCGCCCCCCGAGAGCGTCACGCACGGCGATCGCCACCCCGGCCAGTGCGGCGTCCCGGCCGGCGGAGGCCTGCAGCGTGAGCCCGAGCGGCACGCCGAACGGGGTGCCGTCGGCTGCGACTCCGGGCAGGGACACGGCGCAGAGGTCGAGCAGGTTCGTGAACGTGGTGAAGCGGCCGAGCCGACTGTTGAGAGCGACGGGATCGGCCTGCATCTCGGCGATCGTGAAGGTCTCGGTGACGGTCGGGGCGAGCAGGGCGTCGACGCCGTCGAGGAGGCCGCGGACGACGCGCCGCAGACCCTGCATCCGGTCGAGCCCGGCGAAGATGTCGACGCCACGCACGGACGCCGCCCCGGCGAGGATCTCGCGCACCGGCGGCCACACGTCGTCCGCGTGGTCGTGCAGGAAGAGCTCGAGGCCGTCGAGGCGTTCGGCGACCCAAGCGCCGGAGTAGAGCTGGTCGCCCGCCTCGAAGAAGGCGGCCATCGGGACCGGGACGAGCTCGACGCCGGCGGCGCCGAGACGCTCGAGGCAGGCCTCCCACGAGGCCTGCTCGCCCCGTGATCCCCAGCAGTCGATCGTGTCCGGGACGGCCAGTCGCAGGCCGTGCGCGGGCGTCGGGGGCGGTGTCGCCACAGGCGCCGGCAGCGCCCGCGACCAGGCGTCGTCCTCGTCGACGCCGGCGATCACGGCGAGCACCGCTGCGGCGTCCTCGACGCTGTGGGCGAAGACCGACGGGCAGTCGAGCGAGCGGCAGGCGGGCAGCATGCCGCGCCCCGACACCAGACCCACCGAGGGCTTGAGCCCGACGATGCCGTTGAGGGCCGCCGGCACCCGGCCCGAGCCGGCGGTGTCGGTGCCGATGGCGAACGGCACGATCCCGGCCGCCACGGCCACCCCGGAGCCCGAGCTCGACCCGCCCGGGATCAGCGCGGGATCGCCGACGCTGCGCGGCACCCCGTAGGGGCTGCGGGTGCCGTTGAGCCCGGTGGCGAACTGGTCGAGGTTGGTCTTGCCGATCAGCAGCGCGCCGGCCGCGTGCAGGCGCCGCACGAGCTCGGCGTCCTGCTCGGGGTGGTAGGCGAAGGCGGGGCAGGCGGCGGTGGTGGGCAGGCCGGCGACGTCGATGTTGTCCTTGAGGCCGTAGGGCACACCCCACAGCGGGAGCCGCTCGCGATCGGCCGGGTCGAGAGCTGCGGCCGCGGCGCGCGCCTGCTCGATCGGGAGCACGGTGATCCACACGCCGTCGTCGCCTCGGGCGGCGAGGCGCGCGAACACCTCCTCGACGACGTCGATCGGCGACTCGCCGGCCGCGTAGCGCTCGCGCAGCGACCCCAGCGTGAGGGCCGCCGCCGTCATGCGGGTGCGGCCAGGGAGCTGGCACCCATCGCCGACAGCAGGGCGTCGGAGGGCGCGATGGCGCCGAAGACGCCGCCCTGCATGGTCACCATCTTCAGCGCGGCCTCGTAGTTGCCGCGGTCGGTGGCCCCGGTGCAGTCGGTGAGCAGCAGGCACTCGTAGCCGCGGTCGTTGGCGTCGCGCATGGTGGTGTGCACGCACACGTCGGTGGTGATGCCGGTGAAGATCAGGTGGGTGATGCCGCGCGTGCGCAGCAGCAGGTCGAGGTCGGTGGCGTAGAACGATCCCTTGCCCGGCTTGTCGATCACGAGCTCGCCCTCGATCGGCGCCACCTCGGGCACGATCTCCCAGCCCGGCTCGCCGCGGGTGAGGATGCGCCCGCACGGGCCGTCGGAGCCGATGCCGGCGCCGATCTGCTGGCTGCGCCACAGCTTGTTGGGCGGGCAGTCGGCCAGGTCGGGTCGGTGCCCCTCCCGCGTGTGGACGACGAACAGGCCCGCCTCGCGCGCCGCCGCGAGCACCCGCTGGGTGGCGGGCAGCCCGGCACGGGTGAGGCTGAGGTCGTAGCCCATGCGGTCGACGTAGCCGCCGGGGCCGCAGAAGTCGACCTGCCAGTCGATGTTGATCAGGGCGGTGGTCGCGGGGCTGAAGCTGCCGTTGTAGGGCCAGGCGTAGGGCTCGGCCTCGACGGGTCCGAAGGTGGTCATCGCGGGTTCCTCTCGAACGAGGGTGGCTGGGGGTGGAGGGTTGCAGTGGTCAGGCGAGTGCGGCCGCGACGTCGGCCAGCGAGCCGACCGCGCCGAAGATGCCGCCCGACATCTCGATCTGGGAGCGCGCAGCAGGGACGAGCGCGGGGTCGTGGGGCACGCAGCCGTCGAGCAGGAGCAGGCACTCGTAGCCGCGGTCGTTGGCCGAGCGCAGCGTGGAGTGCACGCTGGTCTCGAGCCACGCGCCGGCGAGCAGCAGCTGGTCGCACCCGGCTCGACGCAGCACCGCGTCGAGGGGAGAGCCGAAGAAGCCGTCGGTGCCCGTGGCCGCGACGTGATGGTCGGCGGCGAGGCCCGGCACCGGGGGGTCGGGAGGACCGGCCTCCCCGACAGCCCCCGGGGGGCGGGCTGTCGGGGAGTGCCGCGGCGGGGCGGTCGCGACCTGCACGACCGTCCCGCCGTCGTCCTGGAGGCGGGTGGCGAGGTCGACGACCGCCGCCGGCACCGGGGGCGCTCCCTGGGTGCGCACCACCAGCAGGGCGGTGCGCACGGCGGTGAACGCGGCGTCGTACGGCCAGGCGTACGGCGTGGTGGCGGCGACGGTCGTCATCGTGAACCTCCGTTCCCGGGCGCTACTGGGCGAGCTTGCCGACGACGCCCTCGACGAAGAAGTCCATCGCGTCGTTGTCGGCGTAGCTGGGCACGGTGCCGTCGGGGATCTTGACCGCGCCGGACTGGTCCTTCACCGGGCCGACGAAGGGCGAGCCCTTGTCGGTGCCCAGGAAGGTCTGGGCCTCGTCGATCTTGGCCTGGGTGTCGGCGGTGACGTCCGGCCCGTACTTCGCGAGCACGAACGGGTTCGTGCCGGTCTTGTAGCCGACGCGGTAGTTGTCGTTGAACTTGCTCCCGATGAAGTCGCCGGCGACGACGGTCTTGACGATGTCGGTGTAGAGCGGACCCCAGTCCCACACGGCGCCGGTGAGCCAGCCCTTCGGGGCCAGCGACGAGGCGTCGGCGTGGTAGCCCACCGTCATGGCGCCGGCCTTCTCGGCGGCCTGGATCACCGTGGCGGTGCAGTCCTGGTGCTGGGTGAGCACGTCGACGCCCTGGCTGAGCAGGCTCTCGGCGGCAGCCTGCTGCTTGCCCGGGTCGCACCACGACGAGGTGCTGACGGTGATCGTCTCGGCCTTCGGGTTCACCGACTGCGCACCGCGCTCGAAGGCGTTGATGTTGGCGATCGTCTGCGGGATCGGGAAGGCGTAGACGTAACCCAGCTTGTCGCTCTTCGTCGACGCACCGGCTGCGATGCCGGCGAGGTACATCGGCTCGTAGACGGTGCCGAAGTACGTGCCGGCGTTCTTGGGGATGTCGGTGGTGATGGTGTTGCCCTGCTGCACCACGACCACGTCGGGGTGCTCCTCGGCGACCTTGAGCGCGGCGTCCAGGTGGCCGTAGCTGGTGGCGAAGATCAGCTTGGCGCCCTTGTCGATCATCTGCTCCATGGTGGTCGCGGCGGTGTCGTCCTCGGGGACGTTCTCGGCCGTGAGCACATCGAGGTCGGGGAACTCCTTCTTGATGACCTCGCTGCCCTCGTAGACGGCCTGGTTGTAGCCGTAGTCGTCCTTGGGGCCGACCATGATGAAGCCGACGGCGGCGGTGTCCTTGCCGGGCGCGGAGCTGCCCGAGCTGTCGGTGCTGTCCGAGCTCTCGGTGGCCGAGGAGCACCCCGCCAGGGCGAGGGCCAGCGCGAAGGTCGCGACGACCGTCCGGCCGGTACTGTGGCGAATCGACATGGATTTCCTTTCGTGTCACGCGCCGCGTCCCGCTTCGAGTGCCAGCTCCGTCGGGGCGCGGTGCGCTGTTGCGGGGGTTCAGCCGGTCGAGGGAGCGTTCTCGAAGACCCTCTTGAGCTCCGCGGGCGAGGACGACAATGTCCGGCGCCCGAGGACGGTGAGCACGACGAGGGTGAGCACGAAGGGCACCGCGTCGAGCAGGAACTGGTTGATGCCGTAGCCGCGCGCCTGGAGGGCGGGGCCGAGGGCGATCGCGCAGCCGAACAGGTAGGCGCCGCCCATCACGCGCCAGGGGCTCCACACCGCGAAGATCACGAGCGCCACGGCGATGAAGCCACGACCCGAGACCATGTTCTCGAACCACGCGTTGGCGTAGGCGGTGGAGAGGTGGGCGCCCCCGAGGCCGGCGAGCATGCCACCCACCGTGACGGCGGCGGTGCGGGTGCGCCGCACGTCGTAGCCGTGGACGACGAGCGAGTCGGCCCGCTCCCCCGCCGTGCGAACGAGCAGCCCGGCGCGGGTCTTGAACAGCACGAACCACACGGCCGGCACGAGTGCGAAGCTCACGTAGAGCAGCGGGTCGTGCTGGAAGAGGACCGTCCCGAGCACCGGGATGTCGCTGAGCAGCGGCACGTCCCAGGTGCCGAAGCCGACCACCGCCTGGCCCACGTAGGTGGCGCCGAAGAGGGAGGTGAGGCCGAGGGCGAGGAAGAGCAGGCTGAGGCCGGAGGCCATCTGCGAGGCGCCGCGGTAGACCACCAGGAAGGCGTGGACGAAGGCCAGCACGCCGCCCGCGATCGCGCCGGCGAGCGCACCGGCCCAGGGGTTGCCGGTCTCCACGCCCACCGCGTAGGCGGTGAGGGCGCCGACGAGCATGGAGCCCTCGACGCCGAGGTTGATGACGCCGGAGCGTTCGCTCACGGTCTCGCCGAGGGCGGCGTACATGATGCTGGTGCCGCCGGCGACACCGCCGGCGACGACGTCGACTGCGAGGCTCATGCGGATGCCTTCTTCCGGGTCGCGGTGAAGCCGAGCACGGCCACGAGGATCAGCGCGGTGAGCACGTTGACCGAGGCGGCGGGCAGCCCGGAGTCGAGCTGCAGGGAGTCGCCGGCCACCGAGAGCGAGGCGAAGACGAACGCGGCGACGACGATGAACGCGGGGCGGTGACGCGCCAGCCAACAGGCGAGGAAGGCGGTGTAGCCGAGCTGGGCACCGAAGCCGGGGCGCAGCTTGTACTCCACACCGGCGAACTGGATCATCCCGGCGAGCCCGGCCAGCGCCCCGCCGATCATCAGTGCCGAGAGCACCAGCACCCACACCTTGAGGCCGGCACGGCGCGCCGCCTCGGCGTTGCCGCCGGCCACCGAGATGCGGAAGCCCCAGCGGGTGCGGTTGAGCAGGTAGGCCACCACCACGACCGCGACCAGCGCAACGATGATGCCGATGTTGATGCGGGTGCCGCTGAGCACCGACAGCTTGGCGGGGTCGGCGAGCTCCCTGGTGGTGGGCTGACCGACGGGGTTCTCGCGCCAGGGCTGGTAGATGAGGAAGAGCAGCACGTCGAGGGCGACGAAGTTGAGCAGCAGCGTGCTGATCGCCTCGTTGACGCCGGTGACCAGACGCATCGCGGCGGCGATGCCCGCCCACAGTGCGCCCGCCACGGCCGCGGCCAGCAGCATCGCGACGAGCAGGAGACCGGGCGCGGCGTCGTCCCCGAGGAGGAGGAAGGCACCGCAGGCGGCGACGGCGCCGATGATGATCTGGCCCTCGCCGCCCACGTTGGTGAGGCCGGCGCGCGCGGGCACGGCCACCGCGAGTGCACCGAGGATGAGCGGCGTCATCTGGACGACGATCTCCTCCAGCGAGCGCTGGCGCTGGAAGGTGGAGGCGAACATGCCCTGGTAGGTGGCGACCGGGTCGGCGCCCTTCATCGCGAGCAGGATGCTGAAGATGATGAAGGCACCGAGCAGGGCGCCGATCCAGCGCAGTGCCGGGGCGACGGGTGCCAGACGGGCGCGCAGGCTGGCCAGGCCCGCCTCGACGGCGTCGGTCGCATCGGGGGCTCCGGGGGCTCCGGGGGCGGCGGCGCTCATGCGGCACCTCCGATCATCAGCTCGCCGATGGCCTGGCGGTCGAAGTCGGCGATGGTGACCTCGCCGGCGATGTGCCCGTCGTGCATGACGACGATGCGGTCGGCGATGCTCATCAGCTCGTCGAGGTCCTCGCTCACCATGAGCACCCCGGCGCCGGCGTCGCGGCGCTCGAGCAGGATCTCCTGGGTGCGGCGCACGTTGGCGATGTCGAGGCCGCGGCTGGGGTAGGCGGCCACGACCAGCGTCGACTCGATGGCCAGCTCGCGGGTGAGGACGACGCGCTGGATGTTGCCGCCCGAGAGCTCGCTGACCTTGCGGTGCTGGGCCGCGATCTTCAAGCCCAGGCGGCCGTCGCTCTCCTCGGTGCGCCGGCGGACCTTGCGCCAGTCGATGCCGAGACGCCGGCTCGGGAAGCGGCGTCCGTCGAGCACCATGTGGCCGGTCACGTCGAGGCGGCCCACCACCGAGTCGGCGACGGGGTCCTCGGGGATGCTGACGGCGCCGGCGTCCAGGGCCTGCGCGGGGGTGCGGACCTCCGCGCCGTCCACGCGCACGGTGCCGGACGACGGCCTGCGCAGGCCGAGAGCCACCTCGCACAGCTCGCGCTGACCGCTGCCGGCCACCCCCGCGACTCCGACCAGCTCGCCGGGGCGGACGACGAGGTCGACGCCCTTGAGCGCGAAGTTGCCCTTGTCGCCCACGCAGTCGACGCCGCGCAGCTCGAGTGCCGGGTCGGCGGCCGCACTGGCACTGGGCGTGGCGACCGTACGGTCGAGGTCGGCCACCGAGCGGCCCACCATCGCCTCGATCAGCTCGGGGTTGGTGTAGTCGGCGGGGTTCACGTTCGACAGCACGGTGCGCCCGCCGCGCAGCACGGTGGCGCGGTCGGCGATGGTGCGCACCTCGTCGAGCTTGTGCGTGACGATCACGACGCCAAAGCCCTGCTGGCGCAGGTGGTCGACGACCCTGAAGAGCGACTCGACCTCCTGGGGAGCGAGCACGCTGGTGGGCTCGTCGAGGATCACGAGGCGCGCCCCGGTCATGAGCACCTTGAGGATCTCGACGCGCTGGCGCTCGCCGATGGAGAGCTGGCCGACCTTCACGTCGGGGTTGACCGAAAGGCCGAACTCGCGGCTGGCCTCGCTGATGCGCGCGGCGAGGCGGCCGAGCTTGAGCGTGATGCCCTCGGGTAGGGCGAGGGCCACGTTCTCGGCGACGGTGAGGGCGGGGACGAGGCGGAGATCCTGGAAGACCATGCCGATGCCGCGCTTGCGGGCGTCGGCGGGGCTGGCGATCACCGCCTCCCTGCCGTCGACGAGCAGCTGCCCGGAGTCGGGGTGGTAGACGCCGTAGATCATCTTGAGCAGCGTCGACTTGCCGGCGCCGTTCTCGCCCACGAGCGCGTGCACCTCGCCGGGCCACAGCTGCAGGCTGACGTCGGTGTTGGCCTTGACCTCGCCGAAGTGCTTGGTGAGCCCGAGGACCTCGAGCAGGGGTTCAGGGCGCATGGGATCAGGCCTCCCGGGTGCGGCGGCTGCGCAGGGAGCGCTGCCGCATGGCGTCGGCGGCGCGCTGCTCGACGATGTCGAGGGAGGCGCCGATGTGCTCGCGCAGGCGGTCGGCGGCGAGGTCGATCTCGCCGGCGAGCAGCGCCCGCACGATGTCGAGGTGTTCGCCGATCGAGGAGGTGATGCGGTCGGCGCTGAGGAAGTCGTAGGTGCGCACGGGGCGGATGCGCACGTTGATGGTCTCGAGCATCTCGGCGAGCGCGAGGTTGCCCGAGGCCCGCAGCAGGCTGAGGTGGAAGCTCTCGTCGAGCTCGATGAACGAGCCGTCCGGCGCCGGCGGGTCGAGCCGGATGCCCTCCCACTCCTCCTGCAGCTCGACGAGCGCGTCGCGGTCGTGGTCGATGCCGACCTCGTGCGCGCGGGTGATGCCGCGCAGCTCGAGGGTGAGGCGCAGCTCGTAGAGGTCGCGAAGGTCGAACAGGTCGATCTCGGCCACGTAGTAGCCGCCGTCGGAGTAGCGCTTGAGGAGGCGGTCGGCGTGCAGGCGGACGAACGCCTCGCGCACCGGGGTGCGCGACACCTGCAGCTGCTCGGCGATGGCCTCCTCGGTGAGGCGCAGGCCGGTGGGGATCTCGCCGAGCATGACCATCCTCCTCACCTCGGTGTAGGCCCGCTCGCGCAGCAGGTGCGCCGCGGCGGTGCGGGTGCGCGGGGGCGGTGCGGTCGTCGTCATGGAGTGCGTCCCTGTCGTCCCGAGGCCGATGTCGGTGTGCCCGGCGCCGGTGTATCCGGCGCTGTATACGAGGCTGGACCCCGAATGTTTCGCCGGTGCGGCGCGCTCGGTTACGAACGCTCGACAGCACTCCCCGGTGCGTTTCGGGCGCCCTAGGCTCGCGGCTCGTGAGCCATCCCCTGCACCCCCGCCTCGTGCTCGTGCACGGCACCGCCACCACCCCGACGATCTGGGACGACGTGGTGCCCCTGCTGCGCGCCGCCGGCTGCGAGGTGGTCGCGCCCGAGCGCCCGCGCACCGGCGACCTGACGCGGGAGCTCGCGTGGCTGGCCGATCTCTCCTCGGGCGCGTGGGTGGTCGGGGTCAGCGGCGGAGCGACGCTGGGGCTGGCCGCCGCCTGCGCCGGCCTGCCGCTCGCCGGAGCCGTGCTGCACGAGCCGGCTGTCGGCTCGCTCGTGCCCGACCTCCTCTCCCCCGTGGCCGCGGCCTTCGCCGAGGGCGGCACGGCCCGGCTCGGCTCGGTGCTCTACGGGCCGCGATGGTCGCTCGGCAGCGGTCCCGAGGGGGACGACGCCGTCACCGCGCGCGAGCTGGCGATGTTCCGCGGCTTCGAGCCTGCTCCCCTGCCTGCGACTGCAGGGCGGGTGCTGGTGACCTACGGCGGGCTGTCGCTGCCGGTGCGGGAGGCGGCCGCGGCGGCCGCCGGCGGGATGGGCGCCGCGGTGCGCGAGCTGGAGGGCGTGGGGCACCTGGCCCCGGTCGAAGACGCCGCGGGGTTCGCGGGCGTCGTCCTCGGGTGGGTGGCGTCTAGTGCCGAGGGTGGGCCGATCGCTTCCTGAGGGCAAGAGCCGGTAGCCACCAGGCGAGCATGATGAGGCCTGTCCCGGCGTACAGCCACACCCGCACAGGATCGGACGGCGGGGTCAGTGCAGCCGCGCCCAGGAACGCCGCGGCACTGGACGCGATCACCAGGTCGTAGCTGGCGCGCCAGAACGCGAAGCCGGCGAAGATCGTCCACCCGGCAACAGCGGCGATCACCACGGTGCGCAGAAGGCCGTCGGTCTCGACGGTCGCTGCCGTGCGGCACTCCCCACGGAGCGCGAGCGCTCGGCAGCATCGTCGCACCGTTCCTGGTGACCGGGGGCGGGTTCACCTGCGTGCTCTGGCGACGGATCTGCTGTGACCGTCGGCGGTGCGTACAACGGGCGTACACTGTACGCATGACCACCGCCCCTGAGGACGCCAGCCGCAAAGAGGCCCGCCTCGCGGTGCGCCTCACCGCCGAGCAGAACGCTCTGATCCGTGACGCTGCGGCAGCGCGCGGGCAGACGCTGACGCAGTTCGTCATGGCCGCCGCCGTCGCACGCGCGGAGGACACACTCGCTGATCGCCGCCTGTTCCGACTCGACGACGCGGCCTGGACGACGTTCACCGCCATCCTCGATCGCCCCGCCGAGAAGATTCCAGAACTGACCGACCTGCTTCATCGATCCGCCCCCTGGGACACGTGAGTCCTCAACGGCCTCGACCGATCGCATCGGGCGACCGGACAGCCGGCTTCGACTCGGGCGAGGAGTCTCTCGACCGCTATCTCGTCGATCGCGCTCTGACCAACCACCTGAACGACCTGGCGCGCTGCTACGTCACCGTCGATCGCGGTACCGACAGGGTGCTCGGCTACTACACGCTGTCGGCCGTCGCGATCGCGCGTGCGGACGTCACCGGCAGGGCGCGACGCAACGCGCCGGACCCGGTCCCCGCGGTGCTGCTCGGACGTCTCGCGGTCGACATCTCAGCCCAGGGATCCGGTCTGGGGAAAGCACTCGTGCGCGACGCGATCCTCTCCACGCTTGCCGCCGCCGACACGATCGGCGTCCGCCTGCTGCTCGTGCACGCCCTGCACCAGGCCGCGGCCGACTTCTACGCCGCCCTGGGGTTCCGGCCCTCGCCGACCGATTCGCTGCACCTCTACCTGCTGCTGGCCGACGCCCGGAGTTCGTTGCTCCCCTGAGCCGCTCGACGATCGGCGATCCAGCTCGTCCGCCCCGACAGCGCCGGGAGCTACTCGAAGTCGGGATCGACCGCCGCCGAGCCGACCGCCCCGACCTGCGGCCGCGAAGGTGCACCCGGCAGCTCGATCGGCAGGTCCAACGGCGCCGAGAGCCGGACGACGACCCGGCGCCCCTCCACGCGCACCTGCGCCCGCAGCCCCGGGTGGGCGCGGGCAGCGCCGACATCCCGCAGATAGGCGTTGACCGCCCGCTCGACATCGCGGCGCAGCACGGGCAGGTCGCGTTCGTCGTCCAGACCTTCGGTGTAGACGGCCGTGCCCTGGGCGCCGAGATCGGCACCCTGCAGCGCAGCACCGTCGGCGAGGGTGTCAAGGCGCTGACGCATCAGGTAAGCGGCGCTCGCATCGACCACCGCACCGATCAGCAGCAGCAGGAGCGCCATGAAACCGACCACCAACGGCGCCGAGCTCCCCCGCACCCCAAGCCGCCTCATCGGGCGTCACCGCCGTCGCCGGTGACCTGCAGGAAGCGGCCGATCGGCACCGTGTGCTCCGAGCGCAGCGCGAAGCTCGGTGCACCCGACCCCAGCACATCGGGCAGCAGCGGCAGCCGCACCGCCGAGCGCAGCCGCACCGTGATCACCGACGTGCCGCTGTGGCACGTGCGCGGGAACGGGGTGCACGAGACCTCGACGTCGAGCGGTGCGTCGTCCAGACCCTGATCACCCAGCGCCTGCCGCGCTGCCGCAGCCGCCCGCTGCTCGCCAGTGGCGTCGTCGGGGGCCAACGCGAACGCGCGAGCCGCAGCGCGCGAGGCCGCGCTCACACCGAACGATCCGCGCTGCACCTCGAACACCGACAGCAGCACCCACACCAGCGGCAGGAGCAGCAGGATGCTGAGCCACACCACCTCGACGATCCCGCTCCCCCGCTGCGAACGCCACCGCCACCGCCTCCACCTCTGCTCCCGCGTCATCGCGGCAGCTCCTCGACCGCCCGGCCACGCACGGTGAGTTCCACCCCCGGCCCGCCGAGGCCGAGCGCGGGCACCTCCGCGTGGACGACGACCTCCACCCCCGGAGCACCGCGCACCGCGACCCGACGCACGTCGACATCGCGCGCGAACCGTCCGGCGAGGGCTCCGGAGATCTGCTCGCGCGTGCGACTCAGCCCCGCACCCGGATCACGGTCCGCGGTGGCGGCGTAGCGGGCGCCCTCGGACGCCGCCGCGGCCAAGGTGGCGCGCACGTGCAGCACCAGCGCCAACTGCACGATGCCGAGCACGACCGGCACCAGGATCATCACGACGAGCACGAAGTCGACCAGCGCCGACCCGCGCTCACCGCGCCTCCGACTCACCGCACCGTGGCGAGCGCCGACTGCAGCAGCCCGACCAGCTGCGGCTGAGCGATGCCCCACAGCGCCATGCCGATGCTGAGCGTCATGACGGTCACCATCACCCAGCCTGGCACGTCTCCGCGCTGATCGGTGAGCGCTGACGCCCATCGACGGCGGAGAAGTCCGGGGCGGCGGATGCGCTGGTCGTTCATGGTGGTTCCTTCCCGAGAGGTTGAACGAGGTCAGTAGCTGAGGGAGAGCCCGATGAAGCCGGGCCAGAACGCGAAGAGCACGGTCACGGGGAGGATCAGGAAGACCACCGGGATCATCATCACGACCTCCTTGCGCGCGGCCCGCTCGATGAGGTCGCGTCGTCCTGCCTCGCGGACGTCGGCCGCCTGGGCGTGCAGGACGTCGGCCAGCGGCGTGCCTCGCTCGACGGCGACCGCGACGCCGTGCGCGAAGCGGGCGACCACCGGCAGGCCGGTGGTGGCGGCGAGGCGGTCGAACGCGTCGGTGACCGGCTCGCCGGTGCGGATGCGTGCCAGCACACCTGCGAGGTCGCGGGAGAACTCCCCGCCGCTGCGCCGCACGACGCGGTCGAGCGCGGCGACCGGCCCCTCGCCGGCTGCGACGCTGAGGGCGAGCAGCTCTGCGACGGCCGGCAGCTCGGCGACGATCGCGGCCTCGCGCGACTTCACCTGCGAGGTGAGCCGGTTCTCGCGCAGCAGCACGCCCGCGACGAAGGCCCCGACGCAGGCGAGCACCGGGGTGACCGGGTCAGGGCTGCCGGTGATCGATCGGAGGAGGCCCCACGCCACCGCCGCGAGGAGCCCGGAGAGCCCCCAGAGCACCTGCTGCACCCGGAAGTCCTGGACCGTCATGTTCAACCCGGCGCGCAGCAGCCGACGCCGGATGGAGACGCTGCCGCCGAGCACCTGGTCGACCAGATCGGCCGCCCTGCGCAGCGCCGGCGTTGCGAGCGCCCCGACCCGCCCACCGGGGACGACGCTCGCCGACCGCGCCCGATCGGGATCGAGGTCGCGCAGGTAGGGCACCACACGGATCTGCAGCGCCGGACGCCGCAGCTCAGCGACCCGGGCGACGACGATCCAGCCACCGACCGCGCCGAGCAGCCCGAGCAGACCGCCCCAGACCGGCGACGTCATCGCAGCACTCTCCGCTCAGCAGGCAGCCTCCCGAGGCGCAACATCAACCGGTAGGCGACGACGCAGCAGGCGGCACCGACGACGAGCACGATGGTCCCGCCGGTCGACTGGTACCGCGCGATGACGCTCGGCTGCGTCGACATCACCAGCAGAACGATCCACGGCGCGGCCGCCGCGACACGGGCGCCGTTCACCGCCCACGCCTGACGGGCCTCGAGCTCGGAGCGGGTGCGGAGATCCTCGCGCAGGTAGCCCGAGAGGTTGCGCAGGAGGCGTCCGAGCTCGCCGCCCCCGACCTCGCGCGCGATCCGGATGCCCTCGACGACACGGTCGCCGACCGGGTCGGAGAGTCGTGCCTTGAGCCGGTCGAGGCAGTCGCCGAAACGGCCCGACACCTGGTAGTCCAGCGCGAACGCCTCGAAGGCCGGCCGCAGCGCGTCCGGGCCGCGGACGGCGAGCGCAGCCACGGCGTCCGGTAGCGACATACCGGCGCGGACGGCGGACGCGAGGTCGTCCACCGCCTCGGGCCAGACCTCGGCGAACTCGCGGCGGCGCCGCCTCGCCCGACCTCCGAGCACCGCGAAGGGCAGGTAGGAGGCGGCCGCGCCCGCGACGACGCCGATGGGCAGGACGCCGGTGGCACCGGCGGCGACGATCAGCGTGAGGGATCCGGCAGCGGTGCTCAGCGCCAGGAAGGAGCGCGGGGCGACGTGAGCCAGACCCGCCTCACCGAGCCTCCGCTCGACCAGTCCGGGAGATCGCGGCGCGGGCGCTTCGTCGTCCACGCTCGCCGGTGGACGACGCAACGCCGTCCAGATCAGCAGCAGCCCGACACCGACGCCCAGGCCGACGAGTGCACCCACGCCGCGGTCACCTGGCCTCGTTGAGGAGCCGCGCGACGTCGATGCCGAGGCGGGCGAAGCGCTCCGGTCGGGGCGGGAGCCCGAGGCTGCGGGTGAGGCGGCCCTCGCGCCACTCGAAGATCGGCTCCGTCTCGATGACGTCGCCCTCGATGCGACCGGGAACGGCGACGATCTCGACGACGCGTCGCATGCCGCCGGGGTCGAGCGCCAGGTGGACGACGAGGTCGACGGACGCTGCGACCGTGGGGACGACGAACTTCGAGCTGATGTTCTCCCCTGCCAGAAGCGGAAGAGTGCACATCTTGGTGAGCGCCTCCCGGGCGCTGTTGGCGTGCAGGGTGCACATGCCGGGGAGCCCCGAGTTCAGGGCCAGCAGCAGGTCGAGACACTCCTCGGCCCGCACCTCGCCGACGATGATCCGGCTCGGCCGCATGCGCAGCGCCTCCTTGACGAGGTCGCGCAGGCGGACCTCCCCGGTGCCTTCGAGGCCCTCCTGCCGGGTCTGCATGGCGACCCAGTCAGGGTGGGGGAACCGGATCTCGAAGACCTCTTCGGCCGAGATGATCCGTTCGCCGCCCGGCACCGCCCCGGCCAGGCAGTTGAGCATCGTGGTCTTGCCGGCCTGGGTCTGACCGGTGACGAGGATGTTGAGGCCTGCCTTCACCGACGCCTCGAGGAAGCGCGCAGCGGGCGCCGTGAGCGAACCCATCTCGACCAGCTGCTCGAGCCGCGCGGCGCGCACCACGAACTTGCGGATGTTGACCGCCGAGAAGCCGCGCGAGATCCCGGACAGGACGACGTGGAGTCGATGTCCCGCCGGCAACATCGCATCGACGAACGGTCTGCTGAGATCGATGCGGCGCCCGGTCGACTTCAACATCCGCTCGATGAGGTCGGCCACCTGCGCCTCGCTGAGCACGATGTTGGTCAGCTCGTGCCGACCAGCCCGCGCGATGAAGACGCGGTCGGGAGAGTTGATCCAGATCTCCTCGATCGAAGTGTCGTCAAGTAGCGGCTGCAGGGGCCCCAGGCCCGCGACCCGCGCCATCACCTCCCCCACCGTCGCAGCCACGTCGGCGAGCCCCGCGACCGCGCCCGTCAGCGCACGCTCGTCGTGCGCGAGGACGACGTCGCGCACGATCACGCGGACGTCGTCCACCTGGCGCTGCGGGTCGAGACCGGCCGAGCGCACCTGTTCGCGCGCCTGCGCCTCGAGGGCGTCGAGCACCGGACCGGGAGGCAGTGGCGGGGTGGTCGGCGGTGCGGCCGAGGAGGCGGGCAACGGCGGGCGGGCAGGGATGACGGCGGACACGGGCGGCCTCCTTCCCGAGATGACTGAGGCGTCCGAGTGCCAGCACGGTAAGTCGGCGTCGCGAGCGCAGACCACCATCTGCGGATGGGCTGTGGACGGGTGCGCTCGTCGCAGCGGCGGGCCGGCCAGCTGATGTAACACGTCGTCCACCCGACTGGTTGCCGGAAGTCAGGCGCCGACGGCCCAGAATCGACCCTCAAGCGACTGAATCGAGCCAGGTAGACGGGTGGACGGCGTGTTACATGTCGCGGAGGCGAGGGCGGCGCGCGGCGCGCGGCGCGCGGCGCGCGGCGTGCTGGCCGCTGGCCACCGAGCGGGCGCGGGGACGAACGTCCCGTCGCAGGCCGCGCATCCGCCTCAGGGTCAGACGCACGAGCGGAGGGTCGGGCGGAGCCGAACGAATGTGAAAATCCGGATCCACACACCTGGCGCGGGCGGATCTGCTGAGATTTCCCGGTGCAGATTCGTATCAAGACGGGCGCCGTCGCCCTCGCATTCGCCGCCACCGCCGCCCTGACCGCCTGCAGCGCCTCGGTCGAGGTTGGCGGCCCCGACACCTTGAAGCAGGCCGACGTGGAGGAGACCGTCGCTCAGAAGTTCGAGGAGCAGACGGGTGGCACGGCCGACGAGGTCAGCTGCCCCGACGACCTCGAGGCGAAGGCCGACGCCAGCATGACCTGCGACCTCACCTCCGGTGGGGAGACCCAGCAGGTCAAGGTGACCATCACCTCGGTCGAGGACGGTAAGGCGCAGTACAACATCGAGTCGGTCGTCCCCGAGTGAGCCTCGTTCCGCTCGCCTGACCCGACGCACCTGTGCCCTCACGAGGCCGCGCCGCCCGACCATCTTGCGGGCGTCGCGGCCTCGACGGCTTCCGGGGGCGCCGCCGGTTCAGCGCACCGCGCGGCGCAGCGCCCACCGCGCCACCGGCGCGTACCCGGCCGCGAGCGGCAGCGGGAGGTGGAGCTTTACCCAGGCGCGCGAGCCGTGGCCGCCGGCGACGGGGTCGACGCCGTGGTCCATCGTGATCGAGGCGGGGCCGACGCCGACACGCCAGGTCCAGCGGCGGGTGCGCTGGTCGACGTCCACGATCTCGAAGGGGATGCGCACCAACCCCGGCCCGTGGACGACGCCCCGCACCCCGGCCTCGATCGGCTGGTCACCGGCACGCCCCTCCACCGTCACGCGGCGGATCTGCGGTGCCCACTGCGACCAGAGTTCAGGACAGGTGTAGCGGCGCCACACCTCGTCCACGTGGGCCGCACCGACGGCCTCGACCTTCACCGGTCGGCCGTCAGTTGAGCACGACGACGCCGGCGTTGAGCGCCGTGGCGAAGCCGACCCAGGCCAGGTACGGCACAAGCAGCCAGGCGGCCGCCTTCGACGTGCGGGCGAACACCACGATCGTGGCGACGACAGCGACGAGCAGCGCAACGATCTCCACGAGCGCGACGCCGCGCAGCTCCCAGGCGAAGAAGAGCGGGGTCCAGGCCAGGTTCAGCACCAGCTGCACCGCCCAGACGGTGACGGCCGGGCGCCCTCCCCCGCTGCGCCAGGCCAGCCAGCCGGCGATGGCGATCATCACGTAGAGCACGCCCCACACCGGGCCGAACACCCACGACGGCGGGGCGTAGGGCGGCAGGTCGAGCGCGGCGTAGGTCTCCCGCGAGGACGACGCCGCCAGCCCGCCGACGCCGGAGACCACGGCCACCGCCAGCACGAAGGGCAGCAGCATCAGCAGCCCGCGGCCGCCTCGGGCCGTCGCCGGGGTGGCGGAGGCGCGATGGGAGGTGCGGGTGGAGGTGGGGGCGCTCATGCCTCCATGGTGCCCGCGGGGCGGTGGCGCAGACGCCCCCGTCGTCCGCAGGAAGGGGCCGGCCCCCGGACCGACGTGGGTGGTGTCGGGCCGGGGGCCGGCAGGTGCCGCTGTGGCGACTGGGGTCAGCGGGTGATGCTCACCTTCACCGCGTCGCTGTGGACGACCGTGCTGCCGGGCTGCGCGATGCGCAGTCGGTAGAGCCAGCCGTCGCGCGCGAGGAGCGCCTTCTCGGTGTAGGCGGAACTCAGACCGGTGAGCACGCCGCCGGTGTTGCGCCACGTGGTGCCGCCGTCCGAGCTGACCTGCCAGCGCAGCTGCGGGGCAGGGTCGGCGTCGACCACCGCGTTCAGGGCGAAGGTCGTGCCGGCCTTCACCGTGACCGGTTCGGGCTGGGTGATGATCGAGACGGGCCGGACCGGGATGGTCTTCACCAGCGCCGTGCGACCGACACCGGCGGCGTTGACCGCGGCCACCGTGAACGCGTAGGCGCGCCCGTTGGTGAGGCCGGTGGCGGTGCAGGTGAGCGGGGCGCCCGCCGGCACGAGGCACTCGGTCGTGCCGGTGGTGGCGGTGAGGCTGTCGAGACGGGTCACCACGTAGCCGGTGACCGGCGCCGGACCGTTGGCGAGCGACGGAGCCGCCCAGCTGAGGCTCACCGTGCCGTCGCCGCGCACCGCCGTGAACTTGGCCGGGGCCCGCAGCAGGCGCGACACGCTCAGCGTGGCCGACTGCGAGGTGGCCGAGCCCTTCTCGTTCGAGACGACTGCGCGGTAGCGGTAGCCGTTGAGGTTCGCCTTGCCGATGACCGTGAGGGTGGTGGAGGTGGCGCCGGGCACCGTCGTCCACGAGGTGGTCTTGGGTGCCTGCTGCTCCCAGCGGACGACGAGCGGCGCGGTGCCGGCGGCGTCCACGGTGAAGGTGGCCGTGCGGTCGTCCATCACCGAGGCGTCGACCGGCTGGGTGGTGATCGACGGGGCGATGATCGGGTCGCAGGTGATCGTGCCGGCGCGCAGCGAGTAGCCGTCGGTGTCACCGTCGTCGGTCCACACCACGCGCTTGGAGCCGTTGTCGCAGCGGCTGCGGGGCGCGATGGCGAGGCCCTCGTTGTTGAGGTTCGCCATGCCGACCGGGCGGTCGTAGGCCTCGGCCACCGTGAAGGTGCCGCTGGCGAGCGAGAGCAGCGAGAACTTGCCGTTGCAGCTGTCGTCGCACAGCGCCCACAGGCGCTGGCGCTCGGGGTCCCAGGTGACGTCCATGACCGACGCGGGGCCGGCGTTGGTGAGCAGCTGCGGGTCGGCGGTGGCGATCAGGTGCGCCTGCTCCTGCACGGCGGAGGTCTGGTCGAGGGCGAAGAGGTAGAGCTTGCCGGTGCCCTCGACGCCCACGACGTAGAGGCCGGAGCCGTGTGCCGGGTAGTCGGCCGGCCGGTAGGCCTTGCCGGTGGAGGAGTCGATCAGACCGCCGGCGGTGAGCACCGAGTCGGGGATGAAGGTGACACCCTCCAGGCCCAGGTTGGCGCCCACGGTGGGCAGGAGGGCGTTGAGGTTCCACTCGTCGGTGGCGTTCATCGACGTCTCCGGGTCGTAGCGCAGCACGGTGTTCTTGCTGATGCCACTGGCGGCGTTGTTGCGCTCCGAGGCGAGGTAGACGGCGCCGTCGTGGCCGATGGTGATGCCCTCGGTGTCGGGGTTGCCGGTGCCGTCGGCGTAGCGGGGGGTGCGACCGGGCGAGTAGCCGGGCGCGGGCACGTAGCCGTCACCGCTCTCGACCATCTTGACCAGCGTGCCCGCCTTGTTCTGCGCGATCCAGAGCACGGAGGGGTCGGCCGGGTCGAAGACGGCGCCGGAGGCGTCCTGGCCGAAGGTGTCGATCGGGTCGACCGTGCGCACCAGCTGGGAGCCGGGCCAGGGCTTGGTGGCCAGGCCGGGGCAGACGTTCACCGCGCCGCGGGTGGGGCGTGCGGTGGTGGCGAAGGCGCCCACGCCGTCCTGGCAGCGGCCGAGGGTCTGGGTGGAGTCGGCGGTGTAGGCGACCGCGTCGATCCCCTTGCCGGTCGCGTCGTTGAGGCCGATCGTCTCGGCGCTCGCGAGGCCCTCGGGGGCCTCCACGACGAGGTAGCCGTTGGCGGGCACGGTGGACCCGGCCGGCAGCGCGGCGAGGGCCGGTCCGGCGGTGCGGGTGACCTGCCAGCCGGCGACGTCGACCGGGGCGCCGGAGAGGTTGACCAGCTCGACCCACTCGCTCTGGTCGGCAGCGCCGGCCGCCGGGGCCGACTCGACCTCGTTGAGGCGGATCGGGCTGCAGGCGTTCGCGGTGCCGCGGGTCGGCGTCGTGGTGGTGCGCCACTCACCGGAGCCGTCGGGGCAGCGGCCGTAGGTGGTGGCGGCGTGCGTCGTCCACGCGTAGGTGTCGACGACGGTGGTGCCGTCGGCGAGGTAGAGGGTCAGGGAGTCGGCGACGCCGAGGCCGAAGCCCGGCGGCGGGAACTCGGTGTAGAAGGCCGCGATCTGCCCCGGCGCCAGGGTGGTGTTCGCGGGGATGAGGACGGCGGGGTTGGTGGCGCCGTTGTCGCGCAGCTGCCAGCCTCCGATGGCCACCGGCGTCGTGCCGGTGTTGATGAGCTCGAACCAGTCGCCGACGACGTCGCCGTTGGACTCGATCTCGTTGAGCCGGACACTCGGCAGCGCCGGCGGCGGGGTGACGGGGCCGGCGCTCGGCTTGCCCGGCGGGTTGCCGCCGAGGGTGCTCGTGCCCGGCGAGCCGAAGAAGCCGCCCACCGACTTCCACGAGCCCTCCGCGTCGTTGAGCGTCGAGAGCGTCCAGGTCGCCGGCGTGGGGTCGGCCAGCGCGGCCTTGGTCGGCGCCCAGGCGCTGGCGACGTCGGTGCGCGGCCCCTGGGCGGGCACGGCCTGGTCGTTGTAGGTGAGCCGGTCGACGAGGTTGTTCGCCGCGTCGTAGATGTTGATCTCGTCGGAGCGACCGAGGTTCTGGTTGTTGGAGCCGGCGATCTTGATGCGCGCGGGCAGGTCCCACTCGGTGCGGAAGGCATCGGCGCCGACCTCGGTGATGAGGGCCGACTCGCCGGGCGCCAGGGTGCCGATCGAGCCGATGGCGAACGAGCCGGGGGTGCGGCTGCTGTCGTCGAAGCTCCAGCCGGTGAGGTCGGCGGCGGCGTCGCCGACGTTGGTGATCTCGGCGAACTCGGAGCCGTTGTACTCGTACTCGGTGATCTGGACGTCGGCGGAGGCCGCGCGCGCAGGCGCGGCCGGACCGAGGACGGCCGGGGCGAGGCCGCCGGCGAGGGCGGCGGTGGCCAGCACGGCGAGCGGACGGGACACCACGGGGCGCGAGCCCGGGGGTGTGAGGGAGCGGCGTAGACGCACGGGAGCAGTCCTCGAGGAGCGGGCCGGACCCGAGCGCCGGCGGAGCGGGCGTGACGACGCCGTCGCTGCGCGCCGCGGCACCAGCAGGAGAGCGGGAGCAGCAGGAGCCGGAGGGAGCAGCGTCGGCGTCGCACCGAACCCTCCTGCTCCTCGGGAAAATTCAGATGAACCGCTCCCGAATCCGGCGCCAATTGCGGTTGCACGGTCGCCGCCGGACGACTGCGGCCCTCGCGACCCGGTTGCCGCAGCCGCCCGCTGGCTACTGTCGAAGCATGCTGATCTCCCGCACCGTCGAGACCTCCGCCTCCCCCGATGCGGTCTTCGCCTACCTGAGCGACTTCACCAACACCACCGAGTGGGACCCCGGCACCGTGGAGACCTCGCTCGTCTCCGGCGACGGCGGCGTCGGCACGGTCTACCGCAACGTGAGCGAGTTCAACGGCCGCAAGACCGAGCTCACCTACACGGTCGTGCAGCACAACGCGCCCACCCTGTTCGTTCTCGAGGGCACCAACAAGACGGTCAACGCCACCGACCGCATGGAGATCGCGCCCCACGGCACGGGCACCAAGGTCACTTACAGCGCCGAGTTCAAGTTCAAGGGCATCGTGAAGCTGGCCGTGCCGTTCCTCGGCGGTGCCTTCAAGAAGCTGGGCGACGAGGCCGAAGAGGGCCTGCGCGACGCCCTCGCCAAGCTCCCCGCCTGAGCCAGCCGGCCGTGAGCTCCGCCGTCCGCTGGATCTTCGGCGACCAGCTCGGGCCGCACTTCGTCGACGACCACCGCGGCCCCCTGCTGATGGTGGAGTCGCGAGCCGTGTTCGCCCGGCGCCGCTACCACCGCGCCAAGGCGCACCTGATCCTCAGCGCCATGCGTCACCGCGCCGCGGAGTTCGGCGACCGGCTCACCTACGTGCGCACCGACGGCGGCTACGCGCAGGCGGTCCGCGAGCACGTGGGCCAGCGGTCGGTCGAGGTCGTGCACCCCACCACGTGGGCCGCTCGCCGCTTCGTCGACCGCCTGGCCGACGACGGCCTCGACCTCACCGTGCTCGACGCCCGCGGCTTCGCCACCCCCCGCGCCGACTTCGAGCGCTGGGCCGAGGGTCGCAAGAGCGGCCGCCTGCTCATGGAGGACTTCTACCGCCGCGCGCGGCAGGCCCACGGCGTCCTCATGGACGACGGGGAGCCGGCCGGCGGCCGCTGGAACTTCGACCACGACAACCGCGAGTCGCCGCCCAAGGGCGCGACCACCCTCGGCGTGCCCGAGCCGAGGTGGCCGAGTGAGAGCGACATCGACGCCGAGGTGCGCGCCGATCTCGACAAGTGGGAGCGCGACGGCCACGTCGAGTTCATCGGCCGCGACAAGCCCCGCCTCTTCCCCGCCACCCGCCGCGAGGCGCTGGCGATGCTCGACCACTTCATCGCCGAGCGCTTGCCCCTCTTCGGGCGCTTCGAGGACGCCGTGCTCGAGGGCGACCCGTGGATGGCGCACTCGCTGGTGTCCGCACCGCTCAACCTCGGCCTCGTGGAGCCGCTCGAGGTGGTGCGTCGCGCGGAGGATGCCTACCTGGCCGGCGACGCCCCGATCGCTGCCGTGGAGGGCTTCGTGCGGCAGGTGATCGGCTGGCGCGACTACGTGTGGCACCTCTACTGGAACCAGGGCGACGACTACCGCCGCCGCAACGAGCTGGACGCGCGCGAGCAGCTGCCGAAGTGGTTCGCCGAGCTCGACGCGAAGGCCACCGACGCCCGCTGCCTCAGCCACACCCTCGACCAGATCGCCGAGCACGGCTGGGTGCACCACATCCCCCGCCTCATGGTGCTCGGCTCCTACGCCCTGCAGCGCGGCTGGGCGCCCGAGCAGGTCACCGACTGGTTCCACCGCGCGTTCGTCGACGGCTACGACTGGGTGATGGTGCCCAACGTGGTGGGGATGTCACAGCACGCTGACGGCGGCGTGATGGCCACCAAGCCCTACACCTCGGGCGGTGCCTACATCTCCTCGATGACCGACCACTGCAAGCCCTGCGCCTTCGACCCCAAGAAGCGCACCGGCGAGAACGCCTGCCCCTTCAGCGCCGGCTACTGGTGGTTCCTCGACCGCCACCGCGCCCGCTTCGAGCCCAACCACCGCATGGCGCGGGCGGTGAAGGGCCTCGACCGGCTCAAGGACCTGAACGAGCTGATCGAGCAGGAGGATGCCCGGGGCAACCGGCCGCCCACGGTCGGCCGCTCCTGACGTTGCCGCAGCCTCAGAGCCGGGCGCGGACGGCGTCGCGCAGGGCCTGCTCGGGGTCGACGCCGGCGCGGCGGGCGTCGTCCACGAGGGCGAGCAACCGCTCCCCGATCTCGGACGACGCCGGGTCGGGCGCCGCGGGGGTTCCGGCGCGCTCGAGGCGGGCGAGCACCTTGTCGGCGTAGACGAGGGCCGAGAGGGTGGGGCCGATGCCGTCGTCCGCGCGCTCGCGGGGCTTCTCCTGCGCCTTGATCCGCTGCCACTGGGCGTCGACCTCGGCGGCGTCGAGATCCCCGGCCGCCGCGCCGGCCTCGGCGCTGAAGACGTGCGGGTTGCGTCGGATCATCTTGTCGGTGATGCCGCGGGCGACGTCGTCCAACGTGAAGTCGCCGCGCTGCTCGGCGATGACGGCGTGGAAGACCACCTGCAGCAGCAGGTCGCCGAGCTCCTCGCCGAGGTGGGAGAAGTCGCCGCTCGCCTCCCCCTCGTCGATGGCGTCGACGACCTCGGCGGTCTCCTCGAGCAGGTAGCGCACGAGGGAGCGATGGGTCTGCTCGGCCTTCCACGGGCACTCGGCGCGCAGGCGCCGCATGACGGCGGCGAACTCGGCGACCGGGTCGGTCACCCCTCAGCCGCCCGGAGCAGGCGCGACCGGCGCGGCCGGAGCCGCCGGAGCCGCCGGCCCGCAGCGCTGCGTGGCCGGCAGCGCGGCCAGCTGCTCGGCGGAGAGCTTGAGCGGGTCGTCGTTGGCCCTCGCCTCGCTGCTCACCGGGATCGACAGCAGGTCGCCGCCGCCGAAGCCGCCGGTCTTCTCGTCGAAGGTGCCGAAGGCCGGGTTGAGCACGAGGTCGTTGTCGTCGAGCCAGCTGAGCACCCGCTCGTTGCCGGCGCGCAGCGCAGCCTCGCCGGCGACCGCCTGCCCGGACTCCTGCCCGACCTTCGTGCCGAGCTGTTCGAGAGCAGGACCCAGGCGCTGCTGCAGCCCGCTGAGCCAGGCGAGGGAGTCGTAGTTGTCGTCGGTGACCGACCCGGACCGCCCGAAGTCGGCCTCCACCACGCTGCGCGTGACCGGCGACGGCGGCAGCTGGACGCCGTACTCCCCCGCCAGCGCGTCGACCGCGCGCGCCCGGGCCCACCCGAGGGCGAAGTTGGCGCGGACGAAGGCCCGGGGCGCCGCCTGCGCCTGCGGATCCTGCGCGAGCAGCGCGCAGTAGTCGTCGACCACGCGGTCGACCTTGGCCAGGCCGAGATTCAGGCCGTCGACCTTGACCGCGAGGCCGGGCTCGGTGGCGGCGTCCGGCGTCAGACCGCAGCCGGCGAGCAGGGCCGAGGTGGCCACAGCGGCCACGGAGGTGATGAGAGGGACGAGGCGACGACGACGCACACTCACTCCTGAGGTCGGGGATCGCGGGCTCGGTGCCCGCTGCTCTCGCGAGGTGACCTGGGTCACCACGAGCCCATTCAAGCAGCCCCCGACGCCGCCGTGCCGCCCACCCCGCCCGACCCGTCGCCACCGACCGGACGACGCGCGCTCACTCCTTCGGGTCGATCACCGAGTCGAGCACCTGCCGTGCCCACTCGAGCACCGCCACGCCCTCGATCGGCGTGCCCGTGCGCCCGGGGATGCCGGGGCGCGGCACGAGCACCGACTCGAGCTGGTGCTTGATGATCGACTTCGGGTAGAGCCGGTTGAGCCGCACGACGCGCGAGTCGGGCAGCACCACCGGGTGGAAGCGCACGTTCTTGCCCACCGTGGTCACCTCGCGCACACCGGAGGCCCGCACCCGGGCACGGAAGCGCGCGACCAGCAGCAGGGCGGTGACCTGCTCGGGCGGCTCGCCGTAGCGGTCGACCATCTCGGCGATGATCTCGTCGACGTCCGCATCGGAGCGCACCTCGGCGAGGCGGCGGTACATCTCGAGGCGCAGCCGCTCGCTGGGGATGTAGTCGTGCGGCAGGTGGGCGTCGACCGGCAGCTCGATGCGCACCTCCTCCAGCTGCTCGGGCGCGCCGCCGTCGTCGCGGAAGTCGCGCACGGCCTCACCGACCAGGCGCACGTAGAGGTCGAAGCCGACGTCGGCGATGTGACCCGACTGCTCGCCGCCGAGCAGGTTGCCCGCACCGCGGATCTCGAGGTCCTTCATCGCGATCGCCATGCCGCCGCCGAGGTCGGAGTGCTGGGCCAGCGTGGCCAGCCGCTCGTGCGCGGTCTCGGTGAGCGGCTTCTCGGTGGGATAGAGGAAGTAGGCGTAGGCGCGCTCGCGCGAACGGCCGACGCGACCGCGCAGCTGGTGCAGCTGGCTCAGGCCCAGGGTGTCGGCGCGCTCGATGATCATGGTGTTGGCGTTGGAGACGTCGATGCCGGACTCCACGATGGTGGTGCACACGAGCACGTCGAAGCGCTTCTCCCAGAAGTCGACCATCACCTGCTCGAGGGCGTGCTCGCCCATCTGGCCGTGGGCGGTGGCCACCCGCGCCTCAGGCACGAGCTCGCGGATCTTCGCCGCCGCCTTCTCGATCGAGCTGACCCGGTTGTGGATGTAGAACACCTGGCCGTCGCGCAGCAGCTCGCGCCGCACGGCCGCCACCACCTGGCGGTCCTCGTAGCCGCCCACGTAGGTGAGCACGGGGTGGCGCTCCTCCGGCGGCGTGGTGATCGTGGACATCTCGCGGATGCCGGTGATCGCCATCTCGAGCGTGCGCGGGATCGGCGTCGCGCTCATCGAGAGCACGTCGACACTGGTGCGCAGGCGCTTCATCGCCTCCTTGTGCTCCACGCCGAAGCGCTGCTCCTCGTCGACGATGATCAGCCCGAGATCCTTGAAGCGGATGTCGGCGTTGAAGAGCCGGTGCGTGCCGACCACCACGTCGATCGAGCCGTCGGCCAGACCCGCGATGGTCTCGTTCGACTCCTTCTCGGTCTGGAAGCGGCTCAGCGCCTTGAGCACCACCGGGAAGCCGCTCATGCGCTCGCTGAAGGTGGCCAGGTGCTGGTTGACCAGCAGCGTCGTCGGCACGAGGACGGCGACCTGCTTGCCGTCCTGCACGGCCTTGAACGCCGCGCGCACCGCGATCTCGGTCTTGCCGTAGCCGACGTCGCCGCACACGAGGCGGTCCATCGGCACGGTGCGCTCCATGTCGGCCTTGACCTCGTCGACCGTGGTGAGCTGGTCGGGGGTCTCGTGGAACGGGAAGGCGTCCTCGAGCTCGCGCTGCCACGGGGTGTCGGACCCGAACGCGTGGCCCTGCGTGGCCTGGCGCGCGGCGTAGAGCTTGATCAGCTCGG
Organism: Nocardioides sp.; assembly: GCF_964229035.1. GTDB lineage: Bacteria > Actinomycetota > Actinomycetes > Propionibacteriales > Nocardioidaceae > Nocardioides. The sequence goes on along the minus strand of NZ_CAXRAZ010000026.1, from coordinate 24,158 downwards.
CGGCGATCTCGCGCACCGCCTTGCGGGCACGGTTCTTGCGCTTGGTCCAGTCGCCGCCACCGAGGCGGTCGAGGCTCGGCTGCTCGCCGCCGACGTAGCGGGTGACCTGGTCGAGGGCGTCGGCCGGCACGTAGAGCCGGTCGGGCGGGCCGCCGCGCTTGGAGGGGCCGTACTCGAGCACGAGGTACTCGCGCACCGCGCCCTGCACCTCGCGCTGCTTCATCTCCACGAACCGGCCCACACCGTGCTGCTCGTGCACCACGTAGTCGCCGGCCGTGAGCTCGAGAGGGTCGATCTGGCGCTTGCGCCGCACCGGCATCGCGCCCTTGTCGCGGGTGGAGGCCTTGGCCCCCACGACGTCCTCGCCCGTGAGGACGACGAGCCGCGCGGCGTCGTCCACGAGGCCGTGGCCGAGGGCGCCGCAGGTGACGGTGACGACGTCGGGGGCGATCTCGTCGCCCGCCGCGAGGGAGTCGACCAGGCGAGCGGGCACGTCGCGCTCGCTGAGCGCCTGCACCATGCGCGAGGCCGGCCCCTGCCCCGCGTGGACGACGACCACCCGGTAGCCCTCGCCGTGCCAGCCCTTGATGTCGGCGAGCGCCCGCTCGACGTCGCCGCGGTAGGCGGGCGCGGGGCGGGCGGCGGGGGCGTCGTCCTCGCCGGTGCCCGGCGCCTCGGCCTCGGCATCGGCCTGGGCCTCGGCTGAGGCGAGGTCGAGGCCGAACGGGCTGAAGGTCCACCACGACTGGCCGAGGCCGAGCGCGTGCTCGCGCACGTCGCCGAGCGACTGGTAGGAGGCGGCCTGGAGGTCGATGGGCGCCTGGCCGCCGCTGGCCGCGGTGGCCCACGACGCGGCGAGGAACTCCTCGCTGGTGGCCACGAGGTCGTGGGCGCGGGCGCGGGCGCGCTCGGGGTCGAGCACGAGGATGCGGGCGTCGCGGGGCAGCAGGTCGACGAGCAGCTCGAGCTCGTCGACGAGCGCGGGGATGAGCGCCTCCATGCCCTCCACGGCGATGCCCTGGCTGAGCTTGTCGGTGATCTCGAGCAGCTGGGGGTGGGTGCGGCCGAGCTCGGCGGCGCGCTCGCGCACCGCGGGCGTGAGCAGCAGCTCGCGGCACGGCGGCGCCCACAGGCGCTCGACGGGGGCGATGGTGCGCTGGTCGGCCACGGCGAAGGAGCGGATCTCGTCGACCTCGTCGCCGAAGAACTCCACGCGGAGCGGGTGCTCCTCGGTGGGCGGGAAGACGTCGACGATGCCGCCGCGCACGGCGAACTCGCCGCGCTTCGACACCAGGGCGACGCGCGAGTAGGCGGCGTCGACGAGGCCGGTGACGACGGCGTCGATCTCGGCGGTGGCGCCCACGGTGAGCTCGACGGGCACCAGCTCGCCGAGGCCCTTGACCTGCGGCTGGAGGATCGAGCGCACCGGCGCCACGAGCACCTGGATCGGGCCGGTGCTGGCGTCGTCGCCGGGGTGCACGAGGCGGCGCAGCACCGCGAGTCGGCGGCCGACCGTGTCGCTGCGGGGGCTGAGCCGCTCGTGCGGCAGCGTCTCCCAGCTCGGGTAGTAGGCCACGCCCGCGGGCTCGAGCAGGTCGCCGAGCTCGGCCACCAGCTGCTCGGCCTCGCGGGTCGTGGCGGTGACCACGAGCACCGTGCCGCTCTGGCGGGCGAGCCCGGCGGCGAGGAACGGGCGCAGGGCCTCGGGGCCGGTGAGCTCGCCTGCGCGCGCGGCTGCCGGATCGGTGGCGGCGGCGAGTGCGCGGGCGAGGGGCGGGTCGGCGAGGACGGCATCAGCGAGGCCGGCGAGGGGCACGACGGAGGTCACTTTCGGTACGGATACGAGTGCGGGAACAGCGCGAGAGCCCCCGGTCTCGTCGCGACCGGGGGTACCTCGCCAGGGTACCCAGCGGCGCCGACAGCGCCTGGCCCGCTCGTCGGCGCCCGCGTCAGAGCGTGGGGTCGCTCACGCGGCCGAGGAAGAGCGGCACCCCGCTCGCGGTGTCGTGGACGACGTAGAGGAACGGCCGGTCGACCACGACGGTGTCGGTGACCAGCTGCGCGGAGAGGCCTTCGACCACCACGGCCGTGGCGGCGGCGGCCTCGGTGCCCTGCTCGTCGACGGCGAGGTGGGCCTGGTGCAGCACGTCGCTGACGCGCAGCCGCTCGCCCGGGCCGTCGGTCATGGGCGAGAGGTCGGCCGCGGGGGTGAACGCGGCGCGCACGCCGAGCGCCTTCAGGGTGCGCTTCAGCGAGACGCTGGTGCGCGTCGTCCACGAGGGGAGGATGAGGTCGACCGCGACCTCCGGAGACCCGAGCGGGAGCACCGCTCCCAGACCCCGCTCCTCCACCAGTCGTTCGATCGAGGCGAGGTCGACGCGGGGTCCGCTTCGCAGGTCGAAGGAGGGCGCCGGGCCGGGGAGCACGATCGTCATCGCCAGTCCGTCGCCCGCTCCGGCGACACCCGGAGGGCGGCCGGCGTAGGGCACCGTGACGGAGCGGAAGCGGGCGTCGTCCCTGAGCCGCACGCGCAGGTCGGGGCGGTGCATCATCGGCGCCTGGACGACGCTCCCGTCGTCGCGGCGGAACAGGCCCGGCCGGGTCAGGCTCGGCTCGAACGGCAGGCGCCACGGCGCCACGAGGCGCAGTGCGTCGACCAGCACCAGCCGGGAGTCGACGTCCAGTGCGCCGTCGGGGAGCAGGTCGACGATGCGGTCGTCGGTGTGCTGCTCGACCCAGCGGTTGATGAGGGTGCGGGCGGCCTCGGGGTCGGCGGCGATGTCAAGCTCGACCATGCCGGCGCCGTACTGGGCGGCGAGCAGGTCGAGGAAGTCCCGGCCCCAGGCCACGCCACGCTGGCCGAACAGCTGGTCGGCGCTCGTGAGCACCAGCCGCGCCCGGGAGCCGTCGTCGCGCCGCACCTCGCCGGGCAGCGCGGCGAGGTCGCGGCGCAGCGCGTTGAGGCCGCGGTGCCAGCGCTGGCCCAGGTCGCCCACACCGAGCACCTCGGCCAGCTCGTCGCGGGTGCTGCCGCCTGCACCCGCCATGGTCATGCCGAGCGCCACCAGCACCGAGCTCGGCGAGGTCACGACGTTGGCGCCGCCGGCCTCCTGCACCACCTGACGGTGCAGCCGGGCCGCGAAGGTCTGGAGACCGGCGACGACCGACGGCACGGCGGTGGGGTCGCCCGTCGTCCGCGAGGTGGAGGCGGCCACCTGGCGCAGGCCCGAAGCTCCCGCAGCGGCACCGGCACCTCTACCGGCCCCGCTACCCGCGGGCGGCGGCGGGCGGTCGTCGCTGCACCCGGCCAGCAGCCCACCGCTGCCGCCGGCCAAGGCGGAGGCGAGGGCGACACGGAGCAGGTCGCGGCGGGCCGGCAGGTGCGGGTGGGTGCGCGTCACGCACCCTCGGACGACGCAGCGTCCCGACCGGTTCCACCGGTTCCACCGATTCCGCCCCGGCCGGTGCCGACGACGGCTACTTCTGGAACGGCGGCCCGACGATCAGGGCGATCAGGGTCAGGCCCGCGACGACGGCGGCGCCCACCGCGGCGCCGCGCACCGGGTTGCGCAGCAGCCACGCGATCGTGCGGTCCGGCGCACTCGTGCCGGCGCCCTCGGGCAGGCGCCACGAGTCGCCGAGCCAGCCCTGCTTCACCGCGCGCCGCTCGAACGGGACCGTGGCCAGCGGCGGGATCGCGCAGAAGAGGGCGAGCATCGCGCGCCCGGCACTCCAGCGGCGATCGACCGCGACCACCACGGTGACCACGCAGTAGGCGACGAACGCGATGCCGTGCAGCATGCCGAACACGCGCACACCGAGCTCGGTGGTCTCGGTGACGTACTTCAAGAACATGCCGATGAGCAGCAGGGTCCAGGTGATCGCCTCGGTGATCGCCACGGCCCTGAAGAGCTTCGTGGGGGTGAAGCGACCCGTCGTCGGTCGTGCTGCCGTGGTGCTCATGCGCCCTCCTCGGCCGCGATCGCGGCCTTCCACTCGCGGAACGCCTCTTCGGTGCGCCCCTTCTTCCAGTACGCGGAGATCGACACGTCCTCACGCGGCACCCGGCGCTCGGCGAGCAGGTAGGGCCGTACGCCACGCATCACCGCCTCGCCCTCGCCGTGCACGAACGCCTGCACGCGGCCCTCGGGCCACGGCAGCGCGCGCACGGCGTCCGCGAGGCCGGGGGTGGCGGCGTCGCTGCGGTGCAGCCACGTGACCTCGACGTGCTCGGGCGTGGGCAGCGGCTGCTCGTGATCGGGCCCCTCCACCTCGAGGACGACGCGCCCCCGCGCGTGCGGCGCGTGCTCGACCAGGTGGGCGAGCGCCTGCCGGATGGCCGGGATCGCGGCCTCGTCTCCGGCGAGGAGGTGCCAGTCGGCCTCGGGGTCGGGTGTGTAGGCCCCGCCGGGCCCGCGCACGACGATGGTGTCGCCCGGCTGCGCTGCCGCGGCCCACGGCCCGGCGATGCCCTCGGCGCCGTGGACGACGAAGTCGATCGCGAGCGTGCCGGCCTCGACGTCCGCGTCGAGGGCGGTGTAGGTGCGCAGCGTGGGCCGCCCACCCCGCTCGAGCTCGGCGGGATCGCCGAAGACGAGCTTCACGTAGCGGTCGGTGAAGGTGTTCGTGGCGAACGAGGCGAGATCACCGCTGAACCGCAGGCGCACCATGCCGGGCGTCAGCTGCTCGCGACTCGTCACGGTCAGCTCGGTCAGGGGCTTGGCCGGCTTGGCGGCAGCCGCGGGCGGGGTGCTCACGCGGTCGAGCCTAGACCTGTGACACAGCCGACAGGGCGCGCGGGCGGCGTCGGGGGCAGCAGCGCGACCGACCCGGCGCGGGTCGTGGAGGCCGGAAGCGCCTCAGGCGCCGTGGCGCCGCTCGCGCAGCGCGTAGGCACGGATCGCGCGCAGGAAGTCGACGCGGCGGAAGTCGGGCCAGTAGGCCTCGCAGAAGTAGAACTCCGACTTCGCGCTCTGCCACAGCAGGAACCCGCCGAGACGCTGCTCGCCGGAGGTGCGGATGACGAGGTCGGGGTCGGGCTGGCCCTTGGTGTAGAGGTGCTCCTCGATGTGGCCGATGTCGACCTGGCGGGCCAGCTCCTCCATCGAGGTGCCGCGCTCGGCGTGCTCGGCGAGCAGCGAGCGGACGGCGTCCGCGATCTCGCGCCTGCCGCCGTAGGCGACGGCGACGTTGACGATGCTGCCCTCGACCTCCGCGGTGGCCTCCGCCGCTGCCTTGAGCCGCTTCGCCGTGGCCTCGGGCAGCAGGTCGAGGGCGCCCACCGGGTGGAGTCGCCAGCGGCGCTGGTCGGCCAGGGAGTCGACCGCGTCGGCGATGATCTCGAGCAGCGGTTCGAGCTCGGACGCCGGCCGGTTCAGGTTGTCGGTGGAGAGCAGCCACAGCGTGACCACCTCGATGCCGACCTCGTCGCACCAGCGCAGCAGCGGTTCGATGTTCGCCGCTCCGGCCCGGTGCCCGTGCGCGGTGTCGCGACCGACCGCACGCGCCCAGCGGCGGTTGCCGTCGAGCATCACGCCCACGTGCTTGGGCAGGTTGTCGGGCATCCGGCGCAGCATGCGCGCCTCGTACGCCGGGTAGAGCACCCGCCGCGCGCCTCGCTTCCAGTCCGCCACGACGCTGATCGTAGGTCACCGCGTGCCTGCTCGGCGTGCACCCGACACGGACGAGCGCCCACCGGCGCCCTGACACGATGGGCGTCACGAGGGCGTGCGCGATCGCTCGCCGCAGCGCCCGCAGCAGGTTCCCCCGCCACCGAGGAGAGGCCCCCATGACCGAAGCCGCTTGGCACCCCGACCCGACCGGCCGCCACGAGCTGCGCTACTACGACGGCACGCGCTGGACCGAGCACGTCGCCGACGGCGGCACCACGTCGGTCTCCCCGATCGACGGGCCTGCGCCCGAGCCAGCCGCCCAGCCCGCTGCCCAGCCGTCCGCACAGCCGTCCGGCCAGCCCACCGGTCAGCCCACCTACGCCTCCACCGGCGGACAGCAGGTGCCGGCCGACGCGTTCGGCGGGATCAGCGGCGAGCTCATCGACGGCCGCTTCAGCGAGGTGACGGGCCAGGGTGCGGTGCTGCAGAACAAGCGGCTGCTGCGGGTGCGCATCACCGAGCCCTTCATGGCCCAGCAGGGGTCGATGGTGGCCTACCAGGGAGCGGTGAACTTCGCCTACCAGGGCGGCGGCGCCGCGAAGTTCCTCAAGAAGGCCTTCACCGGCGAGGGTCTCTCGCTCATGCGCGTCGAGGGCCAGGGCGACGTCTTCCTCGCGGACTCGGCTCGCGAGGTGCACATCCTGCAGCTCACCAACGCCGGGCTCTCGGTCAACGGCAAGAACGTGCTGGCGTTCTCGGCCTCGCTGGAGTGGAACGTCGAGCGGGTCAAGGGCGGTAGCATCGCGGCCGGCGGCCTGTTCAACACCACGCTGCGCGGCACGGGTTGGGTGGCGATCACGACCGACGGCGACCCCGTCGTCCTCAACCCGGCGGAGGCGCCGACCTTCGCCGACGCCAATGCGCTCGTGGCGTGGTCGACCTCGCTGCAGACCTCGATCCGATCCACCATGTCGGCCGGTGCACTCATCGGGCGCGGCTCGGGCGAGGCCTTCCAGGTGGCCTTCCAGGGCCAGGGCTTCGTGATCGTGCAGCCCTCCGAGGGTGCCGAGGTGCCGCCGCACACCCACTGAGGGGCAGGCGCGGCACCGATCTCGGGTGACCGCCTGTCGAACGACACGCGAGGGGCTCGTCCGGACTAGACGAACAGTCCGGACGAGCTCACGCGATCTCGGGAGACTCACAGGTTGCGGCACTAGGCTCGTACCCATGAACCAGGCCCTCCACGACGCCAACGACAGTGTGCGCGGCAAGCTGGACGACCTCGGGGAACAGATCAGCGACGTCGTCGCCGAGATCAAGCCCAAGCTGCGCGGCTGGATCCACCTGGCCTCGACCCCGCTCGTGCTCGCCGCGGGCATCGTCCTGATCTGCCTGTCGCCCACCGCGACCACCAAGATCGGCTCCGCCCTCTACGCCCTCTCGGCGCTCCTGCTCTTCGGGACCTCCGCCGTCTACCACCGCGGCACGTGGTCGCCGAAGGTGTGGCAGATCCTCAACCGCTTCGACCACTCCAACATCTTCTTGTTCATCGCCGGCTCCTACACGCCCTTCGCGCTGATCCTGCTCGAGGGCCCCGCGCGCGTGATCATGATGTCGGTGGTGTGGTCCGGCGCGCTGCTCGGCATCGGGTTCAAGCTCTTCTGGCCCACCGCTCCGCGCTGGCTCTCCGCGCCCATCTACATCGCGCTCGGCTGGGCCGCGGTCTTCTTCATCCCGGCCTTCTTCGACGGCGCCCTGGCCCTCGGCCTCGGCATCGGCGTGGCGATCTTCGTGCTCATCGTCGTCGGCGGTGCGCTCTACACGATGGGCGGCCTCGTCTACGGCTTCAAGTGGCCTAACCCCTCGCCCCGCACGTTCGGGTTCCACGAGATCTTCCACGGCTTCACCGTCGCCGCCTTCGTGGCGCACTACGTGGGCGTCTCGCTCGCCACCTACTCGCTGCGCTGATCAGCAAGGCGACGTGAACGGTCGACCGGCACCGAGCTGGCCCTGCCCCTGCTGCGGGCGCGTCACCCTCAGCGAGGGCCCCGGCGACTACGACTGGTGCGTGGTCTGCGGCTGGGAGGACGACGGCGGTCAGCTGCGCTACCCGATGCGGGCCGACGGCGCCAACGGCATCAGCCTGGTCGAGGCCCAGCAGCGGTTCGCCCGGCGAGGGGGCCGGGCGCGGCGCACGCACGGGCACGCCGATCCCGAGCGCTTCCCCCTGGACGACGGCTTCCGACCCTTCGATCCCGAGCGCGACTGGCAGCACCCGCACCTCGAGAGCGACCGGCACCCGGTGAACCCGGCGGCCCTCTACTACTGGCGAGCCACCTACTGGAACGGCGACCAGCACCGCCTGCCCGCCGAGCCGCGGCCCCGCACCACCGCCGACGCCTTCCTCGACCACCTGCGCACGGTGCCGGACCTGGCCGAGACCATCGCGGCGTCCGAGCAGCAGTGGGGTGAGGCCTCGGCGTTCGACGTGTGCGGTCGCGCCCGCGCTGTCGTGATCGAGGCCTACCGCGGCGGCGACGTGGAGCGCGCGGAGCGGATCCTGACCGCGCTGGCTCGGGGCACGGAGGACGGAGGACCGCTCGACGGTGGGAACGCCGTGGTGATCGGCTTCCTCGAGGACCTCGATCCCCTTCTCGAGGCGGCCGGCGACCTCGTCGAGAGGTGGCCGGAGCCGCTCCTCGCCGAAGTGCGCGAACGGCAGCACCACTCGGTAGAGGCCGAGGCCTCCATGGCAGCGCGCCACGATGCCTGGCGCGACCTCCTCGCGCACGCCCGCGACCGACCGCTCCACGAGGTGGTCGAGCAGCTCCGCGCGCTGCAGGGAATCGGCGACGCCCGGTCGGACGACCCACGCACTCTCCTGGGCGTCGAGACCGCGGCCCGGTTCCTGGTCGACCCTCGCTGGCTCTACCGGCACCCGCTCGACTCGGCCCGTCTCGCCTGGCGCTACCGAGCGGTGCGGTCGCCGGTGGGCACGATCGCTGCGCTGCGTCGTCCACGGTTCGCGGGGTGAGCCTCAGCCGACGCGACGCAGCTGCACCAGCACCTCGGCGTGCGGGGTCTGCGGAAACATGTCGAGCAGGCGGGCGCGCACGATCTCGTAGGAGCCCATCGTCCCCAGGTCGCGGGCGAGGGTGACGGGGTTGCAGCTGGAGTAGAGGACGTGGGGGACGCCGCTCGCCTCGAGCCGCTGCGCCAGCACGTCCCCGAGGCCCCGCCGGGGCGGGTTGACGACGACCAGGTCGGCTTCGTCGACGAGGTCGGCGTGCTCGGGGGCGGTGGCGTCGCCGGCGACGAAGCGCAGCTCGCCGGGGAGTGAGGCGTCCGTGGCCGCGCGGCGGGCGAAGCCGACGGCGTCCTCGCTGACCTCGACGCCCACGACGCTGCGACCGGGCGCGGCGAGGTGGAGGGCGAAGCCGCCGACCCCGCAGTAGAGGTCGAGCACGCGCGCGGGGGCCAGGTCCGTCGTCCACGAGCGGGCCTCGGCGTAGAGGGCGCGGGCGACCTCGGTGTTGGTCTGGAAGAAGCTGCGCGGGCCGAGGTGCAGCGTGATGTCGCCCAGACGCATCGGGAGGGAGTCGCCCTCGGTCAGCACGATCTCGCGCTCGCCCTCGAGGACGGCGCGGTGCTCGGGTTGCACGTTGATGGTGAGCACCCGCAGCGCGGGCAGCGCCTCGCGCAGCCACGGAAGGTGCTTGACCACGCGCGCCTGCAGCGCGGTGGAGCGCAGCACGAGCCGCACGAGCAGCTCGCCGTCGGGCGAGGAGGTGACGAGCACGTGCTTGAGCTCGCCGCGCTGGGCGACCGGGAGCGGGCTGGCCACGTCGTAGGGCGTCAGCCCGGCGCGCCGCACGAGCTCGGCGAGCACCGGCAGCGCATCGGCGATCGGCGCGACGTGCAGGGCGCAGCCGCGGAGGTCCACTCCCCCGCCCGTCTCGTCGAGGATGCCGAGGGTCGGGTGCTCGACCGTGCCGGCGGCGACCATCTTCGCCTTGGTGCGGAACCCCGCCGGCGCGCTGGGCACCGGCGCGAGCCAGCGGGGGTCGTCGACGTCGAGCCCGAGGCGGGCGCGAGCGTCGTCGTCCTTGCGCGCCAGCTGCGCACCGTAGGGGTCGCCGAGCCACGAGCAGGAGCGGCACTCGCCCGCTGCGAAGTAGGCGCAGTCGAGCACCTCCAGGGCGGTGGACGACGCGAGCACGCGCCCCATCGTAGGAGCGGACGCTACTTGGCTCCGCGCCCGTAGAGCCCGCGCACGACCTTGAGCAGCTGCTCCTCCTGCTTGGCGGAGCGGCGGAAGGTGGTCAGCGCGATCGGGGCCTTGAAGCGCTGGCGGGCGATGGCGTGCGGGTAGCTGAACTCGCGCAGGCCGTCGGGGCCGTGGATGCGACCGAAGCCGGAGTCGCCGATGCCGCCGAAGGGCAGCGTCGGGATGCCGGCGAAGGAGATCACGCCGTTGATGGCCGTCATGCCGGCGCGCAGCCGCTCCGCGATGGCGGGGCCGTTGGCCTTGGAGAACACCGTCGACCCGAGGGCGTAGCGGGTGCCGTTGGCCTTCTCCACCGCCTCGTCCATGTCGCGCACCTTCGTGACGGTGACGGTGGGGCCGAAGGTCTCGTCCTGCACGGCGAGCGAGTCCTCGGGCACGTCGACGAGCACCGTGGGCTGCACGAAGCGCGCACCCTCGGGCACCGGGCCGCCGACGATCGCGCGCCCGCCGCGGGCGAGTGCGTCGTCCACGTGGCGGCGGATGACGTCGACCTGCGAGGGCATGGTGATGGGGCCGATCTGGCCGCCCGGGCGGGCCTCGAGCTCGCGGGCCTGGGCGACGAGGCGGGCGAGGAAGTCGTCGTACACGCGCTCGTGCACGTAGATCCGCTCGACGCCGGCGCAGGTCTGGCCGGCGTTGGCGCAGGCGCCCCAGAGGGCGGCGTCCGCGGCCTCGTCGAGGTCGGCGTCGGCGTCGACGAGCAGGGCGTCCTTGCCACCGGCCTCGATGACTACGGGGGTGAGCGTCTGCGCGCAGGCGGCCATCACCCGCTTGCCGGTGGCGGTCGATCCGGTGAACGCCACCTTGTCGACACCCGCCTCGCACAGCGCGGCGCCGGTAGCACCGAAGCCGGTGACGACGCGGAACACCGGGCGACCGACGGCCTCCAGGAACCGCGAGGCCAGCCACTCCGCGACCCCGGGGGTGTACTCCGAGGGCTTGAACACCACGGCGTTGCCGGCGGCGAGCGCGTAGGCGATCGAGCCCATCGGGGTGAAGACCGGGTAGTTCCACGGCCCGATCACGCCGATCACACCGAGCGGTCGGTACTCCACGCTCGCGGCCTGGTTGGCCATCAGCAGGCCGGCCGACACCGAACGCCGCCTGAGCACCTTCTCCGCGTTGGACGACGCCCACGCCAGGTGGTCGACCGCCAGCGCGGCCTCCATCAGCGCATCACCCACGGGCTTGCCGGTCTCGCGCGACATCAGCGCCGCGAGCTCGTCGAGTCGCGCGGCGAGCAGCTTGCGCCACGCGGTCAGCGCCGTGCGGCGCCCGTCGTGGCCGAGCTCGCGCCACCACCCGGCCTCGTGGCGGGCGCCCTCGACCACGGCGCGCACGTGCGCCGCGTCGTGGATCGGGTGCGTGCCGACGATCTCGCCGGTGGCGGGGTCGAGGGAGGTGAACGTGGTGGCGGCGGACGTGGGGCGCGCGTCGGTGGCGGTCACCGTCCGATCATACGGTTTTTGGCGCCGCGACGACGCGGGGCCCGGGGGCCGAGGCCGAGGGCCGGGCGGGCGTCAGCGGCAGGGCAGGCTGCCGAGCCGCACGAGACCGTTGAGGTCGCCGGTGCCGAACGTCGTCCGATCGGTCGTGTCGGGGTACATCAGCTCCTCGCGGGAGTCGACGTGCCCGAGCCCGACGACGTGCCCCAGCTCGTGGAGCACGAGGGCGCGCTGCTGGTCCTCGCCGTTGGGGGTGCGGCGCAGGTCGTCCCAGGCGTCGACGTCGAGGGTCAGCCCGCCCGTCACGTAGCGCACGCGGCCTCCCGCGCCGTCGTCCACCGCGACGGCGCCACCCACCCCGGCCACGTTGCCGGCCAGCTCGCGCACCTCGCGGGCGTCGGCCCACGAGATCAGGACGGGCTCGTTGCGACCCACCGGCACGAAGCGCGCCCGCCACTGTGGACGACGGTCGGTGGTCCCCTCGTAGGAGAAGCGGAGACCGCTGATCCGTGCCACCTCGTCGACCGCCTCCCGCACGATCGTCAGCGCGCGCTCGTTCGAGCCGGGCGCGCCGGCGGTGTTGACCTCGTAGCGGATCTCACGGCACGGATCCCAACCGACGGGGTCCTCGTCGTCGCGGGGCTGGGTCTGCAGGTAGGCGTAGACGCCGCCGGGCTCGACGTCGGCGGGATCGGCGAGTCGGTCCTCGCCGAGGCCGATCGCCCTGCGCAGTGCGGCGACCTCGTCGCCCGGACCGAACTGCACCACGACGCCCAGCAGCACCAGACTGAGCACCAGCGCCAACCCCGAGCGCCAGCGCTCGCTCATCGGCCGCCTGCGCCGTGGGTACCCGCTCACCCGCCCAGTGTTCCTGGAACGACCAACCGCCCTCCTCCACCCGAGGGCCGAGGAGGGCGGTGGTCGCCGCGCAGGCGGCGATGGGTCGCTCAGCCGCCGAGGAGGCCCCCCAGACCTCCCAGGCCGCCGAGGCCGCCGAGACCGCCACTGCCGCCGGAACCGCCGGTCAGGCCGCCGAGGAGCCCTCCGAGGATGCCGTCGAGCACGGTGCCGAGGCCGAGCAGCTGGTTCGGGTCGAGCAGGGTCACCACGCCCTGCAGGTCGAGCGGGTTCGCACCGGCGCTGCCCGCGAGGGAGAGCATCGAGTTGACCAGGTCGGTGAGCTGGTCGGCGCCCAGCAGGCTGACGAGCTCGGGCACGGCCATGGTGTTGACGAGGTCGGCGACGCCCAGGGTCGTCAGCAGGTCGGAGGCGCCCAGCGCCTCGAGGAGGTCGTCGACCATCGGCCCGACGGTCTCGGCCGACTGGCCGCTGACCAGCGCGTCGCACAGGCTCTTCACCGAGGACGCCGCGTTGACGTCGTCCACGCGCGCGAGGTGGGTCGCGCGCGCCTTGGCCAACGCGGCCTTCGCGGCGGTGAGCTTGCGCTGGGCCTCGCGACGCGCCTTCGGGGTGCGGGCCTTCTTCAGCGCCTTCTGGAAGACGGCGACGCGCTGCACCTGCTGGCTCACGGCGCGGGCGGCGGCCGCGCGCGACGACACGGTGCTCGAGACCAGGCTCATCGCCGCCGTGCACGAGGACGGCGGAGTGCTCGCGGCGGCCACCGGCGCGGCGGCGACCGGGGAGGCGTCGGCCGGCGTCGCGGAGAGCGCCAGCGTCGGCACCATCGCGAGGACGACGATCGCGCCTGCGCGGCGCGACCTCGGGCGGGCCGCGGCGCGGCGGGACGGGACGAGGGGTCGGGTCATGGTGTCTGCTCCTGAGGGCGGGTCGAGGAAGCACGACCCGTCGGGGAGCAGTCCGGGGCCGTCGCCCGCATGGCGCGGGCTCGTGCAGGGCTCCGAGACGTCCACTGCGTCGATGAACGTATCGGCCGCCGGCGCCCGTGCACAGGCGAAAGGAGAGAAACAGGAGGGGGTCCCACGCCTCGCGGCCCAGGTTTCGAGCCGTCCGTGCAGGGCAGGCTGGGCCGACGTGACCACGTCCGACCGCGGCACCTTCTCTGTGCCCGCCGCTCGCCCGTCGTCCACGCCTGCCGGGATGGGTCTCCAGGATCGGAGCACCCGCACACCCGACGGCCTCGAGGCGATCGGCCGGGGGGCGATGCAGCCGCCCGTGGCCTACCTGCCGTGCCGCCTCGACGAGGACGGCGCTCTCGACGAGGTGCTGCTGGTCGAGCTGGCCGACGGTCGCATCGCGCTCCTCGGCTACACCGCGCTCGACCGCTTCGTGGCCGCCTGCGGCGACGCCCATCCCTGGGTGCTGTGGCGCACCGAGCGGCTCCCCGATCTGCACGCACTGCGGCCCTACGACGTCGCCTACCTCGACGTGGCGCTGCCCGCCGTCATGCGACGCGACGGCGCCGACCCGGTCGACACCGCCGAGGCGAAGCGGTGAACCAGGCGGCCTCCGACGGCGGCGGTGGCGGTGCTGACGCCGGGGCGCTCGAGCTCAGCGGCGAGGCGGCCACCACGATCATCGCGGCGCACGAGCGCGCGGCCAGACGCATCACGGAGCTCGCCGGCTCGGTCCCCGACATCGACGCCGGCGAGGGCGGGGAGGCCCTGCACGCGATCCTCACCGCGGTGCTGCGCGCCGGCGACACCCTGGCGCGCGTCAACACCGTGACGGCCGCGCAGGTGCAGGCGGCGCGCGACGACTACGCCGCCACGGACGCCACGGTCGCCGGCACCTTCACGATCAGCCCGATCGAGATGCTCGCCGGTGGCGGATCGTCCTCGCCCTTTCCGTTCGGCTTCTCGGGTCTGCCCGGCCCGAGCAGCCTCCCGGGATCGCCGGCCCCTGTCACCGACGGCAGGAGCCAGACACCGTGAGCAGCTTCGACACATCGGTCGAGGGATCCCCCGAGAGCGTCCGATCGGCGGCCACCTGGCTGCGCGACTCCCTCGGCGCCGCGCTCGGATCCGGCGGCGACGACGTCGCGGCGGCCCGCTCGGCCAGCGGCTTCGACGGTCAGGCCGGGGAGGCCTACCGCAGCTACACCGCCACGATCGTGGGTCATCTCGACGACTCCTCCGACGACGTCGACCGCGCCGCCGGTCTCCTCGACTCCTACGCCACCCGCCTGGGCGAGCACCGGCGTACCCTCGCCGGCATCCGCGACTCCGCGCGGCAGGCGGAGCTCACTGTCGTCGGCACCGTGGTGCTGGAGCCACCGGCCGCCGCGGCCGTCGCCGCGCTGCCGGCCGGCGCCACCCAGGAGCAGCAGACCCAGTACGACCGCGACATGGCGGCGCACGCCGAGGCCGCTGCGAAGATCACCGCCTACGACGACCTGGCGAGCAGGGCGAGCACCGAACGCGAGTCCTTCGCCGACTGGATCCAGACCAACCTCGTGGCTCGCACCTCCGAGTTCACCAACGTCCTCCTCGACCGGTTCTGGGGCTATCTGCAGGAGAACGCCGGGAACCTCCTCCTCGCGACCGGTCTGGAGAAGGGCACCGACCTGCTGGAGAAACGCGCGAAGGGCCTGGCCGACGAGGCGGAGGACCTCCGGTCCGCACGTCGCTCGGGCAATCCGGCGCGGCGCGCACTCGGCCTCGATCCGGAGACTCCGGGGCGCATCTCCGACCTGCTCGAGGAGTCGCGCTGGCTCGGCCGGGGCGGCAAGCTGCTCGGTCCGGTCGGCACCGCCTACGACTCCTACCAGGCCCTCGAGAGCGACGAACCTGCCGGCGGCCTCGTCGCGGCGGGTGTGGGGATGGCGGCCACGGCCGGCACCATCGCCTACATCGCGGGGGCCCCGGTCACGGTGCCCGCGACGGTCGCCATCGTGGCGGGCGTCGCGGTGGGCGCCGGCGCGAGCTGGTTGGTGAGCGAGGGCTGGGACGCCCTGCCCGACGGCTTCACCGACGCCGCCGACGATGCGGTGAAGGATGTGTGGGACGGCGCGAAGGACCTCGCCTCCGGCGGGGTGGACATGGTGAAGGGATGGTTCTGAGGCGATGAGCGCGACGAGACGGCCCGCCCGGGTCGGCGGACGACGAGTGCACGGCGCGGACGGCGACCCCGACGCCGCCCTGCGCTCCCCCGGCCGGCGGCTGCTCCTGACCTCGAGCGCACTGGTGTCGGCGGTCGGCCTCCTGTTCCTCGTGGTCGGCTCGGTCGCAGCACCCGACCCCGACGAGTCGCGCAGCGCCGTTCCTGCGGTCGTGGGCGCGATCCTCCTCGCGACGGGGCTCAGCGCCACCGTCTCCGCGACCCTGCCGGGCGCCCGCGTCCGGATGCTGCCGGCGACGACGGTCGACGGCGGTATCGAGCTGCCCCTGCGCCCCGCCCACCGCTACAGCTCGATCGGTTCAGGCGTCAGCGTGCTCCTCATGGGCGCGGCCATCGTCGTCCTCGGCGACGACGGCGCGGCGCGCGCGCTCGGCGCCGCCCTCGCGATCGGGGGCGCGGCCCTCACCGTGCTGACCGCACGCCACCGTCCCGTCATCCGGCTCGACCCCGACGGCCTGACCCTGCCGTCCGGCCCGACCCGCAACGCACCGATCGCCTGGCGCGACGTGGTCGAGGTGGCCGCGGTCGGCGGGTGGCGGCCCACCCTGGTCGTCACGTGGCGCGGCCCCGGCCTGTCGGCCTGCTTCCTCCTCCCCCAGGCGTGGGCGCCGTCCCGGCTGGTGGCGGTGATCGAGCACTTCCGCACCCACGCCGCGGACCGGTCGAGGCTCACCGACCCGACCGTGCTCGACCGGATCGGTTGAGCGGGCCCACCGCGCCGCGCGGCGTCGTGCTGCAATAGCGCCGTGAGCACCGGGCGGATCTACGCGGGCGAGAGCGCGGCCGATCGCGACGCGCGACGCCGTCGCCAGCTGCTCGACGCGGCCCTGCACATCTTCGGTGAGCGCGGCTACGCCCAGGCCACCGTGCGTGGGATCTGCCGCGAGGCGCACGTCGCCGATCGCAACTTCTACGAGTACTTCCCCACCACCGAGGACCTCCTCATCGCCGTCTACGACGAGTGCTGCGACCGACTCGAGACCGCCGCCACCGAGGCCGTGCTGGCGGCCCGCGAGGGTGAGCATCCCGGTGCGGTGCCCGTGGCCCGCGCCGGCCTCGACGCGTTCCTCACCGTCGTCCGCGAGAACCCGGCGCTGGGGCGGGTGGTGTGGCAGGAGGTGCTCGGCGTGTCGCCGCGCGTCGACGCCACCTACCAGGAGCGCGAGGAACGCTTCGCCGCGATGCTCCTGGCCCTGGCGCCCGTGCTCGAGGACGCGAAGGTCGCGGCGCCGCCGGCGCAGCGTCGTCTCGAGGACGCCGACCTGCGCCACCGCCTCGTCGCGCTGACCGGCGTCGGCGGCGTCAACCAGGTGGTGCTGCGCTGGGTGGTCGGCGGCTTCAGCGAACCGCAGGAGACGATCGTCGGGGTGCTCGTCGACCACCTCACCGGCACGGCCGCCATCCTCGCGCGCACCTGATCGCGCACCTGCGACCCGACGACGGCCGCCGACCGGTCGGCACGTGAAGGCCGTCACGTCAGCATGCGGAATCGATTCTCATCACTTAGTCTGATGAGACCGATCATCACTTCTTGGAGGCTCCGGTGACGACCACCGACGTCCGCACCCACACCGCCGTCGTCATCGGCAGCGGCTTCGGCGGCCAGTGCGCCGCGATCGCGCTGCGCAAGCGCGGCATCGACGACGTCGTGCTGCTCGAGCGTCGCGACTTCATGGGCGGCACCTGGTGCCAGAACTCCTACCCGGGCGCCGCGGTCGACGTGCAGTCGCCGCTGTACTCGATCTCCTCGGAGCCCTACGCGTGGTCGCAGATGTTCGCCGAGCAGAGCGAGCTCGAGGAGTACACCGAGCACGTCATCGCCAAGCACGGGCTGCGCGAGCGCACGGTCACGGGCGCGAACGTCACCGAGGTGCGCTGGGACGACGACGCCTGGCTGATCACGACCGAGGCCGCCGGCACCTTCCGCGCCCAGTTCCTCATCAACGCCTCCGGCCCCCTGTCGACACCCGTGGTGCCGCCCTTCCCCGGCATCGAGGAGTTCGAGGGCGCGACCTTCCACACCAACAACTGGGACCACTCCTTCGACCTGGCCGGCAAGAAGGTCGCGATCGTGGGCTCGGGCGCCAGCGCGGCGCAGGTGATCCCGGCGATCCAGCCCGAGGTCGGCGAGCTGCACGTCTTCCAGCGCACCCCGCACTGGGTGATGCCGCGCCCCGATCGCACCTTCACGCCCCTGCAGCGGCGACTGCTCGGCGTCCGGGCGGTGCACCGGGCGGTGCGGACCTGGACCTACTGGTCGCTCGAGACCCGCATGATCGGCTTCAAGTACTCCGAGCGGATGCTCAAGCGCGTGGCGCAGCGCTCGGCACTGGCGCACATCGAGCGGCAGATCGCCGACCCCGAGCTGCGCGCGAAGGTGACGCCCGACTACACGATCGGCTGCAAGCGGATCATCTTGTCGAACACGCTCTACCCGGCGCTGGCCGCCGAGAACGCCACGCTGCACGACAAGCACGACGGCATCGACCACCTCGACGCCACCGGCATCGTCACCGCCTCCGGCGAGCACCTGGACCTCGACCTGATCATCTGGTCGACCGGCTACGACGCCACCGACGGCGTCATCTCCTACCCCGTCGTCGGTCGCGGTGGACGACGCCTCGCCGACGTGTGGGAGACCTACCCCCGCGCCTACCTCGGCACGGCCGTGCCCGACTTCCCGAACCTGTTCATCGTCACGGGCCCCAACACCGGCATCGGGCACACCAGCGCGATCTTCGTGATCGAGTCGCAGATGGAGTACATCACCCGCGCGATCGCCGCGGTGCGCGACGCCGGCGCCCGCTCGATCGAGGTCACCGCCGAGGCCGAGGACGACTACACCTCGATGATCCACCGCGAGATGGATCGCACCGTGTGGAAGCGCGGCGGGTGCCACTCCTGGTACCAGTCGAAGTCGGGCCACGTGATCGCGATGTTCCCGGGCTTCTCCTTCACCTTCCGCGCCCTCGCGCGACGCTTCCGCCCCGAGCACCACCGGATCGCGGCATGAGCGCCGTCCCGGGAATCCGGGCCCTGCGCCGGCGCGGGGGGATCGACTCCTACCGCGACCGCGTCGTCGTCGTCACGGGCGCGGGCTCGGGCATGGGCCGCGCCTACGCCCGAGCGCTCGCAGCACGAGGAGCGGTGCTGGCCCTCAACGACTACGACCCCGCGGCCCTCGCCGAGACCGTGGACCAGCTGCCCGCCGGCACCCGCGTGCTCACCGAGGCCTACGACGTCGCCGACCGTGCGGCGTCCTACGCCTTCGCCGCGACCGTGCGCGAGCAGCTCGGCGGCGCCGACGTCGTCATCAACACCGCCGGCATCGAGGGCGGCGTGCAGCCCACCTGGGCGCTCGGCGACGCCGACTACGAGCGCGTGATGGCGGTCAACTTCAGCGGCGTGCTGCACGGCACCCGCGCCTTCCTCCCCCACCTGCTCGAGCGCGGCAGCGGGGCGATCGTCAACGTCTCGAGCATCTTCGGCCTCGTCGGCACGCCCAGCCACAGCGACTACTGCGCCAGCAAGTTCGCCGTGCGCGGCTTCACCGAGGCGCTCGCCGCTGAATTGGTCGACACGCGCATCGGCGTCCACCTGGTGCACCCCGGCGGCATCGCCACCGCGATTGCGCGCAAGGAGAACAGCCAGGCGTTCGCGGCGAAGTACCTCAGCACCAGCGCCGACGAGATCGCCGAGGTCGTGCTGGACGGCGTGCTGGCCGGTCGCAGCCGCATCGTGCACGGCCACTCCGCCGGGCGCACCTGGCTCGGCGCCCGGGTGCTGCCCATGCGCGCGATGGCCTGGCTGACGCACCGCGACATCGGGCCGACGCTCGACCGCTCCGCCTACGCGGCCCTGCGTCGCGCTCGGGGCTGAACGCACCGCCCGGCGCTTCGCCGCGCCTGGTTGGATGCCTGACATGAGCCTGTCGCGTTCGGTCCTGCGCCCCGTCGTCCGCTCGGTGGTGCGACCGGTGCTGGGCACCCGGCTGAAGCCGCCCGCCCAGCGCCGCGCCATCGACACCCTCACCGCGCTCGCCGTGCTGCCCAAGGGCACGCTGCACCGTGCCGAGCGACTCGGCGGCGTGCCCGGCGAGGTCGTGACGACGCCGGCCAGCTCACGCACGCGCGTGCTGCTGTACCTGCACGGCGGCGGCTACACGGTGGGCTCGCCGCAGACCCACCGCGCCGCCGTCGCCCACCTCGCCCACGCCGCCGGCGCCACCGCGCACCTGCTCGACTACCGCCTCGCCCCCGAGCACCCCTACCCCGCAGCGGTGGACGACGCGCTGGCCGCCTACCGCAGCCTGCTCGACGCGGGCACCCCCGCGGGCAGCATCGTGGTGGCCGGCGACTCCGCCGGCGGCGGCCTGTCGCTCGCCCTGGCGCTGCGGCTGCAGCAGGCGGGCCTGCCGCAGCCGGCCGCGCTCGGACTCATCTCGCCGTGGGTCGACCTTCGCCTCACCGGCCTCCTCGAGCTCGACGACCCGCTGCTGACCCGCGCCTGGCTCACCCGCTGCGCCAGCGACTACACCGGCGGCGACACCACGCTCCTCGACCTGCCCGAGGTCTCCCCGCTCCTCGCCGACACCGCCGCCCTCGCCGCCCTGCCGCCGCTGTTCGTCCACGGCGCGAGCGACGAGATCCTGCTCGCCGACATCGAGCGCTTCGTCGACGCCGCCCGCGCCGCCCGCGCGACCCCCGCCGACGTCCGCTACCGCCGCCTCGAGGGCCACTGGCACGTCACCCACCTCTACGCCGGGCTGATGAGCGAGGCCACCGCCGTCGTCGGCGAGATGGGTGGCTGGCTCGGTGAGGCGCTCGGCGGCTGAGGGCGCGGCGGGTCGGGATTCACCGGTTGACCGGCGAATCACCACCTTCTCGGCTGAAACTTCAGCCGACCAGCACGAGATTCAGCCGACCAGCAGCCCCGAGGACGACGGGCGCCCCGCGCCGCAGAACGCTCACCGTCCCCGCCACTGCGGCGAGCGACGCTCGCGGAAGGCGGCGACGCCCTCGGCCAGGTCCTCGGTGTGCAGGAGCCGGCCGAGAGCCTCGTGACTGCGGTCGAAGTCGTCGGCCTCCGCTGCGCCGTTGATCTCGCGGTTGGCGAGCGCCAGCGTCTCGCGGACGGCGACGGGCGCGTTGCCGCAGATGGTGGCGGCGAGCCCCAGCGCGACGTCGAGCGCGAGGCCGGGTTCGACCAGGCGGTTGACGAAGCCGAGCCGCTCGGCACGGTCGGCGTCCATCGTCTCGCCGGTGAGCAGCAGCTCGCGGGCGACGTTGGCGGGCAGCACCCGCGGCGCGCGGAAGACACCGCCGAAGTCGGCCAGCAGACCGCGTCGGACCTCCGGGAACCCGAAGGTGGCCTCGCGCGAGGCGACGACGAGGTCGCAGGCGAGCAGCAGCTCGAGCCCGCCACCGAGCGCGGCGCCCTCCACGGCGGCGATGAGCGGCTTGGTGCGCCGGCGCTCGATGATCCCGGCGATACCGCCGCGCGGGGTCGGCTCGCCCACCCCCTCGACGAGGTCGGCACCGGCGCAGAACACCGTGGGGCCGCCGGCGAGGACGGCACACCAGAGGTCGTCGTCGTCCTCGAGCAGGTTGAGGGCGGCGTCGAGGCCGCGGGTGACGGCCGGGTTGATGGCGTTGCGCTTGGCGGGACGATCGAGTCCGATCACCAGCGTGCGGTCGACGCGCAGAGTCTGGACCGCCGTGCCGTCGCCCTCGCCAAGGGTGGACGACGGGTCGCCGCCGCGTTCGGCGCCCGGGTCGGTGCTGTGCTCGCTCATGTCGCCGACCCTAGGTCGCGCGCACACACGCTCCGCGCGCGTGGCAGGTTGGGCGCATGAGCCAGCCGCCCCAGGTGCCCATCAACTTCGCCGAGGACCCCACCCCCACGGTCGAGGTCGATCGGCGCGAGGCGGTGACGGCGGCGCTCACCGAGCAGGTGCGCGAGCTCGTCGACGCCTGCATCCGCACCACCGTGGACGACGACGAGGTGCGCGCCGTCGAGGCCGAGGTCGCCACCCTCGTCGCGCGCCTGCGCGCCAGCCAGCTGCCGGGGCCCGCGGGCGTCCGCTACAACAGCGAGGGGCGATCCTGGGGGTGGGGCAACGCGGTCGTCGGACGACGCAACGCCGTCGCGCCGCCGCTGACCATCGTGCACCCCGACGCGGGCAGCGACCCGGGCGCGCCGTCCTACGCGGAGGTGGTGCTCGGAGCCGCCTACGAGGGGCCGCCCGGCATGGTGCACGGCGGGGTGTCGGCCCTGCTGCTGGACCAGATCATGGGCGAGACGGCGAGCGGCTTCCGCCGCCTCACCATGACCGGCACCCTCACGCTGCGCTACCGCAGTCCGCTGCCGCTGGGGCCGGTGCGCCTCGAGGCCCGCATCGTCCGCGAGGACGGTCGCAAGGTCACCGTCGAGGCGACGATCGGGCCGCACGACCCTGCGGCCGCCCCCGGAGCCGCCCGCACCGTCGCCGTCGAGGCCACGGGCCTGTTCCTCGTGCCGCGCTGGGCGATGGAGCAGGACCCCGAGCCGGAGCCGGCCGCCGACCTCCGGCCCGGTGAGCGCTCGATCGTGTGGCGGCGCTCGGCGGAGGGCTGAGCCGGCGCCCGCGAGTCACCTACTCAGACCGCGAGACCTCCGACGTCCTGCTGCTCGCCCGCGAAGTAGGTGGCGAGCAGGTGGTCGGCGCGTGCCTCGCCCCACGCGATGCGTCGCGCCCGACCGCCGGGGAGCCGGTCGAGCACCCGGTAGCGCAGCGTGTTGAGCGGCACCAGGTAGGCGTGGGCCCACGGCGGCCGCACGCCGAGTCCGAGCTCGCGCATGCTGCGCGGCCCGAGGAAGACGGTGAGCATCGAGAGCAGGCGCTCGCGCTCGAACCGGGTCCACAGCGGCTGCAGCACCGCCGGCAGCCGTGGACGACGGCGCTCGGCCTGCATCGCCACGACCGCCTGGGCCAGCTGCCGCCCGGCCTCGCTGAGCGGCGCCTGCGCGAGCAGCAGGTGGTAGTTGATGCGGTGCCGCTCGCGCTCGGAGTCGACGAGGAAGTCGTCGTCCACGCCGAGCAGCCAGCCCACGTAGCGCCACAGGTGCATCACCGCGCGCGCGTCCGCACGGCTCACCGGCACGCCGAGACCGCGGGCACCGAGCAGCAGCACTCCGTCGAAGAGGCCGAGGGTCGAGGCCTGGTCGGCCTGATTGATCGGCAGGCCCCACCGCTCGACGTCCCAGCGTGAGGGCTCGGACTCGAAGGCGTGGTTCACGAGCGCGTGCATCACCCGCACGTGGGTGGTGAGGCGCCAGCCCTCCCCCGCCGGTCGGCCCGGCGCGGGCGGCAGCAGCGCACCGGCCCGGCCGATGACGGCACCCCAGTGCTGGGTCTCGGCGAGCCGACGCCGCGTGGTGGCTCCGGTGAGCCCGCCGGTGGCGACGAGCAGGTCGGTGGGCCCCGCGAAGCGGTAGCCGCCCACGAGCGAGAGCTGGAGGAGGACGTCCTGCGCGTTGGAGCCGAGGGCCCGCATGAACCGGCCGCCCCGTTCGAGCAGGTCCCGGTCGAGCCAGGGGGGATCCTGCTCGAGCGGGGCCAGCAGCTCCACGAGCGCGGGCGGCGCGTCGGGGACGCTCGCCACACCCTCGCGCAGCGCTCGGCGGACCTGCCCCATGCTGACGCGTCCCGGCTCTCCTGCTCGCGATCGCATCGCCTTCGCCAGCCGCGCCCCGGGCTCGTCGCGCTCGCGCATCGCCTGCGCGATGCGGGCGAGCAGGGCGTCGTCCTCGTGCTCGATGCGCGCCACGAGGCGCAGCGTGCGCCCGATGCGGCGGTTGCGGTCGATCCCGGAGGCGAAGCGGGCGGGAGGTCCGGCGGGAGTGCTGGCGCCGCCGGGGTGGGCTGCAGCGGCGGTGCTGGCGGCGGTGCTGGCGGAGGTGCTGGCGGAGGTGCTGGCGGACGGGGCGCTGGTCATGCCACGATGCTGATGCGAGCGATCGCTCGCTTTCAAGTCGCGATCCAGGCCGGGTCGACGGAGCCCAGGAGGTGGGCCGGTGCGCAAGGAACCACGCCAGGCGCGCTCGCGCGCGATGGTGGAGCGGATCGTCGAAGCCGGCCGGCGCACGCTGGTCGCCGACGGCTACGACCGCTTCAGCACCAACCGCGTCGCCCAGACGGCCGGCATCAGCCCCGGCTCGCTCTACCAGTACTTCCCCGACAAGACGGCGCTGCTCGACGTCGTGGTCGAGCGCTACTGGGACGACGTCAGCGACCGTGTCGCCGCCTCCCTCGCCGACCGCATCAGCGACTCCGGGCCCGCCATGGCGCGCGCGGTCGCCGAGTCCCTCCTCGACGCCCTGGACGCCGACCGTGCACTGCTGCGCGTGGTCGCCGAGGAGCTGCCCGCCCGTCGCAGTCGGCAGCGCCGCGCCGCCCTCGAGCGGCGCGTGCGGGAGCTCGCCACGGCCTACCTCGCCGCCCGCCCCGACGCCAGCCGACGCCCCTCACCCGCGGTGGCGGCGTGGATCGTCGTCCTCGCCGTGGAGAACCTCGCCACCCGCTGGGTGCTCGATCGCCCGGAGCGTCCCGACCGCGAGGAGCTGGTCGAGGAGATCGCCGCGCTCGTCTCGGGCTACCTCACCTCGCCCGGCTGACCCGTGCGTGGCGTGGGCCATGGTGGCCGGTGGTGGGCGGTGGGGCGGCGGCCGGTCGCGGGGTGCGTCGATTGGTGCCAAACCGCAACAAAAGCCCGGCAAATGTTGCGGTTTGGCGCC